>JAWAZC010000006.1:0-48084 GCA_038817995.1 Bathyarchaeia archaeon | reverse complement strand
GCAGAAAAGATAATGGCGTGTTTCCAGTGTGGTACATGCACAGCCGACTGCCCAATTGCTAGGTTCAGCGAATTCTACCGTCCACGCCGCATAGCCCGCATGGTTCAGTTAGGCTTGAAGGACAGACTTCTATTGGACAAGGCTTTGTGGCTTTGCTCTTCATGCTTCACATGCGTTGACCACTGTCCTCAGGGCGTTGAAATAGCAGGTATTGTCCGTGTTTTACGCAATATGGCAGTTGCAGAAAAGAACATTTTACCGCTAGTTTACAAGGAGTTAGCTACCAACTTAATGAAGAGTGGTTTCGTCTACGAAATTCCAGAGTCACGGCTTCAGAAACGGGTTGAGCAAGGACTGCCACCGTTGCCTAAACCCAACGTGAGCCAAGTCATGAAAATTTTCGAGGTTACTGATTCTGCACGTTTGCTTGAGAAAGTTCAAACCATTGCAAAGGTGGAGAGTAAATGAGCAACCCTAAATATTTGCTGTTCCCGGGCTGCGTGATTCCTTATAGGCTTTCAAGCTACGAAATATCTGCCAGAAAAGTGCTCGCCAAACTCGGCGTAGAAATTGTGGAAATGCCAGAATACAACTGCTGCGGCTACCCGATGGACGTTATAAACCACGATTTAATGTTGACGCTGGCGGCGAGAAACCTCTGCATAGCCGAAAAAGCAGGCTTGCCGATAATGACGCTTTGCAACGGATGCTTCTGTAGCCTAAACGAAACAAACAAAATCTTAAAAGAGGACAAGAAGCTTCGGGAAAAGATCAACAGCTACCTCAAAGAAATCGGCATGGAGTTTAAAGGCACAACAGAAGTTAAACATTTAATCTACGTGCTTTCAGAGGACGTTGGCTTCGAGAAAATAAAAAATGCCGTTACAAAGCCTTTGGTTGGCGTTCATGTAGCCCAGCACAGCGGATGCCACATTTTAAGACCCCGTAAGTACGTGGGGCGAGACGACCCTGAAAACCCGACAACCCTTAAGCAACTGATTAGGCTGACTGGCGCTGAATGCTTGGACTATATGGATGAGTCGGCGTGCTGCGGCAACCCAATAATAGGCGTTAACGAGGATGTCCCATTTCAAATGGCTAAAGAAAAGCTTGAACACGTTCGGGCAGTGGGCGCCCAAGCGCTTATAACCGTTTGTCCCTTCTGCCACATCATGTTCGACTTGAACCAGCCCCGCATTGAAAGAGCCTTTAACGAAAAATTCAATTTGCCAGTCCTGCACTACCCGCAGCTTCTGGGATTAGCCATGGGCTTCTCGCCAGACGAACTAGCCATAAATGAGCTTAGAGTCAAACCGACCGAACTTTTAAACCTAATCAAGTAGGTGGCGGTATGGCAAAACAAAAGTTGAAATTCGCCTTTTACTGGGCGGCTAGCTGTGGCGGCTGTGAAATTGCCGTTTTGGACATTAACGAGAAAATTTTGGATGTTGTAGCCAAAGCAGACATCGTGTTTTGGCCCGTCGCCATGGACATCAAATACAAAGATGTGGAAGCTATGCCAGACAAGCACATAGACGTGTGCTTCTTTAATGGGGGAATCCGAAACAGCGAGCAGGAGCATATGGCGAAACTTTTAAGGCAAAAATCCAAGATTCTGGTCGCGTATGGTGCTTGTGCTCATCTTGGTGGCGTCCCCGGACTGGCAAACCTCCACAACAGGGAAGAAATATTTGAGAAAGTTTACGCGCAAACATTTTCAACTCATAATCCAAACGGCGTTTTCCCTCAGCCCAAGGTGCAGGTTAAGGAAGGTGTGCTGGAAATTCCCGAGTTCTATGACACTGTGCGAACCCTCGACCAGACGGTGGAAGTCGACTATTACGTGCCCGGATGCCCGCCAGCCGTTGAACGCACAGTATTTGCTTTGGAAGCCATAGCCAAAGGTGAACTTCCACCGAAAGGCTCCGTCCTAGCACCCTTAAAGTCTGTCTGCGACGAATGTACCAAAAAGAAGGAGAACAAGAAAATATCGCGAATATACCGCGTCTACGAGAAGGCTCCAGATCCGGAAAGATGCTTACTGGAGCAGGGAATAATCTGCATGGGGCCTGCCACAAGAGGCGGATGCGGTGCCAGATGCTTAAAGGTGGACATGCCTTGTACTGGTTGCGGTGGACCCTGCCCAAACGCGCCTGAGCAGGGAGCAGCCATGATAAGTGCTTTGGCTTCCATTCTTGGCTTGGAGGAGGAGAAGGAGAAATACACTGAAGAAGAGGTTGAAAAGCTGATTGACCAGATAAAGGATCCCGTTGGAACCTTCTACATGTATGCTTTGCCAGCCTCAATTTTGAGGAGGAAGGTGATCCGCAAATGAAAGAAATCATAATAGACCCTATCACACGGCTTGAAGGCCACGGCAAAATAGCCATATTTCTAAACGATGCCGGCGAAGTGGAAAACGCCTACTTACAAGTTCCGGAACTGCGGGGCTTTGAAAAGTTCTGTATTGGACGCAAAGCTGAAGACATGCCGCTTTTAACCAGCCGAATTTGTGGAGTTTGCCCTGTAGCCCACCACATGGCTGGAACAAAAGCTTTAGACGCAGCTTTCAACGTGGAGCCACCGCCAGCCGCCAAGAAACTCCGCGAACTTATGTATTGCGGCTACTACATCTACGACCACACATTGCACTTCTACTATCTTGGCGGGCCGGACTTTGTGGTTGGGCCGGATGCACCTCCAGAGAAACGCAATATCCTAGGCGTTATCGAAAAGGCTGGGTTAAATGTTGCCAAAGAGGTTATTAAGCATAGGGCTTACGGGCAAAGGATTGTCGAGTTGATAGGTGGAAAAGCAACCCACCCAGTTTGCGGGCTACCTGGCGGCGTGTCCAAACCTTTAAGCGAAGAGAACAGGCAAGAAATTGAGAAAATGGTTACTTCGGCTGTCAATTTTGCAAAGTTTTCTTTGAAGCTTTTCCATGACATTGTCCTAGAGAATACAAAATACGTTGAGTTGATTAAAAGCGACACATTTACGTTGCGCACTTACTACATGGGCTTGGTGGACGAACATAACAGGGTGAACTTTTACGACGGCAAAATCCGCGTTGTAGACCCCTACGGCAAAGAGTTTGCAAAATTTGAGGCTAAAGACTATTTGGAGCACATTGCAGAGCATGTGGAGCCATGGACTTATGTGAAGCTTCCATATCTAAAGAAGGTTGGCTGGAAAGGCTTCATAGATGGACCAGAAAGCGGCGCCTACCGCGTCGGCCCCCTTGGAAGGCTTAACGCTGCGAACGGCATGGCAACTCCTCTTGCACAGGAAGAGTATGAGCTTATGTACAAGACTTTGGGCGGAAAACCAGTGCATTCCACATTGGCTTACCACTGGGCTAGACTGATTGAGCTTCTGTATGCTGCTGAAAGGGCTGTTGAACTTGTTAAAGACCCGGAAATCACAAGCACTAATGTGCGGAATAAGCCGGGCAAGCCTGGTGAAGGCGTCGGCGTTGTTGAAGCGTGCAGGGGCACCTTGATTCACCATTATGTTTTGGATGAGAATGCTTTGGTTAAGGATGTCAACTTGATTGTGGCTACGGTGAATAATGCGCCTTCGATTAACATGTCGGTGCGGAACGCAGCTAAGGGTTTGATTCACGGCGGAAAAGTTGATCAAGGCTTGCTTAACATGGTGGAAATGGCTTTCCGGGCTTATGATCCATGCCTTGGATGCGCCACCCACTTCGCTTTCGGGCAAATGCCATTAACCTTGGAAATTTACGACAGCAAGGGTAATCTCGTCAGAACGGTGAAAAGATAAAGCCTCTTTCTCACTCTCGTTTTTCTTTTTCTCGGGGATTACTTAATGGTAGAAGAAGCTTCTTCTGCCGAGAAAAAGTTGAGGGAGTGGCTCTCGGGCGCCGAACGGGTTGTAGTTGCTGGTGTTGGAAATCCTATTCGCATGGATGATTCTGTGGGCATTAAGGTTATTCAGGATCTGCGGGGGAGGGTTTCCGGCAATGTTTTGCTTGTTGAATGTGAAACTGTTCCAGAGAATTTTTTTCAACAGATTGTGGATTTCAAGCCTTCCCATGTTTTGATTGTGGATGCAGCGGTTATGGGTCTGGAGCCGGGCGAATACCGTTTTGTTCGGTCGGAACATTTGCGGGTTTTTCCAGCCATTTCGACTCATATGTTGCCTTTGCGGGTTTTCTGTGACTATCTAGCTGAGACTGTTGGGGCGAAAGTTGCGCTTCTTTTGATTGAGCCTAAAAACGTGGACTTCGGGGAAGGATTGTCTGAGGAGGTTGAGGCTGCAAGCTGCAGAATCGTGGATTTTCTAGCTAAAATTCTTCCGTGAAGACTTTAAAGGTCAATTGTAACCTGCCACAAACAAAGTTGATACCCTCTATAAAGTTCTGGTTGCATCGCCTTAGTTTGGTTGGTGGCATGTTGACTTTGGCGGATTAAATTTAACCTAACTATCTTTTTCAACTTTTAAATTTGGGCTGGATGGTTAAAATCTAACTTTTGCAGAGATTCTCTCTTAAAAGTAAAATAAAATGGGGATAAAATGAGGTTATGTTGTTGGTGCTACTTTTAATGCTTCTTGGAAGAGTTTCTTTGTGGCTGTTATTCTGGCTTTTTGGGCTAGCACGTCCGCCGTGACGAGGTCTAGGGCTTCTTCTGGACACCATTTAACGCACTGGGGTCCGTCGGGTTTGTCTTTGCAGAGGTCGCAGACGAAAACCACTTTCTTGTCGGGGTGAAGTGAAATCGCTCCGTAATCGCATGCTTCTATACACCATCCGCAGCCGTTGCATTTGTCTTCGTCCACAAGTATCGTGCCGTTCTCCTCAGACTGAGTTAAGGCGTCTCTTGGGCAGGCAGCCACGCATGGCGGGTCTTCGCAAAGCCGGCAAGTGATGGAAATGTTGACAAGCGGGTTGAGCCTAACAACCCGTATCCGCGACTTTAACGGGTTAAAGACTTTCTCTTTGTTCCAAGCGCAAATGTACTCGCAGACTTGACAACCTACACACTTGTCTGGGTCAGCTGAAACAAATTTTCTTTCATGGATCTTAACCATTCATATGCCTCCTCTAGGCTTTTCGAATTTTCTCTTCCACGATCGGGACTAGGTCGTCCATGCCTAAGGCTTTGAGCTTTTCAGGCGTTGGTATCCCATCCTTAGTCCAACCCCGCACTTCGTAATAGTCGTCCAACATCAAATCAAGCTCCTCCTTGCTAACATAAGCGCCCTTTGAGGGGCCTTCGTCTGGAATTGGCACATTCATAACCTTCCATGGCAAGGTGTCATCTTTGCGACTCAAACCCTCCCGCACGTTGATGACTCTTGCAAGATTGTTTATGCGTTCGCCCTTCAATCGCATCTCTTCGGGCGTTGTTTCCCATCCAGTAACGAGCGTATAAAGCTTAGCCAAGTCCTCAAATTCCTTGTAATATGTGCCCCTTGAGAACTTGCAGATGATCAGCGAGTCAATAATTGTATAAACATCCTCAATATCTTTAACGGCTTTAGCCCTGCCTTTCTCGTACTTCAACCTGTTAAACTTGCCCTTCACGTCGAAGGCGTAAGCTCCATGCCTGTTGTGGTCGGCGCCGCGGAACGAGACAGCAAAGCCTAAGGCCGCTGTTTTTAGGCAGCGAAGGTCGTAGCCTGTGACCTCAACGCCCTTAATGTGCTGGGCAAGCTTCTCGGCGCCTTTCCCAATTTTTTCAGCTGCAAGTCTCACACCCTCGGCCAAAATGTCACCGATGCCCTCCCGCTTGCCAATTTTCTCGATAAGCTTCACCATGGCCTCGTGATTGCCAAAGCGGGCTTCAATACCGTCCATGTCCTTAACCGTTAGAATGCCATTTTCAAAGCAGTCCATAGCAAAGCCAACAATCACGCCAGCGCTAATGGAGTCTATGCCATAATAGTTGCAAAGCTCACAACCCTTAATAATGGCGTCAAGGCGGTCAATTCCACAGTAGGGTCCCATGGCCCACAATGGCTCATATTCAACCCTAGCCATAGCCCCCTTGTATGGCCCTTCATTGACGACGCAGACATGTTCACACCTCATAGCGCATGAGCTACAACCAATGATTTTGGCTACATACCGCTCGTTCAAGTATTCGCCGCTAACTTTCTCAGCTCCCTCGAAATGCGCATTATTGTAGTTGCGGGTTGGCATACAGTGCAAGGCATTGTGAACTAAAACGTTTTCCGGAGTGCCCAAAGTCCTATACTTCTTCGTGGCGGGACCCTTCATCCTCTCATGAAACTCTTTAACAAACTCTAAAAACTCATCCGGTTTCGCGACCATGACGTCTTTTGTCCCGCGGACAGCAATGGCCTTCAAATTCTTTGAACCCATAACAGCGCCAAGGCCACACCTTCCCGCAGCCCTAGACTTCTCGTTTATTATACAAGCTATCCGCACAAGCTTCTCGCCGGCTGGTCCAATGGCAGCCACACGAATGTAGTAGTCGCCCAACTCTTCTTTGATCGTGTCTTCCGTTTCTGCCGGCGACTTACCCCATAAATGCGAGGCGTCTAAAATCTGGACAGAGTCATCGTCGATCCAAACGTAGACAGGCTTTTCGGCTCTCCCGTGAAAGATAACGCCGTCGTATCCAGCCCGCTTAAGCTCTGTTCCGAAGCTTCCATGAGACTTGGCTTCAACTATACCGAAGCTCTGTGGAGACTTAGACACAAAGGCGTGACCGTTGCCACCCGTGGGCCAAACGGTGCCAGAAGTAGGCCCGGTTGTCAGAACAAGCGGGTTGTCTGGGCTGAAGGGGTCAACACCGGCCTTCGAATAATCAAGCCACAAACGCATTCCAAGACCTATACCGCCTATATATTTTCTAGCGTAATCCTCGTTCAAAGGCTCTGTGCGTGTCTTTCCAGTTGTTAGGTCCACGTGGAGAATCCTACCAGCATAGCCATACAATCTAGCTTCCCTCCGTTCCAACTTTAACGAGAATTAAATAACTTTATGCAGTTAATATATTAAGGTATCTATCACCTTTCAACTTTGAAAACATCAACAAGTCATGGATGCAATGCCGAGGCTTTAACAAAATTACTCTCTAGACGTCCAGCATCCTTGTCGTTTTTGGAGGCGATGCTTAAGAGAAAGGAATGGCCCTATTTCCTTGCTAGGTGAAGTTCACCATGGAAGAAAAACTTGCAAGTTTCAAAGCAAAACGTTTTTTGAAAGATGGAAATGGGGATCCGCCGGCCTTAAAAGTGGAAGCAAAGAGGCTTCTTGTTGAAGCAAAGGCTAAAGGCAACCTAAAACTAGAAGAGGAGCTAGAAGAAATCCTAATAGACTTAACATTCTCGCTTGAAGAGACGAAATGCTGCTGTCACATGGCAGGCTGCTGCAGATGTTAAAGGCATAGAAGAAAAAAGGCTAAGGGGTTGTTAAATTTTCTGCTACCACATCTTCCAAAAAAGCTCAGTTGCTTCTTTCTCAGAGATTTCTTTAGGATTCGCGGTCACCAAGCGGGTGATTTTTAACATGCTTTCGGCAAGATCTTCTACTGCCTCTGAAGGTACACCCACATCCCTTAGCCGGGTGGGCAATCCTAAGGTTTCACTTATTAATCTCTTAATGTTTATGATAGCTTTCTCGGCTGCCTGCGAGGGGGTTAAGGCTTCCACTTTTTCTCCGAACGCTTGTGCTATGTTCTTAAGCTCTTTTAGGCAAACTGGCATATTATACTCCATTATGTAGGGTAGTGTTATGCCAACCGAAATCCCATGTGGGACGTTATATTTCGCGGCGAAGGCGTAGGCGGCAGCGTGTCCTGCACATGCACCCGCATTTATGGGGTCTACTACTATTCCGCCTAGTAACGCTGCCAAGGCCATGTTGTATCTGGCTTGAAGGTTGTCTCCTTGGCTGAATGCTATGGGAAGGTTGTTGACGATTAACCGTATTGCTTGTAGTGCCAACGTGTCAGATATCTCACTTTTGTTTTTAGACATGTATGCTTCGACGGCGTGGCTCAATGCGTCTATACCCGTTATCGCTGTAAGCCTAGGTGGCATATTCATGCTCATGAGCGGATCAACGATGGCCACGTCTGCCCAAACATATTTGCTTATGATGCCAATTTTTTCAAAAGTCTCCTTTGACGTGAGCACGGCGCCCTGCGTGACTTCTGACCCTGTTCCAGCCGTTGTAGGTATCAAAATTTTAGGCAGTCCAGGTTTGCCCACCCTTCCGACTCCAAGATAGTCCTTTACGTCACCGTGATTGGTTGCCATGATTGACGCAACCTTAGCCAAGTCAAGGGCGCTTCCGCCACCAATCCCCACGATCAAGTCGTATTCTTTTTCTCTAACAACTTTGGAAATCGTGTTGGCCATCTCTAAAGTGGGCTCCGGCTCTACTTTATCGAAAATCTCCACAATGAATTGTTCTTTCTCTAGCAGATTTTTTACCTTCCACACCAACCCAAGTCTTACGGGGGTTGGTGATGTTACAATAAGTGCTTTTTCTCCACCGAGCTTTTTGGCTTCTTCACCAGTCTCTTCAACGGCACCTATACCAAATACGACTTTTGTGGGGCATTGAAAAGTCCTCTTTCGGCCGTTCATTCAATCACCTAAGCATCACTCTGTTTTGTGGTTTGAGAATTGAGAAATGAGGGTTAGACTGTTCAAATTTAAAGCGTTTCTTTTAGAATTTCAAGGATGTCTTTGACGGCTATTTTGCCTTCCACTTCCAAGACTTTTGTTGCGTCTTCTAGAGTTGTTATGCAGAAGGGACACGCAACAGCTATAACTTCCGCGCCAACCTCTAGTGCTTCTTTAATACGGTTTACACACGGCCTCTTTTCGGGCTGCGCTTCCTCTGTCCAGACTCTTCCAGCTCCGCCACCGCAGCAGAAGCTCGCTTCTCTCGTGCGCTTCATTTCGACAAGCTCCAAGCCGTTTATGGATTGGAGGATGCTCCTTGGCTCCTCGAATATTTGGTTTCGCTTGCCTAAGAAGCATGGGTCGTGATAGGCAACCCGCTTTGGATAAGGCTTGGACGGTTTAATTTTGCCCTTATCTATGGCTTCAGCCAGAAACTGCGTGTAGTGCTGAACGTTTAATCCTAAATCCTTGTAGGGCTTATCGTTTTTGAAGGTGTTGTAGCAGTGGGGTGAGATAGTGACTATGCGGTTTGCATTGAATTTCTGGAAAACAGCCGCATTATGTTCCGCAAGCATTTCAAACAAGCCCTTCTCGCCCATGCGGAGGATATGGTCTCCACAGCACCATTCCTCCTGACCTAAAGTGGCGTAGTCGACACCAAGCCTGTCCAGTAAGGATGCCATGGCTCTGGCGACCTCTCGGTTCCGCATGTCAAAGGCAGCCGAACAGCAGACAAAATAGAGAACATCAGCTTTCGTCACGTTCGGGTAAGCCTTAACATTTAAGCCTTCAGCCCAAGCCATCCGCTTGCTCTGGTGGGTTCCCATGGGATTGTGGTATTTTATGACGCTTTCTAACACATCCTTCACGGTTCTTGGGATTACACCGGTCTCCACTAACAAGCTGCGGTTTTCCACAACAGAGTTTGCACAGTTGACAAGTTTTGGACAGAAAAGCGTGCAAGAGTTGCATGAAGTGCAGAGCCAAACGTTATCGGCCACAGCCCTAAGACGCTCATCTAACCCCTCATCCCGTGAATCAGCGATAAACCTGTAATTGGTGTTTAAGGCCGAAGGTCCAAGGAATCGCTCGTCTATAGCTGCTGGGCAAGCAGAATAACAAACCGAGCATTTTGTGCAAAGTGTCAAATCCCAGTATTTCCTAAGGTCCTCTGGAGATTGAATAAATTCTTCAGGTTTTTTGAAGGCTTCCGCTGGTTTAACAAGCACTGTTTTGATTTTCTTGAAGTTTTGGAAGAAGGGTTGGATGTCCACGACCAAGTCCTTTATGACTGGAAGATTTGACAGCGGCTCAATGGTCACAACGTCAGCGTTTAAGTCCAACACTTGTGTGTAGCATGCTAGCATGGGCTTTCCATTAACGTTTACGGCGCAGCTTCCGCAAATACCCATCCTACAAGAGTGCCTAAAAGAAAGCGTTCCGTCCAAGTTATCTTTAATGTAGTTGAGCACGTCTAGGATCGTTGTCCCACGGAGAACTGGCACCCTATAAGTTGAAATATAACTTTTCTTGGAGTCTGGGTCGTATCGGCGAATCTTGAATTCAACAATCTTTTTAACTTCACCATTCATTAGGCGTACACCTTCCTAATATTCTCGAACTGTGGGCTGCCACTTGGTAATCATCACTGGAATATAGTCAAGTTTTGGACCGTCCACGGTGTAGTAAACCATTGTATGGACAAGCCATTTCTCGTCATCCCTGTTTGGATAGTCAAGCCTTGCGTGTGCACCGCGGGATTCTTTTCTCGCCAACGCACAAGTGACAGTAACTTCAGCCAAATCCAACATAAAATCGAGCTGTAAAGCTTCCACAAGCTGAGTGTTAAACGTTCTACCTTTATCATCAATCTTTATGTTTTTGAATCTCTCTTTCAGATGCTTTATCTCTCTAAGAGCGGCTTTGAGACCCTCCCCCGTCCTGAAGATCCAAACGTGTTGGTTCATTGTTTTCCGCAGGGCATCCCTGATCGTTGAAACTTTTTCATCTCCTTCGCTTCCTAAAATTCCGTCATAAACCCTTCTTTCCTCATCAAGAACTTTTTGCTTTGGTACGTCTTTGAAGCCGTTTTTTAATGCGTATTTTGCAGCTTCTTCGCCTGCCACGCGACCGAAAACTAGGCAGTCTGTTGTTGAGTTTCCACCTAACCTATTTGCCCCGTGCACACTCAAGCAGGAACATTCTCCAGCAGCGTAAAGACCCGATATCGTGGTCTCAGTTTTTATGTTCACGTGTATGCCTCCCATAGTATAGTGGGCAGCCGGTTTAACTGGGAGGGGTTCTTTCACCGGGTCAATCCCACCGAGCTTTCTGGCGATATCTCGAATTAAAGGTAGCCTCTCCTTGATCTTCTCTTCTCCCAAATGCCTAAGGTCTAAACCTATGTATGGGCCGTGAGGTCCCACAAACGCTCTACCCTCTAGAATCTCCTTTGTCTCTGCCCTCGCAACAACGTCTCTTGGCGCCAACTCCATCTTGTCTGGGGCATATCGTTTCATGAAACGTTCGCCACCGGCGTTTATTAAATGTCCCCCCTCTCCTCTCGCCGATTCCGTTATCAATATCCCTGAAGGGACTAAGGCTGTGGGGTGAAATTGAATAAATTCCATGTCCTTCAAGGGGGCGCCTGCTCTATATGCCATGGCGATGCCGTCGCCTGTTGCTGTGTGCGAGAAGGTTGTAAACTCGTACATGCGGGCGTATCCGCCTGTAGCCATAATGATGGCTTTTGATTTCATGCAGTGCATTTCGCCCGTTTTCAAATCTATTACCGTCAACCCTACGGCGCGGCCACCCTCCGTCAGTATGGAAGTGGCGAACCACTCATTATAGAAATTCACGTTTTCGCACGCTGAAGCCTTCGCATACAAGGTATGCATTTCTTGCAGGCCCGTCACGTCCGCTGCGAAGCAAACCCTCGGAAAGCTTTGGCCACCACCCGGACGCTGGATAATTCTTCCGTTGTTATCTCGGCTCCACGGGCATCCCCAATGTTCCAGTCTAATAATCTCTTCAGGGGCTTGTTTCACAAAGAATTCTACGATGTCTTGATCCGCCAAAAAGTCTGATCCTTTAATGGTGTCCCAAGCGTGCAGGTCATAGGAATCTCCCTCCCTCAAAACTGCGTTTGTTCCACCCTCAGCGCAAACTGAATGCGAACGCACCGGGTAGACTTTAGAGACGATAGCAACATCAAGTTTATCGTTAACTTCGTTAGCGGCAATGGCAGCTCTTAACCCGGCTAAACCGCCACCGACAATAATAATGTCGTGACTCAACACTTCCATACATTACACCGCTTGAACTTTTAAGCAATGTATGGAAACTTTTAAACTTTTAGACAGTGACAAATGAAAAGTTCATGAAGGTAATATTTAGAAAGAAAAAGGTTATTCTAACTTGATTGCTCCTTGAGTGCATATGGCCTCGCATAAACCGCATTCTTCGCATTTCTCTGGATATCTAACACATGAAACACCGTTTACAAGCTCTAGCACGTTGTTTGGGCATGCGTCAACGCAGTTTCGACATCCAACACATTTCGATGCGTCTACTTTAGGAGGCATCATCAATCACTTGATGTAAGGTCTAATACTTAAACAGCATAGCTTTAATGTGGCAGGTGTTCCCTTCCTGTGTTATTTCAATCATTTCGCTATCTAAGCCGAAGTTCTTTTCAATTAAACCGAGGCAGATGTTGGCACATGGACAAACGAAAGCAGGCATTTTGGACTCTTTAATCTTTTCTTGAACTTGTAGATGTGCACAATTATGTATCTTAAAGTCTATTACCATGTCGCTCAGTGTCACGTCGCTGCCGCCAATTACTCCAATATTTTTCAATGCTTCAAGCACTTTTTCGACAGCTTCTGGTATTGTAAGGTTTGAAAAGTTAAGGTTAAATTTTCTAGTTAAATATTCAAGCATTTGTCTCCCCACTAGGTAGCATCTGAATCTTGAGGCTCCACCGAAACCGTCGTATATCACCTTAAGCATATCAAAAAAAACTTCATTCACCCATTCTCTGTTAATTTCAGAATCTTTTTCGCTCATAAAACTCCCTCTTTTTTCTGTCCGAACCGCTCATAAAATGTGACTTCTTCAAGTTCCTTTCTAGGTCGTGGCTTTGGGTCTTCATCCGGGTATCCTAGCGCTACGACACTAACTACCTTGTACTCTTCGGGTATGCCAAGCAATTCCTTCACTTTTAATTCGTCTCTAACGTCTGTCACAGGTCCAATGACCCAACAGGTTCCAAGGCCTAACGCTTTTGCCATTAACAGCATGTTTTGAATTGCAGCGGAACAGTCTTCCCTTGGATCCCAAACATTCTTGTAAGCACACACAACTATATTCACTGGTGCTTCGGCGAGAAACGCTGACACTTTGCCGGAGGTCAGCTTTTCAAAAACACGTTTCCTTTTTTCCTCTGGCCATGTTTTAATTTTATCTCCAAACCTCTCAAGCATTTTCCCGGTATAAAACTCCACGGTGAACCGTCTTCCACTGCCTCTTCCAGCAATTTCGCCTATCTTCTCCCTTGTTTTCTGATCTTTGACAATTATGAAACGCCATGGTTGCGCATCTTCCCCTGTTGGAGCCCACCGAGCGGCCTCCAAGCACTTTAGTATTAATTCGTCTGGAATGGGGTCCGGTTTGTATTTTCTTATGCTTCTCCGCTCTTTGATAACCTTCAACACAACTTCAGCTTCTTTTGTCTCCGTCATTCCATCCTCCTGTTTGGAGCATTATTTCAAATTAGTTAAACGTATAAACTTTCCTATTCCAGTACGCAAAAATGAATAAAGAGTTGCAACAGATCTGGAAACTATGTGGAGGAATCGTGGATTTTCTAATAACTCCTAATTGCAGTCCATTTATACGTAAGCTTTAAATTAATGCGACTATTAGTGTATGCCTCAAAATTCGAGGTGTAGTATTGTGGCGGCAGACACAAAAATTTCGTTAACTGAAAGTTTAGGTCCCCTCAAGGCGGCTTCTGCGGAGGAGATCGAAAAAATTAAGGAGACTAAGGACGCGGTAAGGGTTGAGTATTTGCCGTCAACTCTCTGCGGGTTCGGTTACTCTTCCCCTCCGATGGAGGTTCACGTCAAGAACAACCGAATCATAAGGATTTTACCCAGCCACTTTCCAGAGAACTTTAGACTGTGGGAGATCAAAACCGATAGGGGAACGTTTTCGAGGCCTAGGAAAGCTGTTCCATATCCACATATGCTAGCCTACAAAAATCGTGTATACGCGCCCACGAGGGTCAAATATCCCCTAAAGAGGGTTGACTGGAGCCCGGACAACCCCAATCCCCAGAACCGAGGCAAATCCGGATTTGTCAGGATTTCATGGGAAGAAGCAATAGATCTCATTGTAAAAATGATTAAGAAGATTAAAGAAAAGTATGGGGATTTGACGCCAATATTGGCGCAAGGTGACGGACATGGACAAACAGGAATTTGGACACAACACTTCTGGAACCATTACCTCCTCGATGTTTTAGGCTTTGGATGGACACAGCAAGTTAGGAACCCCGATAGCTGGGAAGGCGTATATTGGGGAGCCAAACTTGCATGGGGCTTCGACGAGTTATTGGTTGGTGAATGCGCTAACGACGGCTCATGGGACAACGTACTACAACATTGTGAAATGATAGTGCTCTCCGGCTGTGACCCCGAAACAACGGGTTCAGCCTTTTGCACAAACGTGTCGTTCTTGTGCGACAACGTTAAAAAGGCTGGCATAAAGCTGGTTGCAGTATCTCCAGATTTGAATTATACTGGGGCGGTTTGGGCAGACAAGTGGATTCCAATAAACGCTAACACCGACGCTGCACTCTACTTGGCTCTTGCTTATGTTTGGATTAAAGAAGATCTCTATGACAAAGAATACGTTCAAAAATGCTGCGTAGGCTTCGAGGAATTCAAGAAACACGTTCTCGGAGAAGATGACGGCATTCCAAAGACACCAGAGTGGGCGGAAAGAATAACAGGGATACCTTCATGGACAATCAAGGCTTTAGCCAGAGCGTGGGCTAAAAAGAAAACATCCCTCGGAGTGGTCTTCGGCGGACCAAAAATCAGAGGCCCGTACTGTCACGTGGCGTCCAGAATGGAAGTATACGCCCTAGCAATGCAGGGTTTAGGAAAACCGGGAAGGGAGTACTTAAGATTCTGGACTTCGTCAACGCTTAACACGCTGGAGTTGCCACCGTTCCCGCACTATCCGGAAGTGGCGTCCGAGAAGGCTGGACGTATCTACATTCCACCGACCAAATACTCTCACCGTGCAATGAAACCTCCATACGTGAAAGGCCCATGCTATCCGCTCATAAAGACACTGGTTCCAGACGCAATACTTAATCCGCCAATTACATGGTGGTGCTCAGGTGGTATACTTAACTTCTGTGTAACTAAGGAAAATGACATGTTTGTGAAGTATAGGTACCCTCCGACGGACGACCATCCAGGCATTAGGATGATTTGGAACGAAAACGGTTGCTACACAACCTGCTGGTACGGATACAAGTTTATAGACGCTCTGAGAAGCCCAAAGATAGAATTTCACCTTGTAATTAACCCGTGGTTTGAAAATGACGCTATATTCGCGGACATAGTGCTGCCCGCCCTAACTGACTTCGAAACTGAGGATCTAGTTAACAGCGGTTACTGCGATGTTATAGGACTAGCTTATCATGGCAAGTGTATTGAACCACTTGGCGAGTCTAAAAGCGACTATGAAATTCACAAAATGATCGCGGAAAGGCTGGCTAAAGAGTTTAATAAACCCGAACTCCTTCAAGCGTTCCCAGACCCTGACACCTTCCTTAAAGAAAGGATTTACATGAGACACCTAGAATACGCCAGAGGAACAAGCTGGGAAGAGTTCAAGAAAAAGCGCATAGTGTTCTACAATCACCCAACATGGGAAGAATGGGTTGAAATAAAGAAGAAATATGGATACGATACTTACGATTCTTGGATGACTAGGTTCTGGAAAACTGGAAAAGGCATAGAAACACCCTCCGGCAAAATAGAATTTCAATCACAGCTAATCTTGAAGTACGCTCCAGACGACAAAGAGAGGCCTCCGGTTGCCAAATGGATAGAGCATGAGCATCTACCAACTTCGCCTAGAAAGGAGAAATATCCATTCCTATTGATATCGAACCACCCAAGATACAGGTTCCACTCGCAGGGAGACGAGATAATATGGCTGAGAGAGCTCTACAAGGTTAAGGGTCCAGACGGCTACATGTACGAAGCCGTATGGATCAACCCCGTAGACGCAGAAAAACTGGGGGTTAAAACGGGCGACGTAGTAATGATATACAACGAAATCGGGGCTGTCCTAGCAGGCGCCTTGGTTACCCATAGGATAAAACCGGGTGTAATATCTGTGGATCACGGTGCCAGAGTCGACTTGATAAGCGTTGAAGACAAAATAGACAGGGGAGGAGCAATAAACCTCTTGTTGCCACCTCCGTCCACCAAGTATAAGCGCGGCGAGGAGATAAGAATACCTGAGCAGATATGCTCCGGAGTGCTTGTCGGCGTCAAGAAGGTTGATGTTCTCGAGTTAATGCAGAAGTATCCGAAAGCCTTCCAGAAGAAAATGCATCCAATAGTAGGTCCGGTAGTAGAAGCCTACCTCGTCGGTTAGGAGGGACATGCCCATGGGAAAGGTCCTCATATTTAACGTTGGAAGATGCACCGGCTGCACTTCGTGCGTGATTGCCTGCAAGGACGAGTTTGTCGCCAACGACTGGAGTCCATATTCTAAACCGCAGCCTGAATACGGACACTTCTGGATGAACCTTGAAAAGATAGAGCGTGGTTCGACGCCGAAGGTCAAAGTAACACATATACCCCGTCCATGTATGCATTGTGACAATCCACCATGTTTAAGGGCATGCGTGGTTGGAGCGATAAAAAAGAGGGACGATGGGATAGTGCTGATTGATCCAAACAAGTGCAATGGATGCAAGGGACTACCATCAAAACTATGCATGGACGCATGCCCTTACAATGCGATATTCTTCAACGACGAGTTAGGAATAGCACAGAAATGCACCATGTGCGCACATCTGCTAGACGACCCAGAATGGAAGTTTGGACCCAGATGCTACGACGTATGCCCACTAGACGGAGTAGTAATATTTGGCGATGAAAATGACCCCAAAATTAAGGAGATAATAGCCAAAGCCCAAGTGCTTAAACCAGAACTCAATACAAAACCTAGAGTCTACTACCTGAATTTGCCGAAACCGTTTATAGCAGGTTGTGTGGTTGACCCAGAAGAGAAAGAAGTAATCATAGGTGCCAAAGTAACGGCGCTCGAGTTAGAAACAGGCCAAAAATATGAAGCGCTCACCGATGAATTCGGTGACTTCTGGCTCAGAGATCTGAAATGGAACCATGCATACCTAATCAGGGTGGAGAAAGCGGGTTACAAGGAAAAAATACTCGGAGTCTACAAAACAGACAAGGACATAAACGTGGGCGACGTCTTTCTAGAAAAGAGCAAACAGTGAAAAGACGCCTACAACGTCTTCGCGTGCTCAATTAGTTTTTCAATATTTCCCCCTTCTACCTTTAAGAATTCCCTCATTATTTTTCCAATAGCCCTATAAAAAATCGTGTTTGCATACTTAATTATGTCTTCAGCAAGCCTTGGAGCCCATTTCAGCAAATGCTCGTTCAAGAAAGCTTTTTGCATGTTAAGATACTTTAAAAGATCCTGTTGTCTTCCAAGATCTAGGTGCATGTTTGCTTTTCTACAAAGGTGCGCCATGAAATATAATTCCAACGCAATGTGATCCTCCGGCTCGTTGAAGTCGGGAGATTTTACCAGACCCTCTTCTAAGTAAGCGTCAAAGAGCTTTTCAACGACATCGCTGTACAGATAACCCCCTAGGTAAACCGACTCCGAAGGATGTGGGATCCCCTCACCTTTGCCGCGGGCATACCCCACTCCTAAAAATAATTCAGCATAGTCCGCCGCAAGCTCCACGAGGACCCTGTTCATTTTTTCCTTTTCTTCGCACAACCCTTGCAAATAATTACTGAGTTCTTGGAAACCATCTTTAACCTCGGTAGAATACAGCTCAACTACAGAGTTGTTTTTCAGTAAAAGCTCCCTGCAAGCAAGAAGATTGTTGAGCAACTGCTCGTCTACTTCTTTTTCACAGACCCTTCCTAGGAAAGAGTAGACGGTCTCTCTGTCTTTCAAAAGCTTGGCAAAAGCTATCTTGCTTGTCAAGTTTTATCCCATCAGACAACGATGTTAAGAGATTTAAACCTTATGCGTGTCCCTCTTGCATTTCATTGCTAATTTGTCTACACCACGCCTCATCTTCTCTAGCGCGTCTTGCCAAGAGGTGAATTTGTTTTTGAGCGAAAAATTCAGCTTCTAAGGCATAGTTCTCTGCAGCTTTTAAAAATGCTTGCCTACCTTTTTCCCGCAGTTCTTCCTTCTGCTGCTTGTTTTTTTGCACCTTCAAAAGGTCTTGTAAGATATTGCCTTCTTTTTCTCGACAAAGTCCAGCCCAAAAGTGAAGTTTTTCTTTCTCAAAGGTTTCCGATAGACTGGAAAAAATCGCCATAGCATCGATAAACCTTTTATCTAAATGACTTTTTACACCTTTTCTTAAGACTGCCAAACTAGCACTTTCTGGGGAACCCAAGTTTATTTGTATGCTTCTTTTTATCGGTCCGTCCACGGCGACTCTCGTCCGCAATTCTGCTAAGTCTTCCCTAAAGTTTATGTTGATGAAACTCTTAAACTCCGGATCAAAGTTCCTTATTTCGCTGAATGTTGAGATAAACCTCACTTTGGGCAGACTCCTCAAAAAATCGTCGGGCCTATCGCGCCCAAGCCAACATAGCGTTTCCGAAACTTCAGCGGTCTTCCTTCTTTCACATGCAAAAATCAGCGTCTCTACACTTCCGTCCGCATGGATTGGAACAGCTATGCTTGCATCCTTAACAGCCCTAAAAAGGTGATCAACAACGGCCTCCTGTATGAATGGAGCGTCGCATGGCACTACAATGCAGTAGTCAGCTTTGGTGGCTTTCAGTCCGGTGGCAATTGCCACCGCTGGACCGCTTATAAACGGGATTTTGGTGTCTTCCACTATTTCTATGGGCTGGTTGTTTTCGTTTAAAAAGTTTTGTAATATTTCCATGTATCTGCGTTTCCGCGTTTCGTCGTTAACGCATATTATAATTTCTTCGACAACAGACTTTAGCCTTTCAATTACATGTACAAGCATAGGCTTACCTTGAACGTTCGCTAACGCCTTATCAGTCCATGGATCGCCTTTTAATTGAAACCTTTCAGCCTTTCCACCTGCGAGTACTATTGCACATCTCTCAGTCAAAATTGCATCCCTTATTCTCCATATGGGCTTTTGGCTTTCATCTGTTTTTTGATAAGTTCTAGCAGAGCGGGGCCATCTTCATCTAAGTCGATTAGAGGAGCGTTAACTTTACCCACCTCAGTTCTTTTTTTGGCTATAACTCCTGTGATTGCTATTACCGGATCGGTGCCCTCCAACGTCTTCATAAGGTCCTGGGAGTCCTTTGCTGTTACTATTTTTGGAACATCTTTTCTTCTGGCCGTGAGTGAATGCAACCCTTCAATGAATATAATGTCTAAGTTTTCATCCTTAAACAGTTTGGTAATGTCGTTCAAATCGTTTGGAACACCATTCGTTTTCTTGATGATCACTGTTTCCTTGGGAGCAACGGCAATTGTCACTTTTGACCCTGCATGCGTGTGCCTCCACGTGTCCGTTCCCTCAGTGTCTATTGAAAAGTCTGGGTGATGAATATGCTTTACCGAACCCACTTTGTATCCCTCTTCCGTAAGCTTTGATATTAGGTACTCTATCGTTGTCGTTTTGCCGGATTTACTCACCCCGACAACAGATATCACAATCATGTTTTTCACTCCATCTTCTTAATCATAAAACCTGCTGAACTCCTCTTTGCTGAATAAAGTAACCTTTACCTTCTCATTCTTCCTTAAGCCTTTTTTCGGGGGAACTAGTATAAAGCCGTTAGAATTTAGAAACTTGCTTAAACTGTTCGGGCCTCCGGAAACAGTTTCTGCGTAAAGCCCTCCTTCTAGGTGTTTAACGCGGACTGGCAAGAACCTGTAGCGGTTTTTCTCGTCTGGATCTAAGTTGTGGTTCATTTTGGCAGTAACTGTTGGAAGCAACGGTTCCTTTTCCACTCCCATGTACAAACCAATTAAAGGTACAAGGATTAAATAAAAGCCTGCCATTGTGGACGCGAAAAGTCCGGGCAGCATTACAACGGGCTTTCCTTTAATCATTCCAAACCCCGTGACTTTTCCCGGTTTCACTTTTATTCCATGGACTAGTACACCGGGATCTCCGATGGAGTTAACTGCGTCTGGGACAAAGTCTCTTTCGCCCATAGAACAGCCTCCTATAGTGACAACGATATCTGCCTTTCGAAGGGCTTCACAGATTTTCTTTTTTGTTCCTTCTAGGTCGTCGGGCGCTATGCCGAGCCTTACTGGTTCCCCTCCTATCTTCGATATTAACCCAGAAATTGTTAGGGCGTAATTATCAACGATTCTCGTAGGGTCTTCTCGACTCAGTTCTATAAGCTCATTTCCGGTGGCAATAACCGCCACTTTAGGCCTTCTAAACACTTTAACTTTCCTTATTCCCAATCCCGCCAAAATTCCAACGTCTTGTGGCCTTAAAATAGCGCCTTTTTTGAGGACCAGTGTTCCCCTTTTTATGTCTTCTCCGGAGCGGGCTATGTTTTCTCCTTTTCTGACAGGCTTCCGTATTTCGATTTTGTCGTCGTGTAAAATTGTGTTTTCAACCATTATTACTGCATCAGCTTTGTTTGGTATTGGCGCCCCGCATGTTACATAAATTGCTTGTCCATCTTCAATTTTGGCGTCGGACGGTTTGCTCCATGGATAAAGTTTTCCAACAACGTTTAGCATAACGGGATGCGTTATAGAGGCTTCAGCAACATCTTTAGATTTGACGGCATATCCGTCAACCATCGCAATGTCAGTTTGGGGGATTTCCATGTCCGCTATGACGTCTTCTGCTAAAACTCGGTCCATTGAGTCTTCGAGGGGGACAACCTCGCAGTCCCGAGGTCCTTTGTTAAAAGTTTCGAGGAGTTTCTTTAACGCTTCCGGGTAAGGAGTTAGTTTGAATGTCCTTTTTTGGTCTGTTCTTGTCATGGAAAGCTGACCATGTGAGAGAGATTAAATGCATATATATAGTTTGCGTGCATGTCTCTTTGGGAGTCTTAAATGGTGAGGGTTGTTGCCGTCGTTGGCGGCAAACATTCTGGAAAAACAACAGTCATTCAAAACTTGGTCAGCGAGCTTAAAAGTAGAGGTTATAAAGTTGGATCCGTGAAAGAGATGCCAAATGTCAAGTGGGTTGATGTTCCGGGAAAAGAGACGTGGAAGCACGGCGAGGCCGGAGCTGAAATGGTGGCTGGAGCTGCAATGAATGAAACTGTTCTTTTCGTAAAAAGAAGGCTCGGCGTAGGCGAAGTAGCGGCTTTCTTTGCGGGTTTTGACTATCTCCTCTTAGAGGGTTTTGAAAGCGAAAAAACCGTGGCAAAGATAATTGCGGCGAAAGACGCTGCGGAGGTGTGGACATTTCACGATGGTTTGGCTATTGCAGTTTCGGGAATCATAGCCGGATCCGAGGAGGAAACGAAGAAGGCTTCGATGCTTGGTGTTCCGGTGTTTGATTGCAAGCGGGAAATTGGAAGGCTTGCCGACATAGTTGTACAGAAAGCCCTTCCACCATTTCCGGGTTTTGCATATTGCGGAGAGTGCGGGTACAAGTCATGTCATGAACTTGCAAAGGCTATAATTACCGGAAAAGTTGGCTACAGCGGTTGCCCGCTCTACGGTAGAGAGGATGTGGTTTTAGAAGTTAACGGGAGAACCGTGCCATTAAAGTCTTTCCCAAGCATGTTTATAAAGAAGGTTTTGCTTGGCATGGTTTCTTCTTTAAACGGTGTTAACCGTGTAGAAGAAATCAAACTTATAGTTAAAAGGACTTGAAGCTTTCTGGGCGCACGCCCACCAAGACCTGCTTTCCATTAATTTTGTGCACCATTACTGGCACGCCGTAAACCTTTTCCAAAGTTTCCTCAGTTATGGCTACAGCTGGCGGGCCTTCACTCACTATTTCGCCGCCGTTCATTATTGCTACATTGTCGGCGACGAGAAAGACTTCGTTAGGGTCGTGTGTTGAAAATATGACTGTTCTCCCGGAGTTAGCCATTTCTCTAATTATGTTGAGTACTTTCATTTTGTTTCCGATGTCTAAGTGTGCTGTGGGCTCGTCTAAGATTAGAGTGTCTGGTTCTTGGACAAGGGCTCTGGCTATCGAGACAAGTTTCTTTTCTCCACCGCTTAACGTTGGAACTTTTCTATGCATTGTAGTGGACAGGTTTAGCTGTGCTAAAACATTGTGGGCAATTTCCTCGTCTTTCCTGCTTGGCATGTTGAAAAAGCCTAGGTGAGGCGTTCTACCTAAAAGCACATAATCTAAAACCGTGTATGGAAAAAGAGAGTCTTCTTCTTGCGGAACCCAAGCCATTATTTTGCTTAAGGCGTCAACGCTAATGTTTTTCAGGTTTTCGCCGTTCACATACACGTCGCCCACATAGGGATTCAAAACTTTAATTAAAACCTTGAAAAGGGTGGATTTCCCAGAACCATTGGGCCCTAGTAGGGCGGTGACTTTGCCCTCTGGAATCTGTAGAGAAATTCCCCTTAACACGTCTGTTTTGGAGATTGGATATCGATACCTCAAATTTTCAATGTTTATTTTACTCATGCGACACCCCTTTTGAAAGGAAAAACACAAACAAGATTGCTCCCATAAAAGATGTGACTATGCCCAGCGGGATTTCACCGGGTGAAATTGCCCGCGCAACGTCGTCAAAAATAATCATCAGTGTAGCGCCTAAAAGTATTGATGCTGGTATTACTTTGCTGCTTTCAGCTCCGAAAAGCTTTCTGCAAATGTGGGGAACCGTTAACCCAATCCATCCTACGATTCCAGCCACGGATGTCACCGTTGCTGTGGCTATCACTGCCAAAGTAACAGCTAATGCTCTGAGCCTCTTGGGATCTGTTCCAAGTGACGTGATTACGTCATCATCTAGTGTTAACAAGTTTATTCGCCACCTAATAATGAATAGGGCTGCGATGGCTGTGGCTGCTAGTGGAGTCATGTAAAGGATGTCTCTCCAAACAACGCCGGACAAGCCGCCTAAAAGCCAAAATGTCAGCTCGGGCAACTGTTTAAAGGGATCTGCCAAATATTTCATTACACCGACGCCGGCTGAAAACATAGCTGAAACCGCCAATCCAGCCAAGACAAGTCTGAGTATTCTCCCGCCATACCTTATTGCCGAAGAAATAGCATAAGATGCCACAAGTGCCAATAAACCAAAGACTGTTGAGAGAAGCTCAAGTCTCAGCGGGTCGCCCGGCAGAAAAAGTATGGCCAGCGCTGCGCCGAAAGCTGCTCCTTGGCTTACGCCTAAAATTTCCGGACCCACCAAGGGATTTTTAAAGGCGGACTGCATGGTTGCTCCAGCCACGGACAAAGCCATGCCAAGCATCATCGCCGCCAACACTCTGGGCAACCGGATTCTTAAAACTATGTTTAGGGCTGTCTCGTCATTCATAAGCTGGAAAATGCTAAACGTGTACCTACCAACAAAGAAAATGGAAATCATGAATGTGAAGGCTAACGTGCATGCAAGCACTAGAAACCGTTTAGTATGCTTGTCCACCAACGCCACCCTTGAAGGCGCTATGGAAAATCTCCAGTAATTTGGTTAATGATTTCCTCAGCATCCGACTCGTTTAGGCCATACATTTCCATGTAAAACCTTTTAGTCTCCGCTACAATGTCTAAGTCATCGAAAAGCTCCGGGTGTATTTTCTTCGCCATCCACTGCAGCCCAAGAATCCAACGCGAACCCGGGCAGTCCCAGCTTCCCAAAGCACCAACATTACAATCGTCCGGAACAGCATAAACCCTTTGGCTCTGGATAGCAGATATGCTCTTCCACATATCATCTCCTAGAAGTTGCATTTTTACAGCGGTCGCGTTCGGAGAATTTGAATAAGTAACAACAAATACTATGTCCGGGTTCCATCGAACAATTTCCTCAAAATTCACTTGGTTCCATCCGGTTTCATTGAGCCTTAATGGATAGCCTCCAGCCGCCTCTATCATAAATGTTTGCAACCACATGCTGCCCGGCACGTTATAAGGTTTGGTGGTGCTGTAGCTGTAGTATAGGAATAAAACTTTTTCGCGTTCAGAATCTTCGAGTGTTTTTGTCTTTGAAATTACAAGGCTGTATGTTTCGTTGTAATATTTTGCTAGTTTTTCGCCTTTTTCCTCGTCCATGAAAATTTTTCCTAGCACTTTTAGGTCTCGGATGTAGCTTTCTAAGTTTTCAAAATCAACATAGACAACGTTGATGCCTAACTCTTCGAGCTGGTCGCCTTTCGCCTTCATTGCAGATGTAGCCTTGAGTATTACAACGTCTGGTTTTGCGTTGGCTATTTCCTCACCGCTGAGCTCAGTTGTTTGGACAGTTTTGGATGCCAGGTTTGGGTCGACTTTTTGGAATAGCGGGACGTTTATGCTTGCACTTAAATTAACTAGAACGTTTTTGGCTTTTGGAAACATATACGCCACCGTTATAATTGGCCATGACCCCTTGCCAGTAATTATCAATCTGTTTATTGGCGTTTTTATTTTGACTGTTCTGCCGAGGGCATCGGTGACAACAATTGTTCCTTCGTTGCGGTTTGGAGATAGCCACGCGTGATAGGCTGTTAAACATAAAACCACTAGTAAAATGGAAATTATTAGGGCTGCAAGGCTTTTCCGCATTTTGCACCCTCCTAGAGGCTACCTGCCGGAAGGTTCGAGCAGCTTGTAGTATCTTGCGCCACTACATGCCTTGCAAAGGGTTTTTCTCTCAGCCCTAACCGTTTTTGTTTTAATAACCCACTCGCCGCACGAGTCGCATTTAACGACCGCTGATTCCTCAAACTCTGAAAACGGCTCAACAACCACTCGCTCTATGTGGAAAAACTTCTCGTCTAGACGCAATATTTCCTTGGCAACTTTCTTCTCCTCTTCATGGTTGAGCTTTCTTCTACGCATAACCCAGTCCTCAACCGTCGAAGGCAAAGACCCATGCTTCAGCGACAACCGCACACCCTCTTTAGTGTCAGACCGGGCCACACAAACAGCCAGCTTCCCGAAATCCTCAACACGCAGAGAGGAATGCCCAAGTGTGCAGCCAGTGCTCGCTTGAACACCATCAGCCAAACACAAAGCCGTCTCAACAACAGCAAAAAGTCTCTTGTCCCCTCTCGAAAGCCCCAGCCTCTTCAATCCAATCTGACCCATTCGAAACCCAAGAGCAACTCCTGGAGAAAGATGCCCATGAATAGCTTCAGCCAACCTCACCTCGCTCTCCATCATCCAACCCTCTGTGCTATTGGGTTAAAGCGATATTATAAATTTGTAACATCGGTATAAAAGCTTTTATACAAGGCATGTGGAAAACTCGCATTTAGGTTTTCACATGCCAGGGAGAATAATTAGAGAACTATTACAATCGGTCAAGGCCGAAGTTGAAAATATAGATGCAATAAAAGCTAAAAAGGTTGTTATAGGACTGGGTTATACAGCGGTTCAACTGAGCACAGAGCACGTAGGCCTATGTTACACTTTCAGCAGTGAAATTGCGCCAAATTGTTGCCAGATCTGGAAAAAAGCCGGAACTTTGGCTGGCAGCCAAGCCATAAAAATTGCCGAATTATCATTATCTTGGGACCTAAGCGAAGCGGTTGTGGGCGTAGCCGCTTTAAACGCCCTTTCCCAGCTGGCTATAGAGAAAAATTTGAACAGATACACAATCGCCGAAGGCGACCTTATCGATCAAATTAAAATAAAACCAAGTGATACGGTTGCTCTCGTGGGAAATATTCACCCCTTTGTCCCAAAAATAATGGAGAAAACCAGAAACATTTTCATATTGGAGAGAAACCCAAGACTGCGCGAGGCAAACGTTTTCCCAGATACAGCTGCGGAGGAAATTATGCCACAAGCTACGGTTGCCATCATTACTGGTACAGCTCTGGCCAACGGAACCATAGATCGTCTATTAGAACTTTCTAAAAACGCAAGAGAAGTAGCCCTCGTAGGTCCCACAGCCAGTATGCTGCCGGACCCGCTGTTCAAACATGGCGTGACAATTATAGGCAGCATAAAAATTACAGACAACGAAAAGATTCTTCAAGTGGTTTCAGAGGGAGGAGGCACACCAAGCTTCAAAAATGTCTGCAAGCAAATAACAATCAGGCCTAAACAGAATTAGATTCTTGACAATCAGTTTGCTTAGCCTTAAACTGATATTTCTCGGACTTTAGAAACTTTGTTAAATCCTTCTCAATTCTTTTATATTTCACGAGGAGAGCCTTTCCCTCACTCGTTAACTCTGAAAAGCCTCCAAGAGCTCCGCCGCGACTTCGCTCAACAATCTTAAAGCCCAAACGTTTTTCTGCCAAGGAAATCCTGTGGAGCGCGTATCGATAAGACATGTTTAGGCTCAATGACGCCTTACTGATGGAACCACACTTTTCAATGGCTTCTAGCAACTTCGCGAGACCTTCACCCAGCACAGCCTCATTATTCTCGTTAACAAGCCACAGCTTAATCTTTGGATACAAAACAACCGACATTTCCATTCGATCTTTTAATTTACATGTGCTTGTTATTTTAATTTTCTAGTGCTTTTTGAGGTCAAAATCGTGGAAATGGTCCAGGAATATGATCTAGACGAAAACCTCTGTCATTCAGCTATGCAAAATAACATGTGACCCGGTTGTTATAGAGAAAAGAAAAGTTGGTTATACTATTTTTTAGGAGAGTAAGGCTCTTCTTGGTTCCATCCAGTGTATAGTCCTTCACGATCAAGTATCTCTCTAATGATCCTTTGTTCCTCAACGGTCGGAGGCGTCATGGTGGCAACCTTCTTGGGTATTAAAAGCTCAAACCCCGTCCTCTCTTGGACTTCCTCGACTGTGACTTTGGGGTTTACTGCAAGAAGCATCATCCGTTTAGTTTTTTCATCGAAACCTAGCACAGCTAGATCCGTTATAACCCTATAGGGCCCTCCACCTCTAAGTCCAACTTTTTCCCTAGCGCCTGGACCAGATAAGAACCCGGGACTAGTTATGAAGGAGACCTTTTCAGGAAATCTCCTTTTTTCATGGGGCCTCATAATGACAATGAATTTTTTAGCTAAAGATGCTATGTCATTAGCTCCTCCGCTACCTGTGAAATATCTTTCCGGTTTGTCATAAGTCCCTATCAAAGTGCTGTTTAGATTTCCGTACTTGTCTACTTCCAGTCCCCCTAAAATGCCGACGTCCACAAGCCCCCTCTGCAAAGTTGTGCCCATTATGTCAATGTAATCCGTAAAGCACTTGCTGCCAAGCCATTCTCTAGGGTCGGCGAGACCCATTGATGAATGAATCGGTCTCGGTTCAACCACCCCTTGCTGCATTAACACCTTTGCATTGGGCGCGTGAGTGTGTATCGCCAAAAAGGTACAAACTTCAGACAAACCAATGCCACATATGACCAGATCACCATCATTTATCAGGTGTGATCCTGCAACCGCCATAAGTTCGCCGGATGTGAATTCCTTCGCATACTCCTTCTTCATTTATTATCCCCCATTTTAATAGCCGAGATATGGATCGGCTTTTAATTCATAAAGCTTTTTGGGTCCACCAATCTTTTCTAAATACTCCCAATGGTTTTCGGTGCCTAAAACAAATTCGTCTATGTACTTTTGGACTTCGCCGTTCTTGCAAGCATTCAAATAAAGTTCTATATGCTCTTTGTCGTAATCATACCATCTGTAACACGAGGTTGGATGAGATCCGAACGGAGCGTAAACCACCGAGTCCACCCTGTATCCTGGAATAACAACCCTTTCAGGATCCCTTTTCGTTATTTCTACATCAACTATCTCCTCAGCCGTTATAATGACCCTCTTGGCCGCCCTAGCTTTTTCCTTTGTATCAAAAAGCGGGCCGTAGATCACCGCGTTTCCCTCTCTGTCAACCTGCTGGGCGTGTATAACAGCGACGTCAGGTTCGAGTGCCCGCAATAAAAGGAGCGGTTCACCAGTGAATGGACACGTTGTCTCCCTTATTTGATCTGAAGCTATTTCTCGAAGTCTCCTTAGTATGTCCGAGCCGAGCAGCGATTTTGAGGGTATGTAGGGAATTCCTAAAGCTCCAGCCAAGTATTTGAGGCAAATACATAAACCAGAATACTCCTCTGCAACAATCTCCTTTTTCAACTTTGCTTTGTCAATGTTGTAGAAAGGTCCAAAACGGTCAAATCTACCTCCCCCGTAGATAATTTTCTTAACACAACCGGCACCCACAAGAAGATCAGTTTCCATCGATGCTATACACTGCGAAATAGTCAGATTCCGTTTTCTCTGTCTAATAAGCTCGTGTGCAAACGCCATCGCGCTCCGGGTGGCTGCAAACCCGCTAACAGCGATGTGACTTCCATCATTTATCGTTTTTACAACTTCAGCCATCGTTTTGACTTTATCAATCACCTTTGGCAATTAATCACCTTCACTGATTTGATTCAAAATATACCCAAGCCAGAATTTTATATACCTTACTTTAGACCAGTTATGGATCTCCATGGTTCATTATAGCACTATCGAACAGGAGAAAATTGACAAATAAGAAATTTTTAGGCGCCATATACATGTAAATATGGAGGAAAAAAGTTTTGGCTATATCTCGCATACAGTTATTTCGTCTACTGGCCATTTGGATAGAATCTCCACACCGGTTTCTGTTACGTGAAGCATTTCCTCGATCCTTACGGCCTGTCCATAAGGATACTCGTAACTTTTTTCCTCCGTCGGCCATAAAGTTTCCAAGGCTATAGTCATTCCCGGCTCCAATTTTTCGGGGAAGTCTAGGGACCAGATTCTGGATATTACTGGCGTCTCGTAAAGGCCGAGGCCTATGCCGTGGCCCCACTGCATTAAGACTGCTGCATCCTCGTTTGGTCGTTTAGCAGAACCCATGTCTTGGGCTCTAGGCCACTTTTCAGCAATATCTTTGGTCGTGGCTCCGGGCTTAATGGCATTAATTGCGCTGTATAGGAGGTCTAAAGCTTTTTTATATGCATCTTTTTGGGCTTCCGTGGGCCTCCCGCAGCTGAAAGTTCTATAGTAGCAAGTCTTGTACCCATTATACGATATGTTGCATAGGGCCGCAGCTATCAAGTCACCGGGCCTTATCGCTCTGTCTGAACACTGAATCGTCATGCCTTGGGACGTGTGAGGGCCAGAGTTTATGTCTGGAGCTGAAGCCCAATCTGCTCCAGCCATATAGGCCGTGTAAGTGGCTATTGCTCGAAGCTGCATTTCCGTTACGCCGGGTTTTATAACTTTCTTGAATTCTGAAAATATTGCTTCAGCGATGCCTGCAGCCATCCTTAAACATTCAACTTCATCCTTAGTTTTTATTTTCCTTGCTTCCATCATGGCTTTTGAACATTTAAGGGATGTTTCTATGCCGACTTTTTTCAAAGCATTGATGACTGCGGGACTGTTGGTGTCTATGCCTAAAACTTCTTTTGATAATTTGTGTTCCTTAAGGCTAGCTTTTATTTGATTTGCAAATTTCTCCAGTTGCTTCTCGTACACTCCTTCAGGTGTGCTGGTAGCCAAATACGGCATTATTGGAATGGCGTATTCTACTTTGCACCATGGGAGGGCTCGTTCCATATAGTTTTTCCGCATACCTGCTTCGTAGAGAACTGTTTCACCCTCAGTGAAGAAGAGGGCATATCGATATCCGGAGACTCCATGCCACATGTGAACTCCATCGCCACCTCCAACATATCGTACGTTGTCGTTGTGAAGGAGTAATGCGGCCTCTAAGCCATGCTTTTTACATGCCATTTTCGCTCTCTCTACCCTTTCACGCCTCATCCTGTCTAGGTTTATGCGCTCTTCCCAGTCGACTGCAATTTTACCAAAGCTCATCGAATCACCACGCTGCAATAATCAGACACATTAAATATTTATTTTTCACTCTAACTTAGCTTTCTCTTAAATCTGCTAAGGATAGAACTGCTTTTGATGCGCGCAAACCTTTTAAGCCGGTATTCCCCCAAATTTCGAATTCTCGTTAAAAAGGAAAGAAGGAAAGTAAAATGGTCAGGTTATATGAATATCAAGGAAAGCTTCTATTAAAAAATGAGGGGATACCAATTCCCCTCGGCGACGTTGCAAAGACTCCGAAAGAAGCTTACGAAATTGCAAGTAAGATTGGTAGACCAGTCGTGGTTAAAGCGCAGATTTGGGCAACAGGCAGGTTCAAAGCTGGCGGCATAAAATTTGCAAACGATCCCTCTGAAGCGGAGAAGGCTGCTGGAGAGCTTCTTGGAAGCGAAATAAAGGGTTTCAAGGTTGAAAAAGTGTTGGTTGAAGAGAAACTAGACATAGCAGAAGAATATTATGCGGGAATAATAGTTGACGATTCACATAAAGTTAAAGGACCAGTTGTTATGTTTAGCAGTGTAGGCGGTGTAGATGTTGAAGAGGTTGCCGCCAAAAGTCCGGAGAAAGTGGTTACGGCCGTAATCGATTTCTTTAAAGGTCTCCAACATGAAGATGCGAAAAATCTGATTTCAAAGTTCAATATGCCGCCAGCTATTCAAGAGCAAATAAGCAAAATCATGTGCGGCCTTTACGGAGTTTTCAGGAAATATGATGCCCGTGCAGCTGAGATAAACCCGCTTGTTGCAACTAAAGATGGAAGGATAATTGCGGCTGATTGTCGCATTACAGTGGATGACTCTTCTATCCATCGTCATCCGGAATTGGAAGTGGAGATACCACGGGAGAGCAGTAAACCTCTGACAGAGCTTGACAAGATTGCTTGGAAAATAGAGGAAAACGATTTCCGGGGCGTCGCCTACTTCATGCAACTTGTTCCAAAAATTGAAGGAGAGGGATACGTTGGCTATCATGGTATGGGCGGGGGAGCAGCAATGCTTGGCGCAGACGCCTTAGCTAGGCATGGCTTCAAAATCGCCAATTACGCAGACAGCAGTGGAAACCCCACAGCGTCAAAAGTGTATAGACTTGCAAAGGTAATCCTTTCGCAGCCAGGCATAGAGGCTTATGTTGCAATGGACATAAACATATCAAGCCAAGAAATGTGGCACACGGCAAGAGGGCTTGCACGCGCATTCAGGGAAGAATTAAAGGACAAGCCCGGTTTCCCAGTCATTGTGGTTTGGGGAGGAAACAAAGTGAAAGAGGCAACTGAAATTCTTAGAGAAATGACAAAAGATCTGCCGATACGCCTTGAAATTTACGCGGAGGATCCAGTTAGTGGGCCTCATTACAACATTTACGACATAGACCCTGTAGTTGAGCGGCTCAAGGAACTTGTTCAAGAATACAGGAAAACCAAGAAGGTGAGTTAAATGGAGTTTGAAACACGAACTGGAAAAGTGATAATTGATGACACGAAATGTTCTAGATGCACAACTTTCGCTTGTGTTAAGGCTTGCAGCCTCTACGGCGCACATTTATTCAGAATAAACTTGAAAGAAAACAAGCCAGAACCCCTATACTCTCCGGAGGACTTAAAACGATCGTGCACCGAGTGCCTAGCCTGCGAGCAAGAATGCTTCCTAAGAGGATTTAACGCGATAAAAATTGAGCTTCCGTTGCACGGGCTGGAAGAATATAGAAAGAAATTAGCCTATTTGTGAGGTGAGAATGTATGGCTATTCTCTTAGACGAAAAAACAAGAGTGCTCATCCAAGGAATCACCGGCCGAGAAGGTTCTGCCCGCGCCAGATTCATGAGCGAATATGGAACAAACGTTGTCGCAGGTGTAACCCCCGGCCGTGGAGGAACCGAAGTATGGCGGATACCCGTTTATAACACTGTTGAAGAGGCGTGTAAAGAACGTGGACCAATAGACCTTAGCGTCACTTTTGTCCCAGGACCGCTTGTAAAGGACGCTGTGGTCGAAGCTATCAATGCAGGAATAAAGACTATAGTAATGCCTGTGGAGCGAGTTCCACTTCACGACATAATAGAAATGGTGCATTTGGCGAGACGGAAAGGCGTTAAAATCATAGGCCCAGGCTCTCTTGGAATCATAAGTCCAGAGAAAGCTGTCGCCGGATGGATTGGCGGATCAGAAGAACAGGCGAAGGTTGTGTTTAAAGCTGGACCTGTTGGTGTTATATCAAGAAGTGGGGGCCAAACCACGACGATTTGTTGGGCTATAACTAAGGCAGGTTTAGGCGAGAGCACCGCGGTACACGTGGGTGCTGAACCCATCGTCGGAATGAGCCCGGCTGAACTTCTCCCCCTCTTCGAGAAGGATGAACAGACCGAGGCAATTGCTTTCTTCGGGGAAATTGGAACAGTTGCGGAGGAGGAAGCAGCGGAAGTCATTAAAAGAGGCGAATTTACAAAGCCCGTTGTTGCCTATATTGCGGGGACAACGGCCCAGCCCGGAGTTCGATTCTCGCATGCCAGCGCCATAATAGAACGTGGGAGAGGATCGGCTCAAAGCAAAATTAAGGCTCTAACAGAAGCGGGCGTGATAGTCGTGGATAGACCTGAACAAATACCCCTCACCCTGAAGAAAATTTTGAAGAGGTGAAACAAAGTATGAGACTGTTAAGATCCGCCCTTTTCACACCCGGAAACAACATGAGGATGATACATAAAATACCCACTCTAACGGCTGACGCGGTTATACTTGACCTAGAAGACTCCGTTCCCATGGCTGAAAAGGACACAGCGAGAATTTTCATAAGAGATTCGTTAGATATTGTATGCTCCGGAGTATCCGATGTTTATGTCAGGGTAAATGGTTTAATGACGGGTCTTACCGCTGAAGACTGCAAGTTCGTAGTACAAAAGGGAATCGCTGGCATTATGCTCCCAAAAGTGGAATCCCCGGAGGAAGTGATAGAGGCTGAAAAAATAATAGGAGAGCTTGAGAAGAAAAGGGGGCTTGAACCCGGCTCAATCACCCTTATTCCAACGTTTGAAACGGCAAAGGGAGTCATCAACGCCTATGCGATAGCTTCTGCCAGCAAGAGGGTTATAGCCGTAGGCTTCGGGGCTGTTGACTTCACCCGCGATATGGGCGTCTCCCTCTCTAAAGAGGGAACTGAGCTTTTCTTCGCTCGGGCATTCGTGGCCGTTGCCGCTAGAGCAGCCGGGGTCCAAGCAATTGACACAGTTTTCATAGATCTAGCGGATAAAGAAGGCCTGATTAAGGATTCAATGTTTGCAAAACAGCTTGGATTTAAAGGCAAGTTTCTAATTCATCCGAGTCAAATAGAACCGGTGAATCGCATTTTCTCGCCTTCGGAAAAAGAAATAGAGTATGCCAAAAAAGTTGTGCAAGCCTTCAAAGAGGCTGAAGCAAAAGGACTGGGGGCAGCTTCACTCGAAGGCAGAATGATAGACATCGCTGTTTACAGGCAAGCACAAGATCTACTGGCATTAGCCGAGGCTATTGCTGAAAAAGAGAAGAAGATAAGAATGCGCCAGCAAGCATAGTGACCGTTATGGAGAAGATGGCTGAAACTATCTCAAAAGTAGCCTACGAACTTTTAAAGAAAGCGGCCACAAAACTTCCTCCAGAAGTGAAGCGGGCTTTACAAAAAGCCTATGAAAATGAAAGCTCCCCAACGGGAAAAGCACAGTTAAAAGCAATGCTGGACAACGTTGAAATGGCTGAAAGATATAACCTTTGTATATGCCAAGACACTGGGGTGCCATTATTTTTTGTGAGGTGGGGTTTAAAATCCGGCTTAACCATCGACATTAGGAAACCGTTAATTGAGGCAACTAGAAAAGCCACCCTTGACGTGCCGTTAAGACAGAACGTCATAAATCCGTTAACAAAAGAGAACCCAGGCACAAATGTTGGATGGGGAATGCCCTATATCTATTATGATTTAGACCCCGAAATCGATTATATCGAAATAACTGCTGTCCCGAAAGGCTTTGGCTCTGAGGCTAAATCAAGCCTCGTTTGGATAGTGACAAGCGAATCCATGCAGGAAGCCATCGTCAGATGCGTTGTTGACAACACACTTGCAGCCATGGGAGAGCCATGTCCCCCCACCATCGTGGGCTTAGGAATCGGAGGAACGGGGGACGTTGCGCTGCATTTGGCTAAAAAGGCAATATTCAGAACTCCCCTAGGTTCACCGCATCCAGACCCTGCGGTGGCGGAACTTGAACAAAAAACACTGAAGGCTTTGAACGCCACAGGATTAGGCCCCATGGCTATGGGAGGAGACACTACATGTCTTGCTGTTCACGCTGAAATATGCGGTACCCACACAGCCGTCGTTCCGCTTGGAATAACCTACCAATGCTGGGTTGCAAGGTATTCAACTGCTCGAATATATCCGAACGGCGAAGTAGTCTATATTACACACTCAGAATAAGGGAGAATGACGTATGGAGAAAGAAATACACCTGCCAGTATCCGAAAAAGAGGTTAGAAAACTTAAAGTTTCAGACATAGTATATGTGAGCGGCACAGTCCACACGATGCGCGACATGGGCCACCGCCGAGCCGTTGAAATGATCAAGCGGGGAGAAGAATTGCCCTTCAACTTGAAGGAGGGGGCAATATGGCACTGCGGGCCCATCGCCAGAAAAGTCGGCGATACGTGGGAAATCGTGTCAGCAGGACCAACGTCAAGTTCAAGGTTTACGGAGCTTGGCTCCGAGCTTGTGAGAAAACTAAATGTGAGGCTCACAATAGGGAAGGGCGTCATGGGCAAAAGCATGATTGAAGCATTAAAGGAAACAGGAGGCGTCTACCTTGTTGCAACGGGAGGCTGCGCGGCCCTCTATGCAAAACAAATTGTGAAAGTAGAAAATGTGCATTGGCTGGACCTCGGCATGCCAGAGGCCACGTGGGTGTTAAAAGTGAACAAACTCGGCCCGCTCGTGGTGGGAATAGACTCAAGCGGAAACACGCTTGAAAGTATAGTGCTTGAAAAAGTCTATAAAAATGTAAATGCCGTCTATGCAAAGGAAAAAATTGACCCATCAAGGAGTTATGTATGGTGGCCAAAGAAAATACCCGGATCGACAGATTTCACGAAATAAGCGTTTAAGGGGAGGAACGGGCAAAAATGGTTCAACCTTGGTTATCTGATAAATGGTGGGTTAGTCCGCTCAACTTTGTCGACGAAGTTCGCTCTCAACTAAAGCTTCCCGAAAAAGTTTTCATTCACGACATCACCTTGAGGGATGGAGAACAGCAAGCCGGACTAACATTCAACAAGCAAGACAAAATTGAAATTGCGAAAATGCTTGACGAAGTTGGTGTTCATAGAATTGAAGCTGGCATGCCAGCTGTCTCAAACGAAGACAAAGAAGCGATAAAAGCCATAACCCGCATGGGATTAAACGCCAAAATATTCTGTTTTGCAAGGTGTATGAAACGCGATGTAGATCTAGCATTAGACTGTGGTGTGGACGGAATTGAAATGGAAATACCTTCCAGCGAACACCTAATAAAGTATGCGTATGACTGGCCCCTCGAAAAAGCCATAGAACTGTCCGTAGAAGCCACAAGCTACGCTGCTCAGCACGGACTACACGTGTCTTTCTTTACAATCGACGGCACGAGGGCAGACCTGAACTGTTGGTTTAAAATAGTTAATAGAGTGGCAACCGAGGGCCACATGGACTCGCTTGTCTTAGTTGACACCTTCGGCGTCTGCAACCCTGAAGCCATAAGGTACCTAACCAGAAAAGTAAGGCAACGATTCAGCACTCCAGTCGAAGTTCACTTCCACAACGATTTCGGGCTTGCAGTTGCAAATACCTTAGCAGCTGTCACAGAGGGCGCTGAAATAATTCACACAACAGTAAACGGTATAGGCGAAAGAATGGGAAACGCCGACCTGGCCGAAACAGCACTAGCCCTAGAGGCATTATACGGCTTAAAGCTGGACCTAGATTACAGCAAGCTATACAATCTATCAAAGCTTGTCGAAAAACTTTCAGGAATAAGAATGCCACCACACAAACCTGTCGTCGGAGACGGGGCCTACAAGGTTGAGTCAGGCATAATAGTGGGCTGGTGGAGAAACCTTGAGAAACAAAACAAACCACTAGTAATGTTTCCATACCATTGGAGCCTAGTTGGCCAGAAAAACATAGAAATACTGCTAGGCAAGAAAAGCGGAAGAGATTCAATACTTTATAAACTTGAAAAAATGAGAGTTGACCCAGCAACGATAGACGTGGACAAGGTATTGGAAGATGTAAAAACAGAGTCAATCAAAAGAAAATCTCCCATACCAGACGAAATCTTCAAACAGATAGTAGAAAAACATCGAAAAACCGTCCGATAAATACTCTTTTATCTTGTATAAAAACCGTCGCTTTGACGGCATAGTCCTTTATTCATGTATGGGATTCACTTACTACTTTCTTCTTTTTCTATCTTGTATAAGACCCCGTCTTCTGATAGTACTAGGACACATCCGCATTTCAAGCATCTGTAGTAGCGGTTAACTCCTCTGTCTCCTTTCTGCTCTCCTAAAAGTTCCACTTCACCATGTTTACACTCTTCTCCATGTCCAGACATACAATACCCCTTAATCGCCTACAACTACCCGCCTAAGAGATATAATGTTTATTATTGTTTGAAGCTTTACTTTTCTTTGGTTCGCTTGAGGCTAGATTCCCAAGAATGCCTCCTTAACATACTTGTTTTTTAAGAGTTCTTTTCCCTCTCCATGTAAAGTTACTTTGCCGGTCTCCATCACATAGGCTCTGTCAGAAGCTTTTAGGGCATAGTAAACGTTTTGCTCAGCCACCAGTATGCTAAGCCCATGTTTCCTCAATTCGCCTACAGCTTTGAATATTTCAATGGTTAACTTCGGTGAGAGGCCTGCTGAAGGTTCATCTAGTATAAGCAGTTCAGGGTTGGACATTAAGCCGCGTGCTATGGCAAGCATTCTTTGCTCTCCACCGCTAAGTGTTATGGCTAATTGTTTTTCTCTCTCCTTTAAGACCGGGAAAAGCTCGTACACCATATTCAATGTTTCTCTTAATGTTTCCTTTTTTGATTTGTCTCTTTTCTTCAAGACTGAGAAAAGTTTGCCTGATGTTTTCTTCTTGCTGCTATAGGCCCCAAGAATAAGGTTCTCACGCACGGTCATGTGTGGGAAGAGCTTTCTGTCATCAGGAACGAAGGCTATTCCAAGGGGGACGATTCGATGTGGCGGTAAACCGTCGATTCTTCGCCCATTAAACTCAATGGAACCTGACAAGGGTTTGAGAAGCCCAGCGATGGTGCTTAGGAGCGTTGTTTTTCCAGCTCCGTTTGCGCCTATTACGGATACAATTTCTCCTTTTTCAACGTTGATTGAAACATCCCATAGAATCTGCATGTTTCCCCGTAGTACGTTTAGGTTGTTAACCTTTAACATAAGCTTCACCCAAATATGCTTCAATAACTTTGGTATCTGTACCTATTTCTTCGGGTTTTCCTTCCGCTATCTTCGTTCCTTGGTGAAGCACCATGATGCGTTCGGCTATTTCCATTATAGCTCGCATGTTATGCTCAATCATGAATATTGTTATTCCTTCCTTACGTAATTCTCTGATAACATTGAGCATTTGCACGGTTTCTGTTGGGTTTAAACCCGCCATGACTTCATCAAGCATTAAAAGCTTAGGCTTTGTGGCAAGCGCCCTTGCAAGTTCAAGCATTCTCTGTTCGAATATTGTTAAGCTTGCTGCTGGCGCCATACTTTTTTTATCTAAGCCGAACTTTTCTAGAATTTTTTTGAGCTCCTCCTTAACATTTGAGAAACCTTTTTCTTTGGTGCATCCAAAGCGAGCTGCTGCTAAAAGGTTTTCGTACACGGTCATGTTGGGGAATGGTTTGGGTATTTGGAAAGTTCTTGCGATCCCTAACCTGCAAATTTTATAAGGTTTTAATCCGGTTATATCTTTCCCGTCAAACTTTATGGTCCCCATCGTTGGCGGAAAAGTGCCAGCAATTACATTGAAAAGCGTTGTTTTTCCAGCCCCGTTGGGGCCTATCAAACCGACGATTTCGCCCTCATCTATGTGAAAGTCAACACCGTTTAAAGCCACTAATCCACCGAATCGCTTGGTGACGCCGTGACCCTCGAGCAATCTCAACTAAGTCCCTTCCATTTGCCACTATATGAAACTCACAATAATACAGATCCTATATAAATATTTAGCCTACTTCTTCCAGTCCTCCGGTATATGTCACAGATGAGAGTGTCAGACTCGTAAATGTTCTCGTGGAAGCTTTTTATTTTTCAATGCGTTTTATCCTTACTGCCGGATGATGAGAAGGCATTAGGTTGACGTGTGGATGAAATCTCAGAGTTACTCAGACGGCATTCATTGTTTACTGTAGTTTGCTATGGTGTGATTTAGGGCTTTTCTTGCGAAGGTTATGTAGCCGGTGTGTGCGGTCATAAGTGTTTGCGGTCTTGTTTTGCCTTTTTCCGTTTGTATTCCCCGCACTAGGCATTCAACGGTTTCTATGTCTATGAAATTGTTTTCTTTCAAGGCTTCTACGGTTTTAACGGTTTGGTCTATGGTTGGGCTAAAGGAGACGAAAGTTCTGCACGGTTTTAACGCCCTGTAAGCATGTGGAACTACAAGCCAGGGTGTCGCCATGTCCAGTATAACGGCGTCTAAGTCTGTTTCGTCTATGCCCACTGTAATATCCTTGTTTTTAAGCTCCACAAAATCCGCTAGGCCGGCCCGTTTAATGTTTTTCTCAGCGGTTTCAAGGAATTCGCCTCTAATCTCGTAGCTGTAGACATGACCGTTTGGCCTGACGAAGTGGGCGAGAGCCATTGTTAATGCACCTGTGCCTGTTCCGGCTTCAACGACGCGGCTGCCCGGGCCTATCCCGCTGTAGACTATGATAAGGGCAATGTCTTTCGGGTACATTATCTGGGTTCGTCTTACACTTTTCATTATATAATCGCGAAGTAGCGGCTTAAGAACTGTGAACTGGACACCTAGGCTGCTCTCCACTGTAGAGCCATACTCCTTGCCGATTAAGTCGTCAAGTTTTATGAAACCTTTATGCGTATGAAAATTTTTTCCAGCCTCAACCTTGACAAGGTATGTTCTCCGCTGGTCCAAGTAGAGAAGCACATATTCACCTTCAATTACCCTTTGACTTAGCAAGGTTTCACTCAGCCTTAAGGCGTGTGCATTAGGAATGTTTAGCGTACTCCCCGGAATACCATAAACGTTAAAACCAATTTAAGTCCTTTGAAATTGGCAACAAGCTGTCCTGTTATGGTAGCTAGAACATTCTCAAAAAGAATAGGAAATGAGGCAAGGCTACAGATAGCCTTTAGGTTTCCGAAGCGCTAGATAGGCGGTTGTAACTACAAAGAAAACAGCAACAACGGCCAAGAAAACCACGGCGGTCCGCGTATTATCCAATTCGCTTTTAACACCTTTAAGAGTTTCATAATCTTGCTGAAGCTGCCTCAGAGTTTGATTAAGATCCAACAGCTCATCACGAGTAAGATTCTTCCCAAAACAATCCATGAAAGTCTGATTTAACTCTTTAAGCATGTTTTGTAAGTTTGCAAGTTGCTCCTCAAGCGATTTGAGATACACGTTTTCGATGCGGGTCATAGTAAAGCCTAAGATGATGTCTTGAAATGTGTATTGGTGTTTACCAAACTGATCTGTGACCGTAACGTTATAGTCCAGAACAACTTCTCCGTATGCGACTCCCCACACCCGCTCTGGAACATAAAAGCTGTCGCTGTAGATTTCGGTTTTTGTAAGATCGAAATTCCTCGAGCAGTTAGTGTAAATTTTGACTTTGTCCGTTCCGTTCTTAAAGCCGTAAATAGTCAAGTTTATGAATGTAATCTTGATTTCTGCTTGAACATCCGGTGTTATGCTGAGGTTGAATGTGATGCCTTCTGTAGGTCTAGTTATTGATGTTGCATTAACTTGTATCCTTATGCCAGGAATTTTTGAGTCGAAGAACGTTTCAATTTCATTAGTTTGGGACTGTGCACCTACACCAGCGCATATTAGAGCAAGAAATAGACTTATACATAGCGATAAGGTGGACATCACTTTTTTATTCATTCACCATCCGCACCCTAATTTTAAAACTCGATATTCTGTAGGCTTATTTAACAGTTTTATGTTTCTTCTTTTGTTATTCTGCTGTTTTTGGGTTGTTTATTTTTAAGAATTATGTTTATTTTCGGCTATTTTATTGATCGTATAAACCGTTGGTACATATATAGGAAGTAGATAAGCGCAAAAATTGTTAGGGTTATTTCGAAGGCTAGAATGGCTGGGTTTGTTTCCACAGCCACGAAGTAGCCTTGTTGGAGTATGTCCGTGAAGACTAGGATTTGGAGGAATATGGCTCCACCTAGGCAGCTTAAGCCTAAAGTGTGGATGATGATCTGGAGACGTTTGCCTATTTTTATTGTTTGGGCAGCTTTCATCGTTATCGTGTGTATTAAGAAATGCGCTTTAACTTATAGGTTGCTAATCCAAAACCACGATGAAGCCTTAGGATTAATCTTCAAAACCAAAACTCAAAACTACAAATCACCGAAAACTATAGGGGGCTAGCCACTGTTGACTTGAGATGAGCCTTTAAATGCAAAAACTTAAAGTCTATATTCTCTGCCTTTTTCAGTTATTTCAACTTGGCCTTTGAGGTTTCGCATGAATTTGGCGAAGAGTTCGGCGTTCTCTGTGTGCACTGGAAAAATTCTTTTAGCATTAATCTCTTTCAGACAAGCCTTTAATCGTAAAGGCGTTATGTGACCCGAAACATGAACATGGTACTGGGGCAAACCGTAATGTCTAAGCCAGTTCACCAACCGTTCAAAGTCTATCTCCATTTCCTCGTTAAAAGGCTCAGAAGAGGAAAACACGTAGCAGCTCCCGGGCTTGGGCTGGATTTCAACCAGTTGCTCCAAATCATATAACGACATGGTTAAGATAATGTTTTGCTGCTGCTTCGAAACTCGTTCGACATCAATAACCTTGTCTGGATAACGTTCAAGAATCTGTTTTTCCCAAGCGTATATGCGCTCTTTCGACTTTCGAAAAACCAAAACGCCTTCATCGCTGAGTCTTGGAATGCGGAGCTTTCGGTCGCTGGCTAGAGCCTCAATTAAATAAGCTTGCCGTAGTGAAACAGCTAGGCAGCGGTTGTTTTTAAGGGCTGTTCTGTAGAACGAGTTAAGCCTATCCACGTCTGTGTAAGCGAATTCCGCAAGCACTAAGCCTTCTGTCTGGCTGACAACATGATGCAGTTTGGCTTCAACTTCCTTTTCAGAGGAAACATGGACATTTGTCATGTTGGTAGCTTCACAGACTACAGCTACGGGCTCCGCAGCTTTTGCCCGCTCAACAAACTCTTGGGTCATTTCGTCTTTAGCACCGTGATCCCTAAAATCTCCTGTATAAACAACAGCCCCCTTTGAGGTGTGAATTATGAAGCCATAAGCGCCGGGTACAGAGTGGTCAACGTGAACAGGCTCGATTTCCAAGCCACCAACCTTAGCGGCGCTGCCTGTTCTAAAGGTGTGGAAGTTTATGCCTTCCACGTTGAATTCCAAGTCTGCCCTGCGGATTTCACCGAAAGCTTGCAGGATAATTTTTGTTGTTTCGCCGCAATAGACGGGAATTTCTCTTTTCACAAAGGATAGGTAGGCGGAATGGTCCATGTGTCCATGAGAGATGAATATGGCGTCTACGGCTGGAGGTTTGTTGTCGAAACGGTACACGCCTTCCAGTTTTGGTAGAATGCCTAACTCTTGGAGGCTTTTCTCGCTCTTAGGTGAAAGAAATGGGGGCGAATAATATTGCTTTCTGAGGGCGAAGGACATGCCGAAATCAAAGAAGACCACTGTATCTCCATCCTTAAGGAGAATTTTGTTCCCGCCGATCTCGTTTACCCCACCATAAAAAGTTAAAGTTGTCTCACTTTTCACCATTCTTTTTGCCAGCCTTTCTACAAATGTTTGAAATTGTCAAAATTACGTGGGGAAGAACGAACACGCTAAAAACTTTCGTATATTTGGGCTTCCCGGCAGCTCTAACAACCTCCAAACTTCCACCGCCCTCCAAGTAGCCCTCAATAAAAGTATTCGCAACGGCCTCCACCGGTTTTGTTCCAGTAAGGGAAGGTACATAATGCCCAACAAAGTAAAGGAACTCGGCAATATCCCAAGCTTTGTCGCCCTTTCGCGAGGCTTGCTCAAAATCCATCAGATAAATCTTGTTATCCTTTCCTATGAGAATGTTTTCTGGTTTCGTGTCACCCAACGTTACGTCAAGAGCGTGAACTTTGGCAAAAATTTCGCCGACTCTGCGAATCAGCTTTAACTCTTCTCCAATCTTATCTACATTAGGCTGGCTGAGAATTCTCTTGACAATTTTATCTAACGTTTCTCCTTCCACATATTCCATGAAAATGAGCCCTTCACTATGGTTCATGCCTAAAAGCTTTGGAACAGCAAAACCTCTTGAATATAAGAAATGGTTGATTGAGCATTCCCTTTCAAGCCTCGAACGCCCAAGAATGGTAAAAGTCCTCGTTCCAACAGTCCACAAGGTTAATGGGAACCACTTAAACCCAGACCAGTCTTTGAAGCTCTTAACAACAAACCTGCGCTCCTCTCCATTCACTGGAACCCTAATAAGATAGACATCATTCAAAACCCCGCCTAAAGCCTCAACAATAACGGTCTTACCACCGTCAATCTTGAGAATTTTGTCAACGAAATCCTCCACACTAACTTGGACAGCCAGCGAGACAAACCCGTGGGCCGTGGGCACAAACAAGTATTTTTTTGGATCTTCGATATGAAATTCCATTTTTAAGCCGCCCTTTTCACTTTCAAAAAACTGAAATTTTAGAAGGATGTCAGCTCTCTCAGACAAAACACCCAAAACTTTCGGAAAAGCTCCTAGGAGAGACATGAATAAGGCTTTTTGCGCAGATCTAAAAAGGTTTGTAAACAAAGTTTTTCTGCTTTTAAAGTTTTCAATGAAACTTTTCGAAATCTTGTAAAAGCCGTTCTCACATTCCACAAGCCCTTCTTTCTCTAACTCTTTTAGGGCAATCAAGTATCCTTCCATGACTCGGTTAAAATTTTGTTCGCGCACCTCGTTTTGAAAGAAGTGAGAAAGCGTGTTATACATTGGTGGAAACAGTCTTGCCCTGTTGAGCATGCTCTCATATACAAAGTATTCTGGTTTTATCCGAATTTCACGGGAAAGTTCTGGAAATGTGAGGACGAGGTTTTCTAGAAGCTCGAGGATTAAGCGTTTCTTTAGTTTAACCTCTTTCGCCCTTAAATATCCAGCGTTAACCAGCGGTGTGTACGGGAAAATTAGGTGGACGGCAAAGGCTTCACCTAGAAAGCCTACATCTACGTCTTTCTCGAAGACCCACCTGTCCACAGCGTAGAAAATTGCTGGTCTATCATCGAAAAACCTCACGTAGTTCATTAATCGCGGCTTAAATCCCTTTATGATAAGCAAAAACTCAAGCAAGGCTTTCGTTCCGCCGAAAAAGGCTCGCATGGAACCGTCACATAGGCATACGCTTATTATAGGACGTGAGTTAGCAATTTGTCTACAAAAAGTGTAAATTTGACTTTTTAGACTTTCATCGGGGCTTTCTTGTTTTAAAGACAAGCTTCCACCAAGCTTCTAAAGTTAAGATGTCCAACACTTGCTTAATATTTTGCTGTAAAAGCCCAAGAGTTTAACGCTTCAGCTCAAATCAGGTGCGTTCCATCAGTTTGATATAGGCAAAAGCCGCCAGAATTGTGAAAACCGCTGAAAAAGTTGATACGCTAACGATCATTTCAAATGAAAAGGATGGTGTTCCAAGAAGGAACGAACGTATAAGGTCTGAGGCGTTGCTTAACGGATTAACCTTCGCAAAAGCCACAAGAATCATCGGAAACTTGCCCTCTTGTCCAAGCTGCTCGATCAGCGAAAGCGGATAGAAAACACTGCTGCAGAAGAACAAAAAGTAATAGACTAAGCCTCTCGCCGTCACGAATTTGTCAAGGCTTGTTGTAGAAACGGCTATGGCTATGCTCAGCCCAGAAATTCCCATGGCTAGGAAAAACAGCACAATTAAGATTGTGAAAAACTGCATTAGTGTTGGAAAGCCTATGAAAGCGAAGCATGTTGCCAGCAAGGGCGACATGTAAACCATACCCCGCAACCCTCCGGAAAGCACTCGTCCAAAGGCAAGCTCCAGCCTCGTCATTGGCAAACTGAGCATGTACCGATGGAATTCTTGTCTTCTTTCCATGTTGATTTCACGCCCTATCATGAAGGCGGAGGCAAACAACCCAGTAACGGTTAATCCGGGCGCGAAGAAGTCGAAGTAGCTTTTTATCTGTTGAATTATCTCCGGATTAAGCATACGGTTATAGACTATAGCCATAATAAACAGGTCGGTTAGGTTCATGCTTATTAGGCCTACAAGCCACCATTTGTATCGGAAGAAATTTCGGAAATCGTTTTCCAATAGGTGTATGATGTGCCTCATCTACCGCCACCCACCGCCCTCTATAGTTTTGTCGTAAAGCACCACTCCAACAAAAGTGAAGAAGGCGAAAAACATGGCTATTCCGAGAAAAGGCAACAGAGGATTTTCAAAAGACAAGTTTGATTCTATCCCAACGCCCCAACGGAAAAGATCAGCTGCAAATGTGACTGGATTAAAGCTGGCTATCCACCCGTAAAGGGAGTTCGCCTCTTTAACGAAGCTTAACGGGTACATGGCGGTGCTTAGACGCACTATCAAGGCGTCTAAAACTCCCATAAGAATGTCAAAGCGGTCGCTGGATTTGATAACAACAGCCAAAGTTATACTCATCCCAGAAACCCCAAAAGCGAAAAGAAAAAGCGAAAACAGAGCCAACAAAAAGTTAAGAGGATTTACAATGCCGATAACGTAAAGCGACACGCAAATCAATGGACCTACATATATGAAGGCGCGGAGCCCCCCACCTATAGAACGTCCAAGGACTAACTGTCTTCTTGTAACTGGAAGGCTGAGAAGGTATTCGAAGACCCCGTGTTCAGCCTCCTCATATATATCGAAGCCTATGAATATTGCCGCGGAGTAAAGCGTCATAATGGATAAGCCACTGACATAATAGCGGAAGTAATCTTCCACCACAACCATGCGGGAAGCTATAAGCCCGAAAAATGCGATTTGAGAAACAAACCATATAGCCCTCATGACAACCATAACTTTATATTGGAAGAACAGGCGTACATCTCGCTCGACAACGTAGAAGAGTTTCCGCGTTTCAGCTGCCTCCCTTCTGTGCCTCTTCAAGCGTCAAACCAGTGTAATGGGCGAACACGTCGTCGAGACTTGGTTCACTCATACGTATTGAAGAAACTGCGGTGCCCTCTCTTATTAATGTGCTCATTATTTTTGGCACAACTTCCTCAACCTTGTTCAAGTATAGACGAAGCGTCAAATCCTTAGTTTTGACGATTTTGACAACTTCTTTGAATTGTCTAAGCTCGTCCACGATTTTTGATGAGGGTTCAACTTCGAACCGGATCTCAACAATGTCGCCGCCCACAATGCTGTCTTTGAGTTTTTGTGGCGTATCGCAGACAAGAAGTTTACCCCTGTGCATGATACCAACTCTATCAGAAAGAACATCGGCCTCATAAAGCTCGTTGGTTGCAAGAATGATAGTTGTTCCTTCATCGCGAAGCTTCCGAAGCATTCTCCAAATCTTATGCTTGCCAACGATGTCAATCTGGGCGGTCGGCTCATCCACTATGGCTATTTTGGGCCTCTGGATTAGTACTTTCGCTATTTCAACTCTTTTCCGCATTCCACCAGAAAGCGCGTGAACGCTTTTGTAACGGTAATCCCAAATATCTAGGGCTTCTAAAACCTCTCGAACTCTTTGCTTGCGCTCTTTAGTTGATAACCCGCAAACCTTCGCGTGCCAGTTGACGACATCCCATGGAGTGCTAACCCACAGAAGTTTAGGCTCTTGGAAGGCTACGCCTAAAAGCTCCCGAACTTTATTTGGATTCTTTCTGACATCGTAACCCCCAACGTAGGCCGTGCCTTCCGTAGGTCTTATGACGGTTGCAAGCATTAATATCGTTGTTGTTTTACCGGCACCATTAGGCCCTAAAAGGCCAAGGATCTCTCCTTCTTCAATCTCCAAGTTTAAGTGGTCAACTGCTGTGAAATTTCCAAATCTTTTGGTCAAATTTTCGATTTGAATTATTGGCGGCATCTACATTCCAGACGATGGAATAAACACGTCTAAACGCCGAATACTTAAAGTTTACGCGCTAACAAATCTACTGAACACTTTTCAGCTCTCTCTATCACGGCTTCTTCATCTAGAGTCTTAACCTCCCTGTTCTCCATAACAACTTTGCCATCAACTATAACCGTATCCACATCGCTTCCACGGGCCGAATAAACTAGCGCTGCATAAACATTATGCAAAGGCTTTAGGTGAGGCTTAGAAAGGTCTACGAGCACGATGTCCGCTCTTTTCCCAACCTCCAGCGAGCCGATCAACCCATCAAGGCCAAGCGCCTTGGCACCATTCAAAGTAGCCATTCTTAAAATTTGATAAGCAGTTAAAACGCTTGGATCACGATAAATATGTTTCTGAAGCAAAGCAGCGGCCTTCATGGTTTCAAACATGTCAAGCGTGTTGTTGCTCGCCGGTCCATCAGTGCCCAGAGCCACATTAACACCTAAATCAACAAGCTCCTTCACCCTTGCGGCGTCCAGACCAAGCTTCATGTTGGCCACAGGCACATGAACAACGTTAACACCGCGCAAAGCCAAAACGCGTCTATCAGCCTCTGAAAGGCTTATACAGTGGGCTGCGAGCACGCGTCCATCAAAAAACCCAAGCTTATCAAGAAAAGTGACCTCGCTACAGCCATAAAGCCTTTCAAACTCTTTGAACATTTCACTGGATTCCGCAAGATGAATGTGGACACCAACACCAAGCTCTAAGGCTTTTTCCTTAACTTTTCGGAGAAGCTCCGGACTGCAACTATATGCGGCGTGGGGCGCCAACATTGTGGTTACCCGGCCCTCAGCAAACCCCATAAAGTTTTTTGCAAAATTCAGGCTGTTGTTGAACGTTTTTTCTCCCATCTCCCTGTTACCGATTTCGAGGATGCCTTCTGATAGGACACCTCTTATTCCGCTTTCGCGAACAGCCTCCGCTACAGCCTTCTCATGGAAATACATGTCTGCAAAACATGTGGTGCCACTTTTTAACATTTCCAGACAGCCCAAAAGCGCTCCGGCATAAACATCCTCACTTGTCAGTTTCGTCTCCAAGGGCCAAATGGTCTCTTGGAGCCAAACGTTTAGGGGTTTGTCTTCGGCTAAACCGCGAAAAAGAGTCATAGCCACATGAGTGTGGCAATTTATAAGTCCCGGCAGTGCAACCTTGCCTTTAGCATCTATAATCTTTTTCGCTTTAATTCCACGTAAAGATTCATTTTTTCCGATGGAAACTATTTTTCCGTTTCTAATTGCTACGGCACCATCCTCAATAATTCTTTCATCCTTCATGGGCAAGAGGATGCATCCACAAATTAAGAGGTCTATTTCCTTCAAAATGTAATCCCTAACTTTGTAAGTAACCAAGTGTAGCTATTAAAAGAATACGCGATAATTTTCCTTCAAGCTTCTTTTTAAATCAACTGCCCCTAACTATTTCAGGAATGGAGCCCTTGGCTTCACGTTTTCACCGTTTCTAAGGAAGGAGCGCAAAACTGGTTGCGTTCCATTTTCTTCTAAAGTCATCCCTTTAGGGATGCCCGTTGCCCCTATTTTCTTGCATATAAAGTTCAGCGAATCTTCAGTGAAGTTCAAGAGGTTACGTCCCTCAGCCGTCAACCTATACACTTTTCTGGGTCTCTCGTTGCTCATGTCCCACTCGCTTTTCACGTAACCACTCCTTTCCAGTGCGTTTAAGAGCGGGTAAATAGTGCTTGGACCAAAGTATACACCGAAGGTTTTGCGAATCTTAGTTATTATTTGGTAGCCATGCATGGGCTGACTGCTAAGAAATTGAAGCACTATCAGGTCTAGGAGGCCTTTCATAAGTTTAACTTGAACTTCTTTCGTGTTGTTCATTTTACTCTTCTCCCATTTTGTTGTTCTGTC
>JAWAZC010000005.1:0-49600 GCA_038817995.1 Bathyarchaeia archaeon | reverse complement strand
CTTAAGCCTTAATAAAGTGTTAAGCAGTTTCTCATAAACAGACAAATGGGGCCCGTAGTCTAGCATGGATTAGGACGCTGGCCTGCGGAGCCGGAGATCCTGGGTTCAAATCCCAGCGGGCCCGCTCAATTAAGCCTACTGTTCGAAAACTCCTCTTGACGAAACAATTGGAAATGTGATTGAGGTTTAGCTAAACTAGTTTAATTCCATGCGCAAGATTGTTAGGGGTTTTTGTCCTCTGGAGATCTCTTTTTGAGAATTGTTATTAGGTCGTTTAGTATGGCTGAGACTGTTTCCTTTCCGGCGCCGTGCCCGACGAGTGTTATTTCTTTTGCTAGATCTGTTTGAATGTGGATGGCGTTTAGTGTTCCGTGCACGCATAGGGGGTGGTTTATTGGAACTAGTTTTGGTGAAACTTCAAGCTTTTTATCTACCGTGCCGATCAGTTTTATTGCGTAGTTTGCCTTTTTAGCCAAGCTTATTGCTTCCTGCGTTATGCCACGTATGCCAATCCTTTCAACATCTTGAAGCTTCGCGTTCCGTCCCATTATTGCATTTGCTAGAATGACGACTTTACATGCAGCGTCTATTCCGTCAATATCATAAGAGGGATCTTTTTCGGCTATTCCCCTCTCTTGGGCTTCTTTAAGGGCTATTTCGAAGCTGATCTCTTCAAAGTGCATTCTGGAGAGAATATAGTTTACAGTTCCATTTAGGATTCCAGACAGCTTGACTATTTTGTCGCCTTGTAAACACTCTCTCACAAGGGAAAAAACAGGGATAGCTCCGGCAACTGTTCCCTCATAAAGTAGATCGCATCCGTTTTTCTCCGCCAGGCTTGTTAACTGTTTGAAGGCTAAAACGAGGGGCCCCTTGTTTGCTGTAACGACATGTATACCGTTTTTTAACGCTTGCGTAATGTGGGTTAGACCGGGCTCACCGTTTATAATGTTTGTTGGGGTCACTTCGACAATTATATCGCATAAATCTTTGCTGATAAGCTCTGCAGCGGTTTCGCTAGTCTTGTATTCTTTGTGCTCTGAAAGTCTGTTAAGAGCGCTGAGTTCTTCAATGATCAACCCTTTACTACTATAGAGGTAGCCTTTGCTGTCGGCGACTCCAATTATCTTGAAGTTGTGGTCAACGCTTTTTAGAAGATCTATTTTGTTTCTTATGGCCTTAACGAGACTTTTTCCAAGAAAACCGAAACCAACTATCAGAAGTCTCATTTATTGTCAGCCCGTAAATCATTTGATTTCTCATAAGTGGAAGGGTAGAATTAGCAATGCATCTTGTTCGCTTGCTATCTTTTTAAGTTCCTCCACAAACTTGTGGACACCGTGCACTGAAACTTCGGCTTCAAGTTTAAACGAAACTTCATTAGGCTTTATAGTGGAGGTTTCTAGGCTTATAATCTCTGCATCCCTGATTTTGGACTTTACAACCTCTATTAGGTTTACGTTTCCGGTGAGTATGAGTGTTAACCTAACTTTTTCAACGATTTCGCTAGAAGTCACCACTACTATGCCGAGGTTTTTAAGCTCGTTTACCGCATTCATGTAGTTTTCACGCAACGGAAAGTCTACAACAACACTAACAGGCACGTAGCCTTCAACAAGCTTATCTCTTTCATGAACAATTGATATTATATTCCCTCCGTTTTTCGCTATTGGTTCAAGAGCCTTAAGCAGTTGACCCGGTTTATCCGCAAGGGCGATGGTCATGCTGAATTTCAGGATCACCACCTCTACAATGCTGTGAGCTACGTGCTTTTAATTCTTACCCTACAACATACGAGTGGAGGTGAAGTTTGGTAGCCCGGGGGAGATTCGAACTCCCGTCAGCGGGTCCAAAGCCCGCTATGCTTGTCCGCTACACCACCGGGCTTCGTTAGAAATTTCGTTAACTCTTAGATATGTGGGTTTTGATTAAATGTTTCCTCTCTTTATGGATTTTAGCGATGTGTCCCTTGACTTTTTCAACAGTCTTGGTTTCTGACGTCTTGTTTGCGTCTTCTATTCCTAGAAAATGTAGTATCTCACCGCAAGTTTTTGAGTTTGTTCTTTCGAGATCTTTTATAGAGCGGAACAGTGTCGTATGGTCTATACGTTGCCTTTCCACCGTGGATTTGAGCCAAGCATAGTTTTCGAGCACGTTGGTGAAGGCGCTGTTTAGGTAGTGAATTGCTTCGGCAAAGTTTCCAACGTTAATGATCGAGGTTGTCCGCAGAACCACGCCTTGCATAAAGAACGGGTTGAAATAATATTTAAGATAGGCTTTCACCTTGGGGTGGACTTTTTCAACCGCTTGAATGTTTTGTTTAACCGTAAAATACATATCGTCCCATAGCATCTTAAAAAGTTTCAGTTTCTCCTCAGCCAAATTTTTATTCACGTCTTTCAGCCCCGATATTTCCAAGTAATCCATTAACATTTCCTTTAAACCAAGTTTCTCTGTTGCTAGCTCAGCTTTCTCTATGAAATGGCTGTTTGAGATTGGTTGTAACGCTATTTCCAAAGGTATCTTTAAGATGTTTTCCATAGCTGTTGAGGCAAAAAGTCTAGCACTTGGAAAGTCTCCTTTAAATAAAGCCGAGGCTGCTCTGCTTAAATATATGTCGGCTTCTATTGCATGAGCATTCGTTCGAATTTCTACTCTTTCCGGCGAACTATAGGATTTAGCCACCAACATTTTAACGTTTGTAAACTTCCAGTCCCTATCATAGAGGACTTGAGTTTCGAAAAGTTTCTGGTCTAGTTCTGGAGGCAAAGGTCCAAGAATCCATTTCATGGGAATAATGTCAAAATCTATCATTATACCGTTGGATACCATTCTTTCGAGGTATTCGTCTGGAACATCGTTTTTTGTTAAAATTAACAGGTCAACGTCGCTTGTAGCGACCGCATCTCCTCTGCTCCAGCTTCCAAACAAACCTACACCGTAAACATTTTCTTTGGAGGCCGTTTCCTTAACTATTTTTTCAAGAGTTCTTCTGATCTTTTCCGGCAACCTCATCATTTTGATTACGCTTCTCTATTAAATCGATAGTTTAGCTTAATATTCAAAATTTGTGAATCAGATACTCCGGTTTAAACCATAAAATTTATATATTAAAACATTTCATCTGAGTAAGCACGCGGGCCGAATGGCTGACTTCTATTCCGATTTGATGAGGAATGATGGAAAGGCAACGGTTCTGCCGCGGTTAAGGGGTGGGGTAATGAGCGAGCAAGAAGTTAAAACTCGTCAACGTTCAGTTGACAAATGTCCAGAGTGTGGTAGTGGAAATCTTATCCACGACTATGACACTGGTGAAACTGTCTGCGGAGAATGCGGACTTGTTCTCCACGAGCAAATGATGGATAAGGGGCCGGAGTGGAGAGCCTTCACTCAAGAGGAGAAGGCCGCAAGAAGTCGTGTGGGTGTTCCAACATCCTATTCTGTTCATGATAAGGGCCTTTCAACAGCCATAAGCCAAGTAGACCGCGACGCGTTTGGAAGGAAACTCCCACTTTCGACCCGTTTACAAATGTGGCGTTTGAGAAAATGGCAAATACGTTCCAGAGTACATTCTTCCATAGACCGGAATCTGGCGCAGGCGATGGCTGAACTTGACCGCTTATCAGATAAGGTTTACATTCCACCGCCGATAAAAGAGAAAGCCGCAGTCATATATCGCAAAGCACTTGACAAAGGCCTTGTAAGGGGCCGCTCAATAGCTGCCATAGCAGCCGCAGCACTGTATGCAGCTTGCCGTGGAAGTGGAACACCAAGGACACTGCGGGAAATAGCAGAGGCTAGCCTTGTCGACAAAAAAGATGTTGCAAGATGTTATAGGCTCTTGCTCCGTGAGTTGGATGTGCAGATGCCCATAGCAGACCCGTTAACCTACGTTTCTAAAATTGCCGAGAAAACAGGGATTTCCGGCAAGACTCAAGGACTTGCCATACAAATACTACGAGAAGCTAAACAGCGTAGGGCTGCAGCTGGCAAAGACCCTATGGGGTTAGCTGCCGCAGCACTCTATATTGCGTGTTTGATGAATAACGAAAAGAAAACTCAAAAGGATATTGCCGAAGCAGCCGGTGTAACAGAGGTCACGGTGCGGAACCGTTATAAAACCTTAAAGAAACAGCTAAACCTAGAACTGCCAGATTAAACTTTTAAGAATTCTCGAATCCTTCATTGTTTTCTTCCAATTCCATAACTATAGGTCCTAAGTAGCCACACTCCTCGCAGAAATATTTCTTCGGTGTTAGCCAATAGTCTAAACTGCTGGATAAACGGATTTTGAGGCTTCCACATTTTGGGCAATATATTTTTGATGGACTGCGATGTTTTATACTTTTAAGTATCTCACGTATGCTTTGTAGGATTTTCATGGGCACTTTCCTTCTAGCGGCGTGCAGTCTACTGAACTTCTATATTTTGTTCCGGATATCCAAGCTTTATCAAGTATTGGCGGACTTTTTCGCGGTGATCTCCTTGTAGTATTATTTGTCCGTTTTTGGCCGTTCCGCCACACGCGCAGAAGCTTTTAAGTTTTTGAGCTATGCTTCCAAGGTCTGTGTCCTTGTCGTCTAGGCCTTCCACAATTGTTGTGGGCCTGCCAAATTTTCTTGTTTCAAACCTTATGCGAATTCTTTGCTGCTCTTTTCCTATCTCGCCGCATACACACAAATCTTTGGGAAGCCCACATATTGGACAGATATCAGCCATGCCGCTCAAGACTACAATGACAACGGCCATATATAAAATTTTCAAATTTTAGATTCAGTTTAGATTCAGAAATGGACGTTTCCACAAAACTCCAACAGTTTGTGATCTTGAGTTGTGTATTTGTCGCGATTGCGGAGGAATAGAAGTTTTCAAGCTTTATATTCACATTTGTTCTTTTCCATTACTTGAAAAGCCATGTCAATAACTAAAATTAGGAAAAGAGACGGCCGTTTGGTGGACTTTAACCCCGAAAGGATTAGAAACGCTATTCATAAGGCTTTTGTCGCCGTTAAACTTGAGGATGGCGAAAAAGCCGAAAAGTTGACGCGAGAAGTGGTAAGCCTTCTGGAGGAAAGGTTTAAGGAGAAAGTTCCGTCCGTTGAGGACGCCCAGGACGCGGTTATCGAAGTTTTGAAGAAAAACGGCTTTGAAGAGGTGGCAACGGAGTATCAGGCTTATAGGAAGAAGAAGGAGGAGATAAGGCAGCTTAGGGTGCAGCTGGGCATTGAAGAGCCAAAATTAACTGTTAACGCGCTTGAAGTCTTGAAGAGACGCTACTTGTTGAAGGATGAAAATGAACGTATAATCGAGACTCCGGCGCAGATGTTTCGCAGGGTTGCTAGGGCCATAGCAAAGGTTGACCGAAAATACGGCGATGACTCTAGGGAAAGCGAGGAAATCTTTTATAGGATGATGGCGAGGCTGGAGTTTCTGCCGAATTCGCCCACGCTTTTTAACGCTGGAACAAGGCTTGGACAGTTATCCGCATGCTTTGTGTTGCCTGTTGAAGACTCCCTAGAAAGCATTTTCACAGCCGTGAAAAACATGGCTTTAATTGAGAAGAGCGGCGGTGGAGTTGGCTTCGACTTTTCAAGGCTCAGACCTAAAGGCGATATAGTCATGTCCACGAAGGGCGTGGCATCTGGTCCAGTAAGCTTTATGAGAGTTTTCGATATCGCCACGGAAGTTATAAAGGCCGGTGGAAGGAGAAGGGGCGCCATGATGGGGATTCTCCGTGTCGACCATCCGGACATTTTAGAGTTTATTACGGCCAAACTGCAGCCCGGCTTTTTGCAAAACTTCAATATTTCGGTGGCTGTGACAGATGATTTCATGAAAAATGTTGAAGAGGATGCTGAGTACTGGCTTATTAATCCCAGAAACAAGGAGAAGACTCGTAAGCTTAAAGCCCGAGAAGTTTGGGATTTAATGGCGCGGTCCGCATGGGCTAGCGGCGACCCCGGCGTCCTCTTCATCGACGAAATTAATAGGCATAATCCGACGCCGGAGCTGGGGCGGATAGAGGCGACTAACCCGTGCGGTGAGCAGCCTCTTCTGCCTTACGAGTCGTGTAACCTCGGCTCGATAAACCTTTCCCGCATGGTTGAGGATGGAAATATCAACTGGGAGAAGCTCAGGGAAACCGTTCGGAACGCCGTTCACTTTTTGGATAATGTTATCGACGCTAATAAATATCCGCTTAAAGAGATTGAGCGGACAACGAAGGCTAATCGAAAAATTGGGTTGGGTGTTATGGGCTTTGCAGACATGCTTATAAAGCTTGGAATTCCCTACAATTCAGAGGAAGCCTTAGAACTTGCAGAAAAGCTGATGCGCTTTATAGACGAGGAGGCTCATAAAAAGTCTGAGGAGATAGCTGAAAAGCGTGGATCCTTCCCAAACTTTGATAAAAGCATTTGGAAAGACAAGTATAAGGCGATGAGAAACGCTACAGTAACCACTATTGCGCCTACGGGCAGCATAAGCATTATCGCTGGCTGCTCCTCGGGCATTGAACCTTTGTTCGCCATATCCTTCATAAGGAATGTTTTGGACGGCACAAGGCTTTTTGAAACGAATCCGTTGTTCGAGTTGGTGGCTAAGGAAAGAGGATTCTACGATGCTAAGCTTCTTGAGGAAATAGCTAAGACCGGCTCTGTGCAGAAGATCGACAGAGTCCCGGAAGACGTTAGAAGGGTTTTTGTCACAGCCTTGGATATTGCGCCTGAGTGGCATGTGCGGATGCAAGCAGCCTTCCAGAAATACACGGATAACGCCGTTTCGAAAACGGTGAACATGCCTTATGAGGCAACAGTTGAAGACGTCAAGAAGGTGTTTGAACTAGCTTGGCGGTTGAAATGTAAGGGTATAACAGTTTTCCGTTACGGAAGCAAGCCTGAACAAGTGCTTTACATTGGCGAGGTAAAAGCTGCCGAGAAAACTTTTGTGGCGGCTGAATCTGAATATGCTGGAGGGTGCCCAACCAAGACTTGCCCGTTCCCCGGATAGAAAAGGAATAATAGCTGCTCCTTCACGGTGAAAGCCTATGAAAGACACGTTGGGTCTCGTTGACGAGCATAACGTGAGCATGCTTACAGACCTTTACGAGTTAACCATGTGCGCCAGCTACTTTGAACACAAAAAATTTGAGCCAGCCACCTTCGACCTTTTCATTAGGCGTTTGCCTCCAAACCGTTCCTACCTCCTCTTCGCCGGCTTAGAGCAAGTTCTGCTCTTTCTCGAAAAAATGCATTTCACCGAACAGCACATAGAATACTTGAAAGGCTTAGGGTTTAAGGACGATTTTCTAGAATATTTGAGGGATTTCCGCTTTGGCGGCGATGTTTGGGCTATTCCGGAAGGCACTGTGGTTTTTCCAAACGAGCCCTTGATTAGGGTCACAGCCCCAGTAATAGAGGGGCAACTGATAGAAACCTTTCTTTTGAACACTGTTAACTTGCAGACAACCATTGCAACAAAGGCTTCTAGGGTTGTTTACGCCGCCAAGGGAAGACCAGTGGTAGAGTTTGGTTTGAGGAGGGAGCATGGAACCGACGCTGGCATGAAAGTTGCAAGGGCAAGCTACATAGCTGGCTGTAGCGGCACATCAAATGTTCTTGCAGGGATGGTTTATGACATACCTGTTTTTGGAACTATGGCGCACTCCTTTGTCATGTTTTTCAGCAACGAGCTTGAATCGTTTAGAGCTTTTGCCAGAACTTTCCCGGACAAGGCTACGCTTCTTATAGACACATTCGACAGCGTTAAGGGTGCTCTAAACGCTATAAAAGCGGCTAAGGAGCTTGAAAAGCAGGGGTTTAGGCTTAGGGGTGTGCGGATTGACAGCGGTGACTTGGTGACGATAAGCCGTGAAGTTAGAAGATTGCTGGACGAAAACGGGCTTGGTTACGTGCAGATTTTCGCCAGCGGAGACTTGGACGAGTACCGAATAGAGGAACTGCTAAGCAAAGGGGCCAAAATTGACGCTTTCGGCGTTGGCACTAAGATGGGCACTTCAGCCGACAGGCCGTACGTGGACATAATCTACAAGCTTTGTGAGAAAGCCGACGAGAAAGGTGAATTCGTTCCAATAATGAAACTAAGCGAGGGGAAAGCCACGCTGCCGGGAAGGAAGCAAGTTTTTAGGTTCACCGATGAAAAGGGCTTTTTCGTGAAAGATGTTATCGCCCTTGAAGGCGAAGAGGTCGATGGAGAACCATTGCTGGTTAAGGTTATGGAGAAAGGCAGAATCATCTATGATTTGCCTTCGCTTGAGGAAATTCGGAAAAGAGCTTTGGATAACCTTGCGAGGCTTCCAGACAAATATAAGCGTCTCCGAGGCGCCGCCAAATACCCCGTTAGGCTTAGCCCAAAACTTAGACGGCTTATTAAAGAGTTAAGCATGAAACTACGGGAAACCGAAGGCGCGGTTGCCGGCTCATGCTGACAACTTTAAAACCATGATTAAGACGTTTATGAAGGCTACCTCTATTACAGCGGCTATTAGGAAGATGCCATAGACTGCGGCTAAACCTCTTGTAGTAATTGTTTGGCTCAGCGTCTTCTTTATTGTCAAGTAAATGCCGTAGCCCTCCACTAAGCCGACCGGCGTGCTTATGAGCAGTATCGTTGGCAAAGCTTCAAGAATGACTCCGCCATATATGAGGGTGCATCCCCGCAGTATGCTCAAAAAAACAATTACCCCGGTGAACACTAGGGCAAAGGTTCTTGGATGTTCCAAAACGATGTTCGCATATTTTCCTTCTCTTTTGAAAAACCCCGCCTTAACGAGGTTAACGTAAAAGTTCATGCCTAAAAGGATGAGAGAGACAACAAGAACGTTGTGTAGGAAAAGCATTCCAACAGCCAAAAGCTGGTTTTTAAGAATCTCGCCCAGTAGGAGGTTGAAGAAAATAGTGTTTTCGTAGGACGAGAGAAACAGAAAAGCGAGGAAAGCCAAGCCCAGCAAAGCTGTGCGCTTTTTGGGTTCTGACAAGTTTGAACCTCGCTGGCCGCTGTTTTTAGAATGGCATTGTGGTGAGCCACCTGAATATTAGGCCCAGAAGCCCGAGGACAAGCGCCAATAATATTAGGATTGCAAAGTAGATTATGACTACAAGTATGCCTACAGCGATGGCTCCAAGCCATCCGGTCTCAAACAGTTTCTTTATCAGTATTAGCCAAGTAATAACGCTAAGCAGAAGCGCTATCAGATTTGGAAGGAATATCACGAAAATCGTTGATAACACGGTTCCAAGGAGCGCTATTATGAAGGCGTCTGAAAACAATGCGCGCCTTTTGCCGACGACAATCAAGCCTGCAAGGTAAAGCAGAACCGCCAACACAACAAGTTCGATTAAGAAGAGGGCAAGAGTGAACAGCAATGTTAAGCCTTCTCGAATCCCCCAGCGCCAGTCCGGTCTGGCAGCAGTAGGCAGCAAATGCATAAATATTCCAATAAAGTGTCGCCACGTCATCTCTCATCACTCGGTGTTCAGCATGTTGTATTTTGAAAAATAAAAGGGTTGTTGCTTGAAAATCCACACGAAATGCGCAGCACTTATCCTGTTATTTCTTCGACTTCCTTTTTGCCCTTCTCCAATTCTTGGATTTGTTCCGTATCCTCTTTCAAGAGCAGTGCCTGAAACTCGCCGACGTGAGTTTTCTCTTCCCTAGCGACTTCTAAAAGCACTTTCTTGATTTTCTCGTCGTCTGCGACCGCCGCTAGCTGCTCGTAGAGGTTTATGGCGTCCAGCTCGGCGATTATAGCAGCCCTTAAAATTTCACAGTCCAACAGCTTCTTTGAAACCTTTTCAACTTTCGTTGGGATTTGGGACAACATGCATTTGTCACCTTTCATGCAAAATTAATCTTCAATAATGTCTTTGCCAAACATTAAGCTTTTGCGAAGAAAATGGCAATCAAGCAAAGCTTATTTTCGCTACCCCTTCCCTCTAGCCCATCGATGCTGAACTTACGTCAAAAATAAACAGCAAAAAAGGTAATGGGGAGGAGATTTGCATGTTTATAGTTCTTCTGCTAGGGTTGTGAATAGGTCGTGGTGTTCCTCTTCGTCTTCTAGGATTTCCTCGAAGAGGTGGGCTGTTGTTATGTCGCCTTCTTTCTGGGCTTGAGCTATTATTTCCTTGTAAAGGTTTATGGCGTTTTCCTCGTCTTTTATGTCGCGTTCAATCATCTCCTTGAGGGTTTTTCCAACATAGATTTCAGCGGGCTTTGTGGTAGGTGTTCCACCCAAATAGACAAGCCTTTCAGCAATAGCCTCCGCATGTTTCATTTCGGTTATTGCCACTTTTTTAAGTTCTTCTTGAACTGCAAAGCCTTTAACTCCGCTCCATTGGACGTGCTGCCACATGTACTGGATGGAGACTTGTATTTCCCGTGCGATGGCATCGTTCAACATTTCCAACAACTTTTTAGAAGCCAAGCAAGTTCACCTCCTACTAATTCTTTTCAATTTCCATTTAAAACTTTACACAAAATGGTGATTGAGGGCTATCCGCCCGGCGCTCCGTGGAACGGCACGTTTTTCCAGAGAATCTCCCACCAGTCCTCTTCAGTTATAGTTTCGCCTTTCACAATTATTTCCAAAACTGCTTTTAGGAGTTCGTGATGCCTTCTCTCGTCGGCAAGTATAGCCGTTAAAAGTAGCTTAACCTTCTCGTTTTCGACGGTTAGCAGTATGTCGCTTATCTTCTTAATTAACTCGGCTTCCACACGGATATGTTTCTCCACGAGGCTTCGCTGCTCGTCGAGGTGCTCTTGGGCAAGCGCTTGCTGAGTTGTGGTTAAAAGCTTCAAGGCTGCGTCATACATTTCCGCGTGCTTTAAAGAGTCAAGCGAAATCCCCCTTAGAACGCCTCTGACCGACGGGTTGCCAATGCTTTTTAGGGCTTCGCTGAGCGAATCCACAATTTCGTTTTCAACTTCTATCTGCTTTTTAATGAAATTTAAAAGCTCACCTTTCGAAGACATGTCCCTTTCTCCAAACATAATAGGCCATTCAACCTATTTATGGATAAGCCTCTCAGCAATTTTTCGCCCAAATTCTCGGCATTTTTCAAGCATCGCCTGGTCAGGTGTGTACTTTGCCAGAAGGGGTGGTTCCGCCACGTCCATGCCAAAGCGGTTCTTCATAATCTCTAGAACAAGTTTTGGTGCCTCGCCGCTCCAACCATAGGACCCAAAGGCTGCACCCACTTTGCCTTTTAAGTCGATGTTTTTTGCCGCTGCATCTTCAAAAAGCCTTTTAATGTCTATGGTTGTGTCGTGATGATATGTGGGCGTTCCAACAATTATGGCGTCAAAATCCTTCAGTTGATCCGCTTCAACATGATAGGTTAATTCCACTTCGACGCCTTGAACAGTTTTTGCGCCTTCAGCTACAGCCTTAGCCATTTTCTCGGTGTTGCCCGTCTTGCTGTAATAGAGTATTAGGATTTTCGGCATCGTTTTACCTCAACCTATTTTAGGGCTTCTTCTAGACGCTTGGCAACTTCGTCCCAGTTGACTATGTTCCAGAAAGCCTCGACGAACTTGGCTCTGTCATTTTTGTAGTCTATGTAGTAGGCGTGCTCGAAGACGTCTAAAACCATCAGAATGGGGAACATTGGGTAAACGTTCACATTGTGCTTTTCCACCTGCATTAGCATTAAACGATCTGTTTGCCTACACAATGTTAGGGCTGCCCATCCAGAGCCTTCAACACTTATGGCTGCCTGTGAAAATTCTTTCTGGAAGCGTTCAAAACTTCCAAATTCTTCAGCTATTTTGTCGGCTAGTTTGCCACCGGGTTTTCCGCCGCCTCTGCTTGATGGAGCTAGGTTGCCCCAAAACAGCGAATGCAGCAGATGCCCAGCCACGTTCCATGAAAGCTCTTTAAGTGTGGCTTTAACGTCGATGTCCAGGTTTTCCTTGCGAGCTTTGTCCAGCCTTTGTAGGATGGCGTTCGCCCCGTTGACATAAGCTTGGTGATGTTTAGTGTGGTGTATTCGTAGCTGCTCTTCAGACATGAAAGGCTGTAAATCTCCATAGCCGTAAGGCAATTGCGGCAAAACATATAGTTTTGCTTGTTCCATAGCATTCACCTCAATTTTTCACTCTTTTTTAACAAACTGGTCTTTAGGCGCCCCGCAGATGGGGCAAACCCAGTTTTCGGGTAAAGCCTCGAAAGGTGTTCCGGGCTTTACGCCGTGCTCAGGGTCTCCAACCGCCGGGTCGTAGATGTACCCGCAAATCAAGCATTCCCACTTTGTCAAGACTCGTCTCGCTCCTATTTTTCGGTTTTAATGTTGTAGCTGACTTTGACGCCCGCTTTCTCGAAAAGTTTTCCAACGGGACAGTTTTCCACTGTTAGTTTGAAAATTCTCTGGACGGTTTCTTCCGTGGCGTCTGTTTTAACCATTATGTTGAAGGCTGCCTCTGTCACTGTTCCGGCTTCGTCAGATTTTACGGCTTCAAGTTTAACTTCCAAATCTTTTAGCTGAACTCTCATTTTCTTAGCCATTAAAGCGAAAATTGTTGCGAAACAGCCCGCATAGCTCATTACACACAACTCGAGGGCTGTTGGTCCCATGTCTGTTCCAAGATCAGGCGGCAGGTCGAGGCAAACGCTATGGGCTCTGCCGTTGTCAACAGCTATTCGCAAGTCCTTAACAAGCTTGGCTGTGGAACGAAGCTTCTGCACCAAACATATTCACCTCTAATTAAATGCATAAAAAAGGGTTATGGAATCTTTTTCTTGCACAGGAACCAGTCAACACACTCGTAGCCTTGTTGGGCGGCTTCCTGCAAACGTTTTTCAGCGTCCTCCTGGGTTGTTGGCGGTGGCACTATAACGGGGTCGCCGGGTCTCCAGTTGGCTGGCAAAGCCACCTTGTATTTGTCGGCTGTCTGCAAGGCGTCAATAAGCCTCAAAATCTCATCCATGTTTCTTCCAACGTTCAATGGATAATATATCATGGCACGAAGCTTCATTTCCGGGTCTATTACGAAGACGCAGCGGACCGCGGCTGTTGTGCTTTGTTTGGGGTGTATCATGCCAAACAGGTTGGCGACTTTCATGTCTAGGTCGGCGATTATTGGGAATGGTATGGTTACGCCAAGCTTCTCCTTAATGGTTCTAACCCATGCAATGTGGGAGTAGACGCTGTCAATGCTTAACCCTATAAGTTGAACGTTGCGTTTTGCAAGCTCCGGATAGATTTTTGCGAAAGCCACAAACTCTGTTGTGCAGACAGGCGTGAAGTCGGCTGGATGCGAAAACAGGATGACCCATTTTCCCTTAAAATCTGAAAGCCTAATCTTGCCGTGGGTTGTCACCGCCTCGAAGTCTGGAACAACTTCGCCGAGGCTTAAGAGCGGCTTTTTCTCCTCTTCAACTTTTTCCATTTTCTACATTCCTCCTCGATTTTCGTTCACCACAATCCTTTTATCTTTCAAAGCATTTATACTTTTCGTACAAAATTCGGCTAAAATAGTACAGAATGGTGCGAAAAATGGCAAAGAAGATTTCGGAAATAGACGAAATCGATCAGAAAATCCTAAAGCTTCTACAGGAGGATGGACGGCTCCCGTTCTTAGAGATAGCCCAAAAACTGAAGCTAAGCGAATCCACAATCCGCAAGAGGGTTCAAGCTCTAAAAGAAAGGGGCGTAATAAAAAGGTTCACAGTTGAAGTGGACCCGGCGAAAATGGGCTTAAACACTGTTGCAATTGTAGGCATAGACGTTGATCCCCCGAAGCTTTTGGAGGTCGCCCAAAAACTCTGCGAGTTTAAGGAAATCCGCTGTGTAGCCACATCCACCGGCGACCACATGATAATGACGGAAATCTGGACAAAAGACGGCAGGGAACTCACGAGGCTTATATCCGAAAAAATCGGGCCCATAGAAGGTGTGAAAAAAATCTGTCCCGCAATAATCCTTGAAAGGCTTAAAGGCTAGAACCGTTGGGGAGCGAAAGCGTTTGAGCACTCACAGTCATCATCATCACCATACCCACCACGTGGGGGAGTTTAAGCGTAGATTTTGGATTTCGCTCGTTTTAACCGTGCCAATTCTGCTTCTTTCCGAAATGATTCAGATGTGGCTTGGCCTAGAGTGGCTTAAAATCCCATTCCAAAAGGAGATTCTTTCACTTTTATCGCTGATAGTCTACGTTTATGGCGGCTGGCCTTTCCTAAAAGGCTTGGCCGATGAGGTTAAGGCTAGACAGCCGGGCATGATGACGCTTATTGGCGCGGCTATTTCTGTGGCTATGTTCTATTCACTTGGAACGATCTTCGCCTTTGGCGGTAAAGACTTCTACTGGGAGCTTGCAACCCTAATTGATGTTATGCTGTTGGGCCACTGGATTGAAGCCAAAAGCGTTATGGGCGCGTCAATGGCGCTGGAGGAGCTTGTCCGCATAATGCCAACCACAGCCCACCTAATCAAAAACGGCGAAATCGTAGATGTGCCCACAGCTCAACTGCGGAAAGGCGACGTTGTGCTGGTTCGCCCCGGCGAGAAAATTCCATCCGACGGCGTTGTCGTCGAAGGCGAGTCCTCAGTCAACGAGGCGTTGTTGACTGGCGAGTCAAAACCGGTAAGCAAGGCTTTAGGCGACAGAGTGGTGGGCGGCGCCGTAAACGGCGAAGGCATACTTAAAGTGCGGATTGAACGAACAGGCGAAGAAACCTATCTGGCACAAGTTATAAAGCTTGTTAGGCAAGCACAAGAAAGCCGTTCACGGACGCAGGATTTGGCGAATAGGGCTGCAGCTTTGCTCTTTTACGTAGCGCTTGCAGCCGGAATAACCGCCTTCATAACATGGAGTTTTCTGGCTGGTTCGGACGTGGCTCTTGAAAGGGCTGTGACAGTGCTTGTTATTGCTTGTCCCCATGCGCTTGGTTTGGCGATACCGCTTGTCGTGGCGCTTTCAACGTCGATAACCGCGAAAAGCGGCATCCTCATAAGGGATAGACGCGCCTTCGAAATGGTTAAAGACTTGGACGCCGTGGTTTTCGACAAAACTGGCACATTAACAGTGGGTAATTTCGGCGTAACCGACATCGTTGCATACATGCCGGAAGACAAGCTTTTGGGTTTAGCAGCCGCCGTTGAGCTTAACTCCGAACACGTGATTGCAAAAGCCATAGTGGAGCACACCAAAAACAAAGGAGTCAAAATTACAAAAGTCAAAGAATTCAAGGCTCTACCGGGACGGGGCGCCTATGCTAAGGTCGGGAGAAGCGAAGTTTATGTTGGAAGTATAAACCTTCTAGACGAGTTGGGAATAGGCATCAGCGACCCAAAAATAGCGGAACTGCAAAGACAAGGCAAGACCGTTGTCTTTATAGTTGTTGACGGAAAGCTTGCCGGCGCCATAGCGTTGGCTGACATGATTAGGAAAGAATCCTACGAGGCGGTTAGGGAGCTCAAAAAGCGGGGGGTCAAGGTTTACATGCTTACAGGCGACTCCGAAGAAGTTGCCAGCTGGGTTGCCAAAGAACTCGGAATAGACAACTACTTCGCCAGAATCTTACCAGACAAAAAAGCGGAAAAAATAAAACTGCTAAAAGATGAGGGTTACCGCGTCGCCATGGTAGGCGACGGCGTAAACGACGCTCCGGCGCTGGTTACGGCGGACGTGGGCATAGCCATAGGTGCTGGAACAGACGTGGCGATTGAAAGCGCTGACATAATTCTTGTCCGAAACGACCCCCGCGACGTGGTCAAAGCCATAGACATTTCAAGGAAAACCTACGCCAAAATGGTTCAAAACTTATGGTGGGCAGCTGGCTACAACGCAGTGACAATTCCGCTGGCAGCTGGTGTGCTGGCAAGCTACGGCATAAGCTTACCGCCAGCCGTTGGCGCAATAATAATGTCTCTAAGCACCGTTATAGTCGCCTTAAACAGTCAAACCTTAAGGAAATATGAGCCAGAGGGGGTGAAAATGGAAATAGAGAAAAAACGCTTGGTCACGGATCCTGTTTGCGGCATGAAAATAGATCCGGACACAGCCTACAGCAAAATCGAACATGAGGGACGCGTTATCTACTTCTGTTCGCGGATATGCGAGGAAGAGTTTAGGAGAAACCCGAAGAAATATATGAGATAACCTCCACAGAGGGAAACCCTTAACTTGTAATTTCGCCACTGCGTTTTACTAGGTGCTTGTGAACCTTGGGAAGGCTTGCCGAGCTTAAGCTTGCCATGGGCACATCCATGTTCTTAGCAGCCTTCATATTCGCCCTCTTCCTCTCGGCAATCATGTTTATTTTCCAAGTAAGCCTTGTCTACGCGATTATAGGGACAATCCTATTCATACTCATCCAATACCTCATAGGTCCAGCAATCGTAGCCAGCTCCACGAGGCTCCGCTATCTGGAGAAGGGTGAAAACCCGTGGCTTGAAGAAACCGTTAAAGAACTGGCCGAAAAATCCGGGCTGCCCATGCCAAGGCTTGCCATAGTGCCGGACGAAACACCCAACGCTTTTGTTTTCGGTAGAACAGCCAAAGACGCCACACTGGCAGTTCACGAAGGCCTATTGAAGAAGCTTAACAAAGACGAGGTTAGGGGCGTTATAGGCCACGAGCTTGGCCACATAAAGCACCGAGACTTCATTGTTATGACCGTGCTTTCAGCGTTGCCGCTTCTCGCCTACATAATCGCAAGAGCCACGTGGGAGGCTGGAAGGTGGGCACCGGCATCAAGAAAGCGGGAAGAAGGAAGCAGCATTAAAGCAGCCTTTTTCGTCGCAGCAATAATCTCCTACATCGTCTACATTGTCTCGCTTTTGTGCGTCAGAGGCTTGAGCCGTCTCCGCGAGCATTATGCAGACGCCTACTCCGCTTATTTAACTGGTTCGCCTAGAAGCCTCCAAAGCGCCTTGGCAAAAATCACCTATGGCTTGTCGCTTTCGCCTAAACCGCCATCCGGAGCCAGACCCTTTTACATAGGGGATCCAGCGACAGCGAAGCTTGAAATATCCGCCATAATGGAGAAGAAAGCAGAATACGACTTGGACAAGGATGGCGTTTTAGACGAGCGGGAACTTGAACTAGCCATGGAAAAGGAAGCCCAATCCACATGGACGAAAATCAACACGTGGTTTTCTACGCATCCGCCGACCTTCAAACGCATATTGCTGTTGCGTGAAATTGAAATGGAGATGGAAAGCGGAAAATACACCGTTGACCGAATTTACGAAAAAATCTAGCAATCAGCTGAGAGACATTTGGCAACAAAGTCAAGGAAAGCAGCAGTCTCATTGTTTTTTAGGCTTAGTTGAAAGATTCCATCCGCCCAGTTTCTAGCCAACTTTAAAAGACTAGCGTCCAACTCCCTCTTAATATAAACAACCGCGCATTTAGCCTCGGGTTTCCATTGTTTCAACATAGCAAATGATGCAACGGCTGTTTTAAGCCTAGAGGAGTCTAGTTCAACCTTAGCGTCCAAAACAACCGTTGGATCGACAAATTCACCCTTTTTAGTGCCCATTGAAATGTCAAATTCAATTGCATATTCTTCGCCGTTTTCCTGCCAAACTAAACATTTTTCAGCCCAAAAGATTTCCAGACGACCCAAGCGGATCTTTTCCTTTAAAAGGCGGTAGATGTACTCCTCAAAAGCGTAAGCCCTAAACTTTCCAAAGAATTGGGCTTTGCCGATTTCCGTCCTATTAGCCATTATAATCTCGTTGAATTCTAGAAAGTCCTTTAGGGCAAGCGTTTTTGTCCACTTTTCGTATAGTGTTTTAAGCGTTTCTCCAAGGTTCCGCTTATTCTCGCTTTCGCTTGCGCAAAGCTCGCTGATATAATCTGCAGCTTTCTTTAAACGCGCCATGGACGGAACCAAAAGTGTTTTATCACAAGCTATTTATTACTTTAACACTTCGTGGTTTAAGCGTTTAAAGGAGTGTTCGAGATGAGGGTTAAGCTTCTTCGATACACGGCGGATCCGGAGCGTCTTTGTGGAGCAGCAGCCATGACTTCATATAAAAGTGAATATCCCTCGGAAATGCTTGAAACAGTCGACCTCGAAAAGGCTAGGCGAGTTGTTAAGCGGGTTACTGGCTATAGGCACTTGTCCGTTATCGAACATGCTTCCTTCACATTTAGTATTGAGGATGTTTCGAGGGCTTTAACCCACCAGCTTGTACGTCACCGCATCGCCTCCTACACACAGCAGAGCCAACGCCACGTTAAATATGATACCCTGAAAAGTTATGTGGTTCCACCGTCCATAGATGCTAATCCCGAGGCCCAAAAACTGTTTACTGAGACTTTAAGGCGCATTTCAGAAACCTATAACAAGCTTCTGGATATGGGGATTCCAAGGGAGGATGCCCGCTACATTCTTCCAAACGCGGCGAAAACCCACATAATGGTAACCATGAACGCCCGGGAGCTCCGCCACTTCTTCAACTTACGTTGTTGCATGCGCACCCAGTGGGAACTCCGTGAAGTGGCAACAGAAATGCTCCGTCAAGCGAAAACGGTTGCGCCCTCACTTTTCGAAAACGCCGGACCCACGTGTGTGGAGTTAGGCTACTGCCCGGAAGGCAAATTGAAACCGCCGGAATGCGACATTGAAGAGATTAAAAAACGGTTCAAAAACCTTTGAGCGCAAACTATTTTTGAAAACCCGGTTTAGAGTTTATGCCATTACAACCAAATATTGGCGGCCAGGCGAAAACTACCTACAAGAAACAGTTAAAAGCGTTGCTGGGAAAATTCGGGACGGAGATTTTCTAGTCATTTCCGAAAAAGCCATTTCAGTGGCGCTCGGTAATATTGTGGACGAAAACAAGGTACAGTCAAGCCTAGCCGCCAAGTTTATCGCCAAAGTTTGGATGCCCATAGTTTGGGGTTATGTTCTTGGACCCCTCTGCCACCTGCGACCAAAACTGATACAAAGGCTCCGCAACTACCCGCGGGATGCTGGAAGCCGCCATAAGCAAGTCGCCCTCCAAAAAGCAGGTTTGCTTCAAGCCCTAATGTTTGGCTCTGAGGGAGGCATAGATGGAACAAACCTTCCATATGCGTATGTTTCTCTACCACTAGAAAACGCCCAAGCCATAGCTGAAGAAATTCGCAGAAAAATTTTCGAAACACTTGGAAAGAATGTTTGCGTCATAATCGCCGACACGGACAAAACATATTCGTTCAGAAACTTTCACTTTACGCCGAGACCGAAACCAATAGGGGGAATTTACAGTTTCGGAGGCTTTATAGCCTACGTTCTTGGACGAATGTTAAAACTTAAGAGAAGAGCCACCCCTATAGCAGTGGCTGGCAAACCTATTTCAACTGAGGAAGCTCTAACAATTGCAGAACTTGCAAATCGTGCCAGAGGCTTTGGCGCAGGCAGAACCGTCTGGGACATGGCTGAAAAATTCAATGTTGATTTAACCAATGTAAGCTGGGAGATGCTGGAAAAGATAGAACACAAACCAATAGTGATAGTGCGTAGGTTTCTGCATTAATCCAACATAGTATACGCAAAACCTTAATGCCTCTTGGTCTAGTTGTTTCGCTGCTTTCTTCGAATTTTAGTTATTGAGAAAATGATGAAAAGCCGACGCGTCCAGCAAGTAATTTAAACTGCATAGATGTCCTTGTTATCGTCAACCTTAAGTTCTATTTTAGTTAAGCCTTGCTTCAGCTCGAAAAGTGAACTATGTTTGTACACAGAGCCATCCTCGACATTGAAGAGGGAAAGGTGGCACTCACATATCAGTTTATTGATTTGATTATCCCACAAAATGCTCGCCCTTTGATGCGGACAAACAGCGACATATGCGACTAGATCACCCTTCTTGGTGCGAACAAGTATCGCCCTTTGACCCTTATAGTTAAAGTAAAGTGAACCTCCACGTTTAATATCCTTGAGGTTAGCTATCTTTTCCACATTCACGCCTCCTCCAAATAATATTTGAGCAAATATTCTAACTCCATTTTATTATAAGCATTGCGCCAATTTGCCGGTTTGACTGCTCGCACAGGAGAAACATAGCGATAATAACCGACGCTGGCGGTCCTAGAATAATGGCGACAGACAAGCGCAAACTGCGGGCATTGTTGTTAAAAGGTCTCCAGAAGACTCTCCAAGAATTCCAAAGTTTGCCACGACGCTTAACTCTATGGACCTGACATGTTCTGTCACGTCGGAAATATACGAGCTACTTAACAAATACAATAACTTCTACGGTGTCTCCATCTTTAAGCCCAAACTTTTCCCTCAAGTTCATCGGGGCAATAACCTCCAAAACATTTTTCGGGTAACCTTCAACCTCTGGAATTACAACAGCGCCCTCCACAGAGCTCATGATGGAAGCTTTAAAACATTTCCCACCACAATACCCGGGTTCAGGCACTATAGGTATCGGGTTTGCATTCTCTAAAGCCTCTCTAATGTTTAGGTCGCTCTCCTCGAGAAGAAGGTTTAATGTTCCTTTAAAAGGTGTGAATCCAAGCTTTTCCTCGATCTGGTTTTTCACCCACTGAAGTTCAATAAACCTTGAACCTTCACCCACTCCGGAAAAAACTTTACCCTTCACCTGGATTGTTTCTGGCTGCTTTTCCATGACTGTGGCGCTCACTTGGGTTTTTGTTCTTTTAGCCAGTTTGCCACTTTCCTAAACATTGGGTTTGAGGACATATCTATAACTGGGACTATTATTTTCTCTCTCGTTTCGATTAGAGGCTGGTATTTTGGCATAAGCGAATACCCAACAAAAGTCCAGTAAACCCTACCGTTCTCTATAAGGGCTCTAGCCGCAGTTTCCGTTGTCGCTGGAAGCGGGAAATAAAGGAAGACTACACCCTCAGCCCAGTACAGCCCAGCCGTTTTTCCACCTGCAATTATCGAGGCAAACCTTGCAATGTCCTCCGGAGTGGCAAAAAAGTTGCGTTCCATAATGACTATTTCCTTGAAAGGCTCAAACTTTACGTTCACGGCGCCTTCGTCCATAGGCTTTCACGCTTAATAGTTTGCGGAACTTTCCTTTTTAACGTTGCGTGAACTAGAAAAGGTTAATAGCAAAATCTTCAAACCCTTTAAACCAATCTCCACGAGAGGGAAAACAACGTGGCTGAAATCCGTGTGGCAATCGTTGGCGTCGGCAACTCAGCATCCGCCCTAATTCAAGGAGTTGAATACTACAAGAACGCCAAAGAGGGCGAAACTGTTCCCGGGCTTATGCACGTTAATTTCGGCGGATACCATGTTCGAGACATAAAATTCGTCGCGGCTTTCGACGTGGACAAAAACAAAATTGGGAGGGACTTGTCTGAAGCCATATTCGTTAAGCCTAACTGCTGCGCAAAATTCGCCGAGGTCCCGGAACTAGGCGTGAAAGTCCAGCCCGGACCAATTCTTGATGGCGTAGCCAACCATATGAAGGAAGCCTTCCACACCTACAATGAAGACGAAGTTAAGCCGGTGAATGTTGCAGACACATTAAAAGAAGCGGGTGCAGAAATTCTTGTAAACTATTTGCCGGTGGGAAGCTACAACGCCACTAGGTTTTACGCTCAAGCCGCCTTAGAAGCGGGATGCGCCTTCGTCAACTGTATTCCAGAGTTTATAGCTTCAGACCCCACTTGGAGCCAGAAATTCGAAGAGAAGGGGCTCCCAGTGGCGGGCGACGACGTTAAAAGTCAGCTTGGCGCCACCATACTTCACAGAAATCTTGTGCGCCTTTGCGTTGACAGAGGAGTCATCGTTGACGAAACATACCAACTGAACCTAGGCGGAGACACGGACTTCCTAAACATGACTGTGGAAGAGAGGCTTAAAACAAAGCGTATAAGTAAGACGGAGGCCGTCAAAAGCCTAGTGCCATATGACGTGCCAACACGCATTGGACCATCAGACTATGTGCCTTTTCTAGGGAACAAGAAGATATGCTATATTTGGCTTAAGGGCAGAAAATTCGGCGACAGACCCCTAACAATATCGGTCAAACTTGAAGTAGAAGATTCACCCAACAGTGCTGGAGTCGTCATCGATGTGATAAGAGCTGTAAAGTTAGCGCTGGACCGAAAGATAGCTGGACCCTTGATAAGCATTTCAGCCTATGCCTTCAAACATCCACCAATCCAAGTCCCAGATCCCGTGGCAAAAGAGTGGGTAGAAGACTTCATAAAGGGCAAAAGAGAACGTTAAAACCTTCTCAGCCAAGCGAATCTAAAACTGAAAGAACGTTGTAAAGGCAGGCAACCCACCTTAAATAGGCGTTTAAGGCTGCCCGCAAAGCCACGGTGTCTCTTGCTTCAACCGCCAAAATAAGAGATTCATCCTCAATCTTTAACTGCGCCTTAGAACGGGCTGTTGTCGGCTTCGCTGCTTCCGGTGCCAGCGCTCGATAAACTATTTCCAAGCGCTCTTTGTTGGGGATTTTTAGGCGTATAACCGCGTTAGCCTTCATGGATTAAATCCCAAGTAAGATGAGATATTCGCATTCTAGGACCTATTTCAACATTTTCTGGCAGAAGCCTGAAAGTGACCACAATCTCACCTGCCTCGTTTATTCCAGTCTGCAAAAGAGCGTTGTAATTTTTGCAGTTCTCTAGGCTTTGCACTAATGGAAGATTGAAGAACTCTGAAAATGACTTTTCCAGCTTTACAATTTCTTGACTAGACTTTGAGGACACCAATATTGCGGTGGACTTTATTCTTCTGCCTCTCGGCATAGTGCCAAATTCCCTTCGAAGTTTAACACCCCTCAAATAGATGAGGGGTGATATGGGCTGCAGTTTTCCGTTTTCAAGCTTAAAAAGCTCTATTTTCCCGGGCCCGCCCTTCCACCTGTCGACGATCAAGATTTTCTCCGCATTGAGCTCTAAGGCTTTTGAAGCTAAGCCCTCAAAGCTTAGTTTTCCACGGTTTATCCTTGTAATGCCTGGTATATTATAGGAGAGTTCCTTACAGAAGGTTCTAATTCTTCTCGTCGGCCTTCGCGAAGTGGTTAAAAGTATCACTGCCCAGTCTATTCCTCTTCAGTTCCCGACATTGCCGCTGTTTCTATTTCCTCTGTCGGTGCGCCCTTGGCTACACGCTTAGCAACAAGCCCGAGCTTTGTTGTAGGCGTATATGCTCCACCGGTAAAAGTGTAGCCGCACTTTTTACATTGCCAGACGCCTACACTAACCCTCTTGACCTTGGAGAGGCCGCACTGCGGGCACTTGTGTTTCTTCCTAACTTCGGTAACTATTTTCACATATCGCTTTCTGACGGTTGCACCGTAACGGGCGCCTAGCCCTCGTGTCGAACCAACTTTCTTTGTTCTTTTACCCATGCTTTCACCATCCCAGTTTTTTCCTTATTTCTGCAGCTTTTTCCTTGGCTATTTGAACAGCTTCGAAAACTTGTTTTGGAGTGAAATATCCACTTCCACCTTTTTGAACAGCGCAAATGTTGCCGTCGTCATCTGTCGTAATTGTGAGACGCGCATCCATTATTTGTTCCTCCTCAAGCCAAGGATCAACCACAAGTTTGTCGTTTATCTTCGCAAAAGTTACAGTCACCGGATGCCTCCTCACCGGCAACGACGTGTAGCCGGGCTTTATTTTCACCTCGCCGCCTTCAACCTCGTAATTAAACATTTTTGTGTTTAGCAACGCCGCCATAGCAGCGAGCGCTGAGGCGTCTATCAAGTTTCCATCATGATTTAGCACGTAAATATCAACAAATATTACAAAGACTTTTTTGCCCGGAGTTATGCAGAGCTTTTCAAGGTCTATGGCTTTTGACTCCCTTATACCCCTATCGACAACCCTTGCCAACTCTATGGCATTTTCGTCTGGAGGCCCAGGCTCAAAGGTTGGTGAAGCCAGCGGCACAAGCTCAGCATTTACGGTTAAAACTCCCTCGTTTGGGGTGTCTGGAAACGGCTCACCAGTTTCGATTTTAACTCCAACCATGACTTCCGTTTTTCCAAGCAAAACTCTCGCGGAACCCTCCGCCCTCTCAATAACCCCTTGTTCAACTTTTATTTCGCGGTAGTCTGTTAACCCGCGCCCGTCTAGTCTCTTTCCTTTGGCAATTAATTGAGCAATCTGCCTCTGCTTTACACGGACAACCGTAGTTGCCGCTGTCATCACTCTTCAACCTCCTTAACGCTTACATACTTGGCTTTTAAAGCTTCCTTCTGCATGTCATAGATTTTCTTGCAACCCTCAATGGCAAGGTTCACAGCCTTCTCAAACTCTTCGCTGGTTAAAATTCCATCCATCTGTAAAAGCGTTATGACGCCCAAGTTAGGCATATAAGCCACCGGCACATCAGCCGTCCCCACCTTATCTTCAAGATCCATCAAATCGAGAACTATCATGTCTTCAACTTTGCCTGCGGAACAAGATGCCACCAGATCCCGCATTGGAACACCAGCATCAGCCAAAGCCAGCGAAGCTGCCGTTATGCTCGTACACCTAGTGCTCCCATCAGCCTGCAAAACTTCAACAAAAATGTCCACGGCGGTTCGCGGATAATACTCTACGAAAACAGCAGGTTCAATGGCTTCCCTAATGACTTTAGAAAGCTCTATTTCCCGCCTTGAAGGAGCCGGAGACTTACGCTCCTGAACGGAAAAAGGCGCCATATGATACCGGCATCTCAAAACCATGCGGTCAGGCAGAGCTAGATGTTTCGGATGAAGCTCCTTAGGCCCATAAACAGCAGCCAAAATCTTATTTTTACCCTGCTCAACATAGGCGGAGCCATCAGCATTCGAAAGCACACCAACCTCAATTTTTATGGGTCTAAGCTCGTCTGGCCTTCTTCCGTCAAGCCTCAAACCCTTCTTGTCAAGCAATTTTTCAACCTTTTGACTCAAGTTTTTTAACCTCCTCCTTTTTTCCCTTCTCCTTCCTAATCATCTGTAATATGCGGTCGGTTAACCCTGTTGTGTGAGCCTCATCCTCTATTTTATGTATCGCCATAATTGCCAGCTCTTCGTCTTCAGGGGTTTTTCCGGTGACAAGTATGACACCGTTTTGACCAAGAATTATGTGACATCCTGTTTCCTGCTTTATCATCGAAATCATAGAGCCCTTCTTTCCAATCACACGGGGAATCTTTGTGGGCGTTATTCTAACAATCTGCCCACGAGTTATCTTTCCTAAACCCGGCTCATCTACACTTAATTGAGGGTTGTGGGTTCTATCGTAAGAGGCTATTTTAGCCACAACCAAATCACCCACGTCAAGGACCTGCGTCAAATCGTCCTTCTGAGGCTTAAAGGGCCGGTTAAGGGCTTCAGAAGCCCTCAACATGGCCAAGTAGGGTGCGTTTATGTCGACAACCCAGCCGTTAAAGCCAACCTCAACAACTGTTCCAATAACTGTGTCTCCAACTCTTGGAATGTAAAAAGCCCTTAGGGCTACAACGTTCACTTTTTTGTCTTCATACTCCACAAGTCCAATTCTTGAGGCATATATCTTGTTGTTTGATTTGAAAGTGTTTTCTCCAGCAATGTAGTCGCCTTCAGCCAACAGGTCACCGGGAACCACAAGCTGCCTTCTTTCAAAGAATGTGGGCATAAAACACACATCCAAACCATATTCATAACATAACTTCTTCTTTTTTTATGATATTATTTTCGCTTCAGCGTTGCCCTTTGTAACTTCTCCTATTTTTTCCAGAAACGGTCCATAAAGGCCTGCTGGCATCTCTAGGATTCCATGCCATGAACCATCTGCCCGCCATTCCTCACGTTTTATGGTTCCCATAGCTTTTATTGTTCCATAGGCTTTAGCCGCGTATTCCGCTGGTACATGAACGCTCACTGAAACCTGCTCCATCTTCAACGGCAAAACTTGCCGAAGAAGCTTAACAACTTCTCTCGCTTGTTCCTCCGTCGGCTTAAAAGGGTCTATGGAATAATGGATTTGCTCCATAGCCTGTTCAATACGCATAGGTGGATGGGGAAGGTTCGTCCTCGGATCGACACAGTTCTTGGATATGAAGGCTATTATCTGCCTACGTTTTTCCTCAATCATTTTTCTACGCTGCTCAGTGGTTAACTGCAGCGTGCCCTTCTTGATGATTATGTCTGCCACTTTAAGAGGATCTGTTGTTCCAAAAGCTTTACGAAGTGCTTCTTCCGAAACTTTTGTTCCCTTGCTTGCATCCGAGAAAATTGTTTCTGTAACAAGTACTTCTGTTAAAGCGGACGTTTTACCTAAACGATAGTCTAAAGCCTTATCGGGTTTCACCAGAACCTCAAAGTGCTCATTGCCCTTCGTTATACGGGCAACCGTATACTTTTCGCTCATTTCAAATTCACTTGCCTAATCCCAAGCTCTTCATATACTTTTCAATAACTTCGTCGTTTAACATCTCCATTTTCTTTGTGGCCGCCGGGATAACTGCAATCTTTATTCTAGGCTGTAAACCCCTTGCCTCGAGGGCTTTCACGAGACATTTAACTGCAAGTTTTATGGCATCCTCAAGGCTCATGCCGTCACGATATTCTTCCCTCAGAATATTCATCACGGTTTCTTTTCCAGCGCCAACAGCTACAGCCTTGTGTCCCCTGTAGGTGCCGCTCGGATGAGTTGCAAAGAGGCGACAGCCAGTTTTGTCCACCCCGCCGAACAACAATGAAACTCCGAATGGTCTAACGCCGCCATGCTGAGTGTAAAGCTGTTTTATGTCGCAGACCCGTTTCGTCACGACTTCAACGTCAATCGGCTCATCATATGTCAGCCTATTGCTTTGCGCGTAAATCCTAGCGTTATCAATTAAGACCCTAGCATCGGAGCTTAAACCAACTATCGCCACACCAATATGCTCGTCAATCTTAAAAATCTTCCAAGAAGTTTCAGACTCCTCGAGGGGCTCAATAGTTTCCTCAGCGCCTAAAACAACACCTTCGGGACATTTTATTCCCAAAATTGTCGCTCCACGGTTAACAAGCTCCATTGCATACTCAACTTGAAAGAGCCTCCCGTCAGGCGAGAAAACTGTTATAGCACGGTCATACGCTCCCGGAGCTGCAAACACAGACATTAAACATCAACTCCACTACAAACATTTGCTGAACACACATATAACAACTTAACTAAAAACCTTTTCCCAACAGTCCGAGCAGCACACCGTGAAGGGAGTACAGTTAAGCTATAACCAAGAGCATATATTAATGGGTCAGTGCTTTATAGAGTTTGGGAAGTTGGATGGGGTATCTAGCCATCTGGAAAACCCTTGAAGAAATGCTAACAGATATACGCAAAAAGGGGGCCTCCATACCCCCAAACATCACCGGCGACTTGAAGCATGCACGAACCTTAATCAACGTGTTGAAGGCTGATCCTTTAAGGCTTGAAACTGCTCAGAAAATTGAGGAATACCTAAACAATGTGGAGTCGTATCTCATCTCGGAAGGGCAAAAGTTTGGAGAGGGATATGTTGAAGAATGGCTTAAAAAGCTAGAAGAAGCCGGTAGAAAAGTCGACGAAGACGAAAGTGTTTCAAGGTTTGTTCCAGGATTGCCCAGAGAACAACGTTGGGTTCGCGTTAAACCGTCAGATGAAATGCCTTTGGACACGTTGAAAAGTTTGGCTGAAGAATTAAACCTTTCCCATGAAGAGCAAAGCGATGGCTATTTGCTTGTTTACGGTGAAGAAGAGCGCGTTAAAGATTTTGTCAAAAAAATGGCTACAAAGTATGGTTCAAAGGTTGGTAAATAGCCATTTTAAAGTGCATAACCGTTAAAACATGTTAATGCAACACTTTTATAGAGAAATCGAACAAAATTGAGTCCAAAATAGTAGCGGCTGCTTTCAACGGGGTGAGGGCGCAACTTAATGCCCTATATTAAGAAGATTGAGCTTAAAGGTTTCAAGTCCTTCGGACCACAAACTGTTAAAATTCTCTTGGATAAGGGTTTTTCAGTAATCACAGGACCCAACGGCAGCGGGAAAACAAACATAGTTGACGCTATCTTGTTCGCCCTTGGCGAATTAAGCGTTAAAAGGCTTAGGGCGGAAACAGCTGCAAAACTAATTTTCCAGGGCTCTGAGAAGGCTGGCTTAGAAAAGGCAAAAATGGCTAAAGTTGTCATACAATTCGACAATTCAGATGGACGCATACCCGTAGACACGGCTACGGTTACCATTTCCCGCGAGGTATACCGAAACGGACAGAGCGTGTACAGGCTTAATGGAAGAAGGATTTCAAGAGCCTATCTAATGGAAATTCTTTCCATGGCAGGTATAAGCTCCACAAGTCAAAACATAATTTTGCAAGGCACAATAACTCGGCTTGCAGACGTCTCCCCGATGGAAAGACGAAAAATAATCGAGGACCTTGTTGGAATAGCCCAATATGACGCTGAAAGAGCTCAAGCTGAAGAAAAACTGCGAGCTGCAGACCTTTCTATACGTACAGCTATGGGGAGAATAGAGGAGGTGCAGAAAAGAGTCGAGGACCTTGAAAGGGAACGCAACGAACTTCTCCGCTATAATTTCCTTAAAAATGAAATCAAAAAGTTTGAGGCTATCAAACTCTCCTATGATATTGCCCAAATTCAAGAGAAAATAAAACGCGAGACGGAACAGGCAGAGAAAATTAAAAGCAGACTTGAAAAGCTTAAGGCTGTCCGCGACCAATATAGGCTTAAACGCAAGGAAATTGAGGATGAATGGCGAAGGCTAAGTTCTGAAATTGTTGAGGAGGGAAGCTCCCAAGTTTTAAGGGTTCAAATGAGAATTGGGGAGCTTAAATCCAAAATCACCGAACTAACAACAAAAATAAGTTCTGGAAAGACAAACCTCGACGGTCTCAAGAAGGTCAGGGAGAACAGCCTTCAACAGTACCAATCAATTAGAAACGAAATTCGTGAAAACCGCCTCAAAATAAGACGTTTGAGGATGGATCTTGAGCGTCTACAAAATGAAATAGATAAGAAACAAGCGGAACACGATGCGCTTGCAAGGGAATCCGCACAGCTCTGGGAGAATCTAGGCGAGAACAGTAAAAGAATAAGGGAGATAGAGATGCGGCTTGACGAAAACTACAAAAGGCTTGCGTTCTTGAGGTCGGAGTATGCCAAAAGCCAGACTGCCATAAGAATCCGTGAGCGAAGGCTTAAAGACTTGAACGAACGAAAGGAACGGTTCACCGTAACCCTTAACGAACTGGCGAAGTCTTTAGCCGAGCTTGAAAAAGTGCAAAAGGAACAGAAAAACCAGCTTAAAAGTTTAAAACGAACACTTGAAAGGAGAATAGCCCAAAAAGAGGCTATAGAACGGGAAATAGCCGAGGCGGGAAAAATAGCAGATTCAGCCCGCGAAGCCGTCGTAGAATTTGCCACTCAAAAAGAACTTGCAGAAACTATTGCAGCCGAAGAGAAAGCCCTCAAAAGCATAGAGGAACTCGGCGAGCTGGGCGTGATACCCGGAGTTTACGGCAGGCTGCGTAATTTGATAAAGATAGATAAAGCCTATCAACAGGCAATTGAGGTCGCGGCCAGCGGCTGGCTTGACGCCATTGTTGTGAAAGATTTTGATGCCGCGTTCACTTGCACTGAAACCTTGAGAAAAATGAAGCTTGGACGCGTCAAAATAATACCTCTCGAGGGAATCTCAAATATAAAGCCCATCAAGACACCGGATGTTAAAGGTATTAACGGCGCCGCCTTTTCTTTCATAAAATGTGCCAAGCACTACGAGCCAGCCGTTTACTTTGTCTTTGGAGACACATTGATTGCTCAAGACGAAAAAACCGCCCTAACATTATCCAACGAAGGTTACAGGGTTGTAACGGTTAACGGCGACTTATACGAGCCGGGCGGTGCGCTGGAAAGCGGTTACTACAGGGCGCCTATCGATTTTTCAGCCATAATACCGAGTGAGGCAGCCATAAAAAGTCTAGATGAAGCTGTCACGGCTTTGCAGCGGCACCTCACGAGAAGAGAAAACGATGTTGCTGCACTAGAGGAGGAGATAGACAAAACACGTGTTGAGATTGCACGCCTATCAGAAGCTATAACAATGCTTGACAGGGAAATAGCTAGAGTGAAAAGGAGCATAAAAAGGACAAAATCCAACATTAAACGAATAGAATCGCGTGTTAAGAAACTTGAAAGTGAAATTGAGGCTGAAAAGGCGAAAATATGGACTTATAGAGCTGAAAAAAGCATTCTACAAAAGGAAAACCGCAAACTCCAAAGCGAATTGGCGGTTTTGAGGCGAAAGGTTGACCCGGCCCACATCCAAGAAATGGAAGCTAAGAGGGAGAGAATTTCTGAAGAGATAAACACTTTGAGACAAAAGCTTGGCGCGGTTCAAACTGAAATTTCAATCCTTCAATCCCAGTATGACAACGTGTTGAGGACGGGGTATAAAAACGCCAGAATCCAGTTAACACAAATCGAACAACAGCTCAAAAAGGTTGAGAAGGAGGTTGAAGAGGCGCTACAGGAAAGAGAAAAAGTGAAACAAGAGTTGGCTGACTTAGAGAAAAGCCGCGACGAGCTGTCCAAGACAGTCTTGTCCGCAAAACAGGAAGCACAAAAGTTCACTTCTCAAATAGATGAAGTCGATAAAGTGCTCCGCAAGCTCGACGCTGAGTATGAGGAAACAGACCGCTTGTGGAACCAGTGTCAACTGAACATTCAAGCCGCCATAATGCAGCTTGAGCAATGGCAAAACCAGCTGAAACAGTTCGGATACGAAAAACCGCTTGAAGTAGCATCAAAGGAAGTTGAAGAGGCCGAAGCCATTTTGAAAATGCTCAAGTTCGAGTTTGAAAGGATAGAAGCTGTAAACCAGCTTGCGCTGTCGCATTATGCTGAACAAATCGCCCGTTACAAGGAACTATCCCTTAGAATTAATGAGTTGGAGAGGGAAAAACAAGCAATAATAAAGTTCATGGAGGAGATTGAAAGCAAGAAACGCAAAGTTTTCCTTGAAGCTTTCGAAAAAATAAACCAAAACCTGCAAAAGTATTTCTCCAAACTCACGGGTGGAGGCATAGCCACCCTTAAACTTGAAAATCCGGAAGATCCGTTTGCCGGTGGAATAGACATGATAGTCCAGTTTCCCAACAAGCCATCGATAGTTGTCAGTGGAGCCAGCGGTGGGGAACGTTCAGTAGCCGCCGTAGCCTTCCTATTCGCCATAAAAGAGTTCACACCAGCCTCCTTCTATATCATGGACGAGGTGGACGCACATTTAGATGCCTTCCACGTTTCAAAGCTTGCTGATCTCCTTTTGGAAGAATCGGAGAAAACTCAATTCATCATAATTACGTTAAAACCTGAAATGGTCAACAAAGCACAGAAAGTATATGGGGTTTACGGGCGTAACGGTGTTTCGAACGTTATTTCAGCCAAGTTTCTAGAGGTACCGAGTTAGATGGCTACAAGCATTAAAAAGCCCTTTTATCTTCTTCCACCATGGAACATACTTTTCGAATTTCATAAACTTGAAAAGCTTTCTCCATGGAACATTAATATTGCATACTTGCTCAACACTTTCTTAGAGGAGATGGAAAAGACAGGTCAGATAGATTTCAGAGCCTCCGGGGTTGCCCTAGACTCTTCAGCCTTAATATATTTGATGAAATCGAAACTGCTATTAAAACTTGAAGAGCCCCCGCCTCAGCCTAAACAGGTCCAAGATTTCCTGCCTCCACCGCTTTTTCTCCCCCTTAGATACGAGTTGACATCGACAACTATAAGGCATCTCTTAGAAGTTTTGGACGACGTTTTAAAGAGTGAGATGTTACTTAAACCGCCAAAAACACGGTTTGAACATGTCATTCCATCGCCTTCAGAGATTCTCCCTCAAACTGACTACTTTTTGATGGAAATTGAGCTTCAAATGGAGAAACTTTACAGATTACTTTGCGAAAAAGTGAAAGGGGCGGGGATAATTCAGTTTTCAACACTAACTAAAGGCATGACAAGACTGGAGGCGATCCGTACATTTATTCTTCTACTTTTCCTAGCTCAAAATGAAAAAGTAAGCCTTTGGCAGGACGAGGAAACCGAGGAAATATACATAACGATTGGAGGCTTAAACATTGGAGGCAGAGAGCACATCAACTGATTCAAAAGTTTCCCTCAAAGAAAGAAATGAGAAAAACCTTAATGAACTTGCCCTTGTTGAAGCAGCGTTATACGTTTCCGGACGCCCGTTAACAATATCAGAGATCTGTTCTGTTTTGAAAACGAGATCCCAGCGTAAGGTAAAAACGTTACTAAAAACGCTTATGCAAGAGTACGCCAACAGAAACACGGCGCTTGAAATTTTGGAATTGAAGGATGAAAGGTACGTCCTTCAATTAAAGGCGGAATTCACACCTTACGTAAAGAAACTTGTAAAAAAACCGCTTCTCTCCGTTGGTCCGCTCAAGACTTTAGCATACATCGCCCTAAGGCAACCAGTTTCACAGAAACGCGTTGTCGAAGTGCGGGGGCACCACGCTTACGGGCACATTAAACTGCTTAAGGAAATGGGGCTTATTGCTTCCGAAAGAAAGGGCCGTTCGGCATTCTTGAAAACCACTGAATATTTCGCGGATTATTTTGGTTTAAGCCATGACATTCCTACAATGAAAAGGGAGCTTAGAAAAATCCTAGAAAGGGACAAATCTTCAGAGAAAGTCTTTGAAAACTCTTAATTTTGACGCCTTTCAATGGATAGGTTTATATTCTAAGCGGTGTGATAGTGAACAAGCCCAAAGGGATTCGGCATGTCTGTTTGGCATGGTGACTTGCACAAAAGAAAGCCAACAGGAGGCAAAAGGAAGCCCTATAGGGGCAAGCGAAAGTTCGAGCAGGGTTCCTTCCCCACAGAGACAGTTCTGGGCGAACCAAAAAGGAAGATTGAAAGAAGAAGAGGCGGCAATTTAAAGGTTAGAGTTCTAAGCGAGAAATACGCTTGTGTAACAGACTTGAAAACTGGGAAAACTCAGAAGGCTGAAATTATCCGCGTTGTTAAAAACCCTGCAAACGTGGACTATGACAGAAGAGGAGTCATAACAAAAGGCACCATCATAGAAACCACTTTGGGACTTGCGCGGGTAACATCCCGTCCAGGACAAAGCGGCGTTATAAACGCGGTATTAATTGGAGAGGAAGAAGCAGCCTAGAGAATCATTTGGCGGTTGCAGCGCGCATTTTCTGCAGTTGCTTGGCAACTTTTTTCAGCAGCTGGTTTTTCGGTTCTTTTTTTGTGACGAGGAGCATGCCGGTTTTAAGCCAAGGCGTTTTGGGATAGCAGACATCCAAAACCAGTTCATGCTCGAGGCCGAGTTTTTCAGCAGCCTCTTTAAGTTCCGAAATCTTTGGTGATGGCACAGCTAAACTCTTTGGTACTTTTCTGCCCTCCCCTCTAGTTTTTGTCGAATCAAAGTACACGGGCCACAAGATTACTTTGTCTTGTTTATGCATTGCCGCCTCTTCCCTACCTGTGTGCGAAATAGGCTAAGATTTTGCCATTAACCTTGTCTATTCTCACGAAGCCAAACCTTTCAAACTGCACAATTTCGCCCTCCCCAAGGTTCACACAGGCTTTCTCGGCTACACCATCAACCGTCGAAGCATCCGGCATCACTACCTTACACGGCAAGTCGTCGCCAATGGGAACCCAGTGTATAAGCGGGGCACCCATTTTCTTCGCGTCTTCGTAGGCTTCGCTTAAAAATGATGCTTCAACGGCGTACGCCTCGATGTTTTCAATTTTAACGTTAAACAGCTCCATTAGACGAACTGTTTTTCCAACAGCCAAACTTTCAATGTCGTTTCTTGAAATCCAAAAGAGGACACTGCCGTGCTCGGAAACTCTGATGTTGTATTCTCTAAAACCTCTCTCCGGATGTTCCGGATGTAACCTAATCTTGGCCTTGAAAGCTTTCGGCACACCGTGCACCGTCAATTGAATCGGGTCTGGCACAAAAAAATAGCGGTTCACCTCGGGGTCGAGGATTTTTCGGTTGTATGCGTAGAGGTTCTCCCAGCTTAGGACAACATCTGAAGTTTTTGGTCCCACGTCAATGATCAGCTTTTTTATGGCTGCCGGAGTTATACCACGTTTTCTTAGGGCTGCAAATGTTGCCAGTCTAGGGTCGTCCCAGCCCTTGTACAGTCCTTCCCTTACTCCTTGAACAATTTTTGACTTGCTAAGGTGCGCTCCCACGATTTTAAGCCTACCATAATGTATTGCTTCAGGATATTTCCATCCTAGATGACTGTACATGTACTCTTGGCGGAGCATATTTGTCAAGTGTTCTTTACCACGGATTATGTGGGTTACACCCATCAAATGATCATCAAGGCCGCACGCAAAATTGTATAGGGGCCAGACGCGGTATTTGCTTCCAACCCTTGGATGGGGATATTTCTCGGCGTCTATGATGCGCAGGGCCGGCCAGTCTCTGACCGCTGGGTTTGGATGATTTAAATCTGTTTTTACGCGTACTACGGCTTCGCCTTCGCTGTACCTCCCATCCAACATGCGGTGCCATCTTTCAATGTGATCTTCAGGTGGCAAGCCGCGGCATGGACATGGTTTTTGGGCTAAAATTTTCGCTCTAAAAGCTTGAGGCTGACATGTGCAAACGTAGGCGTTGCCGTCCTTGAGCAGTTTTTCCGCATACTCATAATAGATTGGGACCCTATCGCTTTGGATGTATTCCTCGTCGGGTTTGCAGTCAAGCCAAGCCAAGTCTTCACGAATGCGGTCGTAAAATTCTGGAACAGGTCTTTTCAGTTTTGGATCAGTGTCTTCAAATCGTAAAATGAATTTTCCACGGTACATGCGGGCATATTCGTAACAAAGAACTATTGCCCTAGCCGAACCCAGATGAAGAACGCAGTCGGGGTTTGGCGAAAAACGTGTTACAACGGTCTTGTATTTGTCTACGTTAGGCAATGGTGGGAGCTTTTTCTCTTCCTCCACTTTCTCTTTTACGAGGGCTTCTGGCCATTTCTCTTCGACAATGCGTTTCTGCTCGCTTAAGGGGAGAGCGTTAACCTCGCCAACTATCTTGTTAACAAGCGTTGTTATTTCTTTCACTTTTGAACGAAGTTCAGGCTTCTCGGCTAAGATTTTGCCTATAACCGGCCCTGGCTGGGCTTTTCCGTCATGTTTTACAGCGTTTAACAGGGTGAATTTTCTGATTAACTCTTCTATTTCTTTGGTTGGTTCTGTCAAGGCTTGTGCTCTCGCTTATGGTTTAGATTTTTCTCTCAATAAGGAATTTGGCGAAGGCGTTTAACTTTTCCTTTGCATCTGACGGTGGAAGAAGCTTTTCTACATTTTTCCAGCTTTCCTCGACGATTTTTCTCGCAAAGTTTTTGGCGTAATCTATTGAGCCGTATTTTTGCATGATGGCTATTGCCTCGTCTCTAAGCCTCTGGTCCGCTGTATGCATTCCTAAAATTTCAATTAGCCTTTTCCTGTCATTGGGGTTTGCAACTCTTAACGTGTGAATTACCATTAAGGTGCGTTTTCCCTCAGTTATATCTTGTCCACGTCCACCTTTCTTTTCAGCAAACTCTTCTCCGGTTAAGTCTAAAATGTCATCTTGGATTTGGAAAGCTATTCCTATGCTTTCGGCGAAAAGTCCGAGTTTTTCAACAAGTTCTTCGTTTGCGTCGGCTAAAACCGCGGCGATTTTGGCAGCCATCCTCGCCAAGGTTCCAGTTTTGTAGGCGCACATTTGTAGGTAGTCCTCTTCGCTTATTCGGTCGGCGTCTGCCAAGCCCCTGTGCCAAGCTATGTCCATGGCTTGTCCAAGGCTTAGATTTATCATTTCTTGCACGTAAATCTCATAAATTCTAGCAAGTTTCTCAGCGCCTATTTTCTCTCGGTTTTCCATAAGCGGCAAAAGCGGAAGATAATACATGGCATTTCCAGCGTTTATAGCTATATCTAAACCGTAAATCTTGTAGGTGCATGGTTTTCCCCTACGATATTCTGAGGAATCTTCAATATCGTCGATTATCAAGGTTCCGTTGTGGACAACCTCTGGGATTATGGCGTAATCCAAATAGTCTTCAGGGTTTTTTCTTAAAGCCTCGCATATAAGTAGAAAGAGCGTTGGGCGCCAGCGTTTTCCGCCTCTGTCCAAGAACTCCCATACGGGTTCGGCGATTGCTTTGTTTAAAGCTTCAGTATTGTAAGAGTATCTTGGTGGAGTAACCTTGAATAGGAGGGCGTTTTTGGAGAAGAATCGTGGAATATACTTTTCAATAGCCTTGTTTATTAGTGTAGCTTTTTCCTCTAACAATTTCTCAATGTTCATTGAGAAGCACCTCTTCTAGCGTAGGATTCAACATCAAATCCTCTAAGCCTCAGCCATTCGGCTGTTTTTCCAGTTATAACAAGGGATACTTTCCGTAACTGTTCAAGGTTCTCAGCCCCCGTCAAAAACATGGCGTTCTTCAGCTCCTCAATAAGCAGGTTTAACATTTTCCTTATTCTTTTAACGCCTCCCTCGACTGCAGCTTGCAGAACTGGTTGGGCTTGGCTTGCGAGGCTTGCTCCGAGGGCTATTGCCTTGGCGGCGTCTAATCCGCTGCGTATTCCTCCTGAAGCTATAACTGGAATGTTTACGGTTTGGACAACCTCCACTAGACTTATGGCTGTGGGTATGCCCCAGTCCCAGAAGACCTCTCCAAGCCTTCGACGGTGAAAATTTCGCTCGCCTTTCGCACGGAAAAACTCAACAGCAGCAAAACTTGTTCCACCAGCACCGCTAACGTCTATGCACTTCACGCCGACAGTCTCAAGTTTTCTGGCTTCTTCCGCAGCTATTCCGGCGCCAGTCTCCTTTACTATCACTGGTTTGTCAAGTTCTTTGGCGATTTCCCCTATTCTCTGTAAAACTCCTCGGAAACTTGTTTCGCCTTCCGGTTGAACAGCTTCCTGAAGCGGGTTCAAATGTATTGCAACAGCGTCTGCATCAATCATTTCCATGGCTCTGCGCACCTCTTTGATACCATACCCTCGAACAAGCTGCACCCCACCAATATTAGCCACAAGAAAAGCTGTGGGCGCCTTTTTTCTGGCGATAGTAAAAGTTTTTTCAAGGCTTTTGTCTTCTAGGGCGGCCCTCTGGCTTCCAACACCCATCCCAAGACCGAACTCCTCAACAACCGTGGCGATGGCTGCGTTTATTTTTCTAGCTTCACTTGTCCCGCCTGTTATAGCGTTCACCATTATTGGCGCTGAGAACTTATGGCCGAAAAGGGTGGTGGACAAGTCAATCTCGTCTTTGTTGATTTCGGGCAGAGCTTTGTGTACAAAGTGGACATCTTCAAAACCTGTGGTGTTTTTCCTTGCTTGAACGTTGTAGGTCGTGGCTATTCGAATGTGGTCTGCTTTCCGTTTCTGTGTTTTTTCAGCCAACAATCATTCCTTCTCGATAAGTGTGCCTTTCACTTTTTCTCCTTTAAGGGCTTTATAGATGTACCGTGGCTTGGAAGCATTCACCATGAAAACAGGGATACCATGCTCTATAGCGGGTATGAGCTCCGCAATTTTGTTGGCCATACCTCCAGTAACGTCACAAGCATTTGAGCTCCCCAATCGTCCCTTAACCTTCTTGAGCTCCTCCAAAGTTAAATGTTCAAACATTTTTGCGTTGGCACTGGTTTTTGGGTCTTCATTGTATAATCCGTCCACGTCTACACCGATTAAGATGTTTTTTGCGTTGAAACGTAGGGCTAGGAAAGATGTTAGCTGGTCTCCGGAAAGTATTGTGAAACCCAGCTTGGTATCGAGCACGGCGTCTCCATAAAGAACTGGAATGAAGCCCATTTCCAACAGCTTTTTTACGGGAGCTTCTTCAAAAAATGCTATGCGTCCGTTCTTGGTTATTATGCATGATGATGGCGTTATACTGACGGCCGGTAGGCCCCGCCATATTAGGGCGTCCATGAAGAGCCCGTTAAGCACGGTCATGACATGGTGGGTTTCGGCAAACCCAACCATTTGGAAGGAATCTTTAAAACCTTCTTTTATAGAGTATTTCTGCGCCAAAGGATGCCCGAAACTCCCTCCACCGTGAACAATTATAAGGTTTTTCGGGTTTGCTTCAAGAATTTCGTCAGCTAGGCGGCTTATAGCGTCCATACGCACTTCCATTTCCTTGCTTTTGTCAGTTATAACTGAGCCGCCGATTTTCAGAACAGTTGGCTTAGGTTGGTTCAACTCTAACCCCCTCATCAGTTTTTCTGGCTATAAAGGCGCTGGCTCCAGCCCTATGAACAGCCTCCAAAACTTTGTCAAGTCTATCTTTTGCGGCAAGGGCTATCATACAACCGCCGCCTCCAGCCCCCGTCAATTTTGCGCCAAGCGCCCCAGCCTTTCTGGCAGCGTTTATAAGCCACTCCAGCGACTCATCTGAAACTCCCAGTCCATATAACAGCGCGTGGTTTATGTTCATTAGCTCTCCGACGGTTTCCAGATTGCCTTTCCTTAACGCTTCTATCGCTTGCAGCACTATTTCACGGGCTGCCTTCATCATCGGCTCAACAATTTGTGGATACTTGTCCCTAAGCTTGCGGACCTTTGCAACTTGAACACGGGTTGACCTTTCAACTCCAGTGTTGCCCACAACAAGGGGCACCTCAGCTTTGACCTCAAGAGGCTTAAAGCCCGTGTCCAACTGGAAAAGCATAGCCCCGCCGAAAGTCGATATTGCCGGATCCACGCCGGAAGGGGTGCCATGCATGATTTTCTCAGCTTCGAAGGCTATGCGGAAAATATCCTCCTTCGACATTTTAACATTTAATGCTGCACCAACGGCTGCTGCCACTGCTGTAGCTACAGCTGCAGATGAACCTAGCCCAGCAGCAACGGGAACCGTTGAATCGACTTCAACGTTTAAGCCTAACTTTTCTCCAGCTTTCTCTAAGACTTTCTCAACGACACATCTTATTGGTTCAAGCTTTATTCGCGCTTCTCTTAGATCTCCTTTTTCCACCTTGATATTGTCATTTTCGAAGAAGGCTGACAAACCGAGATTCTGTGAGTGAATATATAGTTTCCCGTCTTGGCGAGTTTCCACCTTGGCGTAGGCCCTTTTGTCTATCGCCATTACAATGGCAGGTTCACCATAAACGACGAAGTGTTCTCCGAAAAGGATCACTTTAGCCGGAGCTGAGGCAACAATCGCCCCCATTCTCTACCACTATTTTGTGAACTGCACGGCGGCGTACCCAACGACGGCTGAGTAGTCGCCGCTAACATCTCCACTGGTCTTATAGCATAATAATTTTGCCTCTTTCGCCCCTAAAGCCTTCGCAGCTGCAATAAGGGCTGTTATTGGGCCGTATCCGCACGCAGAGATTCGATGCTCTTCGATAGTCGAATAAAACTTCGCTTCATCCATTTCTTCGACGGCTTGAAGTGCCAGCCTATCCTTTCGCTCCGCCACCTTATGCGGCTCGTAATGGGTCATGTCTGAGGAAGCTATTACCACAGCGTTTTTTCCGGCCAAAACTTTCGCTGTGGCTTGTCCAACCTCCACCGAAGAGTGCAAATCCTGCATCAGAAAGCAGATGGGCACGATTTTAAACTTTGAGCCGAAAAGGTACTGTAAGAAGGGAAGTTGAACCTCAATTGAATGCTCGTAACGGTGAGCAATATCATCAACATCAACGATGTGAGATTCCTCAACAATTCTGTTGGCGGTTTCTCCATCAACCTCAACATCGCCGAGCGGAGTGCGCCAGACACCTTCATTCATGATCGCAAGAGCGCTTCCATAACCGGTATGGTTAGGCCCAAAAATAATAACGGTTTCTGGTTTTCCATCCAGCGCCAAGCTGTAATAGACATGGGCGGCAACCGGGCCGGAGTACATGTATCCGGCATGAGGACAGATAAGCCCAACTATCCGTCTAGGTCCAGCCTCAGCTACTGATGGAATTTTTCCCGGCCCAAGTTCATGGAGAAAGCATTTCTCAATTTGTCTTTTCAAGGCTTCAGCTGTTCCAGCATAGAAGGTTCCGGCTTGGCATGGATGCCTAACCTTCACCATCTACGCTAGCCTTCCTCCTCTTCCTTAGAGATCTTAGCCTCAAAATCCTCGATAGTTAACGGTGGATCCTTGTCTTGTGGAAGCTCACCTCTTTCACGAAGGATCTGTCTAGCCAAAAGCCAGTATATCACCGCCAAGGCTCTCCGGCCCTTATTATTTGTTGGAATCACCAAGTCTACTCCTGAAAAATCGTTATCTGTGCTGCATAAAGCAACCACTGGAACTCCAACGGAAGACGCTTCTTTAACGGCTTGGGAATCTGCCCTAGGATCAGAAACTATGATTACGTCCGGCTCAATGCGGTTTGGATAAAGCGGATTAGACAATAACCCCGGAATAAAACGTCCCACAACGGGTATTGCGCCAGTTAACTCACAGAACTTTCTAACAGGCTCTTGAGCGTAAAGTCTCGCTGCTGCAGCCGCAACCCGGGAAGGCTCAAACCTAGCAAGAAATTTAGCGGCAACTCTTATACGTTCATCCGTTTTTTTAACATCTAAAACGAAAAGGCCGTCTGGCCTAACACGATATATGAATTGTTCCATGTCTTTCGTTTTCATTCTCGTTCCTATGTGAATTCCAGCGGATAGCAACGTATCTCTAGGCAGTAGGAGTTCTTCTTCAGCACTGGCACCGGTTTCTTCTTCAAACTTTCCTTTTTTTATTTCCTCTTCATCAGCCAAAGTTCCATCTCCATTCGGTTATAACTATTCTAATTGAAGTTCAGACATTTTAGCCCTCTCTCCTAAAAATTCCTCCACTCTTATTAACTCGTTTATCTTCGCTATCCGAGCTCCCTCGACAACCCCGGTCTTTATGATTGGACATTTAAAGGCTACAGCCAAGTGGGCTATGTGCCAATCGCACGTGTCTCCAGATCGATGAGAAATAACGGGGATGTATCCGGCTTTTTTGGCTGTTTCAATTGTTTCCACAGCGTCCGTCAACGTGCCCACTTGGTTCACTTTTATTATGACGGCGCTGCCCGCGCGCATTTTAGCTCCGTGGGCTAGTCTCTCACTGTTCGACACGTAAAGGTCGTCTCCACATACCAAACAGTTTTTCAATTTTTTCGTCAATTCTGCGAAACTTTCAAAATCTTCTTCGTGGAAAGGATCTTCAACGTAAGCTAGATGATATTTTTCAACGATTTCTCGGACAAACTCTAACTGTTCACCGGGGTCTAGCTCCCTGCCTTCCCTTTCGTAGACATATTTTTTGGCCTTGCTATCCCACAATGTTGATGCAGCCAAGTCTATGCCTGGACTGCAGTTGAAGTTGACTTCGTTGCTAACTTCATTGCATGCACGAGCTAAAATTTCCAGAGCATCTAGGTTTGTCACGTTTGCCGTCCACGCACCCTCGTCGCTTTTCCCGCAATTAAAGAGCTTATCCTTCCTTTTCAAGAGCTCTCCGACTTTCCTGTGAACTCTCACGTTTGCTTCAGCTGCTTCCCAAAAGGATTCTGCACCGCTTGGCAGAACAAGGAACTCTTGAATATCAGGAGACTTGCCGCCAGCGTGCCTTCCTCCGCTTATAACATTTCCAAGTGGATATGGAAGTTCGCGGGCAGCATAACCTCCCAGATATTGGAACAATGGAACTCCGTAGGAGTTTGCAGCTGCCTCTGCATTCGCCAGCGAAACTGCAAATGCAGTGTTACCCCCTATAACCCTAAAATTTTTTGTATTATCTATTTCGTGAAGAGTTCTGTCAATATCTTCCTGAAAGTCAGCATTAAGCCCTATAAGTTCGGGGGCTATGAGTTCTTCAACCTTTTTTATTGCCTCGTCCACACCCCCTTGGGGAAAATATACAACTTCAGCCTTTCCTCGGCTTTTTCCAGCAGGGGCTGAAGCTCTCCCAAAGCCTGAGTTCGTGATAACATCAACTTCTATCGTTTCTTCGCCCCTACTGTTGAAAACTTTTCTAGCAATCACATCTTCAATAACAGTTGACATACAATTTCCCTTTTCACTGTTGATAATAATAACTTCTCGCTTCCTTTCTTTTCTCAGCTTCTTCGAAAAATCGTAAAACCTCATCTATGATTTCAACATGGGAAAGAAGCATACGGCGACAACAATAACGTTTAATTCCTAAACTATCTAAAACATCACCAGCATCTTCGCCAGTTTTTACCCTTCTCGCGAACTCTTCCCACTTGTCGCCAATTAATTTGCCACACGTAAAACACCTTATTGGAATTATCACACCTCAAACCTCCCTTTATCTGTAGCTTTTCTGGTCCCTAGCTCTTGCACCCGGGCCTCCAAACTTTTTAGGCTCCTTTCTCCTTGGATCTCCGACGATCATTGTTCTGTCGTATTCAATGAACGCGTTGCGCAGTTGCGTGCTCTTCGTCCATTTTAACAATGCGTTTGCGATGGCCATTCTAGCGGCCTCAGCCTGTCCCATGCAGCCTCCTCCCCAAACTTTTATGTCAATGTCTAACTGCTTCCAAACTTCGTCTCCAGCCAACATAAGAGGCTCCATTATCTTTTGGCGGGCAACTTCTGGCTCATAAATTTCCAATGGTATTCTGTTTATTCTTATTCTGCCCATCCCTGGTCTTACTACGGCCCTCGCTATGGCTGTTTTTCTTTTCCCGCTTACAACTAAAACTTTTTTCGGCGCCGGCATGTTATCCTCCACTCCAGCCTATTTCCTTTGCAAGCTCACCAAGAGTAAAGTAAGGACATGTTAACTTTTTGGCCTGCGCCTCCTCTATAGTTTCCATCTTTACGTCTTTAAGTTCTTCTGGGACTCCTATGAAAACCCTAAGCCTCTTGAAGGCTTGCTTACCCTTCGGCTGCTTGTATGGAAGCATGCCCCTAATGGTTCTCCTCAGAATCCTATCAGGCCGCCTATAGTGAAAGGGGCCCTTCCATGGATGGCCAACTTCAAGGAACTCTTTTGCTTCAGCCACCCTGCTTTTCTTTTTACCAGATATCACGGCTTTTTCGGCGTTTACAACGACTATTTTTTCGCCCTTCAATAAGCGTTTAGCAATTATGCTCGCCATTCTTCCAAGAATTAGGCCTTCAGCGTTTATCACCGTAAAGTCTTTCAGCCCCTCCATTTCGCTTTCACCCTATAATCTTGACGTTTGAGCCCTTCGGGTTCTTTTTGACGAGCTCGGGTATGGTTAGACATTTACCCTTAGCCCTCTTTATTTTTTGCTTGGCTGTTTCCGAAAAGGCAAAAGCCGCAACGGTCACAGGATGGTTCAACTCACCAGCGCCTAAAACTTTCCCGGGGACAACCACGGTATCGTTTTTTTCAGTGTAACGGTTTATGCGGCTGATGTTTACGGCTATTCGTCTTCTTTTCGAAACTGTGAGCTTTTCAGCTACGGCTTTCCAGATCGGCGCCTTTTGTTCGCGGCTTTGCTTTTTCAAAAATCGGATAAGTTCAATAAGCTGAGGGTTAGTTGTTCTTAGTTCTCTCAAGCCTTTGCACCTCAATTTGGGATGCAAACTCTTTTAGCTGTTTCTTCAAGATTTTCACTGCTTCAATCATTATTCTTTCGGGTGGAAGCGCTCCTGTGGACTCGATACTGAATATGAAGGCGTTTTCCTCCCAACCAACCTCTATTGCCGGTGGTTCCTTGGGACAAGCGTCCGCACAATCTCGGCACAACGTACAAGCCAATAAGTCGCGGATCTCTATTCTATCTCCTTTCTTCACCAGAACTTTCTTTGGACATATTTCCACACATCTTCCACACGCATCACAGCTTTTGGCGTCAATATTTACTTTTGGTAGGTATTTATATGCACACGTGGAGACCGGCTGCCACTTAGCATGGTCTTTGCCCCTTCCAAGCCTCGCGTAAGCTTCAAGCCTTAACCTTTGCCCCTTAGCAAGTTTAACGATTGGGATCGCGTCGCTAACAGGTACAATATTCGGGTTTTCAGAAACCAGCTCTCCCGAATAGACAGTTATTGTTCCTTCTTTTGCCTCTCTGTCCAGTGTGAAGGTGACTCGGCATAAGTTGCATCCAAACTCGCTCTTGCATGCGCACTCCTCTGGAAGGTTGTAACTCTCAAGGTCTGTTTTTAGCGGTATAAGCCCAAGCCTATGGGCTATTATTTCATCGTGAAAAACCGACGAATTTTCGATAATCACTACCTCGTCTATCGCCATGCATGGAACTTCAGCCAAAACATTTCTTCTTAAAGCATTGACGAAGGAGGTGTCTACTCCTTTTATTAAAAGGCGCATGGTGTTTTCGTCTTTTTCTAACACTTTTATCTCCACTTGATGTTAACCACCGTAAATGTCAGTTCAACTGTGGATGCCGTTGAATAGAATACTGGTGCATTATTTCAATTTTTCTATGAACAGCTTAAAACCCTATGCACAAAGAGGGCTATACCCTTCTGCCTCTCCTGCCGCCGGGTCGGCGCGTACCGTCGTGGGGTATGGGCGTAACCTCTTCTATTCTACCTATACGGAAGCCAGCCCTCGCAAGAGCACGTATGGCTGCTTGAGCACCAGGTCCCGGTGTTCTAGGTCCCGGCCCACCCGGCGCACGCACTTTTATGTGGATGGCCGTTATTCCTTTATCTTTGGCTATTTCTGCTGCTGCTGAGGCCGCGCGCATGGCCGCGTATGGTGATGATTCCAGTCTGTCGGCTTTTACGAACATTCCTCCGGATGTTCGGGCTATGGTTTCCGCTCCAGAAAGGTCTGTTATGTGAACGATGGTGTTGTTGTAGGAACTGTAAATGTGAACTACTCCCCATTTTTCGGTTTTCTTGGCTGAAGCAGACGTTCCGCTTCCACTGCTCATTTTCAATCTTCACCTCTGTCGGTTTTTCCCTCTTTGATTGCAGATGTAGTTGTGGGTGCAACTGCAATTACTTGGCGCAGCGGATGGTTAGGATTAGCAAGCGGACTATCAGGCGCATAGTTCACCAGCTCCTCCTCCTCTCTTGTCACAAGATAGCTTGGCACCGTTACGCGTTGGTTTCCTATGGCTATGTGTCCGTGGGTTATAAGTTGGCGGGCTTGGTGGATTGTTTTGGCTAAACCCTTTCTGAACACTATTGTCTGAAGGCGGCGTTCAAGAATGTCTTCCACAGTCAAGTCCAAAACATCGTCTAGAACCGCTGTTTCATGAATTATGCCCAGTTTCTTAAGGCGGGAGAGGAGCTCCTCTTCCATCTTCCTTCTTTCCTCTGGCGGTTTGCCTATAAGCGAGCGAGCGATACCTCTAAACTTTGAAAGCATGGTTTTGTGACGCCAAAGTTCCCGCTTATTTCTTAAACCGTACTGTCCCAAAAGTTTGAGTTCTTCTTGAAGTACGTCTGTACGCCATGGAAAACGAGGAGTTTCATACTTCTTTTTCTGTTTTTTGGGGTCGCCCATGCTACTTTCCACCGCCGCCTTTAGCTGCAGCTTTCTTTTTCACTCCAACAGTCTTGCCAGTTCTCCCGGTTGTTCTTGTTCGCTGCCCTCTAACTTTCAATCCATACGAGTGACGGTATCCCCGCCAACACTTTATTTCCTTCATTCTTTCAATGTCCATTTTTGTTCTCAAAATTAAGTCTGCACTTATGAGGTGCATGTCTTTTCCAGTTTCTAAGTCTTTCCGCCTATTTAAAAGCCAGCCCGGTATGCCATGTTTTCTAGGGTCTTTTATTATTTCCTCTATCTTCTCGATTTCAGCGTCTGTCAGGAATCCCGCTCTCATATGAGGGTCTATTCCCGCCTTCGCTAATATGGCACGGGCTAGGTTTAGGCTAATGCCCTTAATTTTTTTGATGGCATAGGGCACTTTTAGAGTCCCATCTATGTCTGTGTCCGTTATTCTTAATATGTGGCGGAATTCTCTGGCTGTTTGACTTGCCATCTAACGCATCCATGCTCCTTTTATAGCAAACTAGAAGTAAACCGCTTTTTATTTAAACTTTCCTAGGCTATAATGAACCGAAAAACACTTAACAAATGTTTCCAGCATTTAGAATTGGGTTTGGAATGAGCGGTACGATGCTCGAAGACGCTGTTTCAGAAGCTTTCCGGAAAAAGGGTTTTATAGTTTTTACGAGGCAGAACCACTGTGATGTTTTGGCAGTTAAGCCAGACATGACGTTGGCGTATCTTGTGGAATGCAAAGATTATGTTTTATCCCGTAAACAGCAGGTTTTAGCTGTTCGAGAGTTGAACCGCAACTACACGCATGCCCTCGAGCTTCTCATAAAACAGCGCTTGCACCCCGAAAAGATCGTGAAGGTTCTTGTCGCCAAGGGGTTTGCATATCAAGCGAGGGGGATACTACAGTACACGCCTGAAACGTTCATAGCGCACATAACCTCCTAGCTTGGCAGAAACGGCTTTGACAGCGGGTTATTTTATTTTTGACAGTTTTCACAAACGAAAGTTTTCCTATTGATGGGCTTCTGCATGTAAAATTTAATTGGATGCCCACAGACCTTGCAGAACCCACTGAACCTATTGTAGACGAACAATAGTTCTTTAATTCCTCTGCCTTGAAGTTTACATTCTAGGAACTCTTTACTCAACTGCTCCGTGTGATCAATTATTTTTTCGATTTCTTGGAGAGAAAGGCTTGCGATTACCCTTTCGGGGTGCACCTTGGCCCTGAAGAGAATTTCATTTCTTAAAATGTTGCCGACCCCGGCTAGGGTGGACTGGTTTAACAAAGCTATGCCAATCTTCTGTTCTGGAACACTCGTGATGTTTTTTATGGCTTTAGCTTTGTCCCATTTGTTGCTTAACGGATCTGGACCTAACTCGCTTGTCAATCTTTGCAGAATTTTGTCTTTATAGTCTATTTCGACGATTGGTGCGTTGTAAACGACAAGTTTCCTCCTTCTACCCGTAACTATTAGTTTCACCCTTTCTTTCGGTTTCAGAAGTGGTTCGCCGATTTTGTAAATGTGGATGGCCCCAAACATCATTAGGTGTAGCCTAATGGCTGTATCGTCGTCGAAAAGCAAAAGGATATTCTTGCCAACGGAGTTCGCTTCACTAAACCTTTTTCCAACAAGTTTTTCTGGTGAAATGAAGACTTTCTTGGATCTTACGAAGATTTCTTTGACAACCTCGTTTTGGAAGTTGTTGCTGATTTTGATTGCATAAGCTTTGGCTGTTGGTCCCTCAACCACATTTTGATATTTGTCTTTTAAGAATTAAACGTGTTCGGCTTATTGACAGTTTCTGCGTGAATGATGCGTGAAGTCAAATTTTATTTGCTCAGAAACTTTTATAGTTTCTTTTTGGTGTTTGGTTGGGTAAGCTTAAGACATTGGAAGTTATTATCCGTGGAGACATAATAGAGCGGAACATCGTTTTAAAACTTGGGAGGAAGCTGAGTGAAACAAAGCTTAGGGCGGATTTTAGCGCTTCAATAGTGGTTCCACCGTTTATAAAGGCTGTGGAAAAACATTATCCTTCCATATGCGTGCTACATATGACTGTTGATATTGAAGACAAATTCCAATTAGAGAAACTTTTAAAAGAGTTTGTATGTGCAGAAAACTGCGAAATAGTTTCAATTAATGAGCTGTAAGATAGCGCTGGGAAAAACTTGAAAGATTTTAAAAGGATGGTTAAGCTACTGGTCGTTGCCGCTTCGGTCTTACTTGCGTACTTTTTGACTTCATTCCTAGAAGAAAAGATGCGTGCGACCTTTGCCCTTTTGATTCTCGCCTCCGGCCTTTGGGTTACGGAGCTTATTCCCATGGGTGTAACGGCGTTAGTAATTGCCTTAGCGCAGCCTTTTCTTGGCATCCAAACTTTTGAGAAAGCCTTAGCCCCGTTTTTCTCTCCAACGGTTGCTCTAATATTAGGCAGTTTTTTCTTGGCGTTGGCTTTTGAAAAACAGGATTTGGATGAAGCCTTAGCCCACAGAATAGTTACGCGCTTGGGAGGAGACGCTAGAAGGCTGGTTTTGGGGTTAATGTTTACTACGGCTTTTCTTTCTATGTGGCTCAATAACACTGCAACCACAGCACTAATGATAACGTTAGCTCTAAGCTTGACAGTTAAATGTGACAGGGGCGGCGAGGAAAATTTTTACAAGGTAATGGTTCTTGGCATTGCGTATTCTGCCAGCGTCGGTGGAATAGCCACTCTCATCGGTACACCGCCTAACATGGTGGCAGCTGGAATTCTCCATGAGCTAGTTGGATACAACTTGACTTTTCTGGGATGGAGCCTGTACGGGCTTCCCATAACGGTTATTTTAGTTGTCTTGATTTGGCTGCTTCTTTTTAAGTTGTTTCCGGTGGAGGGTACTTGTGTTCAAAAGCCTAGAAGGAAGGTTGTTGCGTTAAACGTTAGGCAGAAGCTTACTTTCGCGGTTTTCGTTTTAGCTGCGGTTTTATGGGTTACTAGTAGCCTGCCTGAGCCTTTAGTGGTTCTTTTGGGTTGGAGTGGACATGGATTTTCTCCCGGATGGGTGGCTTTACTCGTGACGGCTATTCTCTTCTTGACGGGAATTTTAAGCCAACATGATATACCTAGGGTGGACTGGAACACCGTCCTACTTTTTGGGGGTGGTTTGAGTTTAGGTGCCGCTATGGACGCGTCTGGCTTAACAAGTTGGGTGGGGCAAAGTCTGGCTGTAGCTGTTGGAGGGGGTTCTACTTTTGTACTTTTTATGGTTTTGGGTTTTTCTGCGTTAATTTTCACGATGATTGCTAGCAATACAGCCAGTGCTAATGTTTTCGTCCCCATAGCCATATCTGCAAGCCTAGCCGTGGGAATAAACCCCGTTGTTCCAGCTGTGTTGGTGGCGATATGCTGCAGCCTTGACTTCATGCTGCCCGTAGGCACGCCGCCCAACGCAATCGCGTACAGCACTGGAAAGGTGAGGGTTAAAGAAATGGTTAAGGCCGGTTTGCTTTTGGACATTGTAGGTGCTTTAATAACCATATTTTTCGCTCTAACATTTTGGCCCCTTATTTCCTAGTTCGGTTCGACGTGGAAATGCTCTTTCATGCGGCGTAATGATTCGGGAAACTTAATCTATGTTCTACAATAATAAGTCATGAATCGTAATATAGGTTAAATCTTTTAAGCAGAATAGCCTATAACAGAAAAGGCAGTGGAAGGTTGGTTTGGAATGGTTAAGAGTGGAGAGGAGGAGAAGATTCGGCGTATATTGACGGATCCTAAGCTTTCGGCGATTAAGGCTATGTTAGAGAAGGACCATGCTATTGACTGTATTTTCCTGCTTTACATGGGGCGGGGGAAGTGGAAGGAAGCCAAGGAGTTCATGAGGGCTAATGGTTTGACTTTGAGCGATGGCACTTTCAGGGCTAGGATGATTGAAATTGAGGAGCTTGGCTTGGCGAAAAGCGAACGCCTAGACCCGCTGAAGCGAAAGTATGAAAAGACTGAATTGGGCGAGAAGGTGGCGAAGCTTCTGCTGGAGTTCTTTGACAAGCTGGAGAAATAGCTGACAGCACACTATCCGCTGAGTCTTCGGTTAGTAGGTTTCTATTTGTAGGTTTGGTATTCTTGAAAAGTGTTCTGTGTTTCGCGTTACTAGGGTTAGTTTATAGTGGATTGCTGTAGCTGCTATTATGGTGTCTGAGAAGCTTATGGTTTGTCCGT
>JAWAZC010000004.1:0-57403 GCA_038817995.1 Bathyarchaeia archaeon | reverse complement strand
TCCTCAAGATTTCAATCTCCAACCTAGAAACCTCAGAAGACCCAACCATATGCCATCACAAGAGAATCCCTAAAATAACTTAATAAACTTTCAACACTAGCACCAAAACTAGAGGTGGGCCGGGCCGGATTTGAACCGGCGACCTTCGCCGTGTGAGGGCGACGTCCTAGCCGAGCTAGACCACCGGCCCTTTCTAAAGCAGCTTTACTTATCCAGAATTAGTATTTCTGTTTCATAAAACCTTTTTCAAAGCTCGTTAAAACGTGGAAGCGGAGATAAACAATGAAAAGTTGTAACAAGGACAAACGTATGGAACCATGGACTCGAATGGACGCTTTTATGCTAATTTTGTGCTTCGTTGCTTTCGCTGTGCTGGGCTACTACCTTGCGAGGCAAATTCTATCCTAAAACTTGTCCTCTTTAATCTCGACGCTTCTGACTCGCTTAACCCAAGGAATAAAAAAGCAGTCTTCTTTAAACCACTCCAGAAGCTCTTTCTGAATAGTGTCAGTTTTTTCCATAGCACTTTCGTCGACAAGCTCGACGGTTATCACTGCCACTAGACGCTTCATTTTCCTCACCTCTCAAGTTTAATGCGCGTTTTTAAAAGGAATGCACGTTTTAAAGGATGTTTCACTAGTTGATTTATCTCAAATGTGGATTCGGAACAAAACATAATGGCAAAACACAAATAAGCATCCTGCAAAATCAAAATAAACCCGGAGTAAGATTGCAGTCGCCGAGGTAGCTCAGCCTGGGAGAGCGCCCGGCTGAAGACCGGGTTGTCGCCGGTTCAAATCCGGCCCTCGGCACCTTTCTTCCGAGTTCGGTACCGTCCATATATTTTAAAGTCCGAGGCTTAATGCTAATGGGCTGGCTTTGAATACCCATAGAGTGTTACCGCAGGATTATTGGGGGCTTAGGAACGGCGAGATCGCGCTGGGCTCTTCATAGCCTGGTTGAGGGTTGTTGAACGAGTAAGGATGTCAAGAAAGTTGTGGCCTGGATAAACAGCCAGCCTTACAGGGAGTGGACGAAGCACTATAAGAAGACGGCAGATGCGATAGGTGCACATTAATCCCGTCTGGTGCCATATTTGCTTTTGCTGGATGCTTTTCATTTGTTTTGTCAAAATTGCCATCGGTGTTTTGTTAGGGTTTTCGCCAAGCTTCAGCTTCTTAAGGGCCATTAATGTTCAAGCTAAGCAGTTATTCGAAACTTTCGCTTCACCTTGTCGATAGGTTCTCCAACAATTTCCACCTCGTCTAGTCTGCATGTTCCAAGCCCCTTTTTCTCGGCCAAGGCAAGGTGTCTGACTTCTGTTGGGGGGATATCCATCACCGCTGCGCCTACAGCGTCTACTGCCACCGGATCTGTGCCAGCGATCACCAAGTTCATTTTTACCGGGTTTCCGTTAACTTCGTTGCCTTCACCGGCTATTATCCCATCAATCACTGTTAAGCTTGGCCTTAAAACAGAAGCCAAATCAGCAATGTTCTCGTGTAGTTTTCCGTTGTGCATGGAGCCTTTTGAGGCTAAAGCCCCCATCATGTTTTTAATGCCAAGCGTGACGAGAGTCAGTCTATGAACTTTTAGTTTTGGAACGCTTATTATACAGCTTTTGAGGGCTGTTTCCGCTACCAAAACCTTTTTAAGGGCTAAAGGGTTCGGCGGATAAACCTCCACAAAACGGTCTTTGTTAAGGTCAACGATTCTTACGTTATATTTATTGGCTACTTTGTCTATTTCCGCAACTTTGAAAGCTTCAAAAGTGTCTGCCCAACCGCTTCCTTCTCCAATAGTGATATCATCTATCCCGTGATCCTTTAGATACTTCACAACTCCCTCCACAACTTTGCTGTCAGTAGTCATTCCGGTTGATGGATGTTTAGCAACTATGTAGTTGGGCTTGATCAAAATGGGTTTCTTAGACGAAAGAACTTCGCCTAGGTCAGACTTTATCATTTCGAGAGCTTTGCTTGTCATCTCAACGGGGCTTAATCCCTTGACTATAGCAACTTTGCTCATATGGTATCAATTGATTAAAGCCTTGAAAAAGATTTAGCCCTTCCGTCCAAGGCACTCGTTAGTAGAAAAAGAGATATAGTAGGTCGAGTGGTGAGGCCAGCTTAAAAATTTGAAAAGTCTATTTCTTTTCCTCTTTCTTTTCTTCTTTCTTCTCTTCCTTCTTCTTCTTTGGCATGGCCATCACCAAATCGGCTTTTGAAAATCGGTTCTTTAAAAATTTTTCGTTTGCAATGTGGGATTAGGACCGTTGTCTACAATATTTTTAAATTCAACTGTGCGAAGGCTTTTCCTATGCATGAGTGGGCTTTGGCTGAAGCCATAATTTCGTCAGCTATCGAAATTGCTGAAAGAAAAGGCTTTACTGAAGTCAAGGAGGTTAGGATAAAGGTCGGTGAACTCCAGCAAGTCGAAACAAGTATCCTAGAGTTTGCTTTGTCCGAGCTTAAAGCTGGTAAATTGAAAAACGCTAAGTTTGTGATAGAAACAGTCAAGGCGAAACTGCGTTGTCGTGTATGCAATCACTTGTGGGACTTTAACCAAGAAAGACTTAATAATGAATCAAAGGAAGCCATTCATTTCGTCCCAGAGGCCATACATGCCTATGTTAAATGTCCCAAATGCGGCAGTTTGGACTTCGAAATTTTCGAGGGAAGGGGTGTGTTGCTTGAAAGCATTAAGGGAGTCAAATAATTCTGTGGATCCGCGCATAGGAATCATAGACAAACGACTGGAAAATGTAAAGCGGGTAATTGCCATCTCAAGTGGTAAAGGCGGTGTAGGCAAAAGCCTAATTGCTACATCTCTTGCTCTTTCCCTCGTTAAAAAGGGCTTCGACGTCGGGCTTTTCGACGCAGATTTTACAAGTCCATCAACCCACCGGATTTTGGGCGTAAAAAAACTTGAAGTCGAGGAGGATAGGGGCATACTGCCGATGCAGGTTCACGGCTTAAAGTACATGTCAATCATTGCTTTCACAGGGGAAAAAGCTTTACCATTAAGGGGCGCGGAAGTTTCAAACGTCTTAATAGAGCTTTTTTCAGGAGTGTTATGGGGTAAACTAGATTACTTGATAATTGATATGCCTCCGGGAATCGGTGACGTTACCCTTGACGTTGTTAAGCTTGTAAAAAAGATAGAGTTCCTAGTTGTTTGCACTCCTTCAGTGCTGGCTTTTGAAACTGTGGAGAAGCTTCTGACGCTTTTAAAAGAGCTAAACGTGCCCGTGATAGGCGTTATTGAAAACATGAAGATGAAACGGGATTTCCCTATTCAAGAACAGGTTGTTAAGGCTGGTTTCTCTTTTTTGGGCGCTGTGCCCTTTGATTCAGAGGTTGAGAATGCGCTCGGCAATGTGGACATGCTTTTCAAAACAGTTTTCGCCCAAAAACTAGCTGAAATTGTTCCCCGAATCATTTCTCAAGACGTTTAGAAACTTTCTTCGCTGGCGTTTTTTGTGTTTTCACTTCATCTTTAACAGCAACCGTTTTCTTTGAGAGCAAGACTTCTTCAAGTGAGTTAGCTTTCCGCAGTTCATTCATGTACCAGCTTCTATCTCTTGAATAGCTTATGCCCGCCACTATACCGTAGACTATGAGGACTAAACCACCTATTATCAGGGATAGACCCATTACCGCGCCGACGTGGGGTTCCGTGTAATATGGAATGAAGATGAACCATTCTGGAGGTGTTTTGACAAATTGGTATATAAAGAGGGTTTCTAAGACCCCGCCTACGAAGAATATTGTTCCAGCCAAAAACATAAGGTATGCTGTTATCTCGTTGTGCCTCGACTCCTCCGCTTTTTCATGTAAGTAGTCTCTGAATGACATTAACACGCACGTTTTATTTCAAAAGTCGAGGGCGTACCTAAATTTTATTAAACTAGAATAAGTATTGCAAAAAAGTATCGCAAATAGGGAGGAAGAGGAAAAACGCACATGCCCGGGATAAAGGCCGTGCTGTTTGATTTTATAGGAACGCTCGTCAACGTGAGGGGGTACAGCCTAGACACTTCAAGGTTGAAGCTTTATAAGGCTCTTTTGAACGCTGGCTTTAATGTTAGCCAAGAAAAGTTTTTGGAGGCGTATGCAAAGGCGCATGAAAAATACCGAGTTATACGCTACCAAAAGTTTGTTGAAGTCACTAACGCTGTTTGGATTTCAGAAGCCCTTAACAACCTTGGTTTCGACACTACACCGGAAGATTCACGCATAAAAACAGCCGTCAACGTCTTCTTTGAAGATTACGTAAGTTCGTTTAGACTTAGAAAGTGTGCAAAACAAGTTTTGAGTGTAGTTGCTGAAACTTGCAAGCTCGGTCTAATTTCAAATTTCACGTATGCGCCGGTCATCTATGCTGGATTAAGAAAAGTTGGAATTAGCCACTTCTTTAATGTGGTGCTGGTTTCAGACGCTGTTGGATGGCGTAAACCCCATGCGAACATTTTCAATGAAGCTTTAAGAAGGCTCTCCGTCAAAGCTGAGGAAACAATTTTCGTGGGAGACAGTCCAGACGAGGATATTAAAGGTGCAAGGCAGCTTGGCATGAAAACAATTTTTGTGGCTTCCCAATTTTTCCCTGTCAAAAAGTTGTTAGAAAGCAAACAGAAACCTGACACTGTTGCGAGAAATCTTTGCGAAGTAAAAAAGAGGATTTTGGAAATAATCCAGACCGGTACATGAGTTTATGGCTTATCCTTAAATTTTTCTGAAGCTTGCTCGCCACCGATACCCCAATGAGTTTTAGGGACTTCATGCACGACAACCTCGACAGCATGCTCCGGAACACCTAGACTTCCAAAAACCTTAGTTATTCCCTGAATCAACACTTTTACGCGATCCTTCCCAAAACCTTCCCAAACATATACGTGAACAATAGGCACATTATCACCTCTTTTAGATTCACTAAGACTATCTTTGACTTAAAACTTAAAAGCTTGTGTAATCGTCGGGAATTGGCGCGCAGAAAATGCAGCTTAAGATGTTCAGGGATAAACAGGGATAAAAATGAATTATGTCTTATAAACAGCTAGTCACTTGAATATCTTGAAAAGCGGGTGCCCCTTATCTTGCGGGCGAACCCTGAGCTCTTGAGCTGCGGTATAAGCAACATAAGCATCAGCTAGTCCGCAATGGAAATACGCGCTTTTCGCGTGTTCAATCGGTCCATACAGAATGAAGTTTGCACCTGCAAATATTGGAAACACGTTGGCCACGCTGCACGCTAGCAGATACTCGTCTCTTTCAAGTTTACGCCTGTCGTTCCACCGGGCGACCGCGTTGTGGGTTCCAGCCCCACATGGCAGTCCATACTTCTCTTTAATCAGGTATATGGCCTTGCTCACCGGGCCTGGATCTGGCAAGTCTAAGACTGCAGCATCCACTAACATGTTTTCTATACCAGCTCTCTGAGCTACGGCTATGAGTTCGTCCATCACTTGTAGCCTTCCAGAAACCGTGGGGTTTTTCGTGTTAAGAGCTAAGAGAATTGCAGATTTAATGTTAGCCTCTTTAATGGCGGCGATTTCGTCTTCCTTGATATGCGGTGTTATAGAGTTGTAGACAACTCTATTGGAAAGACCCGCTTCTTTCACGTATTTAAGCCCAGCCATTCGCACTTCTGCTGTGGCCCCGTCAATTGTGAATGGCCCGTCGATGACGCTTGCCACGAAATCCAAGAATTTTGGAAATGCTTCCGGAAAGGAGCTGCATACGTCCACTATCCTCGGGTTTCCTATTTTCTTTGAGATTTCTTCTTCCTCTTTGAGAAGCTTTTCAGCCCCTTCCTTATCGAACTCGCCAGTCCTTTCGTCTTTCACTATTTTATGTTTGTGGTAAAATATGCTTCCAATCATGACCGTTGGAAGCTGGCCGGGCTGCCCTCCAACCTTCACGCCTGCCACGTCAAAAATTTTTTGCTCTTTTTCAAACTTGAACATTTTCAATCACCCTTTAGGAAGCGTTTAACGGAGGGGAATTTATTTAAGTTTTTATGTGGAATTAAAGTTGCATCTACAAATTTCCTATTGAAGTTTGGGTCGGCAGCCAACTCTAAATAGCGCACTTTCTCTGAGATTTTGTTTGCTTTTTCTCTGGCTTCAATTGAGATTAAAGCCATTTTTGCACCCGTTATGGCTGCGTTACCGATGAATTCAACCTTCTCCAAGGCAATGTCTGGTATTAGCCCTAAAATCTTGGCGTTTTCGAGGTTTAGGTAGTTTCCAAAGGCTCCGGCAACGAAAACTCTGTCGAAGTCTTCTTCTTTTAATCCTTTCTTCTCCATTAGGATGGAACATGCAGCATATATGGCCGCTTTTGCAAGTTGTATTTTGCGTATATCTTCTTGAGTTATTGTTATCTCCTTTCCCGTTTTTGTCTCACTCCCCCAAGCGACAACAAACTCTGTTTCCCCGTCCTTTTTCCTCAGCCTCTCAGTTTTCACGTTAAGGCTTATTCTGCCACCGGAGTCTATCAGCCCATGTTTAAACATTTCTGCCACAAGGTCTATCATAGCTGAACCGCATAGTCCAATAGGTTTCTTGTCCCCTATTGTTTTATACTCAACATTGAAATCTTCGGTTATCCGAACCTTTTCTATAGCTCCCTCAACGGCTTTCACACCATGCCGAATGTGAAAGCCTTCAAAAGCAGGGCCAGAAGCGCAAGAGCATGCCATCATGTCTATAGAGTTCCCTATGATTACTTCAGTGTTTGTTCCGATGTCGATTAACATGGAAACCTCTTCAGAATCGCAGATCCCAGAAGTTAACGCGTCTGCAACGGCATCCGCTCCAACAAATCCAGCTATGACCGGAAGGACTGTTACGATTCCTGAAGGATTTATTCCAACATTCAGCTTTCGGGCTTCGATGTTTATCTGTCTTTTAACTACTGGTGTGAAGGGGGATAATGCGACATATTTCGGTTGGATTCCGAGAAACAAATGGTGCATTGCTGTGTTGCCCACAACCACCGCCTCGTAAATTTGGCTCCTTTTAATCTTCTGCCTCGTGCAAAGTTCTCCTATAACTTTATTTATGGCGTTTATCAAGACTGTCTGAAGAGTCGACAGATTTTTGGGGCTAGCCGCTGCGAAAGTTATCCTACTTATTATGTCTTCGCCATAAGCCAGTTGAGGGTTCTCAATAGACTCTACATCCAACGTTTTCCCGCTCATTAAATCCACTAAGTGGCAAACGATTTTTGAAGTACCTATATCCACAGCCAAGCCAAACAGGTCTTTGGCGGAGCTTCCGGCTTCGACAGAAATTATTCTTCGTCCGTTCCATATTGCAACCGTTATGTCAAAATTTGAATTGCGTAGGGTTGTTGGCAACTCTCTGAGAACTTCATAGTCTATCTCCACCAGCTGCTTGTCAATTGGTAACATGTCCAAAAGTCTTTCGTAATCCGGCCTTATGTCGGTCAGTGTGGGTTTGGGTATCTTGATGTGAACTTTTGTTACGGCTGGTTGGGGTATTAAAAATCTTTCTAGTCCCATCGTTTGAATTCTTCTGGCTACAAGATAGCTTTCGGGGGGCAATGTGATGGTTGCTCTTCTTAAAACTTTGGCTTGGCATGCCAATCTATATCCTTGGCTTATTTCTGAGGTTGAAAGGTGTTTCTTTTCCGATTCTGTAAGTTCACTTAAATCCCCAAGTTTTCCAGCAATCACCTTGCATTTTCCGCAGATTCCCTTTCCGCCGCATTCAGCCATGAGGCTTATGCCCGCATCGTTTGCCGCTTGGAGAACAGTTGTCCCAGCTTGAACATGGATTTTCTTTGATACGGGTTCAAATGTAACCTCCACTTTTTCGTTAGACGCCATGTATCACCCGTCCAGTAGCTGTTTCAAAAGCCTTTATTATCTCCTCAACTATTCAAACCTTTGGGGTGTCTAAAACTGGATCAGAAGCTTGTGAAGGCTGAGGACTTGTTCAATTTCTGTGTGAACATTCTCAAACAGGTTGGGGTAAACGAGGAAAACGCGAAAATAGTGGCGGACAACCTGGTCATGGCTAACCTTAGAGGCGTGGATTCCCATGGTGTGGCAAGGCTGCCAACATATGTTGAAAGAGTTTTAAGAGGGCTTATCGACCCTCAAGGTTCAATTGAAGTTGTGAAGGAGCATGGAGCAACAGCGCTCATAGACGCCCACAACAATTTCGGCCAAGTGGCGGCAATGCGTGCAGCAAATCTTGCAGCTGAAAAAGTAAAAACGTTTGGAGTTTCATGTGTTGGTGTTAGAAACGCTAACCATTTCGGCATGGCTGCATATTATGCAATTAAACTTGCCGAGAAAAAGCTCATCAGCATAGTTTTATCAAACGGTCCACCAGCCATTGCTCCATGGGGAGGAAAGAAACCCATGCTTGGTACTAACCCCCTTTGCATAGGCTTTCCAGCATCTAACGGGGCAATCGTTTTAGATATGGCTGTAAGCGTGGTAGCCCGTGGAAAAATACGTTTGGCAGCCTTGAAAGGAGAAAAAATTCCAGAGGGCTGGGCTTTTGACGAAAACGGGAACCCCACAACCGACCCGGCTGCCGCCCTCAAGGGAACGCTTGCCCCCATAGGTGGACCAAAGGGATACGGCTTAACCCTTACCTTGGACCTGCTCTGCGGATTAATTACAGGCTCCAGCTATCTCCAAAATGTAAAAGCCCTAGACGATTTCAGCGGGCCTTCTGGAACGGGCTTCTTTATAGAAGCCATCGACGTTGAGGCATTCATTCCATATCAAGAATACGAGAAGAAAATGGCTGCATACGTGGAAGCAATCAAGAACTGCCCGAAAAGAGAAGGTGTAAATGAGATATTTCTGCCCGGTGAAATCGAAAAAAGAGAAATGGAACGTAGATCTAAAGTTGGAGTGCCGTTGGACAGCGAGGTTCTAGCAGAGTTAAAGAGGCTGGCTGAAAGATTTGGCGTAAAAACACCATTTTAAATGCCAAGCTCCTTCAACTTCTCCTTTGAAGGAAAGCCCTCAGGGGTCCATCCCCGAGCCTCATAGTATTCTTTCAGCATGAGTTCCATGTCTGGAACGTTTCTCATGGTGCCACCTTCCTGCGGTTCCAGCAGCCTTTTTGGAAGAATGTCATCCTTCGAGGTTACTCCCCATTTGCAGTTGAGAACCCTTTTGAGGTTGAAGCTTCTCTCACCAACCTTCATTAAGTCTTCAACGGTCACTTTTCTGCCAGTTACAAGCTCAAAAAACACCGTGATTTGTGTGAGGGTGAGGCCCGCCCCAGATGCGTATTTACATATCATTAAAGCGTCATAAACTTCCATCATGTCCTGCATCTTCTTAACGGTTATGGCTTTTCCCTTAGACTGGAACCTGTCACCCTGCATCGTGATGCCAATTTCCGGCACCAATCTTCCTCTGTCTGGATTGTGGGGCCAGGCGAGGTGACATCCGCCGCGGTTCATTGTGGCATAGCTTAAGGCGTGTCCGAAGAAGGCTCTCGGGTTGTGGGCAGCAACTTCAAGGCCCTTAACGTGAACGGCGAACTCCTCGCATCCACGGTTCAAATGCTTTGCGGCTTCTCGAACACCTTTGGCCAGTAAGTCGCCTAAACCTTCCCTTTTCGCTATGAGTTCCACAAGTTTCACTAGGTTTTCAGTGGGTCCCCATGCCAGCTCCATTCCAGTATCCTCCTTTGTTATTATGCCTCTCTCGTAGGCTTCTATGGCGAAGGCAAGAACGGCTCCCACAGAAATGGTGTCCATTCCAAACCTATTGCATAGGTCATTCAATTTCGCTAGAAGGGATAGGTCATCGTTAAGCAGGTTTGAACCTAGCATGCATAAAGTTTCAAACTCTGGGCTGTCCGCCCTTAGGCATGCATATTTTCCTTCTTTTATGTGGATTGTGCGTTTACATCCGATGACACAGTTACAGCACGGAGTTACCTTTTCAAGAATAGTTTGAGAAATCTTAACTCCGCTGATTTTCTCCACTTTCTCTTCGGACCAAACACCGTCTCTGTGATTTCTTATGGGTATGTTACCCATGTGATAGTAGGATTCCATGCCTCCACCTGTCCCATACTTACGGAGACCTTGGGCCGCTGGGCTTTTAGCCAACTGCATCTGCACTTCCTTCGCGAACTCCAATAGTTTGTTTTCATTTGCTACTGGAATTTTCCCAGTTCCCTTGACCGCTACAGCCTTCAAGTTCTTGGAGCCCATAATTGCGCCCATTCCAGATCTTCCTGCTTTTCCGATGCCAAAAATTATGGAAGCGTAATGGACCATTTTTTCGCCGGCGGGTCCTATGGCGCCTATCTGAACAGTATTATCTTTAAGCTCCCTTTTTATGGCATCGTAGGTCTCGTAGACGTCTTTTCCCCAAATGTGGCTTGCGTCTTTAAAGTCAACTTTGCCATCTTTTATGGACAAGTAAGTTGGCTTTTTTGCTCGCCCCTTTATAACGATCAAATCAAAACCAGCCTTCTTTAACTGCTGTCCAAACAATCCTCCAGCGTGGGATTCCCCCCAAATTCCAATAGGAGACCTTGCACATACGCTGATACGTCCGGAAGAAGGAACAGCAGTACCTGTTAGAGGCCCTGTGGCAAATATAAGGAGGGCTTCCGGGTCGAAGGGGTTCACGTCAATGGGCATTTCGTCGTAAATTATTTTTGCGGCTAGGCTTGAGCCGCCTATATACTTTTCTCTTAGGTCTTGAGACATGCTTTCAGTTTTGGCTTCTTGGTTTGTGAGGTCTACCCTTAGAATTTTACCTACATACCCGGCCATCCAAATCCCTCAATGAACCTTTAACGGTGTTATAAAAAGAAAAGGGGAGATGTTACTTTTTAGCCCTTTCCCTTATGGATTTCTCGTCTCCGGGAGGCGTATAAACCCATATGAATTGGAGTTCTTCGTTACCACAGTTTTCTAAGATGTGAGTTTCGTTCGGCGGCACGTAAACTAGGTCGCCAGCTTCAAGAATGTGCTCTCCTTGTGCGCTTGAAATTTTGGCTTTCCCTTTCAGTATGAAAATTGTTTCCTCTCCAGTGTGGGCATGAGGTGCCCCCTTTTCGCCTACGGGATAAACTGTGAAGCCCATTGCCACGTGCTTTGAACCTATCACAGGGTCCACAAGTATCTTCGTCACTTTCCTTGACGGAGGAGGAGCAGGGAACGTTGGCGCCTCTTCTTTCCTAACAACTATCATACCCTACACCTTGGGTGGCGGAGTTTCAAGTGGGGAAACACCTGGAGGATATTTTCTCTTAAGCTCCTCTATAAATTCACATAATTTTTCAACCACTGCGTCCACCATTTTTTTGCCTTTTTCTTTTGTCGCTTTGGTTGCGTCTCCAAGGATGCCCAGCTTGTAAACGTCCACTTGGAAGTAGGAAGCGGTGATGTTGTGGTGTGGGATGCCGCCTTCTTCCGGAATCGTGCTTGTTGGGTGTCCATACCATTTGTGGTCAACGATTGTCGGCGCGGATTCTTTGCTGGCTTTGCTCATGTCTACAAGATCCGGGTAAAGCTCTAAAGCTACAGAAGTTTCCGCCTCGTCAGCGTGCACAAACGGGGTTTCACAAACTTCTTCCACAGTTTTCCTGATAAGCTCCCACCATGTGACAACAGCGATGAACGCCTTGGTTTCTAAGGCCAGTTCATGCAGGGCGCCGACAAAAACCCACTGTTGACCGTGCCCGTTAAGGATTATAATCTTTTTGAAACCATTTTTTACAAGTCCCGTCACAACGTCTTTCACGAATTGCTTGAGTATGTCTGATCTAATCGGAATAGTTCCCGGAAAACCATACTGCATATACATGTGGGCGCCGTACCATATTGGAGGGGCAACAAGCACGCCAGTTCTTTTTGCCACACGTTCCGCCATTTTTTGGACGTTTAGAGAGTCTACTCCTACCGGGCAATGGGGGCCGTGCATCTCTATGGAGCCAACAGGAATTATAATGATGTCGCATTTTTTGGCATGCTCAACTATTTCTGGCCAGCTTAACTCTTGGTACCAAACGCTTTTTGGCATTCACTTCCCCTTTCTCTATTTGGGGATAGCCAGCCCTTTAGCGCCTTTCTTTGACTGAACAGCTTCTGGATAATACCTTTTGATCATGCGGTCCACGAGCACCGCTTGGATGGCCATTTTCACACCGTCTTCTTTGGTTGTTAGCATGCCATGTCTTTCAAGCACAGAGTTTCCAGTCTTCAAATGTATTGGCGCTCCAACCCTTACCATTTCAGGCGCCTCATAGGTTCTAATCATTCCGCCGGTGGAAGCCGGATTGTCAACATGCACGTCGATAGGCACTTTAACAGCTTGTCTTATAGCGGCGATCATGGGCAACGTTAGATCTCTCACTGGGTTTATGGAGTCGGCGCCAAGCATCTCCAACACCTTGAAGGACACAGGGTTTCCGTGGCCACAGTGAGCAGACAGCTTAAAGGACAAGTCTTTTGGTAGCTCTCCATCCTTTCTCATTTCATTCAAAAGCCAAAGGAGGCCCTCATCGTAGACGAGTATGCCTCTGCAACCGAGCTCCACAGCTCTTTTAACATCCTCAACGGCCCTGACAACCTGTTCCATTCCCCTAAGCCTATAGCCGATTCTACCAGCTTCCATCGTGCCCGTTGCCCTTTGAGGGCTTAGGTCGTAGGCAGCTCTCGGACCCACTGAAAGGTTTAACTCAACCTTAAAATCCTTTGCAATCTGGATATACTCCTCGAGTTCTTCGTCAGTGTGGCGCATAATCCCGCGGGTTTCGTCAATCCTATTAATTACAACCCCGTATTTTTCAGCGGTTTCAAGCACAGCTCTCATGGCTTCGGCAGTGTTAACCGTTGGCACTTCCAACCTATACTGGGCACCGTCTGGAAACCTTAGCTTAGATTCCGGAAGCTCATAGAGGTCGCGGTCCGGTAGGCCTTTCTTTTTCAAATATGCACGGGTTTCTTTACCAACCAATATCTCCATACGTATCCCTTCAATTCTCAAATAGCGACGCGTCTACAATTATTTAAACCTTCGCTGCTTTCAGAAGCTTTATAACCATTAACCGTTTAGAGTTTGAAAGTTTAAAATCTAAAAATGTGGCTTTTAAGGGTAATTAATTATGCCTTTCTTTTTTAGCTCTTCCAGCTCCTCATCGCTTAGGCCTACAAGTTCTTTCAGTACCCTTTTAGTGTCTTCTCCAAGCTTTGGAACGCCTTTCCAGATTTTTCCTGGAGTCTTAGAAAATTTGGGAACCACTCCAATTTGCTTCACAAAAGTTCCCGTTATGGAGTCTAGGACGTCAACTATGTCGCCTCTCCCGATCCAATGTTTGTCTTTTATCGCGTCGTCTGGAGTCGTCACCCTTGAGCAGGGTACATTATATTTGTTGAAATGTTCCTCTATCTCGTCCCGTGTGTGATTTCTTAGGTATTCGTTTAGTATTCTGTCTAGCTCCCTCCCCTTTGGACTTTTCAGCGCCTCGGGGCTTCCGGAGCATTCCTCATATGGAAAGTCTTTGGGGTTTATCCCCGTAACGTCGGCTAAAGCCTTTATAAACCGGCCGTAGGTTTGGGGTCCAATAGCCCCTATCGCGACCCACCCGTCCTTTGCCTTATAAAGTCCGTAGGGCTGCTGGTTAAAAACTCTATAGACGCCTTCCTTCTCCCTCAAAACACCGAGATTATAATACATTGTATAATACATCTCAATTATCCTAGCTATGGCTTCAAACTGCGCTAGGTCCACAACCTGGCCTTCCCCTGTTTTCTGCGCGTGGATGTATGCTGCTAATGCTCCAACAGCGCCGAAAAGGGCTGTAACGTAGTCTCCTGCGTAAAGAGGCAGCCTATAAACATCGTGTTCCGGGGTTGAAGCCAGCTTACACCACCCTGAATAAGCCTGTGAGATTATGTCGTAGCTGCCTCTTCCGCATTTTTGGGGGTCTCCGCCGAACTCTGGGCGTCCATATCCGCTTACATGTACCACCACAATTTTTGGGTTAGCCCTCAAAATGTCTTCATCCTTTATTCCAAATCGCTCCTCAAGCCAAACTAGGCTTTCAACGAATATGTCGGACTGTTTGATAAGTTCAAAGAATATTTTCTTTCCCTCCTCGTCTCTCATGTCGAGGGCAACGCTGAGCTCGTTCCTTCTAACGCACACGAATTCCCCGCCGATTTTTTTGCCCGCAGCTTCATAGAAGGGTGGAAGAACTCTCAATGTGTCGCCTATGTCAGGTCTTTCTATGTGTATTACCTCTGCTCCTAAATCGCCGAGGAATGTGCCTATGGCGGGTCCAGCTATTATGTTCCCGGCAACTAAAACCCTAATTCCGCTCAGCGGACCATATTCGGGTGAAAAGTGTGGAGCTGGAATCCTTTTTGTAGGCATTGAATGTTGCACCTCGTTAATTTGGGCTTTTCAGATTTTAAGATGACTTAAAATTGGGGTTTCCTTTTGTACATGAATGATTGAATTCCCTCGGCAACTTCTCTTGATAGGGATATGTCGCCTGAAACCGTGGATTCTATGAAGCATCCGGTTTCCAGCGAGGGCATAACCCCTAGGGCCACAACCTTCTTGAGGTACCTCACTGCGAGCGGCGGAAGCTCCGCCACTTTCTGTGCAAATTCAACGGCTTTTTCCATAAACTCTTCGCTCGGGTAAACTTCGGAGACTAAGCCAAGCTCCAGCGCCTGTTTTGCGTCGATGTTCCTCCTTAACATTATGATGTCTTTAAGTCTGCTAACACCCACGAAATAGGCTAGTCTTTGGGTGCCACCCCAACCAGGTGTTATTCCAAGGTTAAGCTCTGGAAGCCCCATGAAAGCCTTGTCACTTATAATCCTTAAGTCGCAAGCCAGTGTAAGCTCAAAACCTCCACCAAGAGCTGGCCCGTTTATAGCGGCGATTACTGGTTTCGGGTAGAGCTCAATTCTTCTTAAAACCTTGTGGCCAAATTGGCTTGTCTCCACAACAAGTTCCGGTCTTCCAGAGGCAAACATTGATATGTCAGCCCCAGCGCAGAAGTTTCTGCCAACTCCCGTGATCATCACGGCTCTTACATCAGCGTCCTCTTCAAGCACGCTCAACGCGTCGTCAATCTCCTTTAGGAAGGTTATATTAAGCGCGTTAGCCCTTCTCGGCCTGTTAAGGTATATAATGCCGACGTTTCCACGCTTTTCAACAACGACAAACTCGTATTTTCCTCTCCCATATTCATAAAAGCCTACGCCCGTTTTTCTCCCAAGCTTGTTTTCCTTAATCATTTGCAAGAGGACTGGATTGGGCTTGTACCTTTCTTCTCCATACTTTTTGTAGAGTTCCTCCAGTTTCGCCACTATCTTGTCGATTCCAATGTCGTCGGCCATGCGGAGCAAGCCTCTTGGATAGTTAAGCCCATTTAAAACTGCGAGGTCTATTTCCTCAGCGGTTGTAATGCCTCTCTCTATAAGCCATGCGGCTTCGTTAACCGCTGGAGCAATAAGTCTAAGCACGTCAAATTTTGCTCCAGCTCTCAATGGCACTTCGTTTGTTTTGCCCTCACTCCAATCATAGAAGCCTCTGCCAGTTTTCTTTCCATAGTGCCCCGCCTTGTAAAGCCTTTCGAACAATGGTGCAGGTCTGTATGTTTCTCCAAGAGTTTTCCTAAAGTATTCTAGAACATGATAGCTTATGTCTACGCTTCCACCACCAAGGACATCGTGGAGCTCAAAAAGGCCCATGGGAAGGCCCATCACATATTTAACCGCGGAGTCTATTTCTTCTACTGTCCCTTCACCCATCTCCACAGCCCAAGCAGCCTCGTTCGACATTGTAACGAAAATCCTGTTCACTATAAAACCTGGGACATCCTTTTTGACATGGACTATTACTCGGTCGATTGCCTTGGCAAAGTCTTCGGCTATCTTGACGGTTTCTTGGCTTGTTTTTTCACCCCACACTATTTCAAGCAGTTTAAGGATTTTTGGAGGATTGAAAAAGTGCATTCCTATCATTTTTTCAGGCTTGCTGATTGCCTTTGCAAGCTCTGTTATGCTTAGGGAAGACGTGTTTGTGGCGAATATTGCATGTTCAGGCGCATTCTTTTCAACTTCGCTGAAAACTTTCTTTTTCAGCTCCATTATTTCCGGGACGGCCTCGATTACGACATCCGCGTTTTTCACAGCTTCAGCCAAGTTTGTCGTCGCCTCTATCCGGTTCATTATGTTTTCGACGTTTTCGGTCACGTAACCCTTTTCGTAACTGCTTTTTAGTTCGCTTCTTATCTTTTCAAGTGACTTCTTTAGGATCTCGTCGCTTACATCAACAAGTTTTACATTGAAGCCCTTGGTTGCAACAACTTCCGCAATTGCGCTTCCCATAGTTCCTGCGCCTATAATAGTCACGTTTTTAACTTTCAATCAGTCCACCCTTTTGAACTGTTTAGAGAAAAGAATGTGTTTTGAGTGTTAATAAAAGTTTGGGCGAGAAGGTTTAAATCTTGTCATAAGTCCTATTTTATGTTTCAAGGCGTGGTGTGATGTGTCATGCCAGGTGTTAAAGATAAAGTTGCCATAATAGGCATGGGTTGCACGAAATTTGCTGAGCACTGGGATAAAAGCGTCAACGATCTAATTGTCGAGGCTTGCTATGAGGCTTTCGAAGATGCCAACATTGAACCTAAAGAAATACAAGCAGCGTGGTTTTCTACGGCTCGGAGCGGTGAGCTCGGGCGCAGTCTAGCCTACCCATTAAAGCTAAAGTTTATTCCAATCACGCGTGTTGAAAATAGATGTGCAAGTGGACATAACGCATTCATAGACGCGTGTTACGCTGTTGCGTGTGGCGCCTTTGACATTGTCCTTGTTTGTGGCGCGGAAAAACTCAAAGATACTGGGTTGCCGATACCCGGGAACAGCGACCCCACAGACTTGTATACCAGCAGGGTTGACCCCCGTTTCATGCCAGTAACTGCTTTCTCCCAAATTGCGTTAAGGTACTTCCATTACTACGGCATCCCAATAGACGAAGGCAGAAGGATCCTAGCCAAAATCGCTGTAAAAAACCATTATAACGGTTCTTTGAATCCTAAAGCCCAATTCCAGCGTAAAATAACCCTTGAGGAAGCGTTGAATGCACCTATAGTCGCTTGGCCTCTGGGGCTTTATGACTGCTGCGGTGTAAGCGATGGGGCAGCAGCCGCCATTATTGTCCGTGCCGATTTAGCTAAAAACTACCGAGAAGATTATGTTCTTGTGAAAGGTGTCGGGATGAGCACAGGATTTTATCAAGCGCAGGTTCAAGACGACTGGAGCCTAACTCATATAGAGGAAAACTTTAGGGCTGCGAGAATGGCTTATGCCGAGGCAGGCATCAACAATCCACGCAAAGAATTGGATCTAGCCGTCGTGCACGACTGCTTCACAATCCATGAACTCTTAATTTATGAGGATTTTGGCTTTTCTCCCAGAGGTAAGGCAAAGGAGGACGTAAACGCAGGAACATTCGAGTTAAAGGGGGAATTACCTGTGAACACGGATGGAGGCCTAAAGTCTTTTGGTCACCCGATCGGCGCCAGTGGGCTCAGAATGATGTACGAGGTTTACAAGCAGCTTCAAGGGAAAGCTGGCCAAAGGCAGGTAAACATAAGAAACCAGTTGGGATTAACGCATACCTGCGGCGGCACTCCTATCGATTCTCAAACAGCCGCCGTAGCCATACTTGGGTTGAGGTGAATTGGGGATGGTTGGAGTTTCAGCATATGGCGTTCACATTCCTATTTGGCGAATGAAGCGAGAACTGCTTGGTAAAGGTCTTCCAGGCGAAAGGGCTGTCGCCGGCAAAGATGAGGATAGTCTAACGATGGCTGTGGCTGCAGCCTTAGACTGCATGGAGGGCTTTGAAACAAGTTCCATTGACGGCGTTTTCTTCGCTTCCACAACGCCTCCTTTCCATGAAAAAAGCGTATCAGCTACCATAGCCGCTGTCCTCGACGCCCGCCGCGACGTGTTCACCGCCGATTTCTCGGGGTCACTTAGAGCTGGCACCGCCGCATTAAAAGCCGCTTTTGACATGGTTAGAGCCGGATCCGCAGAGAAAATTCTCGTGACAGCTGCCGACTGTCGTCTAGGAGGTCCGGGATCACCTCTCGAACAAACTTTTGGGGATGGAGCAGCAGCCCTTATGGTAGAGAGGGATGCAAAAATTGCAGATGTTGAATTCAGCACACATGTTTATGACGAGATATATGATGTATGGCGAAGGGACGTTGACCTGTTTGTCAATTTGTGGGAAGATAGGTATGTTTACGCTTGCGGTTACATGAGAGTTGTCAGAGAAACATTCTCAAAATTAATGGGCAAAGCCGGTTTAAACGTAAAAGATTTGACAAAAGTTGTGCTCCCATTCCCAGACCCTAGAAGGGGAATCGAGCTTGCTAGAAGTCTAGGTTTGGATCCTAAGACGCAGCTTCAAGACCCCTTCATGGAGAGCGTGGGCAACACCGGAACAGCTCAACCATTAATGTTGTTCGCTGCAGCACTTGAAGAGGCGAAGTCTGGCGACAGGATATTGATGGCAAGTTATGGAAGTGGAAGCGATGCGTTTCTTTTTAAGGTCAAAGAAGACCTTAAAACACCATTGCCTCAGGGAAAAAGGAAGATTGCCCCAAAAATAACAAACAAGAAGGTTCTACCTGACTATGCTACTTACCTCAAGTGGCGTAAACTAGTCAAAACGCCTGAACCAAGAGTGGACATGAGCGTTTCTTACCCAAGCGCTGTAGCGATTTGGAGAGAAACTAACCGTATATATCCACTACATGGTGTTAAATGTAAAGTCTGTGGAGCGGTTCAGTATCCGCCTCAAAGAGTATGCGTGAAGTGTCAGTCAAAGGACAACTTTGAAGAGGTTCGACTTTGCGACAAAAAGGGAAGGCTGTTCTCATACTCCTTTGACCCCGTAAGAGACAACACTCCGGTCGGACTCGTTAACCTTGAAGGCGGAGGCAGAGTTTTCGTTGACTTAACAGATGTTGACGCTGAAGAACTAAAAATCGACATGCCCGTGAAACTGACATTCAGAAGAGTGGACCTTAGACGTGAAGACGGCATGTACGTCTATTTCTGGAAAGCTATGCCAATAAGGGAGTGAAAACTCTCTATAGAAAAATTGAAAAACCTTAGCGATGTTATTGAAGGTGTGTGGTGTTTATGAAGGCGATGCGGGTTCACGAGTATGGACAACCATTAAAACTTGACGAGGTGGAACCGCAAAAACCGGGACCAAAAGACGCTTTAGTGAAAATTGAAGCATGTGGAATCTGCCACACAGACGTCCACCTTGCTGAGGGCGCGTTGAAAACGGAGTACTTCGGCGGAAAGAGACCTTGGACTCTCGGGCATGAAATTGCTGGAAAAGTTGTTGAGGTAGGCTCTGAGGTCACGGACGTCAAAGTGGGAGACACAGTTTTAGTTGACGCGTGGACAGCGTACGTGTGTGGTTCGTGCATGCCCTGCAGAACCGGGTTTGAAAACTGCTGCATAAACAATAGGCCTATAGGTTTCGGCAGGGACGGAGGATACGCCGAATACATAACAGTTCCAAGCAAAGCCCTGATCAAAATTGAAAACTTGAAGCCAAGGGACTTCGCATCACTTGCCTGCGGAGGAGTAACTGTTTTCAGAGCTTTGAGAAAAGCTGCGGTGACACCAAGCGACACCGTTGTGGTTTATGGAGCTGGAGGTTTAGGGATGTTTGCTGTTCAATTAGCCAAGATTATGGGTTCGACGGTTATAGCTGTAAGCCGTTCCGCCGACAAACTTGAGATGGCTAAAAAATTAGGGGCAGACTATGTTGTTGACGCAACCAAGGATCCTGTAAGCGAGGTTTGGAAGTTAACTAATGGGCGTGGTGCAAATGTTGTTTTGGACATGGTTGGCGTTGAACAAACTTTGGAAAACGGACTGAAAATGCTGGGCGTGCTGGGGCGCTTCCTCGTTATCGGGGTGGGTCCCGGACCGCTGAAATGTTTGCCAGACAATGCCGTAAACTTTGAATTGACTATTTCAGGCGTGAAAGTTGGCACTCACAAAGACTTGGTTGACCTAGTTGAGCTGGCCAAAAAGGGCCTTATAAAGCCTGTAACAACGAAAACCTTCAAACTTGAAGAAGCAAACGAAGCCCTCGAGAAAGTTAAGAAAGGGGAAATATTAGGAAGATGTGTAATTAAACCGTGAAACCCTAACTCACTTTTTCACCTCCCTTGTTCCCCATTTTTAGTGTTCGATAACTGTCGATTTGCATGCAAGTTTCACAAATTTTATATCTGCAATATTGAGAAAAAGGAGAGACGAGGCGGGTAAAAATGAATAATAGGGCGGCCGCGTTTTTGGGCGTTCTCTTGCTTTCAGCTCTGCTAGCGACAGTCCCTATAAGAACCGTTCATTCATCTCCACCACACACCATACCTCCGATAGTTACAACAGAGTGGTTAAACACTCACCTCGGCATGGAGAATCTCGTTGTTATTGACATTAGGAGTCCAGAAGATTACAATGCCAGCCATATTCCGGGAGCAATAAACGTTCCAAGTTACTTGTGGTACACTAATCCACCTTTCGGCATGGAAGTTCCATGGATGGAGATGCCCCCCGAGGATTACCTGTTTAAGCTTCTTGGAAACAATAGCATAACCGAGGATTCCCTAGTCGTCGTTGTGGGTAGCACAAGCGGTATTCTCACTCCTGTGCCTCTAGCCCTCTACAACACTGCCACAGTAACTCGAGTGGCCATGACCCTGCTTTACGCCGGCGTCAAAAACGTTGCCATTTTAGATGGAGGATTTGATAAGTGGGTGGCCGACGGATATCCCACTGAAAGCGGGGCAGTCACGCCAACACCCGTAACATACAGTGGCACCATTAAAAGCGACATGCTTGTTGACAAGCAATATGTTGCCAGCAAAATCGGAGAAGCCATCATAATAGACGCCAGAGACCTCGAAGTTTACTTAGGCTTTATACAGGAGCCTTGGTGTGCAAGGGTTGGGCATATCCCAACAGCTAGAAGCTTTCCAACACCATGGCTTTGGAACCTCAACATTAATGCAACTGATGGAACCGTGATTTACGGCACCTACAAAAATACTGGCATACTAAAAGCCTTTGCCGATTGCATCGTCGGCACTAACAAATCAATGGAAATAATAGTTTACTGTGGTGTCGGTGGATACGCAAGCACAATGTATTTTGTACTCAGCGAAGTGCTCAACTACACCAATGTAAAAGTCTATGACGGGTCAGCGCAAGAGTGGACAAGCGACTTCACATTGCCCGTGGTTTATGAGGATCTGGGATACGATTTTATGCAACTGCAGGACGATTATAACCAATTACAGAGCGACTACGAGAACCTTCAAAACAGCTACACTCAGCTTCAGAATAACGTCACTCAACTGCAAAGCACCATCGCCCAACTTCAAAGTAGTTATACTCAACTTCAGAACAGCTACAATCAACTTCAGAGCAACTACACTTACCTCCGAAACAGTTATACTCAACTTCAAAGAGATTACACCGATCTTAAAGCTAAATGTGATGAGTTGACTAACCTAATGTATATTTTCATTGCTACAACAATAATCTTTGTGATTTCAACGGTTTATCTGGCAATAAAAATTAGGAAAAAAGGCTAAAAAATGAGCCTAGAATTTCAGAGAAAGCCTTTAGCTTCCCATTATTTTTTGTATATGCCGTATTTTTTGGTAGCCTCGATCATAGCTTTAACGTTTTCTGGTTTCGCTTGGTCTATGACCGCTCCGTTCATTACTATGAATCCTCCACCTTCACCAGCCACCTCAATAAGGTTTTTCACGTATTTTTCCACGTCCTTTGTAGATCCCACTTGCAGCAGTGCTGTTGGAACGTTTCCTCCGATGCACGCCACATCGCCCAAAATTTCTTTGACTTTACGCATGTCTGTTTGGTCGAAGCCCCAAACGGTCTTGCCTTTGGGCAGATCCTTAATTATTTCTAGACGGGATCCGTAGCCACCTTCCGCCCAAAGAAATGGCACGCATCCTTCTTTTATTAAGCCTAAAATGACTTTTTTAAGGGTGGGCCAATAGAAGGTTTCAAACTGTTTAGTGGACATAAAGCCGTCGGCGCCCTTGTGCAATGGCATGAACACTATGGGGTTTCCATTCATTTTGGCCGCCGAAGCCCCCATCTTAATCATTAACGGCGTCATCACCTCCATGGCTTGCAGAAGTTTGTCCTTGTTACGGTACATGTCCAGCATTATCCCTCTAGTCCCTCTTAGGGTGTCGCCAAGCGTGTCAAAAGGCGCTTTAGTTCCTCCGCCGAAGAAGTTTGGGAAACCTAAACCGGCTACCTCCTTTTCCCATGCAACCACGTAGCCAATCCACTTCAAGGCTTCGTTTCCAGCTTCCATAACAGCCTTCAGGGCAGCTTGAACGTCGGGTAAACCAAACGGCACAAAACTGGCAGGCGTAAAGCCTCCATACATCTCCTGAACGTTAGTGAAGCGTGGAAGCTTTTTGAAGGGTTCTAAGGCACCGAAAATCCTCGGGAAATACACGGTTAAGAAGAATAACGTTGGATCCTCGATCAAAATGTCGTACTCATCAGCTTTCATGTATTCGCCTTCAATACATTGATAGGAACTTTCTTTAGGAACTCCATGTCCAGGCCAAGCATACAACTTGTAGTCGAGGATCTCAAAGAACTTGCCGGGCCCCGGCCCTATCGCTCCTCCGTGAGCATCAGGCTCGAAATCCAAGACGTACTTTTTGAAGGCGAAGGTTAGCTTTTCATAGTCATACATCATGTCGTAGGGTGTTAAGCCCACATAGTACGCTGGGAAAAACCCTATTATCGGAAAAACGGGCACTCTGTCGGGTTCTTTCATTTCAATCGCATTTTTTAGTCGTGTAACCCTCTCCTTGTAGGCTTTTTCAGCCTCTTCGTTGGCGAATTTTACGCCTTCTGGGGAAAGCCACCTTTTAAAGAGTTCTTCCCTTTTCTCATCAGCTGACAACTTATGTCACCCCCATCCATTTTTTGGCTAGGGCGACAGCTTCCATGGCATCTTTACCGTAGGCGTCAGCGCCCACATACTGCCTTACTTCTTCAGTTATCTGGCCTCCTCCAATCATTATCTTTACTTTGTCCCTTAGGCCCGCCTTCTTGATAGCCTCAACAGTTTGTTTCATCGAGTCAAAGGCTATTGTTAGGAAACCGCTTAAACCAACTATTGGGGCGCCGGTCTCCTTTATCTTTTCAACGAATTTTTCCGGAGGGACATCTACGCCTAGATTGTAGACTTCGAAACCGTTGATCTCCAACATGAAAGCCACTATGTCCAAGCCGATGTCATGTATGTCTCCAGCCACTGTTCCAATAACGACTTTTCCAAGTTTTTTGGCTTGGGCTTCTTTAGCGATAAGTTTTGGCTTTATTAGGGCCGTTATCGCTTTGAGTATTTCACCAGCATATATTAAGTCGGATATGAAGTATTCGCTGTTGGCAAAACGGTTGCCAACTATCTCCATTCCTTTGCGGACATATTCCATGATCTTGAAAGGGTCTTCGCCAGCATCAAGCATTTCCTTGACAAGTTTAAGGGCTTCCTCCTCTTTCAGGTCCGCCACAGCATTTATGAGATCCTCTGGTTTTCCCATTTTAACCACGAAGGAAATAGACTCGTGTATAAATAAAAAATTTTGCCTAAATAGTTAAACTTGCGTAATGAACCATCGAGATTCATGAAAAACTTAAAAATTGACCGCCATAAAAGTAAAACCGTGTTGAGGGTTGAAAATGGGCAGAAAAGCTGATTCGTGGTTTGGTTACATGGGACGGATTTTGAGGGTGAATCTAACGCAACACAAATCTGCCATAGAACCTCTGAGAAAGGAGTTTGTCGAAAGGTTTGTAGGTGGCCGCGGCTTCGGTGCCAAAATACTCTTCGACGAAGTGCCAAAGGGAACGGATCCCCTAAGCCCAAACAACAAGTTGATCTTTACAGTGGGTCCACTAACCGGCACCAAGGCTCAGTCAGCAAGCAGATGGATTGCACAGTTTAAATCCCCGCTCACAAATGCCTACTGCAGAAGTGTTGGAGGGGGCTTTTTTGGCGCTGAGCTCAAGTTTGCAGGGTACGACGCCATAATCGTTGAAGGTGCCTCTGAAAAACCCGTCTACGTTTGGATAAACGATGACAAGGTGGAATTCAGAGACGCTTCCAAGGTCTGGGGCGCAACGACCATGGCTGCTAGAGACCTTATACGCGAAGAAACAGATGAAAGAGCAAGAATGGTTTTGATAGGTCCTGCTGGAGAGAGGCTTGTCAGGATTTCAGCCATAGTTTCCGACGACTCGCGGACTGCCGCGCGAGGTGGCGGTGGCGCTGTGATGGGATCTAAAAGGCTTAAAGCTGTGGTTGTGAAAGGTTCTAAGCGGCCGGCGATTTACGACGAAAAAGCCTTCGATGAAGCCGTTAAAGAACAAATAGAGAATTTCCGTAAAAACCCCGCTTTTGAAGGGTTTAGAAGTCTAGGCACGGACGGCATAGTGTACCTATTCTACACTATGGGCAACTTCCCAACATACAACTTCAAACAACTTCCATTCGAGGGAGCCCACAGGTTTACGCCGGAAGTTTTAGCCAGCTACGTGGTTAAACATGACGGCTGTTATGGCTGCATGATTAGGTGCTGGAAGAAATTCAAAACCACGAATGGACCTTACGCTGGAATTGTTTGGGACTTTCCAGAATATGAAACCCACTGGTCTTATGGAGGGCTGCTTGGAAACTGTAACATAGAAGCTATATCCTATGCCAACATGCTCTCAGATCTCTACGGCTTAGACACAATTTCAACCGGCGTAGCCATAGCATTCGCTACGGAACTCTACGAGAAAGGCATAATAGGCAAAAGTGAAACCGATGGCCTTGAACTTAGATGGGGCGACCCAGAGGTTCTAGTGGAACTTGTGAGGCGCATAGCCTTAAGGATTGGCATAGGAGCGTTGTTGGGCGAGGGAGTTAAAAGAGCGGCTGAAGCCATTGGAAGAGGTGCTGAAAAATACGCCATACACGTTAAAGGACTTGAGCTTCCAGCCTACGACCCACGTTCAGTTAAGGCTCACGGACTAAACTTTGCCACTTCACCTATAGGGGCAAACCATTGTATTGGCTGGAACAAATTTGAGATATTAGGTATTCCAAAGAAGGTCGATCCCTTCGCTGTTGAGGGAAAAGGAGAAATAACCAAATATGTGCAGGACGAAACAGCGGCTGTTGAAACAGCAGTTTTTTGCACGTTTCCTCTCAGCAACGAAATGATAACTCTGGAATTGTACAGTAAACTGTTGTACTCGGCTGCAGGTATTGAAAAGTTTAAGGATCCGCGATACTTGTGGCTTGTGGGCGAGAGAATCTTCAACCTTGAGAGAGCCTTTATAGCTAGAGACGGTTTTGATGTTAGTCAAGACTCGATGCCCGAGAGAATTCTTAAAGAGCCTGTGCCCAGGGAACCTTCAAAGGGGCAGATTTTCGAGCTTGACGTGCTTCTAAAGGACTACTACAAGGCTAGGGGCTGGAATGAGCGGGGGATTCCAACAAAAGAAAAACTGGCTCAGCTGGGGCTATCAGAAGCGGTCAACGAACTTTACCCACAATAACTCCCTTTTTTGTGTGGTTTGTAATGAAAGTTCGCGTCAAGTTTGTGGGCGAGCTGCGCAAAAAATACGACTTAACGGATACTTGGCTAATTCTCAGCGATAACGCAACCGTTGAAGACGTTTTAACAAGAATCAAGAATGAGCATGGAGTCAACGTAAACTTGGAGGACAAAAGCATAACCGTTCTGGTGAACGGCAGACGCCTAGAATTCATCGGAGGCTCTAAGGCGAAACTCAAAGACCTAGACGAAATTGTGATAATGCCCATAATCGCCGGAGGGCTTTAAAAGAAGCAAGGTACCCTCATTCTGCACTAGCAATGTGACTCCTTAATTGCTATTGCTTCAATCTCCACCATCCATTCTGGGTTAGCAAGGCGCTTCACCTCTACTACCGTGCTCTTTGGATATTCGCCTTCGGTCCAAAACTCTCTCCTAACATCAGAGGCTCCCTGCTTGTAGAAAGCCTCAACATCAGTAACGTACACGTTTATAGCAGCAACATGATTCATGTTAAGCCCCATCTCCTCCAACAACAATCTCATATTTTCCAAAACCTTTCTGGTTTGTTTAACGATATCGCCTCTTCCAACAGTGTTACCATCCCTATCCACGGGAACTTGGCCGGAAATGAAAACAAAAGGTCCAGCCTCGACGGCTTGAGACCATGGACCGAAAACAGGGCTAGGACCCTGTTTACTGGGATCCACCACGGACCTTGGAGAAAAGATCTTTTTCTTTATCAAACTCAAACTTCACATCTCCATGAAGTGCAAAATGTCATGCTTGTTTATAAAACTTTGAACTAAGCCATGCTTGTGGTGGTGCGGCCGCCGGGATTTGAACCCGGGTCGTCAGCGTGGCAGGCTGATGTCCTAGACCAGGCTAGACTACGGCCGCTCTCTGTTATCCACTAATTCCATTTTCCTAAAAAGTGTTATGTCTTGTTCCAGTCGTGTCGTATGTCAATTTCGCTGCTGATGAATAGCAAAATTGATAACCCTTAGATATTTTTGAGTCAAGCTTTTATGGGGCTTGTCTACTTTTTGTTTTTGATGTTTGGTAAGGAATTTTTTGTTAACCGCTACCGTTTGTTGGGTTGGAAATTTAAAGATGTCACGCCGAAGCAAGCCATCAGAATTAATACGATGAACGTTTGCGGTTTCGATGTTGTGGAGCGGCTGCGAAGCCTCAATGTTGAACTTGAAAAGATTCCATTCTTACAGTATGGCTATTGGGTTGTTAGTTCAAAGTTTTCTGTTGGAGCTACCCTTGAATATCTTTTGGGCTATTATTCTATCCAAGAGGCAGCCGCTCAAATTCCAGCTGCACTTTTCACAGATCTAAAGGAAAAGCTTGTTTTGGATGCGTGTGCAGCTCCGGGCGGTAAAACTGTTCAGCTGGCAGATTTAATGGGCAACACCGGTATTATTGTAGCTTTGGACGTTAACAAACGGCGGCTTGAAGCCTTAATGAACCAGCTGGAACGTTGCCACGTGAAGAACACGGTTGTTTATCAGTTGGATGCGAGGCGCGTGTCAAGACTTGGATTAAAGTTTGATAGAATACTGCTTGATGTACCCTGCTCCGGCAACTTTGCAACGGACAAAGAATGGTTTGAGCGGCGCACGCTGCTGGACGTGAAGCGAAACGCAAAGTTGCAAAGACAAATTTTAGCTGAGGCTGCTAAGGTTTTAAGGGATGACGGCGAAATGGTTTATGCCACGTGCTCCCTTGAGCCTGAAGAAAACGAGTTAAACATTGACTGGGCCGTGCGGAATTTGGGCTTAGAAACCGTGGAAATAGACTGCTACGGCGAAGAGGCTCCAACAGAAGTTTTCGGCAAAAAATTGGATGATTCTGTTAGGCGTTGTAGGCGAATTTGGCCAGGAGAAACCCAAGGTTTCTTCGTATGTAAGCTCAGAAAAAGAGGTTAAAAGCTGTGGCTGAGAAGATTATTGAGAGATTCGCAAGGCTTTTCGGAGCAAAGTTATCTTTAGACAAAAGATTTGTAGTTAGGAAAAACTACTGCTACTTTCTGCTCAACCATAAATTGGAGGATTTCGCTGAAAAACGTGGAGGTTGGCTTTACGCTGGAACATACTTGGGGAAAGTTGAAAATGGAAGTTTCCGCCCCAGTTTTCTGCTGCTTTTCATGATTGCAGATAAAGCCAAAAACCGCGTTACTGTTAACGACGAGTCTGCTTGGCTTTTCATTTGTGGAAGAGACATATTTGTGGAAGGAATTCTGAAAGTGGACGGTTCTCAACGAGCGGGCGATTATACTTTGGTTTTTAACAAGTATGGCGAATGCTTGGGTTACGGTAAAATAGCGAAAAATTTAGACAAGTTAAAAAGTGGATTAGCCGTCAAAAACATTCTGGACATCGGAGACTTTTTGAGAAGGGAGCGCCGCCCAATTCAAGAAACCTGAAGCTTCAACGTCGCAGGTAGTTCGCTGATTTTAACGATTGCCTGTTCTTTTTTCCGCATGTCCCTTAAGACAACCGCCTTCTCTCTTAACTCTTTTTCTCCAACTATTATGACGTGGTCTACGCCTCTTCTGTCAGCGTCTTCTAAAGCCTTAGAAACTTTCCGTCCCATGACTTCAAACTCGACTGGTATGTTTTTCGTCCTTAAAATTTCAGCTATTCGCAGGGCTTCGGTGTATAGTCTTTCGTTTACCGGTATGATCATGACCAACGGTGCCTCCCTTAGGTTGACCTCTGCTTTCTGTTCTTGAAGAGCGAGCATCATCCTGTCTATTCCGTGGGCAACCCCAACAGCTGGTGTAGGTTCTCCGCCAAACAACTCCACAAGCCTGTTATATCTTCCGCCGCCAGCTAAGGCTATGTCAAGCTCTGGAACATAAACTTCAAAAATCATTCCCGTGTAATACTCCAAGCCTCTCGCGAACCCCGCGTCAACCGTGATGTTTAACCCTTCACTGGCGCCAGCGACAATGCTGAGTATTTCGCCGAGGTTTTTTACAGCCTCAACAGCCTCAGCGTAATCCCCTACCGCCTTCATTAGGTCTTCCAAGACTTTGGCAGCGTCTTCTCCTCTTAAGTTTACCAGTTTCTGTAGAGTTTGTATGCCCTTTTCGGATGCACCAGCCTCTCGCACAATCTTTATAGCTTCTTCGTACAGCTTTTTATCCATACGTTGCATGGCTTGGTTTTGGGTGTCCTCAGCTAATCCTTCTTGGCTTAGAATGCCTCTTAAAACACCGACGTGTCCAACTTTAAACTTATAATTCTTTAATCCGATGCTTTTCATGAGATAGTTGGTTAACAACAGTATCTCGGCGTCAGCTTCAGGCTTGTCAGAGCCCATTAACTCAAAATTCGACTGCCAAAACTCTCTGAAACGTCCCTTTTGTGGCTCATCGTAGCGGTAGAGGCTTCCAACACAGAAAAGCCTCAATGGTTTAGGCTCGTTTCGCAGAGTAGTCGCCATCAGCCGCGCCACAGAAGCCGTGAACTCTGGACGTAAGGCCACTTTCCGCCCACTCAAGTCTTCGAAGGCATACATTCTTAAGCGGACTTCTTCGCCAACCTTTGCTGTTACAAGCTCGTAAGGCTCCACGACGGGCGTTATTATCTCCTTATATCCATACAGTTTAGCTGTTTTTCGGGCTTGACTTTCGATATACCTCATTATTTTTGCTTCTTCTGGAAGGAAGTCCCTCATGCCACGGACTGGCTTGAAGGCGCTCATAAATTGTTCCACGCGTTTTACCGTTTCTATTATGGTAGGGTTAATTGTGAAACGGAGTAGTAAACTATTTCTCCGCGACGGCTCATAACGGCCACTATCAGCTCCTTTTTCAAACTCTGACATTGCCCCACTATCTGGATCAGTTTTTCAAGGGTTATCGGCTTGCCTTCTTGGAGGGTTAAAATCAAGTATTTCGCTGTGTCCTTTCCATAATCGCCTCTATCATAAACGCGGAAGTCAACGTTCATGCCGAAACCTTCGCGAACCACGTAGCCTCGGGTTCGCAAGTCACGGTAAACCATGTATTTTGCCCAAACACTTTCATCCCTTTTCTCCGCGAACTTTAAAAGTTCTTGGAAACTAATTTTTTCGTTCTTTTCATTTTTAACCTCCAGCAAACCTCTATCTACTAAGTGAAGGGTTTCGCAGAAGTTAAGCAGTAAACCATCCTCCTCGTCCATCCCGTATCCTTTTGCCTTAAGTTCCTCAACCCTGCCTTTTGCCTTCACTTTTACGCCCTTCTCTGTTAGAATCCCCTCTATCTTTGTTACTTGGCGAGTTTGGCTTTCCTCACTTTGGCTCATTGCTTTTCCGCCGTTCTGCTTAAACTTGAAAGGTCCTCTTTATATAGAATGCCATCCTCGCAGATCACTGCCGTCACATATTTTAAGGGCGTTATGTCGAAGGCTGGATTAAAAGCAGCCACGCCATTAGGGGCTATCCTTTCCCCGTTTATACAGAGCACTTCATCTGGGCTTCTCTCTTCTATGGTTACCTGTTCTGACGTGTGTACCAAGTCAAAGGTGGATTTTGGAGCCGCCACATAGAACGGTATACCATGTTCCTTTGCCAGAACGGCTATTTGGTAAGTCCCTATCTTGTTAATAACGGCATCCCGCACTATTCGGTCAGCACCTACAATAACCTTGTTAACCATGCGCCGGTACATCACATAGCCCACCATGGTATCGCTTATTAACGTGACCGGTATACCCTCCCTCTTAAGCTCGTAGGTTGTTAGGCGGGCTCCTTGAAGCTTCGGTCTTGTTTCAGTGGCTATAACGCTTATCTTTTTGCCCTGTTCAACGGCGGCTCTAATGACGCCCAAAGCAGTTCCATACTCAACCGTGGCTAAAGCTCCAGCATTACAATGGGTTAAAACGGTGTCTCCGTCCCCTAAGAGTTGGGCACCGTGTTTTCCGATTGCGTGGTTTGCTTTAGCGTCTTCATCCGCTATTCTTTTTGCCTCTTCCACAATTATGGCGGCTAATTTGCGGGCATCACCGTCAAACGCGTAAGCCTTGCTAAGTATACGGTTAACCGCCCAGAAAAGGTTGACCCCGGTAGGCCTTGTTTTTCGCAGTCTTTCCGCATCTTTCTCCAACTTGCGGATTAAAGCCGCCCTATTTTTTGCCCTTGAATGGTAGGCGGTTAAGGCTAGACCGTAGGCGGCGGCAGCTCCGATCAAGGGTGCTCCCCTGATTTTCATGGTTTTGATTGCTTCAGCTACTTCATCACATGTTCGAAGCGTCAAAAATTCTGTCTCGTGGGGGAGCTTTAACTGGTTAATTGTTATCACCGTTCCGTCTCCGCGCCACTCTATCGTCCGCATATGGTTCGGCTTCCTCCGTTAACCGTTTAAGGATGTTTAAGTATAAATTTTGTTAGCGCACAGTTTTTGGGGGTTTTTGCTTGAAGCAGGAAATCGTTAAGAAGCTTGTTGAATCCCTTGGGGAGCGCTACTCGACAGTTTTAGGTATAAATATTGAGAGTGGACGAGAAGATGAAATCTTTAAATGGTTTCTGGCGTCAATTCTTTTTGGAGCACCTATAAAGGAAACATCCGTTATAAAAACCTACAGGTGTTTTGAAAAACACAATGTTCTAACGCCAAAGGCAATTTTAGCTGCCGGCTGGAATGGACTTGTTAGGATTCTTGACGAGGGAGGCTACGCGCGTTATGATTTTAGAACCGCTGACAAGCTTCTCGAAGCTATGCGCAACCTCATTGAAAAGTACGACGGCAAACTGACAAAAATCTATGAAAACGCTGGCGGTTCTCAGGAGCTTGAAAACCTCCTGAAGGGTTTAGGCAAAGGTATTGGCGATACCACTATAAGCATTTTCTTAAGGGAGCTTCGAGTCGTTTGGGATAAAGCCAAGCCAAATCCCACAAGCCTCGTGGTTTTAGCGGCTAAAAACCTTGGCATTGTAAATGAAGGCTCTCCTAAAAACATTTTGCAGCAACTCGAAGAGTTTTGGGCTGAAAATGCTGTTCCAAACAAGTCTTTTGTAAACTTTGAGACGGCCCTGCTTCGTTTAGGCAAAAACTACTGTAGAAGGGCTAAGTGCAACAGATGCCCAGTTAAAGCTGGATGTTTGAATCCTAAGGTTGCTTGATGTAAGTTACAACTTCCACAGGGCAGTCTTCGGGCAGTTTCAGTTTTTTTCTCCATTCGTCCCCCACGGCTATTAGGGAAAACACTCCCGAAACTTCGGCTTTTGCTTTGCGCACGAGATTCACGAGGGCTGCTTGAGTTTCACCAGTCTTAATCATATCGTCCACTATTAAGACGCTGTCCCGCTTTTTAATGGCGTCCTTCGGAACATAAAGCGTGATTGTGACGCCTGAGTCCTTAAGCACAAAAGTTTCTTCAAGAAATTCCTTCACGCCAACTTCCTTGTTTCTTTTAGCTATGACAAGGTTTACACCCAAAACGTTTGCCACCATAGTTGCCAAGGGGATACCGTCCACCGCCGCCGTAAACACTTTTGTTATGCGTTTTCCAGCAAAACTCGCTAAGGCATGGTTAGCCGCCTGCTGGAGGATGTTAAAATCGCCAATAATGTCAGTATTATCAAAATAACCATCCTCATCAAACTTTATTCGGCTTCTGATCTCGTTTTCTAAACCAACAAATTTCGACAAAATCTTCCAGAGTTGTTTGGCGCGGGCGGTGTTCGGCAGAACATGACCTTTCGCATATCTGCTTAACACTGTTACGGGTAAACCGGTTTTAGCCGAAAGCTCGCGATACGTTATATTCTTCTTGTATTTGGCTGTTCGAAGAAGCTCTATGGTCATTAAACGCAGTTTCAACTCTTCCACGTGTGTGCTCATGAGCCCCCACCCCATATATACAAGGATCAGTTAAATCTCAAACGCCTAAACCTACTTATTGAAATCCACATTTATAATTTCCGCTTAAAATTTTGCAGTCTGCAGTTTTCGACCGGAGACTTTACGGCGCCTTAGCCAAAATCACCTCGATGGAATACTTTAACCCATCGCGGTAGATTACCAAGCTGACTTTTTCGCCGACCTCTCGCTTGTGAATTTCGCTCAGCAACTTTTCGATCCTTGTTATGGGCACGTTATCCATCGCTAATATTATGTCGCCCGCCTCGATGCCAGCCTCGTCAGCGGGGCTTCCTTCCACAACCTTCGTAACGAGAACGCCTTCATCCAAAGGTATTCCATAATAGCTGGAGATTTCTTTTGAAAGGCTTAAGCCTATAATTCCAAGCCAAGGCCTAACGTGAGTTCCTTTGGCTATAATGTCGTAGGCACACTTCTTCGCTGAGTTTATTGGAATAGCGAACCCTATCCCATGGGCGAAGGGAATGATCGCCGTGTTTATGGCAACCACCTTGCCATTAACGTCCACCAACGGGCCGCCACTGTTGCCGGGGTTTATGGCAGCATCCGTCTGAACAAGGTTTTCTAAAAGCTCGTTTCTAGACTCTATCGTACGGTTTAGCGCACTTATAACGCCAGATGTCACCGTTGGGCCGCCTGCCAAGCCAAAGGGGTTGCCTATAGCGTAAACTCGTTGACCTATCCTAAGCTTGTCAGAGTCTCCAAGCTCCGCGTAAACAAGCCCATCCTTGTCAATTTTGACGACGGCTACGTCATGGATCGCACATGTGCCCAAAAGCCGCCCGTCTAAAACTTCGCCGTTCCAAAGGGTTACAGCAATGCGTTCTGCCCCTTGGACTACATGGTTGTTGGTTACTATGTGGCCTTCCCCATCTATTATCGTGCCTGAACCCATGCCCTTAACCGGGAAAACTTGGTAAAACATGTCTTGGACAAGCCTTACAGTGCTAATGTTCACAACGCTCTTGCTCACCCTTTCCAAAACATCTAAAATCTTGGATTCATCTTCTGAAGCCAAGTCTTTCCGCCCGTTGGAAAATTGAATACGTTAGTAGGTTTTAACATTTTCCAGTTTACGGGTTGTCAACGCATAAGCCTTAAAGAGAAGAAGCACCGCTGTGGCTTGCATTGCCACAACATATATGGTTATAGTCCAGTAAGGCGGGTTTAAGGCAGCGATTAAGCCGTAAACGAAGCCGCTGGCCAACATGCCAACCCCATAGGCTGTGTTAAAAATGCCGTACGCTGTGCCCCTTGAGGCGATGGGTGCAAACTCTGAAACAGCAGCGCGGTAAATGGATTCCTGCATACCCAAAACTAGGCCGAAAAACACTGCAGCAACTATTAAGGCGGCTAAGTCTGCGTTGGTCAACGCGAATAATGTAGGAAAAACTGAAAGGATAAAGGGCAAAGCCAAAACCTTGATTTTGTATTTGTCGTAGGAGTATCCGGCGAAAAGGGCTGTGGGCGCATCAACCCCTTGAATCAACATGTATATGAGCGGAACAATCCACTGCTGGTTCGCTGGTTGAAGAATCGCCGAAGCCTTAAGAAGTATGAGCTCGTATGGGATAAGCCCTAAAGTGTTCAATACGACTGCAGAAGTGTAGACATGGAAGGCTCTTCCAAGTTTGCCACCCTCTCCTTGCGTCTTTATTGTTTCGGCCGGTTTACTTGGCCCAACTTTTCTGTAAGTGAAGACCAGAAAAGCCATCAGCAGCAGGAAAGGCGCAAACAGCAGGCCAAAGGTTTGACTGTAGTTGTTTCCGCTGTAAAACATCAAAGCCGCAACTATTAACGGGCCTAGAATCGCCCCTACTTGGTCTAAAAGTTCATGGATCCCGAAGGCTTTTCCAGCCCCCACGCCCTTGCTAACAATAGACAGTACGGCGTCTCTAGCCGGTGATCTAATGGCTTTTCCAACTCGTTCAAACAGCACAAGGATTAAGGCTATCCACCATAAGTTTGTGAAGCCCAAAAGCGGAATCGCCACTATAAATCCGTATCCCAGAAAAATGAAAGTCCAATAGGCTTTCGTGGTGTCAGCTAAAACTCCGCTGGCAAGCCTCAAAGCATAGCCTAAGAACTCTCCTAAGCGTCCCACGAAAACTATGATGAAGGCTGAGGCGCCCAGAAAAGCCAGATAGTCCGGCACAAGTCCCCGTGAACCTTCATAGACAACGTCCCCTAAAAGGCTGACAATTCCAAGAAGGAGAATAGCCACGTAAATTTCTCTTGCATTGGGCTTAACGTCAACAGTTTTTGCATTCGTCACGCCCTTTTAATATGACTCAATAAGATAAAGCTTTTATTGAGGCTTAAGGCTTAGTTTGGCAAATATCCGCAAAAATACGGTGCCATTATGGCTTTGCAGAAAGGTGACTTTATACTAATAGACTACGTTGCAAAGGTTAAAGAAACGGACGAAGTTTTCGACACAACCATTGAGGAAGTGGCCAAAAAAGAACGACTATACAAGGAGGGCGAAATCTACGAGCCGAAACTGGTCGTGGTGGGTGAAGGCTGGGTTTTAAAGGCTTTAGACGAAAGTTTCTTGACGATGGAGGTTGGAAAGCAGACAACCGTTGAAATTCCCCCTGAAAAGGCTTTTGGTCCCCGAGACCCAGAGAAGGTTAGGCGGGTTCCTCTGAGGCAATTAACAGCCAAAGGCATAACGCCCACCCTTGGAATGCGCCTTGAATATGACGGGAAAATGGCGACCGTAAGAGCCATCGGTGCTGGAAGAGTTCTGTTGGACTTTAATCCGCCGCTCGCCGGGAAAACCCTTGTTTACGAGGTTACCGTCAAAAAGAAGCTTGAGACTCAAGAGGAGAAAATCGCCGCCCTTATTCATCGCCGAATTCCTTCCGTAGAAATTGAGAAGTTCAAATTCACTGTGAAGGCTAAAACTGTTAACATAGAGATGCCGGAGGAAGCCTTCTACCTAGAGGGGATCCAAGTGGCGAAACGAGGCATAGCCCTAGACATCCAAAAGTTTTTCCCGGAAATCACCACGGTGAAATTCACCGAAACTTTCAAGGCTGCTGTGGCTGAAACTAAAACAGAAGAGGAAACTCAAACTCAAGCCTAAATAACTTCTGTTTCTTTGGCCACTCTTCTACATTCTTCAAGGCTTAGCTTCAACTTGCTTAAAATTGTGTAGCGTTCCGGCCTAATAGAAGGTGCAATAAACAGGGCCCTGACAACCTCATCCTCCGTTAACCCTAGCTCCTTGGCGCTTGTGGGCGCTCCAACGGTTTTAAGAGTTTCCTGAAAACGTTTCCAGTCAGCCCCATGCAGATAAGCCATCATTATTGTGCCCACACCGCAACGTTCTCCATGCATGGAACTGTTGGGTTTAATTATGTCAACAGCATGGCTAAACAAATGTTCAGCACCACTGCAGGGGCGACTGCTTCCAGCAATGCTCATGGCAACACCGCAACTTATCAAAGCCTCCAAAAGCACTCTCAAGCCTTCCTCGTTTCCAGGCCTAATCTGTTTAGCGCTTTGCATTACGAGTTCAGCGCTCATCAAGGCAAGGCTCGCAGCATATTCCCCATAATATTCGCCAACAATTTCTCGCGCTAGCTTCCAGTCTTTAACGGCTGTAAATTTTGCGATTACGTCTCCGCAGCCGCTTGCCACAAAACGGAACGGAGCTTGCATTATAATGTTTGTGTCTGCCACTATGGCTATGGGTGCTTGAGCCATAACGGAGAAAGGCTTTTCTAACCCCTTAATAGAGGAGAGAGGACTCGCAATTCCATCGTGAGAAGCCGTAGTTGGGACGCTTATGAATGGTACTTTCTGGCGCGCTGAACTCAATTTTGCAATGTCAATTTTTGTTCCGCCACCAACCCCTAAAACCACTTGAGGTCTTAAAACCTTAATTCTCTCCTCAACAGCCCTAACATCCCAAACATTGGCTGACCCAACCTTTAAAGTTTCAACTCTTAAACCATCGTTCTCCAAAATCTCTTTGACAGTTTTTCCAGCAACGCCTTCAGTTTTTGAACCAGTGACTATTAGGGCTGGACCTGTAAACCCAAGCCTATGAAAGATTTCGGCCACCCGTTCTATAACGCCTTCCCCAACGACCACTTCCCTTGGAAGCTGCATCCAATGATGTTTTAAAGACAAACTAACCACTATGGCGCCCGTTTTATAACCTAACTCATATCTATATCCTTAAAAACTCTTTTGAACAGTCTCTCCCTTTAAAAGGGATCCTAGTTTTTGAAGCGCAATGTTAATAAACCCCATATGTGTGAATACAGATGCTACTTCCTAAAGAAGCAAATTGGCGGTATGCTGATTTTAGGAGAAATGATAATGGTCAAAAATGATGTAGTTGATAAGTTGACGTTCAAGGGAACAACGACGATAGGTGTTGTCTGCAAAGATGGCGTAATCCTAGCCTCTGACACTCGCGTAACCATGGGCTTCTATGTGGCGCATAAACATGGAAAAAAGATTTACAAGATAGACGATCACTTAGCCATGACTATAGCTGGAACGGTGGCAGATGCGCAGAGAACTGTGGACATTTTAACAGCCAACGCCCAACTTTATAAAATTAGCCACGGCCGCCCAATACCGGTAAGTTCAGCTGCGAGGCTCGTGGCAAATCTCCTATTTGCAGCAAGATACATACCTCTAGTCACCCAAGTTTTGGTCGGAGGAGTTGACGAAACAGGTCCCCACGTGTTCTCACTAGATCCTTTCGGCAGTTTAACCGAAGAAAAATGTGTTGCCACGGGTTCCGGCTCCCCAGTGGCCTACGGTGTTCTTGAAGACAAGTTTAGAGAGGGCATGACCATCGAGGAGGCTTTGCCAATAGTTGTTAAAGCTGTTGACTCTGCCATGAAACGAGACGCTGCCAGCGGAGACAGCTTTAACGTCGCAATTGTAGATGCTAAAGGCTATAGAGAGTTAACAGACGAAGAAAAAGAGAAGCTTTTAGCAAAGTAGGGTAAACAAATTGGCACGCAACTCTGAAAAAGAAAAAATCGAAATAAGTCAATACATACTGGAACACGTTCCAAAAGAAGCCGAAGTGACAAGGGTAGAATATGAAGGCCCAATGCTGGCAGTGTACGCCAAAAAACCAGAAATTCTAGTTGAACAAAGCAGCCTAATCGCCGACATAGTAAGCGTGATAAGAAAGCGTATAGTTATCCGCTCCGACCCCTCAGTGAGACTGCCGGAGAAAGAAGCTGAGAGGATAGCCCGCGAAATAATACCGCCAGAAGCAGAAGTTACAGACATAAACTTCGACCCAAGCCTCGGCGAAATAATAATTGAAGCCAAAAAGCCTGGGTTGGTTATAGGCAAAAACGGCGCAGTGCTCCAAGAAATCATAAAAAGGACAAAGTGGCGTCCCAACATTTTAAGAAGCCCGCCGCTTCGCTCAAAAATTATAGCTCACATGCGCCACTTTCTTCACGCTGAAAGCAAAGAAAGAGAGCGCATCCTCCGCACTTTCGGTGAAAGAATTTTCAGACCGAAAACTTTCGAGGTTGGCGATGTCCGCATAACTCCCCTCGGCGGGGTTCAAGAGGTAGGCAGGTCTGCCATTCTTGTCCAAACAAGAGAAAGCAGCATACTGCTTGACTGCGGCATAAACCCAGGAGCCTCAAAACCTTTTGATGCTTTTCCAAGGCTCGATCACCCTGCCTTCGAGATAGACTCCTTGGATGCTGTTGTGATAAGCCACGCCCACTTGGATCACTGCGGTTTGGTGCCTTTTCTGTTCAAGTATGGTTATGATGGACCTGTTTATTGTTCCGCTCCAACGTCAAGCTTGATGACGCTTTTGCAGCTTGACTATTTGGATGTTGCCAGCAAGCAAGGCATCATACCGCCCTATGACCAAAAAGATGTGCGGGAATGCGTATTACACACAATTCCATTGAGATATGGTGTCGTGACGGACATAGCCCCAGACGTTAGGCTAACCCTGCACAACGCGGGGCATATTCTAGGGTCATCAATAATTCACTTGCACATAGGCGAGGGCTTACACAACATAGTCTACACAGGTGATTACAAATATGCAAAAACAATGCTCCTCGAAGCAGCGACAGCCGAGTTTCCAAGGGTTGAGACAGTTATAACGGAAAGCACTTATGGAGGCCCAGACGACATAATGCCGTCAAGAGTTGAAGCTGAAGAACGCTTGGTAAAAATTGTTAATGAAACGTTGGAGCGAAAGGGCAAAGTTTTGATACCAGTTCCCGCCGTTGGAAGAGCGCAGGAAATAATGCTTGTTTTAGATGGCTACATGAAACGCGGCCTCATGAAAGAGGCGCCTGTTTTTATTGAAGGCATGATTTCTGAGGCAACAGCAATCCACACGGCCTATCCAGAATACCTAGGGCGTGAAGTCCGCAACAGCATTCTTCATGAAGAGGTTAACCCCTTCGAGTCAGACTACTTCACCGTGGTTGAACATCCCAGCGTTAGACAAAGCATTATAGAGGGCGAACCATGCATAATAATGGCTACTTCCGGAATGCTTGAAGGCGGTCCAGTGATAGAGTACTTCAAAGGCTTAGCTGAAGACGAAAGAAACGTAATAGTCTTCGTGAGCTACCAGATTGAAGGCACATTAGGCAGACGTGTACAGAAGGGCATAAACGAGGTTGCAATGATGGACAGCGAGGGCAAAATGTCGGTTGTTAAAGTCAAAATGCGCGTCGAGTCAATTGAAGGATTTTCAGGTCATTCCGATAGGCGGCAAATAATAAACTACATAACCCACTTAAAGCCCAGACCGGAAAGAGTTATAGTTTGCCACGGTGAAAAGGCGAAAATAGCTAGCATAGCAAGCTTTATTCAAAAGAGATGCGGTATTCCGACGTTGACACCATCTATCATGGAGACGATTAGGCTGCTGTAGATATAGGTTCGCTTGTCACAGGGGTTTTCTCTCTCCAAATTTTAACGTTTGGCGGACAAACCACAACTCTCTCCTCGCCTAGACGGGCGATGTCCCCTCCAAGCGATTCTACAAACTCACAGAGTTCGTTAACCGCTTTTTTCACGTCTTCTATGCTTTTATTGGCGAGAGGTGTTATCCTAAGAATCATAATGTTTCCAGAGCGAACCTCATTTTTTACGGTTTCTAAATCAGAAAGATCACGGAGCGGCATAGCCTTCAAGAAAGTTTTTCCAAAGGTGCTTTTTGCCTCTTCAGTTTTACGTTCCTCAACTTTTTCCTCCCGCTTATATCTACGGAAGAGTTCACTTAATCCTGGCAATTTTCTCCTCTCTGCTCTTTTAATCTACGACTTTTACAAGTTTAAGCATTTCCTATTTTTAGATTCTCTTGATTTGAAATACGGATTCAGCTTTTAAGAGTTTATGAATCTGTAATACGAATTATCAGTTCACCTATGCAATTCTCTTATTGACTTCCATACTTTGTCACCCACATAATGCACGTTTTTAACAACAGCGCCTTGTCTAACTTCCCTTGCCACTTCATCATCGTAGAGAACCTCACCCACAGCAAGCGGCTTTCCATAATTTTCGTCAACCACAACTACAAAGTCGCCTTTCTTGAATTTTCCTTCAAGCCGAACAATCCCGGGGGCCATGACGTTGGCGCCATTGCAAACATGAGGAACAGCTCCCATGTCAATAACGGTTTTCGGCATTGAAGAAATAACTTCCTCAAAAAAGAGGGTGGGGTAGAGGTTCTTTTCGGCCTCGAATAGGGCTGGCTTGCCATTTATTAGAAAGATTTTGTGAGAATTTATTTCAACAAGTTCCACACTTGCTTTCGCGCCAAAAATGGCTTCTAAATCTTTATTGAGCCTTTTTGAAGCCTTCTGGAATAATTCTTTGGCTTCTCTTCCCTTAATAAAGTATCTTTTGTGGTTTTTAGACATTCACCTGCCTCTTTCGCTTTTAGATAGGTTTAAATTGTATAAATTTAAGTACTAAAAAGGTTAACATAAACATTGATGCGAGGTCTTTGAATGAGTGAAATGACAACTGAAATCCTTGAACAAAACCTTGGGAAAATAGTGCTCGTGAAGTTGAAGGGCGGGAAAAGTCTTAGAGGAAAACTGAAAGGTTTCGATCAGCATTTGAATCTTGTTCTTGAAGAGACTGAGGATACCACGGATGCTGAAAATGTTAAAAAACTCGGCTTGATTATAGTTCGCGGAGATAACGTTGTATTGATCTCTCCGCCACCGAGGTGAATAGTCCATTGGGAAAAGGGACACCTTCATTTGGAAAACGTGCCGGCAAAACGTTGCATATACGTTGTAGACGCTGTGGAAGAAGATCCTACAATGTCTCGAAGAAACGGTGTGCCGCATGTGGCTATGGTGAAACGACGACCATTAGACGATATTCATGGCAAACTAAAAACCTCAACCGAGAGCGAATCCGTTAAAACTCGTTTTCACGGTTTAAAAGCTGTTGAAATACCCTTTATCGATTCTCACAAAAATTAATGGTCCCTTGCTTCTGGCTAATTCTCTAGCTCTACGTAGGGTTTTGTTAACAAGGTTCAATGTCTGCTCCTCCTCTGTAGCGTATTTTCTCTTATTTTCTCCCAACTCCATTTTCAGTAGATTTTCAGCTAGAATTGTGGTACCGCAAATTTCACCGTTTCTGACAAGTGTGGCTATCACAACTTCCTGCATTTCTCTTCGATTTGACAGCTTTCTCCATAAGGGTTCAGCATTGTTTAGAATTTTTGTCATTTTATCCCATTTCCTTTCTTCTTCGTTGCCTATAAGCAACTTTACTCGTTCGTTCCATTTTTTAAGCCATATGCTTGTCCAAAGGTCGATAAATTCTTCAAGTTCTTTTGGTTCTTTTTGATAAAACTCTTCAAGTTTGTCTACTAGCTCCCACTCGTTTGCCTCTTTACCGATTAAATTCCAATGCACCTTGAGATAGTTTGTTAAGTCTTGGCATGCTATCTGGAGAACCTTACGGTCTGCACCGAAAAGGTCCAGCATAGGATTTTTGTTTTTAAGCTTTTCGGATAGCAGTATTTCAATGAAATTCATCGTTTTCGAAGCCCTCTCCCAACTACTCTACTACTCTGAAGCTTTAATTAAGCTTTATTTATGGTTGCCTCTATAAGATTCTTAAGTAATTTTTAGCCATATTGCCATTTCAGAAATATTCGCAAACGCGTTTCGCGAGTTTTTAAAAGCTCTAGGAGGGTCCAATAAGCGTGGTGTTTCCATATTTTGTACAATTACTGGAACGAAGAACTTGCCGGTAGAAAATATTCAGTTCCAATCCAAACAATTTTGGGATGATTTTGGGTAACGCTACAGCCTTGCATCAAGACATAGTTCAATAGGATATCGCCCATCATTTTAGATGTATTGTCTTTGCTAGCAAGTCACGGCAAAGTTCTTTATAAAAGGAAGTCTGGAAGTTGATTTAGGCTTTCTAAGATTAGGTCTGGCTTTTCTTTTGTTAATTCGTGACGTGAGAAAAGCCCGGATAAGACAGCGACTGTTTTAGCTCCAGCGTTTTTCCCCGCTTTTATGTCGCATATAGAATCGCCTACAACAGCGCACTCGTTTATGTCGACGCCAAGTTTTTCCGCACATGTTGTTATAGCTTTTGGCGAAGGCTTTGGAAAAGGCGTATCTAGGGCTGTCACTATACATTGGAAATATTTGGCTATGCCGAACTTCTCCAGCTCCCTTCCAACGTTTTCTTTTGGAACGTGACGCATCGTGAGAAGGGCAAGCTTCACTTTTTTTGAGAGTAATTCAAGAGTTTTCGGAATGTTCGGAAACAATTTCGTCTTGCTTTCGGTAATAGAGTAGTACGTTTTTAAATAAACATCAAGGAACTTTTCGGTAACGCCTTCCCGTATCAAGTCGCTTATTGGCTGGTTTTGTTCTAGCCTTCTTGGAATTTCAAGGGCGATGGCTGGGTTGAAGTTTTTCAGTCCAAGGGTCTCCCAAGTTCTTTTTAGAGCTTCGATGTAAGCTTCCCTTGAGTCCACTAGTGTACCGTCAAGGTCTATTAGGATGCCTTTAACCTTCAATACCATTCGCGCACCAGCCGTTGTTTTTAAATGATTGTTGTACCCTTGTTTTATGCTGTTTATTCTTCGATAAGTTTTTATTTGTGCCTTGCTGTCTAAAGGTATCCCACCGAAGGAAACTATTGATTGAGGTGTGAATGACAGGCTATGGTCAGAAAGGCACGCATTCGTCTAACGAGCACAGACTACAAAAAATTGGAAGAGGTGTGTCAAGAACTTAAAAGCATAGCTGAAAAAACGGGGGTGAAAATGGTTGGACCGATACCGCTGCCAACCAAGAGGCTCAGAGTTCCAGTTTTGAAGTCGCCTTGTGGCGAGGGCACATCAACGTGGGACAAGTGGGAGCTGCGCATTCACAAACGCTTGATAGACATTGATGCTGAGGAACGCGCCCTGAGACGAATTATGCGAATTCGTGTCCCAGAAGAAGTTCACGTTACTATTGAGCTTGTCTAGAAGGGTACACGTGTATAGGTTAGGATTGTTAGGGCGAGGCTTGCCATAAAAGCTAAGCTCCAAGCGATTTTGTTCCACCTGAAGACCTTATAGCCGTCTAAAATTCCAAAAGGAATCAAATTGAACAGAGCTATCCACGCGTTTATGGCAGAAGTGTACATCAACATTGGCTGCTTCACCGCGAAGAATAGTCCGGCCAACATGATTGACAAGGCTAGGTTGACGGAAGGTCCAGCTATGGATATTTTTCCAACATTCTTTTTTTCCGTGAACCCGAATATCAGCACGGCTCCGGGCGATATTATCTTGAATATTGGCGAGATAATAGATAGTGCTGTTAAGACTAGTCCCATAAGCATAAGTCTAAATTCGGCCCACAATCCGGCTTTTTGGGCTACGAATTTATGGGCTAACTCGTGGGCTAGGAACGAAGCAGTCACCGTGAAAGCGAAGATAAATAACATGAAGGGGCCTCCAAGACTTGTGTAGGCTTTTGGTGAAAATCCAAGGGAAAAGCCAACGCCTAAAACAAAGAGGGCGGCGATAGTGAGGTGCCTGATTTCTTTGCTGCTGAAGTGGAACCTCCTGCTGCTCTCAATCGGAATGTACGTTACTGTGTACTCATAGAAGCTTTGCGGTGTTGGTTCCCTCTCCATTGGGGGTGCACGTGCAAACTCCATTCTTGGACAATCATGGCTTTCTGGTAAGCGATGTTCAGCGCAAAAGTACCCTCCACAGTAGGGGCATTTAAATGGTAAGAATGTTTCCCTGCCGCATTTTTGGCATTCCATGTGGAACGCGCCTTTTCCGTGCTTGAAAACGGTCGCCCATTTCTTATATGTTTCTGATTGTGAAACTGTTAAAACGTTAATAGGGTTTATTCTGTTATTGTAGTAGCGTCATCCGGGTGAAGAGCTTTGAAGGCTTTCAGCTTTGTCCACGCGGCTGATTTGCATTTAGGCTATTCTCAATATGGGCTTGAAGCCAGAAGGGAGGACTTTGACAAGGCTTTTAGCGAACTTGTTGATAAGACGCTGGAATTAAAGCCAAACTTCATGATTATTGCTGGAGACCTTTTTCACAACGCCCGCCCATCCAACGTTACATTGGAAAACGCCGTCAAAAACTTTAGTAGGCTGCGGAACGCTGGTATTCCAGTTTTGGTTGTTGATGGTTCACATGATTCAGCGCCAAATGTCATTACAAGCACCATTTTGAACCCTCTCGACAGCGCTGGTTTGATTCATTTTCTTCCGAGGCATGAAGGAGCATGCTGGCGACTACCAGAGCGCTGTTACGTTTATGGGGTGCCAAACTTTAGGACACGCCGTAAAACCGAGGAAATGCTTCCAACATTCATGGACAAGAACAAGCCAACACCAGACCAGTCACTTTTCAATATCTTTGTTTTCCACATGGCTTTGGATGTTCCAGACCTTAACCCGCCTTACATTGAGGCTGAAGCTCCATCGGAGCTTATACCTGAAGGCTTCAATTATTATGCTGCTGGACACGTGCACATGCCTTATGTTGGCAGGTTTAAGACCGGTTTGCTGGTCTATCCAGGCAGCACGGAAACCATAAACTATGACGAGGCGAAAAACGAGAAAGGCTTCTATCATGTTGAGGTGAACGAAGAGGGGGAGCCGTCACTTCAATTCATCAAGCTGGAGTCTCCTCGTAAATTCGTTGTACTAGAGCAAGACTTCACCGGGTTCACGGCCTCGAAGATTACTGAGCTTGCCGTGCAACTTGTGAAAAACGCCGACCAAGAAGGTGCTGTTATTGTGCCAGTGTTGAAGGGGACGCTGCCGGCGGAGGCAAGTCGGGCTGATGTTGATGTTGTTCAGATTAGGAGCGCGGCTGAAAAGGCTTTGCTTGTTCATCCAGTTGTTTTGCTTCGTGAAAGCGAGGTTCCGGAAGCCGTTGTTCGCTCCATATTCGAAAGTGAAATCAAGGACTTGAAAACGAAGAGTTTCGAATATTTCATGCAGATTTTCGCTGAACGTTACAGCCCAGAACAAGCTGAAAAAATAGCCCGCGCCGCCGTCACCCTTATTGAACCGTTGACAAAGAAGCAAGACGCGCGTGTTCGACAAATCTTGGAGGAGCTTGTACAATGAGAATAGACGTTGTCCACGTGGAAAACATACGTTCACACGTGAAGACGACCGTACCCTTTGCAAGGGGCTTCAACTGCCTTGTGGGTGGTTTGGGATGCGGGAAGTCAAGCATTCTTTATGCCATTGACTTCGCCCTTTTCGGGGATCCTTTGGGGAGGAGCTACGAATACTTGCTTAGGGACGGAGCGGAATCAGGCAAAGTTATTCTTCAGTTCACTCAGAACGGCAAAAGCTACACGTTGACGCGGGCGTTGAAAAGGCGTGGGAAGGGTATAAGCCAAGACTTTGACGAGTTGAAGCTTTTAGAAGGTGAAACTCTCATAGCCAGCGTGAAAAGCGAAGCTGTGGCAGAGCAACTAAAAGCTATAACAGGGTTGGATAGGGACCTTTTCCGCGAAATAGTTTGGGTTAGACAGGAACACCTAAAAGAGCTCATAGACGCTCCGCCGAGAGATAGACAACGACGCCTCGACGAACTATTTGGGCTTTCAGACTATGAAACGGCGTGGAGCAACATCGCCGCCTACCAAAAGGAGTATGAAACAGAAAAGAAAGTTTATGAAAAAGACCCCGACGTTGTCGGCGTAGAGAAACTCAACATGGAGTACACACGCCTAGCCGAAGAATTCACACGCCTAGAAATAGACATTCAAAGCGTCTCCAAAAGGCTTGAAGAAGCCAAAAGAGCCCTTGAAGAGGCTGATTTAAGGCTTAAAAGGCTTGAAGACCTAAGAGCTTCCATAGAGGAACATAAGAGGAAAGAAGCTCAAATTCAAGCTCAATTAACAAGTCTAGAAGATTCTTTGGCGGCGGTTGCTGAAAAAATTGAGGGCAAAAAAGTCATAATTGAAAATTTGAAACAACGACTTGCTTCCTTGGAAACTCAAATTCAATTCTACAGAGATAAACTGAAGGAAGTTGGTGTTCCCGCAGACCAACCTCTCGAAGCGTTGAGGCAATATCTATTAACCTTTGACAGCCAAATTGCCGACTTAAAAGCTGAACAGGAAGCCACAATTAGAAGTATTCAGGCAGATCAGAGAAGGCTTTCTTCGCTTTCGGCTGAGAATCGTTGCCCGTTATGTTTGCAGCCTTTAACCAGCGAATATAAAGAAAGCCTTATCCAGAGAATACATAAAGAAAACAGCGAGAGACAAAAAACCATAAGCCAACTTCAAAGGGAAATAGATGAGCTGCAGCAGTTAAAGGAGAAAGCCAGTTCAGCCATCACAAGCCTTCAAGGCTTGACGCCAAGAATCGAGGAGTTAAAAAACCGCATAAACGAAGAGTCTAAAGCTCTAGCGGAACTCTCAAAAGAGTTTGAGGAAAAACAGAAGTTAGAGGCTGAACTGCGGGCTCAACTTGAAAAAATACGGTTTGAAATAGCACGGTTTGATGTTTCAGAACTTGAAAACGCGAAGAAGCACAGGGACAAAGTTTTCCAAAACTATTACCTGCTTAGGTCTGAACTTCAAACCATGGAAAACCGTAAGAGCGACTTGTTGAAACGTCTGGATGATATCAAGGAGCGAATCGATCAAGCCCAGAAAAAGCTGGAACAAATTGAGAGGCTTAACCGGATGATTGGCATTATAACCAGCATCCGTGACGCCTACAGGAGCATTCAACCAAAACTTAGAGGCGAATTCGTGAAGGTTTTGAAAAACCTCGTTCAACAGATCCTAGACAGTCTAGTCGGCGAAGAAGGCTCCCCAATAAACATAATGATCGACGAAACGTACACGCCTTACGTGATAAGTGAAAGCGGAGTTGAAAGGGAAGTTTCAAACCTTTCCGGCGGAGAGCGAACTCTAATTGCTTTTGCCTATCGCCTAGGCTTGGGACAGTTGATAATGCAATCCAAAACAGGGCACGGCTTAAGCCTACTATTACTGGACGAGCCCACTGAAAGCCTTGGAAGAGAAGACGGCTCCATAGACAGGCTGGCCGATGCTATATCAAGGCTTAAGGCCATAGAACAGATAATCGCCGTAACTCATAGTGAAGCCTTCGCAGAAAAAGCCGAACATGTTATCAGAGTCGAAAAAGAAGCTGGTGGGAGTGTAGTATCCGTAGAAAAATAGTCAAGACGCCTATTATGAGCACCATCAAAACTATGCAAATTCCCTTTTTTCAAGAAGCATTTTTAGAACAGCTCTCACGAAACAAATAAAAAAGTTGACCATGATGGTTGCATTAAGCCGAGTGGGAAAAATGGTTCATACTGACAAAATACTGGGGGCGCTGGAGTCTGCCATACGATATCTGGTCAACTCTATAACCTCCCTTAAAAGTATGAATGCAGAGGCTTTCTCAAACAGTGTGTGGCGTGTTGCAGCGGAGCTGGAGTACGCATTATTCCTGTTCTCTTTAACTATTGAAAACGGGCAAGAAGCACTTCTCAAACTAAATCCGGAGCCTAGGAATCTCCAATTAGATAAGATTTTGTTAGGGGTCAAGGACTTGATCAGGGGGGCGCAGGAATACTTTAAAAATGGAGATTTGCTAAACGCTTTCAGGAACGTCCGTTTAGCGAGGCACTACATTTTCTATGTTCAAAACATATTAGCTAAAAGGGGACGTAAGGGTACAGAAGAAAGATAGCACAGTTTACTCTTCACTTTCTAAACCTTTCTTCTTTTTGATTATCAATGTGTTCTCTTTTCCGCTTATAACTCTGAAATACTCCTTAAGCTCAGCTTTATGGAGGTATTTCCGCAAAAACACCCGCAAATGCTTTTTTGAAATGATACTTCCCTCAGCGTTTAAGATTATCTCATTTGCTGTTGTTTCAACTTTCGTTCCTGTTTTTTCGCGTAGAAAGTTTACCAATTCCTTTACTGCTTCGCCACTTTCCACCTTCAACTCAGATATGTCGACCCGAATTTCAGTCATTCACGTTTCCTCCAACGTTAGTTTACGGATGTTTTCGCATGAATTTTGGATTCATTTCCAGAGCCTTAAAAAGGTTGTCCAGAATGGATCATAACTGTTCTTGCGTGGTTTTTCCATCCCAAGAAGTATGACGCCCTTTTTCGCTTCACTCAACAGCCAACTCCTCTCTCAATCCGGCTTCTGGATAGGTGAATAGGTGAGCGCTCTCTGGCTGGAAGCTAAGAGCCACTTTTTCTCCCATATTAAACCATTCACATGAAAGAGACGGCGTGACAACTACGATCAAATCTTGGTTTTCAAGTCTAATTTCGTACCGTAGGTTTGTTCCTTCAAAAGCAAATCTCTCCACCACGCCGAAAATGGCATTTTCACTTCGGCTTTTGCCCCTTTTGATGGTGAAAACTTCCGGTCTTACAGCCAAAATCACTCTTTCACCTTTACCCAAGCCTTTGTTAACTGCTTGAACTTTTACTCCCCCTCGAAGCTCAATGGTTGCCATTTTGTCTGAGGCTTCCACTATGAAACCTTCGAGGAAATTTGCTCCTCCGATAAAGTGCGCCACAAAAATGCTTTTTGGGTTCATATAAAGCTCCTGAGGTGTACCCACCTGCAGAACTTTCCCCTTTTTCATGACTGCTATTCTGTCCGATATTGCCATTGCTTCCGACTGGTCGTGAGTCACATGTATGGCTGTTAACTCCAAGTCCTTCGTCATACGCCTAATCTCATATCTAAGCTCATTTCTAACTTTAGCGTCCAAATGTCCTAATGGTTCATCCAGTAAAAGCAGTTTTGCACCGGCGGCAAGTGCCCTCGCAACGGCTATTCTCTGCATCATGCCACCGCTCAACTCGTGGGGGAAGGCGTCTAACCGCTCGTGAAGCCTAACCATTTCCAAAACCTCGTGTCCTATTCTCTCTGCTTTTTTCATGTCGAAGCCTTTCACCCGTGGGCCATAAGTTACGTTTTCCCAAGCATTCATGTGGGGAAACAAGGCGAATGTTTGGAAAACAAAGCCTATATCTCTGTCTTCGGGCGGAACTTTATTCACAAGTCTATCACCAATATATATCTCGCCTTCATCCGGCTCAATCAAGCCGGCAATAAGCCTGAGCAAAGTTGTTTTCCCGCATCCGCTCGGCCCTAAAATAGAAAAGTACTCTTTATCTTTGATATGGAGGCTAACGTTGTCTACGGCTACAATCTTGCCAAACCTTTTTGTGACGTTGACCAAGCGCACATCCGGCATTTCAGTACCTTCCCTTGCCCCTCACGACAAGCCTCAACGCCAATAAGATTATGAAGGAGATTAATATTAAGAAACCGCATCCCAAACCAATTTCTAAAGGTGAAACTGTAACTTTTCCCTTAACCCAATCCACCAAGACAACCGGCGCAGTCTTAAGCTGGGTGACCGCTAACGTGGCACCTGTTTCGCTTACACTTCTGGTGAAGACCATTATGGCCCCTGAAAACATGGAATACTTGGTCAAGGGAAACACTATCGTTCTGAAAACGCACAGAGGCTTTGCTCCCAGAGTTCTTGAGGCTTCTTCCAGTTCTAGGCTTATCCTTTCAATGGCGGCAGCCATAGATCTGACAAAATAGGGATATGTGATGGCCAAATGTGCAAAAATAAGAAGCAAAATTTCCGGTATGGAAGCTACGGTTTCCTTCCAGAAGAATCGCAGGGACACGCCGAGCGCGACTGAAGGAACAATTATCGGGATGTCCACGAGCACGTTCAATATTGACGAGAAACCTCCCAGTCGCTTTCTTGCAACAATTATTGCCATAGGCAGCCCTATGACAACATTTAAAATCGTCACCGTCGCCCCCAGAGAGTACGATAAAATAAGGCTCCACCAGTAGTCATTCCATGGTGGGACACCGGATAAAGCCTTTGGAAAGACTTCTGTTGGAAGAGCCTTAAAGGCTGGAAGCGTAGCGAAAAGCGAAGGAACCAAGACTATCACAAAGAAGATCGAGAGCGTGATGCCATTTCTGAATAACGTCGCCTTTAAATAGCTTATCTTTCTCTCCACGCTTGGCCAAGCCCCTTTTATTGGAAGTCTGAACCTTCCACCGAGATATCGGACTGCGGCAAAGATTAGACATGAAATCACTATAAGGACGAGGCTCACGAAAACAGTGGCTCCAACATAAACGTCCTTCGTGTTTTGAATGAATATGGGTCCATTTTCAAAAGCCCCTGCCACCATCATCGTGGCACCAGTCTCAGAAATTGATCTTGCAAAAGCCAAAATAAAAGATGCGATTAGCGAGGGTTTTATTATTCCAAGTGTAACAGTTCTAGCCGTCGTGAACGGTGGTGCACCCAATGTTCTGGCAGCCTGCTCATATTCAATCTTATAGTCTAACAGTGCCCCCACAATAACTCTGACAACAACGGGATAAGAAAACGTGAAGTGAAGCAGAGCCACGAGGAGCCATCCAGGCGACACAAGCGAGCCACCAAAAAGGGCTGAAATACCCTCGGGCTTATGCCAGAAAAGGAGAAGCGAATAGCCAAGCACGGCTGTGGGCACTATGAAAGGGACGTCGGCGAGCGCGTCTAGAACATTCATCCATCCCGACCTGCCCCGGGCGATAAGCCAGGCCATTGGGATTCCAGCTACCACGTCCAAAGCGGACACAAACACCGCTATGACAAACGAGTTCCGCAGGGCGATCAAAGCTTGGGTCAAAAGCTTGGGGTTGTCGAAGATTTCTTGCATTGTTCCCCACTTGATTATTATGCCTAGAATAGGTGGGATCAAAATCAAAGCGAAAAAAAGCACGACAGCGGTCACATAAACTCCGTATTTAACCGTTGACTTCGAGGAAAGCTTGTCTAAATGCTCCAAGAGTTTTTTCGGCAAACTCACCAGCCTAAACCCAACTAGACAGCTAGGGGTTTTTCTTTTCAAGTTCTCAGAATTTACTGATAAGCTTTCCTATAAGGATGTTAATTTACATATTCTCGCTTAATGGGCTTATGCCTCAAACAACGCTTATGATTTTAAAAAATGTTGAAGAGATTTGGTTTAGCTGGCTTTTTCTAGATATTTCATTGCCTCTTCAATGCTGTTAAAGCCATACTTAATGGTGTTAAATTGACTCCTTAAGGCGATAACATCTTCACGAACCTCTGCTGGTTTGCGTTTGCCTTTTATCACGCTTAGCATGAGGTCGCATAGGTGTTTGATGTCGCTTTCCATAAAACCTCTTCTGGTCACGTCTTGGAAGCCTAACCGAATGCCCGAAGGGTTTTCCCGGTTGTTCTGGTCATCGTATGGGAGAAGGTTTTTGTTAACTATTATGTTGGCTTCCTCCAAGTCTTTTGCGATTTTCTTTCCGCCACCATATTCGCGGACGTCTAAGGCAAGTTGGTGAGACATCGTGAAGCCCTTTTTCTCACCGAGCACTTTGATCCCATGCTCATGTAGGTATTGCCCAGCAGCCTGCGCATTTCTAACCGTTTGTTTTGCTAAATCTTCACCGAAAAGTTTCAATTCTAAGGCTGCTACACCGACAGCTGGCAGCCTTGCCAAGTGCACGTTGGAGGTGCTTAGAGGGAAAACTGCATGTTGAACTCCTTTTATCGCCTTTTCCATGCGTTCATCCGTCAAGTTTGCAAGTATCAATCCACCCTGAGGTCCCGGGAAGGTTTTGTGAGTTGATGCCGTTACGAAGTCCGCTCCCTCCCTTAACGGGTCTTGAAAAGCTCCGCCGGCTATTAGTCCCAAAACGTGGGCTCCGTCATAAACTAGGTAGCCTCCGGCTTCCTCAACAACGCTCTTAAGCTCCTCCACTGGATGCGGAAACAGGAAGAGGCTTGCGCCTAAGGTTACTAAGCCCGGACGTGCCGCCCTGATTATTTCCGCCGACTTATCCACGTCTATGTTTAGCTCCTCCACATCGTAGGCAAGGTTTATTATTTCAAGCCCTAAAACCTGCCCTGCCAACCCAGTGTAGTCATGGGAAATGTGGGCACCGCAGCTTAAAGGTGCTACAACCATCTTTCTGTTTCTAGTCACGTTTGAAATTCCTTTAAACGTTGCCAGGTTCGCATGGGTTCCTGAAACAACACGGATGTCTGTCCAATTGCATTTGAAGAGCTTCTTAACTAGATCGGCTGTGCAGTTTTCAATTATGGTTATGTACTTTTGTCCTTGGTAATATCTCTCTTTGACGTGTCCCTGAAGGTCATTTTCACCCTCAGAGTATCTGGACTCAAGATCCATGCACAGCTTAAGCATTTCCCTAACAGCTGGAGACTTCAGCCCTTCGCTTGCAATCAGATTTATACACTCTGAATCACGGTATCTTTCATGAGCATGGCATGCCCCTACAAGTTCGATGAAAAGTTTTGCAAACTCGTCCATTTTAACCATCTCAAACGTCTACAAAGTTTGGTAGCAAACACACACTACCTAATAACCGTTTCGACAACTTTAACAACAGTGGTTCTTGCCCGTATAAATGCGCTTGTTTCTAACCTAAAGCGTTCTTTACGTGTCAGTTCGCCCGTCGAGTCATATCACAGCCAACGGCTCTATTGACTCTCCAATTCATCATCCTAAAAATAAGTAAAGTAAATGCTCTTTTAGAGTTTTCTCAAGCCGACGGTTGCATCAGCCTAGTTAACACGCTTAAAAGCAAAGTTTTATGAAATTATCCTCCCTTAATGGATTTGTGGAGCGAAAACAAGATGGACGTTTTTGAAGCAATTATGGGAAGGCGCAGTATTCGGGCCTATCGAGAAATGGAGGTTTCTCAAGAAATTGTTGAGAAACTTATTGATGCAGCCAGGTGGGCACCTTCTGCGGGAAACATCCAGCCATGGGAATTCATAGTGGTGCGGAACTCTGAAACGAAAAGGCGGCTGGCTGAAGCTGCCTTGGGGCAATCCTTCATTGAAGAAGCCCCCGTCGTCATTGTGGTGTGTGCAGATGAAGAACGTTCAGCCAGAGGATACGGAACGAGAGGTAGAGCCCTCTACTGCATACAGGATACGGCTGCAGCTATACAAAACATCCACTTAGCGGCATACGCTTTAGGCTTAGGGACATGCTGGGTTGGAGCCTTCAGAGAGGATGAGGTGAGAAAAATCTTAGATATTCCAGTGGGTGTAAGGCCGGTAGCTATAATACCCGTCGGCTATCCGGCTGAATCTCCGGCGCCCAGAAGCAGAAGACCGTTGAAACAGTTAATTCACTACGAGAAGTTTTAGAGGGCACGAGAAGCTTAGTCAAAACTTAATATACTTGGCCATGTCCTATCACTTTGAGGAGTAATTTTGCTGTACTCTGAGATTGCTGATGTTTACGAAAAAATAGAGGCCACTACAAAAAGGCTTGAGATGACTGACTTATTGGTGAGTTTGCTGAAAAAAACGCCTAAGGAAATCATCGATAAGGTTGTTTATCTAACGCAGGGAAAAATTTACCCAGACTTCGTAAAACTTGAAATCGGTGTAGCTGAACGGCTTGCTTTAAAAGCTCTTGCTCACGCTTCCGGATGGCCGGAAAGCGAAATTGAAGAGGACTTAAAGAAAACAGGTGACATCGGCGAGACAGCCCAGAACTTCATAGCTAAGAAAAAACAGATAACGTTTTTCCAAAAACCGTTAACAGTCCTAAAAGTTTATGAAACTTTTGACAAGATGGCGAAGGCTTCTGGTCCCGGCGCGATTGATACCAAAGTAACGCTTCTGGCTGGGCTTTTGGCCGATGCCACATCCAAAGAAGCCAAATATATCATGCGCACCGTCACTGGAAACCTTCGCTTGGGAATTGCGGACATGACGGTGTTAGATGCGTTAGCCATAGCCTATGGAGGCGGAAAGGAAACGCGCGAACTCGTAGAACGCGCTTACAACATATCTTCAGACCTTGGAAAAGTCGCCAAAGTACTCGCTGAAGAAGGACTCGAGGGAATCAAAAAGTTTAGGGTTGTAGTGGGCAACCCTATAAGGCCAATGCTTGCTGAACGACTTTCCTCGCCGGAAGAAATTCTTGAAAAGCTTGGTGGAAAATGTATAGCTGAATATAAATATGATGGCGAACGCATTCAAGCTCACAAGAGAGGGGATGAAATAACCTTATTCTCGCGGCGCCTTGAAGATATATCTGACCAATATCCGGACGCAATAGAACTTCTAAGAAGGCATGTTCTAGCCAAAGAAGCCATAGTGGAGGCTGAATGTGTAGCCATAGACCCTGACACCGGTGAGATGAGACCTTTCCAAGAGCTTATGCATCGCCGCCGCAAGTATGGCATAGAAAGAGCCATGGAAGAATACCCCGTCTCGCTTTTCATGTTTGACGCCCTGTATGTGGATGGAAAGGACTTGACGCTTGAACCCTACCCAATAAGGCGGAAAACGCTCGAAGGCATAATTCAAGAGGGCGAAAGAGTGAAGCTTGCCAAGTCCATAACTACAAGTGACGTAAAAGAACTTGAAACTTTCTTCTTGGAAGCCGTAGAAGACGGCTGCGAAGGCCTAGTGTGTAAGTCAATAGCTTCCGACTCCATATACCAAGCAGGCGCACGAGGCTGGCTCTGGATAAAATACAAGCGCGACTACAAAAGCGAAATGACAGACACCGTGGACCTAGTAGTCGTCGGAGCTTTCCATGGACGCGGGAAACGCGCCGGAACCTACGGTGCGCTGCTGCTGGCCGCCTACAACCCAGAAAACGACACCTTCGAAACTGTATGCAAATGCGGGACGGGCTTCACAGACGAGGACTTGGCAAAACTGCCGGAAATGATGAAGAAACATGTTATACGCCATAAACATCCAAGAGTTAACTCGCTTATAGAGGCGGACGTATGGTTTGAACCAAAAGTGGTAATAGAAGTTTTGGGCGCAGAAATAACCTTAAGCCCCATCCACACATGCGCCATGAACACCATACGCCAAGGAAACGGCCTAGCCATACGCTTCCCACGTTTTACTGGCAACTACCGACTCGACAAGGCGGCAGAAGACGCAACAACCACCGCCGAAATAGCCGAAATGTACCAAAAACAACTAAAGAAAATTATTGAAAGCTAGGGTTCTTGGAAATTTCGCAACAAGTCGTCACCCATGGAATTTTGAACAATAGAAGATTGTTCTAGCAAGGCTTATATTTGATTTAGAAGCGTATTATTTTTGCCGAAGGGGAGAGGGCTTGCATTCAAAGTTTAAGCATTCGTTGTTCTCTATGCTTTTACTAAGTTTCTTAATGGCTTGTGTGGTTTTTGTTTATCCTGTTAATGCTGCACCCTGCGCTGTCCTTTCGGTTTCTCTGCCTGAAGGCACTTACCACGGTTATGATGCGGATCCCTGGCTTTCTGAATGTTGGTTTTTGAATTTAACCGGGGCTGTTCAGACATTTCTTGTTCGAATCAACAATACTAGTAAATCGTTGCGGTCTTATGACACTCGTTTGGTTATTGCGCTTAACGAGGCTGGCTATAACAAGCTCGTTTCGCTTGTTGTAAACGGCACTAATGTGCCTAAATCCGCCTTTAAGTGGGGCACACCTAAACCTTACAACAAGTGGATTTGGCCTACTGGCGATGTTTATCCAACCTATTTTAACGACAATTTTATTAATGTTGGTTTGATTCCTAAGAAAGGCTTCAAAACATTAGTTGTTTCTGTGTCGTTTTCTGATCCCACAGGTGTGAGAATGCATTTTGACGCCTATGGAATGACGCAGTACTATAACATCATCCATAACCCAGTTTCCGCAGATTCCACGGTTTTCCTTCAAGCAGGGCCCCCGCCACCACAGCCACCGTCCGCTGTATTCACGTTTTCTCCGACTTATCCCGAGGCTAATGAGCTTGTTACTTTTGATGCCTCTGGAAGCTACGATCCAGACGGTTATATTGTAAGCTATACTTGGAATTTCGGCGATGGCAACATTACAACTACTACAAATCCAACAATAACCCATAGGTATGTGGCTTTTGGCGATTACACCGTGATTTTGACGGTCACAGACAATAGTGGGTTAACAGACCAAGAGACAGCGATAATTCATGTTAGCCAACGCCCAGTGGCCGCGTTCACGTTTTGGCCGCCGGACCCCCTTGTCCACGAGCTTGTTACTTTTGATGCTTCTGCTTCTTTACCAGACGGTGGAGTAATAGAAAGTTACATATGGAATTTTGGTGACGGCAACATTACGACAACAGCCAGTCCCATAATAACCCATGCATACTCAACGTATGGAACCTTTACGGTCACATTGATCGTTGTTGACAGTGAAGGAAAATCAGACACCACGTTTAAACAGATAACTGTTGAGAATGTTCCCATAGCAGATTTCTGGTGGACTCCCTACTATCCGCAGAGGGGTGAAACAGTAACCTTTAACGCTTCCACCTCCACACCCGACGGCGGCGAAATAGTTGCGTATACTTGGGATTTTGGCGACGGCAACATTACAACAACGGATAATCCGGTTATAACGCATGTTTACGGTGAGGCTGGCGACTACGTTGTTACACTCAATGTTACTGACAGTGAGGGAAGATGGGACACTGAAACAAAAATAATCACAGTCGTCTTGCGCAGATACTACCTAACGGTTAAGACAGACCCGGCGGGTGTGACAATAATTCCGGGAGAAAACTGGTATAGCGAGGGCACAGAAGTCACGCTTACAGCTCCAGATACAGTTCCGGCTTCGACTGGCGTGCGTTACAAGTTCAGCTATTGGGATGTTGACGGTGTGCCAAAAACCGGCAACCCAATAACCGTTGTTATGGACGCTAATCACACAGCCACCGCCCACTATGTCTTGGAATACTACTTGACGGTTCTCTCCCCCTTCGGCACAGTGGGCGGGCAAGGCTGGTACCAAAGTGGCTCAACAGCCTACGCAACACTAAACACGGGCTTAGTTGACCATGGAAACGGAACCCGCAGAGTCTTCGTAAGCTGGAGTGGCGATGCTTCTGGGACAAACTATGCCCAAAGCAATCCAATAGTAATGAATGCGCCTAAAACAGCCATAGCAAACTGGAAGACTCAGTATGCTGTAACTTTCACGCAGACTGGTTCCGACGTTGCTCCAACAGTCACCTATACAGCTGAGACAGATCCAACGGAAACAGTACCCTTCACAGTTTGGGTCTTAGCTGGCTCCCAAATCACATATGCCTACCAAAACATTGTTCCAGGGAATGTTCCGGGAGTGCGCTATACATTAACCGGCGTTAATCCGCCATCGCCACAGATTGTAAATGCACCCTTAACCGTAAGCGCCTCCTATCAAGTGCAATACTATCTGACTGTACGCACAGAC
>JAWAZC010000003.1:0-73864 GCA_038817995.1 Bathyarchaeia archaeon | reverse complement strand
ACGAGTGCCTAGTCTGCCCCAAGGTCCTACAGTGTTCCGTTAGGAGACGCTAAACGCAGCACTCGGATACGCTTTTTCATGGAGAAACATTTAAGCCATTCCCTTCAAAATTTTACTTCTGAAAGTTGAAGGGGCTGTCGGCTAGCTTGGTCTAGGCTTGGAGACTTGGGCTCTCTAGACCCCGGTTCAAATCCGGGCAGCCCCATCATTTTTCGATTATTATGTGAGACCTGAGAATGTGAGGCTGGAAATACGGAAGTCCATGGGTTATGGAGTTTTCCGTAAATTTTAAGTAGACATTCAACTGTCAATTTTTGGCAGAAGGGAAAATGAAGAGGTTTGCTTTTGGAATAATTCCGGCTTTGCTTCTCGTAAATCTGTTAACGTTGACACTTAACGTTCATTCAGTAAAAGCAGGGGGAACCATTTACATTAAGGCTGATGGAAGCGTGTATCCTCCAGAAGCAGAGGCACTAATCCATCGAGACGGAGATGTCTACACATTTATCGCCGACATTAATGACTCCATTGTGGTAGAGAGAGACAACATAATAATTGATGGAGCGGGCTACACCCTTCAAGGAACGGGTGAATCTCAGTCTAGGGGAATAGACCTTACCGGAAGAAGCAACGTCACCATCAAAAACATTGTAATCAAAAATTTCGGTAGTGGTATTTGGCTCAATTGTTCCTCAAACAACGTCATTTCTGGAAACTGCATAACAGACAACCTTTGTGGCGTCGAGCTCTCCTTTTCCTCTTGCAACATTATTTCTGGAAATAACATAACAGCAAACAATTACGTGGGCATAGATCTCAGGTTTTCTTCCTATAACAATAGCATTTCTGAAAATATGTTCATTGATAACGGCCTTTTGGTTGGATCCTATCCGAATTCTGTTGTGAACAATACTGTGAATGGCAAGCCTCTCGTTTATCTGGAGGGTGTGCAAGACCGCACTATAAGCGATGCGGGACAAGTAATCCTCGTCAAATGCAAGAACATAAGGGTTGAAGGCCTCAACCTATCCAGGGCAACAGTCGGCATAGAATTATTGGAAACAAGCAACAGCACAATATTCAGAAATAACATAACAAACAACCTTTATGGCATATTGCTCGGAAAATCCACCTACAACATTATTTCTGGAAATAACATAACAGCAAACAGCATGGGCGTTTCTCTCGCGCTTTCTTCTTATAATAGTATCTTTGGAAACATTCTAGTAAACAACAAATATGGTATAGAGCTCGTGGATTCTTCTCATAACAACATTTTTGGAAACAACATAGCAGAAAACACCTCCGTTGGCATCTGGCTTGGGTATTCTTATGACAACAGGTTTTGGCATAACAACATCATAAACACTCGCCAATTGTTCATTCACCCTTTACACAGTAATGTTTGGGATGATGGCTATCCAAGCGGCGGAAACTACTGGAGCAACTATAAGGGCGTTGACTTTTATAGCGGTCAATTCCAGAACGAAACTGGAAGCGACGGTGTAGGCGACACACCACACGTTGTCTTTGTTAATGAAAATAACACTGATAGATACCCGCTAATTGCTCCTATAACGATTTTTGACGCTGGAACATGGAACGAAGTATCATATAAAATTGACATAATCAGCAACTCCACAATATCAGATTTCCACTTCAACCCCGAAGAAGGAGCCTATTTACAGTTTAACGTCACCGGTGATGATGGGATGGTCGGTTTCTGCAGGGTAACTATCCCGAAAAGCCTTCTCTGGGCTGAAAACGGATGGAACATAACCGTCGGCGACCAACCAATAACAAACTACCTAAAATTCGAAGATGAAAACTCCACATATCTCTACTTCACCTATATCCACAGCACAAAAACTGTTACGATCCAGGGAACCCACGTTATACCAGAGTTTCCATCGATCGCCATCATACCATTGCTTATTATTATTCCAACATTAGCTATGGTCCTCGTGAAAAAGAAAACCGCGAGGAAACTGAAAACTTAAACTACCGACTACACTTCTTTTTAACAACCTGAAATAACGGTGGGTAGTTCCACCACTAACGTTAACGCGGGCCTTGACTTCTAATCTCAGCGTGCTTCATGCGTAGAAATTGAACTATGTATGCACATTTTTGTGCAAAAAAGTTTAAATATGTGCTAATAAGTCTTTTTTGATTCATGAGGCCATAAGTGGGCTAAGATGTTTAAAGGCTAAAGTTGAGGAGTTATGCAATGTGGCCTTAGAGAAGTGTTGAAGAGTAAAGTGCTTGTGGCCTATTTGACGGCTGGAGACCCCTACGTGAATAGCGAAATTGTAGATGTTCTATCCAAATGTGGGGTTGACATTTTCGAGTTTGGCATCCCAACTGTTAAACCGAAATATGATGGCCTAACCATAAAAGCAAGTTATAAAAGAGCCTTAAAGAATGGGGCAACAGTTGAGAAAAGCTTCTCCATGATAAAAAATTTCCAACCAGCGCATAAAGTCGTCTTCACATATTTTGAACTTGCAAAAGCCGTTGGCTTGGAAAATTTTATGGGTTATGTCTCGGATGCTGGTGCTGAAGGTGTGCTTTTCCCAGACTTATTGATAGACTACATGGATGAGTTAGACACATATCTTAGGCTTTGCATAGAATACGATTTTGACCCTGTGCTTTTTATCACAAGCACTTTTCCACACAAGATGGTTTCAAAGCTGGCTCAACTAAATCCCGCCTTTATCTATTTGGGGTTGATGGCGTCCACGGGAACTTTCTTGCCGATAACAGTGACTAACACTATCAAAATAATGAAGGGCCTTGTCGGCGATACACCTTTGCTTGTGGGCTTCGCCATTAGCGATCCGTCCCAAGTTTCAGGTTACGTGAAGGCTGGAGCCGACGGTGTCGTTGTAGGAAGCGCGATACTTAAGTTAATAAACAACGGGCAGAATATGCGGCTGAAAAGGGAGAAACTAGCAAATTTTGTTCAAAGCTTGAAGAAGGCGTTAGAGACATGAGTTCAGGCGATATTCCAAACTTCTGGTATAACATTGTTCCAGATCTGCCCCGACCGTTACCTCCTCCAAGAGACCCAGAGGATGACGACTGTTTTTCTAGAGTTGAGCTGCTTCCGAAACTTTTCCCATCAGCCTTGCTGGATCAAGAGTTTTCCGCTGAAAATTACATTCCAGTGCCCTCCGAAGTTTTAGAGGCTTACGAGAAAATTGGTCGACCAACCCCTTTGGTTAGAGCTAAAAAACTTGAGAAGCTTTTGGACACGCCTGCGAAGATCTATTTTAAACGTGAAGATTTAAGCCCCACGGGGAGCCACAAGGTTAACACTGCCCTAGCCCAAGCCTACTATTCCAAGAAAGAGAATGTTGAAATGCTTGTAACTGAAACAAGCGCTGGACAATGGGGTTCAGCGCTGGCGTTTGCATGTGCAATGTTCAACCTTAAATGTTTAGTCTTCATGACCAGAAGCAGTTACCTTCAAAAACCCTACAGAAAAACGTTGATGAACCTTTATGGCGCGGAGGTTGTGCCAAGCCCCAGCGATCGTACAGAAATTGGGCGGAAACTTTTGATGGAAAATTCTGAACACCCTGGATCGCTTGGCATAGCCATATCTGAAGCTGTGGAAACAGCGACTAAAAGTGAAAATGTCAAGTATTCAGTTGGTAGCGTAATGAATTTCGTGCTTTTACACCAAACGGTAATAGGCTTGGAGGCGAAAAAGCAGCTTGAGGAGCTGGGGGAAACCCCAGACATCGTTATAGGATGTGTCGGCGGGGGCAGTAATTTTGCAGGTTTCAGTTTCCCCTTCATAGGGGACAAGCTAACGAAAAGAGAACTGAAAAACACGAGATTTGTCGCGGTGGAATCGAAGGCTTCACCGAAAATCACGGAGGGAAACTACATTTATGAGCATGCAGATACGGCGGGATATCTTCCAATGCTTAAAATGTTTACTGTTGGAAGAAACTATATTCCGTCGCCAATACACGCCGCTGGGCTGAGGTATCATGCCGCCGCGCCAACGCTATCTCTCCTCATCAAGGAGGGCATTGTAGAGAAGGCAGCCTACACTCAAGAAGAAGTTTTAGAAGCTGCAAAAATTTTTGCAAGAACGGAAGGAATAGTTCCTGCACCGGAAACAGCCCACGCAATCAAACAGGTAATGGTTGAAGCGTTGAAGTGTAAACAGAGAAACCTACATAAAACAATCGTCTTCTGTTTCAGTGGGCACGGCTTGTTGGATTTATCAGCATACCAGCCCTAAATTAGAATTACACGCCATGATTTTGGCTTCACACCTTATTGCAGCCTTTATATAGAGGCATTTTTAGCGGGTCTGCTGAAGGAGTTGAAAAGGAAGAAAAGCAGAAGAATTTTGATGGCGTGTGTTGGGAGTGCTGGGACGACCAGCTAACAGATGAAAGCATGGACATGTTCGGAGACTTCATGTAAAAATTAGGCATCTAAATTTCTTCGGCTGGTTTTTCGCCTCGGCGTGATTTTAAACCCTTGAATCTTAGTTTCGCTGTCAGGATTTTCTCCGTGGCGAAAAGCCTTGAAGCCGCGTACATTACGACAACCGTGAAGGCTGAAACGTAAACTATGCCAAATAGAATGGTCCAGTAGTCGCCCATTATGACGGCTTTCGAGGCTATGACTGGGTGGCTGAAGGGTATGGCGAACAGAACAAGCCTAAATGCGAAGGGCAAAGTGTTTATGTCCAAGTACATTAGAGCAATGGATGGAAGGAAAACCAGAGGGTAAATGTTGCTGACAAGGGCTTGGGCGCCTCTAACATCTCCGGCGAAAGCCGACAAGATAACAGCCAAGGCTAAAACCGAAATTATGGTGACGAAAAGCGACAAACCCAAAAGCAGATAACCCAAAGCCGAAGGCACAAGCCCTAAGGCGGCTAAGTCCAAATTTGAGCCCGTAGGGGTTATAGCTGTAAGGGAGCTGAACATGTAGCTGTAGCCAGCCATATAGGCAACGGCGCCGATAGCCGCAACAATAATGGAGCTGGAAAGCTTTCCCCATAAAATTGCAAGACGATCAATGGGCAGCGTCAAAAGAGTTTCAAGAGTCTTTTCTTCCTTTTCCATAGCCATGGAAGCCGCTGCAACTTGAGGAGCATACGATAGCAAAATAAGCACGGTTATCGGCAAGGCTATGGACTGCATCATCAAAAGCCCAGAAACTTGAGCCGGATCCACGCCATATTTAACTTCACCCTTGATTACGGTCGCCTTCTCAGAGTATAAAACGTCCGGAGCGTGATACCGGTTGAATATGTTTATTAAGGCGTCAACAGCTGAGGAGCCGACGCTTTCAAAGACGCTTACCCCTCGTAGGACGCCGTAAAACCTCACGCAAGCCTTCACGTAGGGGTTGCTGGAGTGAATTGTTACGTTTTGGCTGAAGCCTTCTGGAATCTCCAAAATCTGGGTGGTGTTGTATTTGGATAAAAGCTCCAAAACCTTCTCGCTGTCTAACGGCTTTATGTTGCTTTCGGAGTAAATCGTAAGGTTAAAGCCATACTGGTTCAAGTTTTCTAAGAACGTGATGAAAGTGCGAGACCAGTTTCCGCCGTCATTGTCCACTATAACCAAAGTGGCTTTTACGGCTTGTTCTTGGGCTGACCGTACTGCAAACCCCATTATTCCACCCATTACTGGGAACAGAACCAGCGGTACAACAATCATAGGCAGCAAAATTTTCGGATCCCTCATCAGCTCTTTAAGTTCTTTGAGGAGGAATGTTCCGAACCCTTTAAGCAATTTTCACCACCTTCGCGAAAACTTCTTCAAGGTTTGCGCATCCAAATTTTTCCTTAAGCTCTTGCGGGGCGCCTTCAGCCACAAGCCTACCTTTGTTTATTAGGGCGACCCTGTCGCAGAGATGCTCAACTTCCAGCATGTTGTGGCTTGACAGCAGCACTGTTACGCCATGTTCTCGGACGTATCTTTTTATTATTTCCCTAACATGGTAAGCGTGGATAACGTCTAAGCCGCTTGTGGGTTCGTCTAAAATTGCCAGTTTAGGTTTAGTCATAAGCGCTCTCGCTACCAGAAGCCGTCGCTTCATGCCCTTGCTGTAGGTTTTGGTTTTATCTTTTAGACGTTCGCCTAAACCGCAAATTCCAGCAGCCTCAGCCACCATGGCGCGGACTTCATCCCTACTTTTGGCGTTGAACTTCGCCATGAACTCGAGATACTCCCAACCAGAGAGATAACGGTAAGCGCCAGCCTCCTCTGGAAGATAAGAGATAATCCTGCGAACTTCAGCAGCATTTTCAACAACGTCTAACCCAAAAACCCTCACGGTGCCGGTGGTCGGCAAAAGCAGCGTCGAAACAATCCTTAACGCTGTGGTTTTCCCGGCGCCGTTAGGACCAATAAGCCCATAAACCTCGCCGGGCTTAACAGCAAAACTCAGCCCATCCAGTGCGCGGGTATCACCGAAAATTTTGACAACATTTGAGGCTTCTACAGTCAAACTCATTGGCAAACAACCTTCTATCATGTGATTAACACCGAAGAACACAAATAGCCTATTAAAGCTTTAAACTTTCCAGTCCAATTCATAGTTTTGATGAATAAACGCCCTGACTATGCCGGTGAAAAGCACTAAGGCGGCGATTGGCTGGTAAAGGAAGTAGTAGATGAGAAATTCTGCGATGTTAAAGTGGAAGCCGAGTTTTCGCGAAACAGTGTAGAAAATGCCTGTAAAAGCCGAGAAACCCAAAAAGAAGTTTGTTAAGAATGTGAAAAGTGTTGATAAAAGCGACTCGGGAATTGCTGAAGGAACTGTAAAGTTAAACTGCGCCGCCAAAACTGTTGGAATTATGTTGTGAAGTTGTACCTGCAATTTTAGAAGGGTGGTGCACACATAGCCGAACAAAAATGGCACAAAAGTTGGGAAAATCATAACCGCACATGGAAAAGCCACGTGGGGATACTTGGCAATGTATGCAACCAATTTTCTCCAATACTTCTTAATCCACAAGCCAGTGCCGATGCCCCAGCGTTTTCTTTGGTTTAGCCAATTCTTCCAGTTTGAAGGAGCCTTTGTGCAAACCTCAACTTTATCCTCATACTTGTAGCTCTTATTACTAAGAAGGGCTTTGACAGCTAAATCTAAATCCTCCGAAACAGCCTTTGAAAATCCCCCAACTTCTTCGAAGGCTTCTCGTCTTATGGCGAAGGCTGTTCCACCGATCCCAAAACATTTTCCAACGAGTTTTGAGAAAAGATAGCAAGCAAGGTTTGAACCGACATACTCGTAGTTAACCATCCTTGAGACGAAAGAGTCCAAAATAATCTTCTTTTTAAAGTCGACAATGTCCGCGTCCCTGATTGCCGTTCTTACAGCTTGCAGAAAACTCGCACAGTCGCTTATTTCCACGTCAGCGTCCAAGAAAACGAGGATTTTGCCTCTGGATAGCTGGACCGCACTGTTTAGGGCTTCAACTTTCCCCCTACGTTCCTTACTCAAAAGAAAATGCGCTTTACCGCGGAAACGCTTTACAACCTTAAGTGACTCTTCGTTTGGTTTATCTATGCACACGAAAATCTCCTTGTCATCTTCACCTTCGCATGTCAACTTTTCCAGCAAAGGCTCCAGTAAACTTGATCCTTCATAGACGGGTATGAAAACGCTGATCTCAACTTTAGAAGTCAATAAACTCACTGTACGTAACACATCCAATAAGCATCCAAATAAGTCTTATGTCTTGTCGAGATTTTCAGCGGTCTGTTTTTCGGTCCCTGCGCTTTAGCCCTCTTTAAACCTTTTAATGGTTTCTTATTTTTCAGGGAGGCTATGTGCCTCTGTTGTTGAGAAATTCTCTTTAAACTGGTTTTCTGGCATTTGGGTTTTTATTTGATTTAAATGTTACGTGTAGGTGTCAGATTTCGGGTTTTGTTTCAGGCTGGACGCTACTGGATTTTGTATATTTTCGGCGTTGGGCTTGATTAATTTTAAATTTTTGCTGCATAAAGGGTTAAAAGCACCACTACATTTAGTGTATCAAAATAGCCATAAAACACTATAAGTTTACTTGGCACGCGACGTGGAGTCTTCATGAAATGTCCATATTGCGGTTCGGAGAACATTAAAACCCTTGAAACCCGCGATTCGGCAGACAACACCATAAGGAGACGTAAGGAATGCGGCAACTGCGGGAGACGTTTCACCACATACGAGTATGTGGAGGCTATTGAGCTGATGGTGCGGAAACGCGACGGCAGACTTGAACGCTTCGACCTAAACAAAATCATTAGAGGTTTACAGAAAGCCTGCGAAAAACGGCCAGTAACCATGGAGCAGATTCGCTCCCTAGCCGAAAAGGTTAGGCAGGAGCTCATGCAGCTTGGCAAGGAAGAAGTGTCCTCCCAAGAAATCGGCGACCTAGTTATGAAACACCTGAAAAACCTTGACCGCGTAGCCTATGTGCGCTTCGCCTCCGTGTATCGCCGATTCGAAGAACCGGAAGACTTCCGTCGCGTGCTTCAAGAGGTGAATAAAACTTGAAGTTTGTTAGAAAGCGGGATGGTAGATTAGAACCCTTCGATCAAGAACGCATAACAAACGCCATTTGGAAAGCTGCTAAGGCGGTTGGTGGAAAAGATCGTGAATTGGCTAAACGGTTAAGCGACCAAGTGGTCGCCGAGCTTAAAAAGCGGTTCGGCGAAGACGGTGTCCCGACGGTTGAAGAAATTCAAGACGTTGTGGAGAAAGTTTTAATAGAGAACGGACATGCACGGACCGCTAAAGCCTACATTCTTTACCGTAAGCAGCACCAAGACATACGGGAACTAGCAGCCCTATTGAGTCAAGCAGACCTTGTGGACCAGTATTTAGAGATGGAGGACTGGCGGGTTAAAGAAAACTCCAACATGAGTTATTCGCTGCAGGGCTTAAACAATTACCTATCCTCGACCGTCATCGCCAAATACTGGATGAGCCGCATATACCCGCCCAACGTAGCTGAAGCCCACATATCAGGAGACTTTCATATCCACGATCTCGGAGTTCTAGGGCCCTACTGCGTTGGCTGGGATATAAAGGATCTGTTACTAACCGGTTTTGGTGGTGTGCCAGGCAAAATTGAAAGCACGCCGGCCAAGCACTTCAGAACAGCCTTAGGCCAAGTGGTAAACTTTTTCTACACGTTGCAGGGCGAGGCGGCCGGCGCCCAAGCTTTCTCAAACTTTGACACTTACCTGGCGCCTTTCATTCGCTATGATGATCTAAGCCAAAAAGAAGTCGAGCAAGCCCTTCAAGAATTCTTCTTCAACATGAATGTGCCAACTCGTGTGGGTTTTCAGACGCCGTTTACAAACGTCACTTTGGACTTGGAAGTGCCAGACTTCATGAAGGACGAGCCGGTCATAATCGGCGGAAAAGTTATGGACGCGACCTATGGCGACATGGAGAAGGAACTGGAAATGTTCAACTTGGCTTTTGCAGAAGTCCTCAGTAAAGGCGACGCTAAGGGAAGAGTTTTCACGTTTCCAATACCGACATACTGCATAACAAAAGACTTCGATTGGGGTTCGCCTGTTTCCCAGAAAATCTTCGAAGTAGCCGCCAAGTATGGCGCGCCTTACTTCTCAAACTTTGTGAACAGCGACATGAAACCCGAAGACGTTCGAAGTATGTGCTGCCGCCTAAGAATAGACAACAGGGAACTCCGCAAACGCGGCGGAGGCTTTTTCGGAGCTAACCCGCTGACAGGCAGCATTGGCGTTGTAACCATAAACCTTCCAAGAATCGGCTACTTAGCCAAAGATGAAGACGAATTTTTTGAACGTTTGGAGATGCTCATGGAACTCGCTAAAGACAGCTTGGAAATAAAACGCAAGGTGCTGGAACAGTTCACGGAGAAAGGCCTATACCCATACTCGAAGCGGTACCTCCGTGGCGTGAAAGAAACATTTGGGAAGTACTGGAAGAACCACTTTTCAACCATAGGCTTAGTGGGTATGAATGAGGCTATCCTAAACCTTTTCGGATACAGCATAGCCACGCCTGAAGGCCTCGAATTTGCAGTGAAAGTGTTAAACTTCATGAGGGAAAAACTCGCCGACTTTCAAGAGGAAACGGGTAACATTTACAATCTAGAGGCTACGCCAGCCGAAGGTGCCAGCTACCGTCTAGCCCGCATAGACAAACGCAAGTACCCTGACATAATAGTGGCTAACGAAAAGTACTTGTCCAAAGGCGCCGAACCCTTCTATACAAACTCGACCCAGTTGCCAGTGGACTATGAAGGGGACCTTTTTGAGGCGTTGGAACATCAAGACAAGCTTCAACCACTTTACACGGGTGGAACTGTTTTCCACATTTATCTTGGAGAACGCCTGCACTCGTGGAAGTCTGCTGCGGAGCTCATCCGCAAGGTGACTTGGAACTTCCGTATGCCATACTTCTCGTTGACGCCTACCTTCAGCGTTTGTCCAACCCACGGCTACTTGAGCGGCGAACACAGACAGTGTCCCAAATGCGGAGCCAGATGTGAAGTTTACTCGCGGGTTGTGGGCTACCTCCGCCCAGTAGACCAGTGGAACGACGGAAAACAAGCTGAATTCGCCATGCGCAGAACCTTTGAAAAAGCTATTATTACGCCTCAAGCCGTGGCAGCCCGGTGACCACCAGATGAAGTTCAGCGGCTTGCAAAAAACAAGCCTGATAGACTATCCGGATCGAGTGGCAGCAGTCCTGTTCACGCCAGGCTGCAATCTGCGTTGTCCATACTGTTATAATTGGCGCATAGTGGTTAATCCACAGCCGCCCTTTCTTAACGAGGAAGCAGCCCTTCAAATCTTGGATGAACGCAAGAAATACGTAGACGCTGTTGTCGTGACAGGCGGCGAGCCAACCATCCACAAGGAGCTGCCCCGCTTCTTAAGAAGGCTTAAAGAGCGCGGTTTCGATGTAAAGCTGGATACGAATGGCTTAAATCCAACAGTGCTGGAAGAATGTCTTCCCTACTTGGATTATGTGGCTTTAGACCTCAAAACCTCGCCGGAAAAATATCACCTTTTGGGAACGAAGGAAACAAGTGCGCTCCTAAAAACCATCGAGCTGCTGAAAGCTGGAGAAGTTGAATACGAGTTCAGAACCACAGTTGTGCCAAAAATCGTTGAGGAAGCAGACATAACCCACATGGGCGAAATAGCCAAAGGCGCCATAAACTACGCCTTGCAACAGTTTATACCAGGCGACACTTTAAGTGAAGAATACAAGAACCTACAACCATACCCACCAGACACGCTCACCGAATTTGCCGAAACTCTGAAGAAATATGTGGAAAACGTGATTCTCCGCTTTTAATGAAAAGGATGCGCTAGTAAGCTGACACTAGCCGTCAAATTCTCATTTAGAATCTCGCTGATTCTAATGTCAGCGTAGGAGGCAACCCCTCTTAGCGGCTTTTTCTAGGGATATTTCCCCAAATCCCCAAACATTATAGCCATACTCTCTGCTTCGGTTTTAAGCTTTAGAAGCGCAAAGTTTAAGGCTTCCACCACATTAGAGTTTCGAGTGCTCCATTCACAGAGGTTTTAGATTTGAGCGAAGAGGAGGAAACCCTCGAGGAACGTAAAGCAAAAATTTTGATCAAACTTAGAGGCTACAAAACTATCAAAAGAGAGAAAGTCAAAAACGTGGTAAGCTATCTTGTTGAATCTCCAAGTGAAAAGAGAAAAATTCTGATTTGGTGCGTCCCAGACGAAACCATTGGCATACAAGCCGTAAGCCGCATGGCAAAAACCATGAAGGAAGCCGAAATAGAATATGGAATCCTTATAGCAAGCGGACGCTACACCAACGCTGCAAAACAAACAGCAAAGAAAAAGCACATAGAACTCCTGCCAAAAACCTTCCCAGTCTTCGACATATTTGAACACGTGCTTGTGCCAAAACACGAGATATTAACTCCAGAAGAACGCGAAAAAGTCCTAGCCCAATACCGGGTTAAGCCATACCAATTGCCACAAATAAAAGCTTCAGATCCAGCGGTCAAAGCTATAGGCGCAAAACCTGGCGACATAATACGCATAATAAGGAGGAGCCCCACAGCCGGCGAACATATAGCTTACCGGTACGTCGTAGAATAAAGAAGGAAAGCGGCAGTTAAACTTCTAACCTTCTAAACTTCAAAAGCAAGACAATAATTGCTGAGACTGGTACTTTCCAAGCCTTTTGGGTTTTACTAAGCCCGAAACATCCGCTTGAATATTCCACGTCCAGAAACAACGATGGTTGCCATGTTGCCTTTTATGCTAAAACCTTGCTATACATCCTCGATGCATGTGAGTGTTCCGCAGTAGTTTTATAAGTTACTTCGTTATGAATACAGAAGCATATCGGTGAAAGTTCTTGAAAGACAAATTTCAGCTGTTAACAGTTAGGGTCTTAGCAGCATCAGTTTTCGGTTTACTTCTCGGGGCAGCGGCTGGCTTGCTAGGTGTCGGTGGAGGAGAGTTTAGGATTCCCGTATTGCTTTACGTTGTTAGGCTTCCGGTTGTGACGGCTGTAGCTGTAAACCTCTTCGTAGGTTTGCTGACAGTTGGTGTCTCTTTTTTGAGACGCTTTCTGTTGGGCTTGATGGACCGCCACTCTGTAGATATTGCCCTAATTATGTCGGTATTCTCCATAGTTGGGGCCTATTTAGGGGCAATTTTAACAGATAAAATTCCAGAAAAACCTTTAAAAAAATTGCTGGCGGCTTTTCTGGTTATTGTTGGCTTGAAGATTGGACTCGAACCTTTCGTTAAATTTCCAATAGTTTTTTCCTTTGCACCAAGTTTTTTGGAAGAAGCTGTTCTGGCAGCTCTAGTTGGTTTAATAATAGGCGTTATTTCCGGCGCACTTGGAGTTGCGGGCGGCGAATTTCGTATTCCAGCTCTAATGTATATTTTTGGCCTTGACATTGTAACAGCTGGAACCACCAGCTTACTTGTTTCCATTCCAACAGTGGCTTCGGGTTTTCTGAAACATCACAACATGGGACACTTGGACGGGAACGCGAGCATCATCGCGATAACCATGGGTGTATGTTCCGTTATAGGAGCTTTTATTGGAGCCTCTTATGCCGGTGTTGTGGACAGAGACATCCTTAAAGTTTTGCTCGGTGTTATTCTTGTTTTGGCGACTGTGCGGATGGTTACTAAGCCTTAGATTTCGCTTCGTTTTTCAGCTCGTAAAGTATAACCAAAGCTTCACCCAAGGGAATACGCAGCCTACAGGCAAGCTCCTGCGGCGTTATGTCCGGCTTTTCGTGAAGCAGAACATCCCTCGTATAAGCCTTGTGGTGGGGGTACATAACCATGGCATGCGCTATTTCCACAAGGATTGGCCAAAGCTTTTCGTTGGTGTATTCTTCGAGGCTCATGGCTTGATCCTGCGGTTATCTATGTGAATCATTTAATTAATCGTTTCACTCTTCGGCCATTTCTGTCCAAACTCTTCGAAACTAACTATTTTCTCCAGCTTTTTCCGCCGTCTCACCAAATGGAGAATTTTGCCTTGAATGTCAATCTTTTTTCTCGGATAGCCCAAGACTAATAGCGCCACAACACGGTAGTTTTCCGGAACTTTCAACATTTCACGCACTTCATTTTCATCGAAGCTTCCGACCCAGCATGTGCCTAACCCCTCGCTTGTAGCTGTTAAAACCATATTCTGCATGGCTATCGCCACGTCCACCATAAACCATTTCGGGGAAGCTTTCTGGTCGCCGCAGCCAACTATCACCACGGGTGCTTCTTTGAGAAAACCCGCGAAAGGCGCCCTCGCAAGTTTTGCCCGCTTATCATAATCCGTAACAACTATAAAGTGCCACGGCTGAACGTTGCCTGCTGAAGGAGCAAGCCTAGCTGCCTCTAAAATTTTCTCAAGCTTTTCTTTTGGCACCGGTGTCGACTCGTAGGCGCGGATTGAACGCCTTGCCTGAATGGCTTCAAACACATCCATTTTCAACACGCCCCACGTGAAGTTCTATAGAACTTTGTTGCGGTAAAGTTTATTTTTGACGAAACGTTAGCCTAAAACTCTGACCCATTTGAAGGTTTACAAATGATTAAAGCTGTAGTCTTCGACTTAGATGGAACCCTAGTAAAGTTTAACATAGACTTCAAGGCGGTTAGGGCAGAGGTCAGAAGCTTCCTAATAAGTCAGGGAATACCCGCGTCAGTTTTATCCATTAACGATGGCGTTTTTGAAATGTTAAATAAAACTGAAATTTTTATGAAAAACAACGATAAATCCGCAGCTGCGATAGAGGCTGTTCGGACAAAAGCTCTAGCCATAGTTGAAAAGTATGAGTTTGAAGCTGCAAAAACGACGAGCCTTCAACCCGGTGCAAGAACTGTTCTTGAAACTTTAAAGATGGCTGGTTTAAAAGTTGGCTTGTGCACTGTTAACGGTCGGAAGCCTGTGGAGTATTTGCTTGAAAGGTTTGGAATAAGGGAATTCTTTAGCGCCGTAATATCAAGAGAAAAAGTTAAGCGCGTAAAGCCCCATGTAGAGCATTTGCAAGCAACACTAGAAGCCCTAAAAGTGAGCCCCCATGAAGTCTTGGTTGTCGGGGACAGCCAAGCCGACATGAAATGCGCAAAGGAGCTAGGCGCAACGGCTGTGGGCATACCTACCGGTGTATCTACACCAAAAGAATTGATGGACGCTGGAGCAGACTACCTTGCGATGTCCATTACCGACATACCCACCTTAATAGAGCAGATTAACTCCTCAAAATCTCGTTAAAAGCAATTTATGTTAACGTGGGCTTGTACAGCCTCAAATAATCAGTGGCTGATGGAAAAATAGCCTTAACTCTTTCGAATCGTTTTTTCGTGTTTACGCTGTTTTCAAGCGTTATGAAGGCGCGGGGAGTGCTGAACTTTTCCAACGTACCGTCTTCTCGTCTTCTTTCAATTCTAATGCAGTCATCCACCATGCAGTTTAATACACATGCTCCACAATAGATGCACAACTCATCCACTATGCCAACCTCGCCGCTGCTCTTCCAGTACAAGGCGTTTGTGGGACAGACTTTAATGCAAAGCTTGCACTCTACACCCTTGCATGTGCGCTTGTCAATTGTTATCCTACCATCAACAAAAAACTCTTTAATGCCCAGCGGTGCCAAGAGGTTCTCTCGGCGTTTACGCTTTTCCCTTTCGCTTGTTTCAACGAGCAAACTAAAAATGTCCGATGAAAATGTTCTGTCAGACTCCACCTTCTCCACTCGGTTCATCTTACATGACTATTCTACAGCCATAGTATCTTTGAAAATTAATAACTGTTCGTGTCCAGAAAAACAATTTCCTAATGCCAACTATAAAATCAGCTGTCAAGCTGTAAAACTTACTTATTAAACTACGCTGAATACGTTGATGGATGGCGTAAGGGATTTGCTATTCGCCGAAGAGCTTTCTCAAGTGATAGTTGTTTTCATGAAGGTTGCTTGTTTGCTTCTCCAGTTCTGGAATTGCCACAAACTCTCCAGAGGCGCTTAGCCTTTGCTCCAAATCGTTTATACGGGCTTCAAGCTTCTCTATGCTTTCAGTCTTTAACTTAAGCTTCTGCTCCAGCTCTTTGATGGCAAGCTTTTCCTCCAGCAATCGCGCTTTTTCTTCAAGGCTCTTTTCTTTCTCTTCTAAAGAGCGAAGCTGAAATTCTAACTCCGCTTTCTTCTTTTGAAGATCTTCAATTTCATGCCATAAGGTCAACTTACGCACACCAGCACTTGTCTCCGCGTCCCAAAAATAATAGGATTATGAATTCGGAATTAATATCCGAACTCTAACTTTCAGAGCATGCCCAGAAAACATTATAACCACCGCCATCTTTCTAAACCCTTCTAGGCTGGCGAGTCGACATGTGCGAGTTTAAAGTAATCCTAAACGGAAAAGAAGTTTGGAGCGACGTTATCTATGCAAAGGTTGAAGGCAACAAGGTAATACTCAAAGACGTGGCGGGTCAATCAAAGGAGTTCAAAAACTGTAAAATCATGGAAGTGGACGTAAATTCTACAAGACTTGTCTTGGCCGGAACTTAGACCAGAGGCACAAAGAGGAAGCCTAAGGCCAAGCCAACAAAAATTGGAATTGGTAGTCCTGGGAACACTCCTTCACGCTCTAACATGCTGAAAGCCAAAAAACACCCAACCAAAACCCCCGCCATGGAAGCTAGGCATGGAATAACGCCGAAATAGAGCAGCATGTGACTTACAAGCATGGAGTAGAAGGTTAAATCTCCCAAGCCCATCTGGATATTTCTAAAAGAAAAACTTAGCCCCCTCAATTTTTCAAGCCCCACGCGAGCTATTTTTCCGACGGGGCCGCGATAGACGGCGAAGGCGTCGTAAACAGCCAGAAAACAGAGGATCAGCACGGTGCTTAGGGTTCTGATGCATGCTCCCAGCAGCGTTCCCAAGGCCCCGCCTAACAGTAGGACTAGAAGATCGCAAAGCCTACTTTTTGTTCCGTAAAACACGTAGCCGACGGAGACCGTTATTAACGCGGGCACCGCGACCAAAACCCCGGTTGGCAAGGGGACAAATATCATAGAAAATGCGTAAAAATACACCATTGAGAGAAGGAAAACGGCTGAAATTAGAGCGAAACCCGTGACGAAGATAACGAGCCTAAACCGTCCATTCCTTAGAAGGAGGAAGAGAACTAAAGCGCCCAGACCCACCAAAACCACAAAGTATAGTGCGTTGCTAATTGGTCCAACAGGGCTTTCTTCTTGAAAGGGTGTTATCTCAAAAACTTTCATTCTAGAAGCCATAAGAAGATAGGCGCAGCTGATGCTGAAAAGCAAACTTACAATGACGGGTGCTAGATGAATAAGCTTTACCTTAAAGCTTTCGCTCAAGATTTTCCCGCCAAGTTAAATAGGCTAAGGATCTTCGAATAACATTTATTGCAGAATAAACTTTTCTTCCTATCCGTTTCAAATATGGAATTAGAAAAATACATAACGCAGAACGGATTGGCGCAATGTCCCAAGCCTAAAGTGTGGCCTAGTTCGTGAACAGCCTCTTTAGTGGCCCTCTCAATGAAGACTTCAAAGTTTGGAGGTTTGCCGTAAAACTCTGGCCTAAGCCTCCATAAAGATATTAGAGCCGCTTTTCCCGGGCATTCAGCCTCTCCAAAGACAAAGTTTAACCCGGGGACATAAATGTCAACGTCTACAACGCCCAAAACGTGGCTGAAAGCTTTTGTCTTATGTGAATAGTCTTTAATTAGGTCAAGGATTATGTCTGAGCGATATTGCCCTCTCGTATTATTGAAGGCTTGGCTTGGCAAAGCTAGGACATCAGAGATCAGCTGGCATCGGGCTTCTGGGAAGGAAATATTCAGGTTTTCTGTTAGCCTACTCAAAACGTCTGTGGGAATTTCTCCAACCCGCAATATTCCAATCTTCATTGTTGGGTTAAACCTCGAAAGTATCTCCGGGTCTTGGCGCCACGGCTTCTAATCCCATTTCTTTTTCCGCCCACCTTGCCAAAAGTTCGCAGTTTCCCTCGGCACCATGGATCACATAGATTTTTGCTCTGCCATTAATTTTGCGAATGGCTTCCTTAAGCTCCCTTGCACCGCAGTGAGATGAGAAGTCGAAGTGTTTAACCGTAGCCTTTACCTTTTTAAGTTTTCCGTCAATGACGCAAACACCTTTTTCCAAAAGCTCCCGTCCCGGTGTTCCCGGAATTTGGTAGCTTACCAAGAAAATGGCGTTTTGAGGTTTTTTCCCAATTTTAGAAACGTAAAAGGCTGCTGGACCGCCCTTGAGCATGCCCGCTGGCGATATTATTACGCAGGGCGTTTTCGTCGCTTTTCTGCGGTCCCTCCAGCCCTCCACCCAATTGACTGAATGAATAGCGTCCATGAATAGTTTAGGGTCTCTTAAGAACTTTATATGGTTCATCATGAGTCGGCTGGCTTCCCGCGCCATTCCATCAAAGTAGACTGAATGCTCAAAATGGTGAGCGGCAAGGATGCATGCGATTTCTTGGGCTCTTCCAATGCTGAAGGCTGGCACGAGGACAGTTCCGCCTCTCTCGACCACCTCGGTTACTTCTTCCACAAAACTTTTCTCGAGCTCCATTCGGTCCGGGTGGTCTTCGTTGGCATATGTGCTTTCAATTATGACTGCGTCCAAGTCACCATAGTTCATTTTTGCTCCTTCTAAAAGCCTTGTATCTATTAGATTGAAGTCGCCTGTGTATAGAAGTCTTCTGCCTTCCGCTTCTATGAGCACCTGAACGCTTCCGGGAATGTGTCCAGCGTTACGAAATTCAAAGGTTAAATCCCCTATGGTTTCTTTGACGCCAAAATCCAGATGCCTAATGTTCCTCATCATCGCTCGCAGTTCAAGGTATTCATATGGGAGGTAATAGCTGGAAAGGTGGATAAAATCTGAAATTAAAAGTTGGGTTAACTCTGCTGTAAGCTTGTTTGTATAGACAGGTTTTTTTCCATGGATGAAAAATATTGGGATTGCGCCGGAGTGGTCAAGGTGGCTGTGTCCCAAAATTATAGCATCAACTTCCTTCGGTGGAACATGCATGGGGAAGCCTGGCTCGTGATTTAACATTACACCGTAGTCTAATAAAACCTGCGTCTTAGGAGTTTTAACGGCGATTGCCGCCCTTCCAACTTCGTGGGTTGCGCCCAGAAACTTTATCTGCAGTGGGCTCATTTCCGTTTCAACCATTTAACGCAGTAAACATTTGCACTGCTGTTTTAAAAACGTATTGACTTTTCGCTGTAAGATGCCCTGACAAGCCCCCGTTTAATAGCCTTTAAAACATCATCTAAGTCGGCTGAGGCTTGTATTTCGGTATAAACGGTCCAAAGTTCGTTCACTTTGTGGGCGTCGCTTCCACCCGTGCCAGGTACACCCATTGCTTTGGCAAGCTCTTCTGCCATTATGTTAAGCTGACGAGGGCAACCGCCATTCAAAACTTCAACAGCGTCTATTGGGTATTTTCTTGCAGAGTCGCCCAATCCATATGCCCTATATGGGTGGGCGGCAACCACTAAACCTCCCCTGCTCCGGGCAAAGTCAATAACGTTTTCTACTGTCCAAGGTTGGGGCGGCACTTCCGTGGCGCCTAATAAGATCACGTCGCCTTCCAACGTGCTTACTTCGATGCCGGGTATTATAAGCAAGTCTGGATAGGCGGAGGCCAGTTCCTGCACCTTAAAGTAGCCCTTCACAGTGTTGTGGTCTGTTACCGCCACCGCCTTTATGGAGGGATGGACTAAAAGCATGTCCACCAAAGTTTTTGGATGAATGGAGGAATCCGGCGAAAAAAGGGTGTGAATGTGGAGGTCCGCCCTGATCAAGACTGTTCACTTTCCCTCAAAAAGTTGGCAAGAAGAGTTGTCCAGTCATCTTCAACATCAAAGCTTTTAAAGGCTATCCCCTTTATTGTGCAAGCTTTCCTGCAAGCCTCTAAAACCTTTTCACCCCAAGTTTCTCCATCATTAAGGAATACCACTGTTTTGCAGTTTGTGCGGCTCACATATTTTGCCACCTGAACAGCAACGTAATCCACAGTTTCACGGTCCGGCGGAAGGGCTGTTTCATGTTGGGAAAGCGGGTAAACCTCGTCGAGCTCTACTGGGACAACTCCGAAAGGCGTCTCATAAAAGCAAACATGAACTTTTGCTAGCCCTTCTTCACTTAAAACATTACGAAGCGTTTTAACCAGCCTCTTGTAAAGCCGAGACCTATGAAAAGGCTTTGTCTTTGTCTGGGGCATTAAAACGAGGATTTTTGCCTTCTCCGGAGGTGTGAACCGTTCTGAAAGCTTGACCTTATGGCGTACAACTTCTGGACGTGACAGGCCAATGTGACTGAAAAAGAATATGCCGCTGGGCTTGGCTATTGGACTATGTTTTTCGATAAAAGTCTCATACTTCCTCAACCTTTTCAAGGCTTGCAGAAGCGCCGGATGTCCATGCGCTCTAAGCTCCAAATGCTCCCATAGGCGTCCTTCTTTTATAGCCTGCTTTATCCGCTTGATCTCTGAGAGACACGCGTAAAGGTTGTGCTCGGCGAGGAATACCTGCCTCTCGCTTCGAGGCATTTCCATAACATCTTTGGGCGTTTTACTCGAACATTTTGGACACGAGCATGGGAAATATTCAAGCTCTTCAAGCCTAGCGGTTCCAGACTCTGTCATGTAACGGTCTTCTTTGGCGTAAATGGCGTAGGCCGCGGAGTCGAACATGTCACATCCAAGAGCCACTGCCAACGCGAACATGAATGGGTGGCCAGCTCCGAAGAGGTGGAGAGGTCTGTCAATTGGCAGGTTCATTTTGGCAGTTAAAATCATGTCGACTAAAACATCGAACCGATAATTTTCCATAACCTCTGTTGGGCTTCCAAGTGCATGAATGTGGAATGGAAGAGCGCTCATTTCGCGGGCTGACTTCAATATGAGGTCTAGATAGCGTCCGCCCTGAACAGGTCCAACCCACAGAATGTCGTCCCTAGTTTTTATCTGGAAGAGTTCATGCGCCCTTTTCAATGTTTCTTCAACTGTTTGTTCTGCATGCTTCCTCGTGGCTTTCCAACCCGTCGGCCAGTCCAGTATAACGGCTATATCTGTACCTATCTGCTCTTGATAGGCGACTATCTCCTCTGGTGTTGTTTCCACATCCCCGTAAACCAATATTTGGTAGGCTCCCGAATCGGTCATCACGACGCCCTTAAAATCAAGAAAGTTGTGCAAGCCTTTTTCTATGGTTTCATTTTTGAAACGTTTCTTTAATATATATGCGTTTGTTATGAGTGCTTCAAAGCCGAAATCTTCGTGGATTCTTTTTGGAGGGATCGGTTGCACTGTTGGATTAATAACCGGAAAAAGGAGCGGAGTTTCCACTGGACCGCTTTTTGTCCGTAATTTCCCAATTCTTGCCAGCAAGTCTTTTTCCTTTACTTCGAAACTCATCGCTTAGTCTAGACAGAATCAGTTAAACGGGTTTATAAAATGTAAAGCTGCAAGCTTAATTACTTCAACAACTTCTTCTAATGCAAGAGGGACAATATGCCGCTTTCAATCCAAATTGAGGAAAAACCAAAACTTAACAATCCAGTGCTGATCGAGGGTCTTCCGGGAATAGGCTTCGTAGCCAACATAGTGGCCTTGCATTTGATTCATGAGTTAAAGGCTAAACGCTTTGCAAGAATTTTCTCCGCATCCTTTCAAGACTTGGCCGTGACAACGGAGGCCGGAGAACCTCGTTCACCGATAAACGAGCTGTATTATTACGAAAGAGGAGGCGCAGGCCGGGACCTGATCATATGGTATGGCAATACTCAAGCTCTGACAACGTTTGGGCAGTATGAGCTTTGCGGCCGTGTGCTTGACATTGCCGAGGAATTGGGATGCCACTTCCTCATAACAGTGGGAGGCTTCAAACAGGAAGAGGCGAAAGAGATTCCGGAGATTTATTGTGCCGCTTCAGACGTGGAAACCTTGAAAGAGGCGTTAAACTTAGGCGCAAAGGTGATGGTTGGAAACATTTTCGGCGTAGCTGGCATCCTCATCGGGCTTGGCGCCCTTAGAGGCTTTAAGGGTTTTTCCCTTCTTGTTGAGACTCCAGGCACGTACCCAGATGCAAATGCTGCCCGCTATGCTTTAGTAGCCCTAAACAAGTATTTGGGGCTAAAGGTTGACTTGTCGAGGCTTGACTTGGCGGCTGAAAAGACCGCAAAAATCTTGGAATCCTTCGGCTGGGTTAGGACTGTTAAGGGAGAGGAAAAGAAGAGGGAAGATTTCCGCTGGTTTGTTTAGCCTCTGGTCTCGCTGACAAACTGTTCATAAACCTTTTGCACCCTTTCTGCAGCGGGTCCAGAACCCTCCACAACGCCCTTTTCGGTTACTTTAATTTTATCCATAACCCAAATGAACCCTTTATCCTCGTAAAGTTTAACCATGGTTGGGAAAACCCTTTCAAGGCGTTCCGCCAAAGCTTTTAAGTCAAAAGGCTTCTCTACGCTCAGTATTTGGGCGACTATGGATCCGTTCAAAAATACTCTGTGGAGCTTTTTACCCTCCTCGTCTTTGGCTTCAGCTAGGCAGAGGCTTAGGTTATCCGGGTTTATACCTATCAAAGTCCCGTTATAAGTTTTGCCTGTTGTGGTTATCACGATGACGCTTTTGTCTACGAGGGCTGAAACCTCGGTGTAAAATCTTCTTTGAGCTGCCGACAAACTTATCCTCCTCTAAGCTAGAGTATGCAGCACCCGTATTTTAGATTTAATTTACACAAAGGGTTATTAACTACGCCAAGCGAAAAATTCAGCTTTGTGGCGAGATAATGGCTCACGCTGACAGAGAACGAGAAGCCCTATACGCTAGGCTGCGGTCAATCGAATCCGACCTGTCCGGTGCTTCTGCAGCCATAAGCGATGTGGAAAGCAAATTAGCCCACATAGACAGTGCTATGGCTTCATTGCCCAGCAGGCTTGTAGCGGTTCGTGGTCGTGGATACGCTGCCATGGGGCACCTTGAAAAAAGCATAGAGCTTTTAACAAAGAAGTGGATGGAAGCTTCCTCAACAATTAAACAAGCATTCTATAACAATGTCCAGCCCCTAACTGCCCAGATCCGCGTGCTCCAGTCTGACGCGAACCGTTTGAGGATAGAAATAAATCGTGGAAGCGCGGCATTCTGCTGGGGTTTGGCAAGCCGCCTTTCAGCGGAAGCTTCGACTTTGAGGGCGCGAGTTGCGGCTGAAACCGCGAGGATAAACGCCTCTCTTGGCGAGTTTCTCGGAAGCATAAACGCCATAGACAGAGACCTAAAAATTGCAGAGAAAACCATGGAGCTTTTCTCTTTCGCCTCTTTCCCGCTTAAACCCGAAGAAAGCCCGGTCCTGGCTGTTGAAGGAAAAATCATGACGAAAGACAAATGCGAAGGCACATTGTACTTCACGAATCAAAGGTTCATTTTTGAGGGTAAGCGTGAAGTGGTATTTGAAAAGAAGCTTTTCATAGCCACCAAAAAGAAGACAGAACGCACAGTGTTAATCGAACAGCCCATAGGCGCCCTAAAAGAAATCTCGAAGGGAAGGGTTGGGCTGATCGCTTGGACAGGCGTATACATACGCTTTAAACCCGGGGTCCAAATGGAGGAAACACCCTTCGACGTTAAGGACTGGGAAGCTGACGTGATAACCAGATTCTTCCAGTACATTATCGGAGGGGAAGCGGACAGAGACATAGCCGCAGTAAAGGGCATAACTCCAAAAGAGGCGCCTACAATACGAGTTGTCCGCTGCCCCCACTGTGGTGCCCCCTACACGAAGGAAATCTACAAGGGGCAAACGTCAGTTCAGTGCGAATACTGCGGAACATCGATAATAATTAGCTAGCGAGTCTTCTTTCTTCCAGTTCCTGTTTAAGCAGTAGAACTGTATCCGGCGGCACATCCCGGTAAACCACGACGTTTGGGCCTATCCAGCAGTTGTTTCCAACTTTTACGCCGGGCATGAAGAGGGCGTTTATTCCAGTTTTCACGTTGTCGCCTAAAATTGCGCCAAGTTTTGTTCTGCCGCTGTCCACAAGCTTGTCCTTAACCACCATTTTGACAGTCCCCGCGTCAAGACGGTAATTGGCAGTTATCGTTCCAGCGCCCAAGTTGCAGTTTTCACCAATAATGCTGTCGCCTACATAGGACAAGTGGCCTATGTGCACCCCGTCCATGATTATGCTGTTCTTTATTTCACAAGCGTTTCCAACACGCACTTTTCTGCCTATGCTTGTGCATGGCCGTATGTAACAGTTAGGCCCAATATCGCTGTGCTCGCCTATGTAGACCGGCCCCTCGATGTAGGCTCCAGCGCGGATGCGCGCGGTCTCCGCCACTGTAACCGGGCCAGTGATGTGGGCACCATTTTCCACATGCCCAAGTATTCTATGCTCCATTCGGCTCAGCATCCAGCGGTTAGCTTCGAGCAAATCCCATGGTCTGCCAATGTCGAACCAGTCGGCGCGGGGAATTTCAGCTGCTAAAACGGGTTTACCCTCTTCAATTAATAGTTGGATGGCGTCGGTGATTTCCCATTCACCTCTTGAAGAAGCCTTAATATTCCTCGTTTTCTCGAAAATCTCGGTGGAAAACACGTATAACCCGGCGTTAGCTATATCTGACGGTGCCTCTTTACGGGCCGGCTTTTCAACAATGCGCTTCACTAAACCGGTTTTTTCAAGCTCCACAATGCCATAATCCTCCGGCTTTTCCACCCGAACAACAGCCAACGTTGCAACAGTTTGCTTTGCACTGTGAAGGCTGATAACCCTCTTTAGGGCCTCCGACGTGAAAAGTAAATCACCATAAACAAGCACGAAATCGTCTTTCACGAATGGTTCAACAACACTCACAGCGTTTCCAGTTCCAAGGACACTCTGCTGCTCTACATACTCTATTTTCAGTCCAAATTTTTCGCCCGAACCAAAATAGTGGCGGATAATGTCAGCCATGTAATGAACAACGATTATTATGTGGTTTATTCCGCAAGCCTTAATGGTGTTTAAGCAATGTTCGAGAATTGGTTTTCCACAAATGTTGATCATGTGCTTTGGACGTGTAAAAGTTAATGGTCGAAGTCTAACCCCTTCGCCTGCAGCCAAAACAACGGCCTTCACTTTCAAAATCCTCCACAACTTTCGTCACAGCACTTGCGGCCTTCTCCATTATCTTTTCAGCAACTTTTAAAGATTCACCCTCCACAGTTAAGCGCACAAGAGGCTCGGTGCCTGAAGCCCTAACCAAAACCCACCCATCTTCAAGGGCTAAACGAACTCCATCAACCGTGGAAATATCTCTGTAATTTGGAAAACTAGCTTTTAGGCTGTCCGCTGCCTTTCTAACAACGGCATGCTTTACTTCATTTCTACAGCGAATGTTCCTCCTTAAAACTTGGAAAACTGGAACGTCGGCGACAAACTCTGAAAGTTTTTTGCTTTCACCCTCCAAGGCTTTTAACAAGAGCGCTGATGAAAGAATTCCGTCTGGACAATAGTGGTATCGCGGATGTATCCATGCACCACATGGTTCACCGCCAAAAACAGCCTCAAATTTTTTCACGGATTCAGCCACGTAAACATCCCCCACTCTGGTTCTAACGACTCTTCCACCCAAAGGCTCCACTATCCGCTCAACACACATAGAAGCCTCAACGTTCGTAACAACGACCCCCCTCCCAAAGCTTTTTACAGCGTAAGCTGCATACGCCGCTAGAACCTTATCAAAATCTACAAAGGCGCCATTCTCGTCTATGAAAGCGGCTCTGTCCCCGTCACCATCATAAGCCACTCCGATGTCGGCGCCTAAAGCTTTCACGGTTTCAGCCAGGCACTGAAGAGAATCCGCGTTAGGTTCCGGGTTTCTCGCTGGGAAGAATCCGTCGTGATTAGCGTTTATGGCTGTGACTTTGCATCCTAAGCCTTTAAAAATAGCTGGTGCTATTTGACTTGTCGCTCCGCATCCGGGATCAACTACAACGTGCCATTTCCTGTCAAGTCTAAAACTTTTCAAAACCATTTTGATGTACAGGCTCTCTTCGTTTATTGATGTGGCTTCTCCAATGTTTTGCCATTCTGCCAAACGAAAGTTTTCATGCATAACCAAACGCTCTATCTCATCTTGATATTCATCACCGTAAGCCATACCCGTTCCGTCAAAGAGCTTTATCCCATTGTATTCCGGTGGATTGTGTGAAGCTGTAATCATAACCCCAGCATCGGCGCCCAGAGCCCTTGTAAGGTAAGCCAAAACCGGGGTAGGCGTGACTCCTAGACAGAAAACTTTGGCGCCGCATGCCTGCAAGCCCGAAACTATGGCGTTTTCAAGCATCAAGCCGGAAGTTCTGGTGTCCCTTGCTACAAGAACCTGTCCAGCTTTTGTGAAGGTGCCAACGGCCATTCCCACTTCAGCAGCCAATATTGGGGTTAGCTCAGCACCAACCAAGCCTCTTACCCCGGAACTGCCAAACAACCTCATGTCTATTCCCAACGTTAGTTGATGGTTGTTTGCTAGATGTAATTGCATTTTAGCCCTTTTAAGTTGCACGTTATTTCTATATGAGGGGAGGCATAGCAGCTTGCGCGGAAGATTTATAAAGGTAATACTTTTATTTTAGAAAGTAATACGAGGCTTCGAAATGCATATACCTGATGGCTACCTGAGCCCCGAAGTTTCAATCTTAATGAGCGTTGTATCCATATTCCTCCTCGTTGTGTGTTGGAAAAAAGCCAAAGCAGCTTATCCAAAATCCTTCGCATCTTTGTTGGCTGTTTCAAGCGCCTTTGTCTTTGTTGCTCAAATGATCAACTTTCCGATAACCTATGGAACCAGTGGGCATCTGGTTGGCGGCACTTTTCTCGCCGTGGTTTTAGGTCCATACGCAGCGGTTTTAAGCATGACAATTGTCTTGTTAATACAGTCGTTGTTTTTTGCAGACGGCGGAATATCTGCCCTAGGCGCCAACATCTTTAACATGGCTATTATAGGCGGGTTAAGCTTCTTCATAGTAAAACTTGTTGTGGGCAACTCCATGCGAGGCAAACGCTTCGCCATAGGAGTTTTCGCGGCTTCTTGGCTTTCTGTTGTTCTCGGGGCGCTTGCGTGCGGTTTAGAAATAGGCGTATCTCCAATTTTTTCGCAGGCCGGCGGAATAGCTGTAACAGTTCCAGCTATGCTTTTCTGGCACACATTAATTGGGCTTGCCGAGGCGGCGATAACAACAACTTTCATAACTCAGCTACATAGGCTTCAACCAGCCATCTTAAACGGGTTAACCCTCTTCAAGAGGGATGCTGCTTGAAGGATTACATCAAAGCCCTAATATCAATATTAATTGGATTTGCGGTTCTACTGCCCTTTGCCTCAACATATCCAGACGGATTAGAAACGGTGGCTGAAGCGCTTGGCGTTGAAGAAAGTGAGTCATTATGGGGAGGTTTAATGCCAGACTACACGCTGCCAGCGGTTGAAAACCCCTACGTGTCAACATTGCTTGCAGGACTTTTCGGGACGTTTCTCGTTCTAGTTTTATCTTTCGCCCTTGGAAAGGCAATGTCCAAAAGCAGCTGACAAAAGGTAGAAAATGCAGCTATTCTCTGCTTGCAAGGATCACAATGTAGTCGGCTGTGTCCGCGCACATGTCTGCAGCATGTTCTATAAACTCTACAAGGTCGTCGAAGATAACTATGGAGCCGCTGTCCATCTCGTTTGCATACTTGATGAACAATGCCTTTGTTTCCAAGTATTCGTCATCTATCTTCTTCTCGATTTCTTCAACTTTTTTCGCTCCATTTATGGCTCCAGTGGAGTCAACCGCTATTTTTTCGATGCTCCCTCTTAAAGCGTGAGCGCATTCCACGAGAAAACCAGTTGTGCAGGCAGTTTTCTCCCACAACTCCTTCGGTATTTTTGCCTCTTCAAGCATTTTAATGCATCTTGCAGCGTCCTTCACGTGGTCTGCAAGCGTGTCCAGCCTTTTCACAAGGTGCATTAAGTCTTCACGGTATTCCGCGAAAAGCGCTACACCCTTCGAAAGTTCCTTGAAAACTTCCGTGCGTAATCTGTCAACTTCTTTCTCAACCTTGAAAATGTTGTCTATATGTTGCATCGCCTCTTTCTTTTTGTTTTCAACCATCTTTTGCATGGCTTGATGAAGAAGCGTCACAGTGTCAAGGGCTTTTGTTATCTGTTCCTGCGCCAAGTCAAGGGCTTTCGCCCTTCGCCTCCTCTCAAACCAAGTGTAACTTTTGCTCTCCAAAACTTTATCCCACCACTCCACATAGTTTCATGGAACACTTAATAACACTTTTCCAATTTTAATCAAAATTCTCTCTCAGCAACCCAGTAAGATTTCATGCTCCCTTCCTTCGTAATAACGTACTCTTTCTTAAATATCGGAGCCTCATTTTTATACCTTTCAACAGCCTCTTTTAAGACTGGAAAGACGTTATCTCTGTGGTCACCCGCAACCAAAACATACACGAGGTCTTCGCCAACATTGAATTTGCCGAAGAAATGGTGAATTTGAACGTCCACAATGCCCTTTCTTGCCTTTAAATCTCGGCAAATTTCCGATAAGACCTCGTCAGCCTTTTCTTCGTAGGCTTCAACCTCAAGCTTTTGGACTTTTTCGCCGTTTGGGTTTTCTCCACGGACAATTCCAACAAAAATTGCTATAGCCCCAGCCTTATGGAAATCGGGTTTGCTTTTCACTTCAGCAATTAATCTTTCAATGGATAAATCTCCCTTCTCATGAACGTGTTTCATAATTATCAACACCATGAGTACAACAAGCCGTTATAAGTATTTTAAAGTTTTAACTTTATCCAGTTTATGCGCGCTATGAACAAGCTAAATCTTCAAGTATTTCCGCAAGTCCCTAACATGGCTGATGGAACTGGCAAGTCCTTCATAGTAAGCAAGCCGGCCGGGGTGTTTAGCACTTTTGGAATAACGTTTATGACGATTGCAACGGTGCCTATGTCTCCGTGAATGCATGGTTGTATTTTCTGTCTGACCGTTGGCACGCCTGTAATTGTTATGGCGTCGTATTCTTCCTCAGCACCGATGTAGGCTTGAAAATCTAGGACTATAACTTCTCTATCTTTAATAAACCCTTTCGCCACCTGTCTTAAACCAGCCACTTTTCCGGCTTCAACTTGTATAGCCTCGCTACTGACGGGTTCTTTTGCAATCACCGGCTCAACAGGCTCAGCCTTTATCCTGTCAAGTTTCCATGCTAAAGCATCCGCTATCATTGCTATGGACTGTTCAAGGCCCACGTGCCCCGTAATCTGCCTAATTTTGATTTTCTGTCTAAACTCTTCAACCGTTAACCCTGCTCCAATCTTTTTCTGAAAAGGCAATCGCCTCGTAGCGGCATTCATAACCCTAAATGCTTCAATTTTCTCTATTTTCTGGCACACCGCAGTCAAGGTGATCACAAGGGTGTCCATCAGAAAACCCGGATTTATGCCCGTGCCTAGAACTGTAACGTCATGCTTTTTGGCTAGGGCATCCAGTTTTCTTGCAATTTCGGGCTCTGAAAAGTATGGGTAGGCTAATTCCTCGCATGTGGATATAACGTTTACACCGTGTTTTACGAGGGAGGCTATTTGCGGGTAGGCATCCCTGAGATAGGAAGAGGTTGCATGGACGGCTATATCCGCCTCCACTGCGGGGAAAAGTTCGTCAATGTTGGCGTAAACTTTGACGCCGAGTTTTTCCCTTGAACCCAACACTTCGCCTAAATCTCTACCAGCTTTGTCCTTTGCCACATCCACGGCGCCAACAATTTTCAAGCCTTGTCTTTCCAACATAGCCTTGGCAATTAAACTGCCTATAGCACCAACACCGTACAATACAACTTTAATTTCGTTGTCCATCAACATTCCTCACTCATGGTTAGCTATGCCTACGCAAAGGTACTTATCCGGGGCCTTATATTACGCAATCGGTTAGAAAAGTTCGATCGCGTGAATGTGGATGCAACAGACCCGTCGGGGGTTAGCGTTGCTCTACTTCCGGCACTGGTATCTGTGCTTGCGCTTGCAGCTGAACTAATGGCGTTAAAAGCTTTGATTTTCTAACGCCGACATGCCGTAGTGGAACAATTTTTTTCGCTTCATTGTAAACGTCTGAAGCGATTTTTCCGAGAACCATTTCTTGGGCAAACTGATCCAATGTAAGGGCTTTACTTTTCTCATCAACAATTTTTGCCATAATTTTGCGGATCGCTGTTTCCTGTGAAGTTTTAATTCTTGAAAGAGTAAACGCGCACACAGCGACTCTCAGTTTGTATCCATCTTTTGTGTTTACGTTGAATATGCCGTCAACTTTTGTTGTTCTTCTGCGCACAAGGCTTCGCAAGTAGTCTCTCGAATACTCGTGTCCCTTGAACATGGTGTGAGCTGTTTTTCCCTCAACTTTCACTATTTGAAAGTAGATTTTCATGTATTGATGGGCAAAATCTCCCGTGATATCATAAAGGGTTGCCTCGATAACTCTTCCAAGAAGTTTTGCAGGCTCGTCAGCGGGGATTGAACCGAGCTCCACATTTCCAAAGTATGGTGGAGCCAGCACTGTATACCATACTTTGCTGCGCCACTTGTCCCGAACCTTTTTCGCAGACACAACAGCCCTCCGTTAGCGAGGAAAAGTTTCATCGTAAGGTATTAAACTTTACTTTTTTGGGGAAATTTTTTCTATGCCCATCATATATTTCCTCAAAACTTCCGGGACAACCACCGAACCGTCTTCCTGTTGATAGTTTTCCAGTATGGCGACTATCGTTCTCCCAGTGGCTAGTGCCGTTGAGTTTAAAGTATGTACAAAGCCCTTTGGGGGTTCCCCTTCCCTCTCCCTATAACGGATGTTAAGCCTCCTCGCCTGGTAGTCGGTGCAGTTGCTACAAGAAATTATCTCTCTATACGCATTTTGGGCTGGCATCCACGCTTCTATGTCATATTTTTTGGCGGCAACTTTTCCAATGTCTCCAGTGCAAACGTTAACAACCCGGTAGGGCAAGCCCAACTTCTGCACAAGTTCCTCAGCATTTTTCAAGAGCTCCTCATGGATTTTCCAAGAGTCCTCTGGCTTACAGAACACGAATTGTTCGACCTTGTTGAACTGGTGAGTGCGGAAAATTCCCCGGGTATCCCTGCCATGGGCTCCCGCCTCTTTCCTAAAGTTTGTGCTTATTCCAACAAACTTTATGGGGAGATCCTCAGCCTTCAGAACTTCATCCATAAACATGGCTGCCATTGGATGCTCCGAAGTTGCAATCAAATACAAATCCTCGCCATCAATCTTGTATAAATCGTTTTCAAAGTCGCTTAGGGCTATAACGCCCTCATAGGGTTTACGTCTCATAAGGAAGGGGGGTTCTATGGGTGTATAACCCTTCTTAATCATTTCCTCTAGGGCGAAGTTCATTAGAGCCATGTCTAACAAGACGCCTTCATTTTTCAGATAAAAGAACCTGGCGCCAGCTATTTTTCCAGCCCTTTCAATGTCCATAATGTCTAATTTTAAGCCTAATTCTATGTGGTCTTTCGGTGGGAAGTTGAATTTAGGCAGTTCTCCCCACGTTTTGACAACGACATTATCGTTTTCGTCTTTGCCTATTGGAACTGACTCGTGCAAAAGGTTTGGCATCATCATCAGATAATTGCGCACTTTTTCCTCATAATCAGCCACGAGTTTCTCTAGCGTAGTGATTTCTTCATCAACCGCTTTAGCCCTTGAAACAACTGCTGAAACGTCCTCCCCTTTCTTCTTCAAGGATGCAATTTCGGCCGTTATACGGTTTCTTTCTCGGCGAAGCTCGTTAAGCTTTGTTAGATTTTGGCGCCAAAGCCTATCGCATTCAATAAGCGCGTCCAGCATCTTCAGATATTCCGGGTCGCCCCTTTTTGCAAGGTTTTCTCTGACAAATTCGGGTTTTTCTCTGATAAGTTTTATGTCCAGCATGTTCGCAGTTCGCCTCGCTGTTTCTTGCTTGTCAAAAGGCGTATACGTCCTATTCAAGTTTCTGTGCGATCTTTAAAGTTTTCTCTGCTATTGAGATAGCGAAAAGCAAATCGTCAATTGTTGCTATAAATGTCCGAAGTCCCCTACCACATCTTATACTTGTCCAGACAACGGAGCCTCTTTGCTCAGTTTTCACATACAAGCCAGCAGGCACCTTAAAATTGTCCGGAGAGACTGCCTCCGCAACAGCCTTCGCTTTCTTTTCATTTTCATAAATTATTGTGATTTCAGCTTCCAACTTTCCCACCAGCCAACCGTTTCCCGACAAGCTCGTTGACCAGTTTGATGAAAACCTCCACGCTTTCTGTTGGTATTTGTGCTCCCGCTGCAACATCGTGGCCTCCACCTTTTCCAAGACACTTTTCAGCAGCTATCTGCATTATTTCACCTAGGTTAACGCCTTTTGCAACAACGGAATCCACGGTTCTGGCGGAAACCTTCACCAAACCCTCCTCCTTTACGTCTGCACAAGCAATTAGAGGCTTTTCGGGATTGGGCAGCGAAGTTGAGAGGATGGAGGATAGAGCTCCAACCATTTTATCGTCTATTCGATCTCCACCGTAAACAACGTATATGTTGTCTAGCTCCTTCAAGCGTCCAGGCTCCTCCATGACCCATTCAAGGTATTTATTGATGGTTCGCCGGTACTCTTCAAGGATCTTGTTCGCTTCTTCAAGGGTTGCGCCTCTGTCGCCCATGCATATCGCGACGCCTACTCCTGGTTTATCCATTCGTCCGGTTGCATTTAACAAAACGGCAAATTCCCTTGCGTCACGAAGCGGCGTCCACGAGTCCTCGCGAGTTAATGTATAAACATGTCCTATTAAATTTAACACTTCATAGTGAAGCCCCTTTGAAACTAGATAGTCCGCAAGGGCTGAGCAAAGCTTTCTTTTCTCCTCTTCTGTTAGATCCCTTAAAGCTCGCCACCTGTCATCTACTTTTATTTTAATCCCTAGGCTGTCTAAAAACGCGAAACTTTTGCCTTCGTCCCCACTTATTCCCGGAATAAACGGGTTTGTTGTGGATGCCAAAGCCTTGTGGACTGGGCGTGTTTCTCTCCCAAAAAATATCAAATCCTTCTCAACAGTTAACAGTCCTTGGTTTTTGGCGTCTTCAACTATTTTCCCGTTTAAGCCGCCGAGGCTTCGCTGGTCGTATTTGTCCTGCAGGTCTCCAAGGGCGCCTACAACAGCTATGGGCGCTAAATCCATGTTTACACTGTCAACGGCTCTAGCCACGAAATAGGCTATTCCTGAACTGCTTACGTCTCGCGCCCCGTCAATCCCGTAAATGTGAGGGTTGACAAGTGGGAAATCGCCGAGGTCTCCGCCGATTTGATGATGGTCTAAGACGACAATTTTGATTTCTGGAGCTTTCTGCCTTAGCAGAAGCGCGTAATCGCTTCCCAGGTCTGCGAAAATAACCATTTGAGGTTTTTCCTCAACTATCTCGTTCACAATTTTCTCGTCAACCCACTGGGTTATCCTAATTCGGAATCTCGCATCAAGACGATGTAAAGCTTTACCGATAATCCCAGCGGCAGCTATCCCATCAGCGTCCAAATGTGAAAAAACGTAAATGTATCGATCCTCTTTTACGGCTTCTTGGATGGCATCAGCTGCTTTCGATACACCTTCGAAAAAACCAGCTACCTGCCTATTAAGCTCCATTCACACCACAGTATTCTCAGTTTATTGAAAAGTTCAATATGTTTTAGGATTTAATTGCTACGCTATTGAGGCAGCTTTTGGTTCATACTTCCAGTCGGAAGGCAAAACGCCCTCCTGCTTATAATACTCTACGAGTCTGTGGATCTTGGCTTCAACAAGCTGCAAAGCCCTTTTGTTGTGCACGTCTTTTCTGTGCTTTTCAAGGTGGGCTGAAAGTCTCGCGGCCTTTTTTAGCAAGTTTTCAAGGTCTTCAGGTATGGATGGGGCAAGTCCAGCTTCTTTAAGGATTTGGGTTATGGTTTTTCCAGTTAACGGTTTAACAAGCGGAATAGCGTACTGGTCTCTGAGAATGGTGCCTATGCGGCTTGGGGGGTGTCCCTCTCTGGCAAGTTTAATGACAAGCGCTTCTACTTCTTCGGGCTGATACTTGCACCAGCTTGGAGGGCGCTTGCTAACCGGTCTGGTTGAGTGGGATTTCCCCTTTTCTTGTTTTGGCATGTATACCCCGTCTAAGCTTTGTGAAAGCGAGGATAGACGGATATTTAAGACCTTCGATTTAAACTTTCAGCCTAAACTTTGAATGCGCGCTAAGTTAAACAGTTCGCCTGCAACTTTCATTGGGTTGTTAATGTCCTTCAATTCAACCCTAGCATAAGAAGCCCTTCTAACATAGGGGTATGGCAGAGCGTATGGTCCCCTAACCCCAGGGCTCAGCGGTATTACGGAGCCATAGTTCAACCATCTGGCGATGGGCCCTTGATTGACAACTATGTCGGTTATTTCGTTGTATGTGAGTTCTCTAACTGACACTGTGATGAACTTTCTGAACATGATGATGCGTTTATCGGTTAGAATGTAAAGGTGTCCCTTAACGTAAAAGTAGCCTACAAGCGCCATTATAATGAAAATGCCAGCAATAACAACTATTAGCGCATAAAGGAGCGTGAACAATGCTTCCATCAGAAAGCTTGAGTATTGGGTGATATAGCGGAAAATAGACCACCAATACACGAAAATCATGAATACGATGGTTGACAGAATAGATGAAAATATAGAAGGATAGCGTCTTTGCAGTGTCATCAAAACTTTTTCATCTCGGTGCAACGACACGTACTTTTGGGTGAGTTCTGCTGCCTCCATCAGCTTTCTGCACCCTTCTGCTTGAATTCCTCCACAAGCTTTGCAATGGTATCCCTAACCTCGTAGGGGTTTTTAACACCAGAAATCGAGAATATGGTGGCTCCCATAGGCATGATCATGCCAGCCGTGATCGGCGACACTCTACCGTAGTTGAGGAGCCTCCCTATAGGGCCTTGATTCACAATTATGTCCGTGATCTTGTCGTGGGTAACTGTCCTCATTAAGATTCCAATAAATTTTCTGAACATTATTATCCGCTCGTTTGTGATTATATAGCGGTGTCCCTTAACGTAGATGTAGCCCAAACCGTAAACTAGAACTGGAAGAACTGGAAACACGAACACTTGTATTGGAAACACAATCCAACCGTATTCAGGCGGTGCCGCGAAAGTCGCGCCAGCTGTAATAACCCATATTACTATGAGGCTTGTGGTTGCTATTGTTGCATACGAAATGTAATGCCTCTCTAGAACCATGAGGACCTTTTCGTTTGGCGCTATCACAACTTCCCTTGGAATACTAACTTGTTTTTCGCTCAACGAAGGGAAACCTCCACGAACCTTTACAGTTTACTTCTCATCTTTTAAGCCTTTATACCATCTTGCAAATTTACGGAAGGCTTTAGCTCTGTGTGAATGCTTGTTTTTTTCATCTATGCCCATTTCAGCAAAAGTTTTATCGCTGTCAGAAGGCTTGAAAATTGGGTCAAAACCGAAACCTGAATGCCCTATTCGAACGTCCTCCGTTATCTCCCCAGAAACTTCTCCTTTAAAACAGACTGGTGCATCCAACTCTTCGGAAAAGTAGGCAACCACCGACTGGAAGCGGGCTTTTCTGTTGGCAACATCCTTCATAAGCTTTAGCAAGCCTTCATTTCCGATGGTTTTGTAGACATATGCGGCATAGGGCCCCGGGAAACCGTTTAGGGCTTCTATGAATAAGCCGGCGTCCTCAACGATTATTGGAAGTTGGCACTGTTGGAAAGCGTGGATAGCGCTTGTTTTCGCGATTTCTTCTAGGCTTTCGCTTTGAATTTCAAGAGTTTTCACCTTTAACATGCCAACAGCTATTCTGTATCGATTTAAGACCTTGCGCGCCTCATCGAACTTGTGAATGTTGTTCGTGGCAAAAAATACAACTTTTCCCTTTAAAGGGAAATCTGTTGGCTCACGTTTTTCTTTGACTTCTTTCAACTATGTATCGGCCTCTCCTTTCTATTTCATCGACTTTGTCTAAAACATTTTTCACCGTTTCGGTGTCTAAAACGCCTGAGTATCCTTCAATCACGCTTTTGAAACATTCCTCTGCAAACTTGTAATGAGTGCTTTGCAACGCTCTTTTCATTAAATGCAGATCAACGCCTTTTGCTTCAAGCTCCCTTGTTTTTTCGCCCAATCCAAAATCCACAAAGTAGATTTTTCCATCATACGCTTGAATCATGTTTGAGGTTGTCAAGTCTCCGTGAACGATTCCGTGTTTGTGGAGCTTTCCAATTAATTCGCCAACTTTGCGACATAATTGCTTTCTATACTCGTCGGAGATTTCATTAAACAACTGTTTCAGTTGTTTGCCTTCAATGAGCTCCATTACGATTATGGAGTTTTTCACGTCAACAAAGAATAATGTTGGTGTGGGCACACCAGCCCTTTTCGCCTCGTGTATTAATTGAGCTTCATGAATGGTTCTATAAGTTCGAATTTGTCTGTCCAGAATTGGCGTCCTGTATTTTTTGGGTAAGCGTTTTTTCAACACGACTTTTCTACCGTGCCACTCTGCAAGGAACAAGTGTGCTTCTGCACCTTTTTTTATGAGAACCGGTAGGTTCACCTCACCCAAGGAACTTCAACCTCTTCGAGGCGCCACCTTAACCGCACAAAACTCTCCTCAATGGAGGTTGTGAGTCCATGAGTGAACGCCAAGACACCAGTCCACGCTATCATGGCCCCGTTGTCAATTGCGTATTCACTTGGAACAGTGCAGAACTTAACGTTGTGTTCTTCAGCTACGGAGCGCACCATTTCCTGAAGCCTTTTGTTGGCGGCGACACCTCCAGTTAAGAGGACTTCTTTTTTCTCTGTGTGGGCTAAAGCTCTTTCAGTGACCTCAACAACCATTGAAAAGGCTGTTTCTTGAAGGCTGTAACACAGGTCTTCCAGCCTATATCCACCTTCTTTGAGGGCTTTTATTGCAGCTGTTAAAAGCCCGCTAAAGGATATGTCCATACCCTTTACAGTGTAGGGTAAAGGCACAAACTGCTTGCCGTTTTTCGCCAGTTTCTCAACAACGGCTCCGAAGGGTTCTCCCGGCTTCTGCTTCAGTCCAGCTTCTCTTGCAAAAACGTCTAAGCAGTTCCCCAACGCAATGTCTAACGTTTCACCGAAAACCCTGTAGCGTCCAGCGTCAAAAGCCGCTATAATGGTGTTTCCGCCGGAAACATAAAGCGTAACCGGATCTGAAGCCCCTGTCTTTAATTTTCCAATTTCTATATGGGCTATGCAGTGGTTAACGCCGACCAGTGGAACATGCAGGTATGAGGCAAGCGCCCGCGCAACAGTGGCGCCTGTTCTTAGACACGGTCCAAGTCCAGGGCCTTGCGAAAACGCGATTACTGTTAAATCCTTTGGCTTTATTCCAGCCTTTTTTAAGGCTTCTTCAATGACTTTGCTTGCAACTTCTGCGTGGTGTTGCGCTGCTTCCCTGGGGTGGATTCCTCCCTCCGGTGGGACGTAGGCGTCTATTATGTTGGCTAATACTTCGCCCTTAAATGTGGTGATTCCAACGCTGAAGTCGTCAGCTGTGCTTTCAATGCCCAAACAGTAGCCTTCGCTAGTTTTTTCCTGCTTCATTTCATGAATCCCATTTTTAGTTTAACCTAAATTATTTTATGTTGGGATAAACATATTTTACAGTGAGCGCCTATATATTTGCGTGGAGACTGAAAGGGAAGGATGCCGAAGCCCAACGACTTAGAGCAGAAAGCTTTGCAAATAATAATGAGCGCTGGAGACAGCGGTCTACTGCAGTCTGAATTATGGCGAAGGTTAGGCGCGAGCAGCAGGGAGGGCTCAAGGATAGCTCTGAAACTTGAAAGTAAAGGGCTTATACGACGCGAAAAGGAGCTACGCAACGGAAGGTGGACTTATAGGCTTTACCCCAAAAGGCTTCCAGCATCCATAGACTCCATAGTCGACTGTCCATGCATGATGTGTCCTGACATCCCGAGATGCGGACCAACCGGCAACGTTACACCCCAAAACTGTGAAAGGCTTACGGAATGGCTTTTCCGCATGGCTGAATCAACCCAAACCGTTTTAGGTGACAGTTAGTTTTGCCAAAAGCTTGGATTCAAGAACGCAAAAAAGACTACTACTATAGAAAGGCAAAGGAAGAGGATTATCGTTCAAGGGCAGCTTACAAACTCTTCCAAGCGGTCGAAACATACCACTTTATGAAAGAAGGCGACGTCGTTGTAGATCTTGGCGCTGCACCCGGCGGATGGACGCAAGCCTCCAGAAAAATTATCGGGCCCCGAGGCTTCGTTTTAGCTGTTGACTTGAAACCAATTGAACCATTTAGGGAGCGCAACGTTAAAGCAATCGTCGGCGACATAATGGAGGAAGAAACCTTAACCCAAATTTTGGAATTGCTTCCACGCAAGGCTGATGTAGTTATTTCAGATGCGTCACCAAATATTTCTGGAATTTGGGAGCTGGACCATGCTCGCCAGATAGATTTAGCTCAAAGAGCTTTGGAAATAGCCCTTAAAGTGCTTAAGCCCTATGGAAACTTTTTCGTGAAAGTTTTTCAAGGAGATATGCTTGAAGACTTTATAGTCAAGGTTAAACAGCACTTTAGGGATGTAAAAATTATAAAGCCAAAGGCTAGTAGGGCGAAAAGCGCTGAGCTTTTTGTTTTAGGCCTCGGCCTCAAGGCTTCAGGGTTCTAGGCGGCTAAGAAGCGGTAAAGCTAAATTTTTATAAAGCCAATTAGAGGAAGGTGAAACCCTTGAGGATAATTGCCGCAGATTCTTCTTCAGCCGTTCTAAACGGGAATTTTGAGCCTCTAACCATTGTGGCGACAGCGGCTGTTTTAGTGGAGCCCCCCTACAGAGGGCCAAGCGAATGTTTGGCTAAACCGATTTTTGCAGATGCTAAAAACAGCCACGAAGTTATAGTGCATGAAGTCGAACTATGTAAGCAGCTGCTTGAAAAAGTGGAGGCGGACGTTGTTCACCTCGACATGTCTCTTGGGGCGGTTTCACTTGAACAACTTTCTCCCATACAGTTTTCCAATATTAGACTCTCCAGTAAAGCCAAAAGCAACATTGTAAAAATTCTTCCCAAATTGAGAAAGATTTCGGGCGAAATCTCCCAAAAATATGGAATAGAGGTTATAGCCATAGGGAAAGAAAGCATACCTGTAAGAATAGCAGAATTAACAGCGGGGGCCCACGCCATAATATATGCTTCTGAAAAAGCCATAGAACAGAACAAGCCGTTAATGCTTGGGCTTCCATCCACTTGTCAACCAAAAATTCTGGGCAATAGGGTGTATGTTTACTCCTTAATGGCGGCGGAGCATGACATTTCAGGCTGCGCAACGGACACAGACAAAATTTTGGAAAAGGTTAAAATCATGGAAATGTTAAACCCATGCGCAAGGGGCTTTAGAGCCTTAAAAATAACCCCCTCAAATGTATAATTGGAGAGGGAAATATGACATCAAACATTTGGAAAAGTTTTCCGTCAAAGGTGAAACGTATTCTCACGATTTTAGTGTTCTTCCTTATCTCGATTGCTGTAACCGTTGCCGGTGTTTCAACTCCGCTTACTGTGGAGGAGGCATCTGAAATGGAGAAGGAGCTTGGCGAGATGCGAGACTACATTTCGACGGCTGGATTGTTTCGTGGAACAACTTTAATTTTTGGCAACAATTTCGTTTTATGCTTAGCCTTTTTTGTCCCCTTTTTTGGCCCTATTTTCGGATTTTTTGTGCTATATAGCACAGGAGTTGTAATTGCAGCCCAAAGCATTTGTAGTGGTGTAAATCCTCACTTTGCATTTTTAATGTTGTTCCTTTTCCCATTTACATGGCTTGAATTCCTAGCATATTCAGCAGCCTTTGCCGAAAGCGTCTGGCTAAGCTGGCGCATTATAAAAGGTGGCTGGAGACGAGAGATCGTAAACATGTGTATCATGATATCCATATGCGCAGTGACACTTTTGTTGGCTGCGTTTATTGAAATGGCGTTAATAAAAGCCTTCACTCCGCTACCTTGACATTTGTGATTTCTAAGCTCATGTCTAGGGCTTTCGCGCTATGAGTTATTTCACCCAAACTTACGATGTCCACTCCTTTCGAAGCGTAATCGAGAACGTTGTTCGTCGTTATTTCGCCGCTGGCTTCCAGCATCACTTTTCCAAGGTATCCAGCTTTCTCCAACAGTTTGACCGCCATCCCCACTTGTTTAGGCGAAAAGTTGTCCAACATTATTATGTCCGCTCCGGCTTCAGCAGCTTTGAGAACATCCTCAACCTTAGCCACTTCAACCTCGATTTTCTTGCTGAACGAGGCTTTTTCTCGGGCTGTCTTAACAGCTTTTTCGATGCTTCCAGCTACAGCAATGTGATTATCCTTGATTAAGATCATGTCATCTAAGTGAAGTCTATGCGTGTCTCCACCACCAATGGCAACAGCCCTTTTGTCAAAGTATAGTAGCCCTGGCGCCGTTTTCCTTGTGCAGGCAACCTTCGTTTTATATCCAGCCTTTCGGATTTTCTCGACAAGTCTTCGTGTGGCTGTAGCTATACCGCTCATTCGCGAAATAATGTTGAGGAGGGTGCGCTCAGCCGAAAGTATAGCTCGTGCATCCCCATAGACCTTCATCAAAACTTGTTTAGGCTTTATTTCATCGCCATCTTTGACGTAAGCCTCAAATTTTAAGCCTAAAGCTTCAAAAAGCACTTTTGCCTCTTCTATTCCGGCGACGATGCCTGTTTCTTTGGCTATTATTTCAGCCTCTATAATGCAACCTTCTGAAACCAGAAGAGATGTTGTTATGTCGCCCTGCCCAAGGTCTTCCGAAAGCATTTGTAAAAGCCTTTCTTCGAGAACTTTTTTGGGAAGGAACATGGCTTTCCGTTTTTTCATCACTCGCTTTTTTATTTAACAATTTTGTATAGCAACCAAAATAAATGGCGACGGGGCACTTTGAATTATGCGTTTAATGCTGAGCTGTTCAGAGCTTGGTTTGGGGCATGCTTCTAGGCTTATAGTTTTAGGGAAAAAGCTTGAAGCAAAGGGGAACGAACTTTTCCTTTTCTCTGGAGGAAGCGCCTACGAGCTTTTAAAAAGGGAGTTTAGAAATGTCTACTATTGCACGCCTGTAGCGTGGTATGAAAATGCCCGTGGAATAGTTTTCTCCGCTTCTGTTTTGAACATTCTCTTCCCGTTACCACGTGTCAACCCGGAAAATGGAAGGTTAGAGATTAAATCTCCAAGCAGTTTGGAAACAGTGCATCGTTACTATGACCTCAGAAAAAACATTTTGAGAATAAGACCCCATCTGATAGTGTCGGATGGCGACCTGCATGCGTTGCGTTTAGCTTGGAGATGGCACTACCCATCGATATACATAACAAACTTTATCCGCCCGAGTTTCGGTTTTTCTCAGCTGCTGGTCCCGGGTGAACGTTTCACCGAACGTTATGTGAGGAGTTGTTTGAAAATAATTGTTCCGGATGTTCCTCCACCATATACCATTTGCGAGTACAATCTGGGCAACTTAAAGGACATCAGAGTTGCGGACAAAGTTGAATTCGTCGGAAGTTTCGTCGACGTTCACATTGCACCAGCGAAGGGTGAAGAAAACTGCATTTTCGCTCCAATAAGTGGACCTGCCGGAGCGAGGTCTCAGTTAAAGCGGATTATTATTCCCGTTTTAAGTCGTCTAGAAACAGAAAGTGTGGTTAGTCTTGGGGAGTATGGTGAAAAAAGGGTGGCAAAATTTGGGAACTGCACCGTGTACACGTGGCTTTCACCCCGAGAGAGAAGCGATTTTATGGCAAATGCTAGGTTAGTGGTTTTTAGCGGAGGACACAACACTTGTTTTGAAGTTGTCAAGTATGCGAAACCAAGCGTGTGCGTTCCGACACAACCTGAACAGTTCGCAAACGCCAAGAAACTGCAAGATATGGGTTGTTCAACGATTGCCAGAAACGCAAAACAACTGAAACAAGCAATTCATGAAATGGAGAATCGCATAGACGCTTACAAGAAGAACGTGCAGAGGTTAAACCAGTTTGCCAGCAAGTTTAAGGGAGTTGATAGGGCAGTAAAAATAATCGAAGAAGTTGCGCAGAAAAGTTGAAGACGCGGACAGTTTATGTAAGAACTTTGCGTTTAACCTCGCCTTTTGGTTTTTCCTCCTCGAAGATTATGGCTTGAAACTTGTAGACTTTTGTGCCTTTCATAAGCCAGCAGTCTGGCGGAAGCCCAGCCTTTAAACAGCATTGGCACAAGAACTCTTCTTCGTCCCAATTCCATTCCACTGGCACTTGAGGAAGCAACAGTCCTTTGTAGAAGCCTCTTTCTATGATTAGCCCGTCAACACCAACCTTTATTTTTGATGGGTATTCGCTGGGATTTTTCACTTCCACCAATTGGGGTGGTGTGAGCACGCTGACCTCGAAAACCACACTGTCTAACTCTTCAAGGGACAAAGGATAAAACCTTGGGTCTTGGGTCGCCGAGCTTATGGCAGACTCTATGACGGCTTCCGCTAAGGGCGTCGTTGGATATGGTAGTCCAATGCATCCACGCAGCTCTTTTTCCCCGTTTCGAACGCTGTTTATTGTCACGAAAACCCCGCAGGGCTGCATAAGCTTCTTTGGAAGTTCTTCCGGCGCGCGAATACGTTTTCTAGTTTTCAAATACTCCTCTACAGCGTTTCTGGCAAGCCTAACTAGCAATGTTCCTTCTTCTAAGCTTAAGTCAAAAGACAACGCTTGTTAGCCCTTCCTAGAATTTTATTGATTCCTCGTAGGCTCCATCCTTAGTTATGAAGAGAAAGTCGATACCGTCACCGCTCATAATGTCTCTGCTGATGGCGGATTTTATGGCTCTGATAACTAGGTCCCTTCCCTCTTCCATGCTTAAGCCTTCACGGTAGCCCTCTTCAAGAACCCCCATGGCGATTTCTGTTCCGGAACCGACAACCGCATACTTGTCCGGTATAACCGACCCTAAAACGTCTAAAACGTACAGTGAGGCACCCTCGTCGTCTATTCCTCCCACAATGGTCTGAGTTATTAAGGGAGCCAACCTATTAGCGAAAAGCAAGTTAGACATAAGCTTGGCTGCAGATCTAACCGATATGGGTCTGCCAACGTCCATGCTGTAAAGGTTTGCGTAAGCTTCCACTTCGCGAACAAGAATCTGCATGTCTGAAACAAGTCCAGCACAAGCCGCACCTATGTGATCTGTTATCTTGAAAACCTTTTTGCCTCCTCTACTGACGACTAAATATCCGTAAGAGACGCGTTTTTCAGAAGCCAATATGACTCCGTCCCTGCAGACGATGCCAACGGTTGTGGCGCCCGGAACCCATAGATACTGGGATATTTGTCCTTCCCTTTCCAAGCTTTTCACCTTTCCACGTGATATACGAGCGCAACCTATTAAACTTAATGTCTCCCAAGCTGCATGTAATAGTCTTCCAAGTTACCCTTCCAATTTTCACATTCAAATTCTGGAAGCTTCTTAACACGGCATAAGGGTTTAGCTATAACTTCTCGAACCTCAAACTTTTTAAAGAAGTTCATGCTGTAAGCCGTTTTCACAAGCAGCGCGGTGTCCAAACCCTTGTAGGTGCCGGCACACGAAACTATTTCTTCGCCTTCGTCTATTTCTCCAGCATCTGTCGCCATGACTGCTGCTTCTATGGCTATTTTCGTGCCCGTTCCAAAAATTTCAAGAGTTTTATCAATGACGCCTTCCGGTGTGGGATAATTCCAACCTATGGAACGAGAGGGCGGAGCAAAGGGTCTAGTGCCTTGAACAATTTTACAGCCGCTTTCCATAAGCTTTTTCAGATTCTCAGCATATTCTCTCCGTTTTAGTCCTATTGGCATGCTTCCCCTCGGCCCCCAAGTCTCAGCCGGATAGTGGGTTACAACTATTACTTGGATTTTCGCTCCATCAAATATTTTAAGAGCTTTCAGTGCGCTTCTTCCAGTTTCAGAGGCTATTACAACCTTGTTTATGTCCGTCTCTTTGCAGCGGTGCCTAACTGCCAAAAGGACCTTTTCAGTGTTTGCTTCACCACAGTATTTGAAGTATACTGTTTTTCTTTTAACCTCCTCCAAGACGGCTTTTCCTCCACAGAATTAAAATAGCTGCAAGATTTTAAAACGCTTTAACGAGGCAGCGACATGCTAACACTCTACGTTGGCTATGTTGAAGGCGTCTGGTTTGGGGTTGCACACGAAAATGAAATAGTTTTTGCCACGGCTTTCGCCTTTGACAGAGGTCAAGCTTTGCAAAATTTGCTTAGAAACACCCCATTTAACGTCCCCTTCCAGCATTCGGAAAAGCCAACTCAGTTCGCTGAGAAAGTTATTTCTTCGATAGCGGACATCTACCATGGTCGAGAATGCGCTGAAAGTTTTTCTCTCGCCATGGAATGGCTGTCCAGCTATGCACAGAAAGTTCTCAAGGTGGTTTCCCTAATTCCTACCGGCTATGTTGCCTCCTATGGCTCTGTGGCGAAAGCTGTTGGCGGAAGTCCAAGAGCTGTGGGACGGGTTATGGCTTTAAATCCTTTCCCGCTAATTGTTCCATGCCATAGAGTTGTAGCTTCAGACTTCACTTTGGGCGGCTACGGTGGAGGCGTACAAGTTAAGCTTGAAATTCTACAACGAGAAAGTCGAGGTCACTCCTCAATTGGGGAAATTAAAGTGGACAGTGGTGTTTTACAAGTCTTTCCGGTGGAGTTTGTTTTGAAGCATTTAGGTGTCCATCAGCGCAAATAATAAAAGCTTGACGCCTAAATCAGTGAGGGGATAATTATGGTTAAACGGGGACTTTTTGTTGGCAGATTTCAACCCTTCCATAAAGGGCACCTACAAGTAATTAAGGAGATTCTAGACGAGGTGGATGAGCTTATTATTGTTGTTGGCAGCGCCCAGTACAGCCACCGTCTTGATAACCCGTTCACGACCGGCGAGAGGCTTGTAATGATAAGAAAAGCCCTAGAAGAAGAGAAGATGGACTTAAGCCGCATATGGATTGTGCCCGTGCCAGACGTGCACATTCACATGGTTTGGGTTTCAGCCGTTGAAGGTTATACCCCGCGCTTTGACGTTGTTTACTCTAATGAACCGCTTACACGAAGGCTTTTCACAGAGGCCGGCTACGAAGTTAAGCCTATCCGTTTCCACAAGCGCGAGGTTTACTCGGCCACCGAGATTAGGGAAAGAATGCTTAAAGGCGGAAACTGGGAGGAACTAGTCCCGAAAAGCGTGGCGGAGTTCATAAAGGAAATAGGCGGCGTTGAAAGGCTCAAAGACCTTACAAAGACCGATAAAGTGTAACAGTGTCCCCGATCTTCACTTTGAAGGCTTGGGCCGCGCTGCCCATGTTTACAGATATTTCTAGAAAATCATGGCTTCCTATGATGGCGAGAGGTTCTCCCGCTTTTACCTCCGCATAGGCTTTGCAAAGTTTCAACGTCAGCCTGTTATCCCTCAGTCTTAAGTCCACATAATCCTTTACCCTCAAAGCCTTAAGATGCTCCACCGTGAAGTTTGTGATAATATTTCCAAAATCGTCAATATGGATAACTTCGCCTATCAACGTGTCACTTTTCTTGGCGACCTTTGCAAACTTAGGCACCGTGAATTTGCGGATTTCTGATCCAAACTCTGACGGTTTTATGCCTTTCGAGAGGTATGCCGCCGCTGGGGCGAAAATGTCCCTACCATGAAAAGTTTGAGAGATCTTTGGAAGCATAAACTTCGGATTTGTTATCTCGTAAACGTGTTTTATCCCTTGATTTTTTGCTGCCAATGTTAATACGCCATTATCCGGACCTATAAAGAAGTCTTTTTCCGTCTCAACTAATATGGGTTTACGTTTCGTTCCCACACCCGGATCAACAACCGCCACATGTATCGTGCCCTTTGGAAAGTAAGGAGATGCAGCGGCCAAGATAAAAGCGCCATTCCTAATGTTGAATTTCTCTACTTGATGGGTTATATCCACTATTCTGGCGTCAGGATTTATTCTCAAAATAACGGCTTTCATCTCGGCAACATAGGGGTCTGCAAGCCCAAAATCCGTAGTTAACGTTATTACTGGGATCTGCGGCTTAGCGGAATCATCCGCCATGAGAAACCGGGACGAAAACAACTTCGTCCTCATCCTTGAGGATTGTTTCCAAACCGTTTAAGACACTTATCTCCTTACCATTCACAATTATTAAGGCGTTTGGTCTCGGGTCCTCCAACTCTGGGTCTATGAGGACTCTTCTTGCTTGAGGGAACCCTTCAACAATAACGCCTATCAAATCTCTAATTGTCTTATCTGCCCCGTTAACTGTCAATTTGACCCTGCCTTTTCCAATGGCGTTGCGTAAGCTGCCGACAAACTTCACTGTTATGTTTATGCTCAGAGCTGCTCCCCAAGTTATAAAACTACGACGACGGATATGTCGTTTACGTTTGTTCCCGTTGGACCGGTAAATATCAAATCATCAAGCTTCGAAAAGAAATTGTAAGAATCATTTTCGGCGAGAAAATTCTCCGCTTTAAGTCCAGCTTTTTCCGCCCTTGTCACTGTTTTTCCGTCAGCCAAAGCACCTGCAGCGTCGGTTGGGCCGTCTACTCCGTCGGTGCTTAGCGAGGCAACAACACATCCATCTAAGCCTTTAATTTTCAGAGCGGCGGCTAAGGCTATTTCTTGATTCCTTCCTCCTTTGCCTTTGCCGGCAACCGTAACGGTTGTTTCCCCTCCAACTACTATTGCTGCGGGTTTTTGCACCGGGTTTCCGGAGACAGCAATCTCACGCGCTACCGAAGCCAAAACCGTTCCAACGTGTCGTGCCTCACCCTCAAGAAGTGAAGTTAAAAGCAGAATGTTCAATCCTTCGGACTTTAAGCTTTCGCATGCTACCATGCATGCGTCTCTGCAATTTCCAATCACAACACTGAAAACCTTTTCAAAGGCTTCATCCCCCGCCTTCGGAGTTTCAGGAATAAGCCCCTTTTCTCCTTCAGTTAAAACTCTCCTAATTGATTCAGGAGCCTTCTCCCATAACCGATATTTTTTCAAAATTTTTACAGCGTCACTAAAAGTTGTTGAATCTGGAACTGTGGGTCCAGAAGCAATGAAATCGAGAGGGTCGCCGAGCACGTCTGAAAGAATGAGACTTAGAACGGTGGCTGGGTAGGCTTTTTTCGCTAGCCAGCCGCCCTTAACCCCCGAAATGTGTTTTCTCACAGTGTTTATCTCGTTTATCGTTGCACCACACTTGAGCAAGTCTTCTGTGATTTTCCTTTTATCTGCCAGCGTTATCCCATTTCTTGGCAGCGGCATTAAACTGGAACCTCCACCAGATATCAAGCATATTATTAAGTCGTCTTCCATGGCTTTTTCTGCTATTTCAAGCATGCGTTTGACGCCTTCAACTCCCGATTCGTCTGGTATGGGATGGCTTGCTTCATGAAGTTGCACAATTTTTGTTTTGTGCATGCTGCCCTTCGGCACGTTAACAAAGCCTTCCGTTATTCTTTTGCCTAAAACCGTTTCTAGGGCTTCAGCCATAGAACCGCTAGCCTTTCCTCCACCAATAACATACACGTTTTTGAATCGACTCAGATCGAAGGCTAAACCATTCACTTTCAAGATAGAACCATCCAACGTTAGCTTTGATACTATTAACCTTTTAGGGTCCACCGCCCTAACCGCGGCCTCAAGACTTTTTAAGGCTAGCTTTCTCGCCTTTTTGTCTGCCCCTGTCTGTCCGTTCTGGATAAGTTGCTCCAAGTTTTTAATGGAAACCGTCATCTTGTTCCCGTCAAAGCTTGCGGGAAGTAAGATGGTAAATGTAATAAATCTAGCATTAATAAAGTGTTTTGCAACAATTGTTTGGTGGCCCTATTCATGACAAAGCCAAAAGTTTACGTAACCCGCGAGCTCCCTGAAAGAGGAATGAAAATAATAGGGGAACGCTTCGACGTGGAAGTTTGGCCAGAATATGGACCGCCACCAAAGGATGAAATAGTAAGGAGAGTGAGGGACGTTGACGCTTTGGTCACACTTTTGACGGATAAGATAGACGCTGAAGTCTTTGATGCGGCTCCGAAACTTAAGATAGTTGCTCAAATGGCGGTTGGCTACGATAACATAGACGTTGCTGAAGCCACAAAGAGGGGTATATACGTAACCAACACACCCGGCGTTTTAACTGAAACAACGGCAGATTTTGCGTGGGCTCTACTTATGGCTGTTGCTAGACGCGTGGTTGAAGCGGACAGATATGTACGGACAGGCCAGTGGAAAGTAAGCTGGCACCCCAGCATGTTGTTGGGTAGAGATGTATATGGTGCCACACTTGGCATATTGGGTGCTGGTAGAATTGGAACAGCTGTTGCTAAAAGAGCAAAAGGATTCAACATGAAAATAATCTACTATGATGTTGTGCCAATGCCTCCAGAGTTGGAAAGGGAACTTGGCGCCAAACGGGTTGATTTGGACACGCTTTTCAGAGAAGCTGACTTCATAAGTATCCATGTTCCTCTAACGAAAGAAACCTACCACCTTGTTAACGAAGAGAAGCTCAAACTTATGAAGAAAACAGCTTACCTCGTCAACAACTCTAGGGGACCTGTTGTTGACGAGAAGGCTCTCTACAAAGCTTTGAAAGAAGGTTGGATTGCAGGTGCAGCTTTAGACGTTTTCGAGCAGGAACCCACACCAATGGATAATCCGCTACTCAAACTTGACAACATTGTGGTTGCTCCACACATATCCAGCGCAAGTTATGAAACCCGTTCAAGAATGGCTGAAATGACCGCTGAAAACCTCGTCGCCTTTTTTGAGGGAAGGCCGCCGCCAAACCTTGTAAACCCTGAGGTCCTCCAGATACGCTCACCATTAAAACTTCTCTAACGGTCGTTTTCTGAAAACTTTTTAAAAGTGTATGGTTAATATTCAGTCCGTTTTCGAAATGTAAAAAGCGGTGGCTCTATGTCCTCCATATTCGCGGACAGAATGGCTGTCCTTGGAACAGAAACAGCTTTTGAAGTGCTTGCCAAGGCGAAGGCTCTTGAAAGGCAAGGAAAAAACATTATACACCTAGAAATAGGCGAGCCTGATTTTGACACACCTCAGAACATAAAGGAGGCTGCGGTTAAAGCCCTTTATTCCGGCTACACCCACTATGTGCCAGCCGCCGGCATACCAGAACTTCGAGAAGCCATAGCCGAGTACATTTCCAAAACCAGAAAAATACCAGTCGACCCGGAGGAGGTTGTCGTTACACCAGGCGCAAAGCCAATAATATTTTTTGCTATACTGGCATGCGTGAATCCAGGCGATGAAGTCTTATACCCAAACCCTGGCTTTCCAATTTACGAGTCAGTGATAAATTTTGTTGGAGCCAAGCCAGTGCCAATTCCACTTATGGAGGAAAACGACTTCAGTATTGACCATGAATATGTAAAGGAGAAGATAACAAAGAAGACCAAAATGATTATTCTCAACTCGCCGGGGAACCCTACAGGCAGTGTTTTAACAAAAGAAGATTTGAAAGTCGTGGCGGATTGCATAGCCAACAGGGACGACGTGATCGTCCTCTCAGACGAAGTCTACAGCCGCATAATATACGAGGGGACTCATGAAAGCATTGCTTCGCTTCCAGGGATGAAAGAGAAAACAATAATCCTCGATGGTTTTTCGAAAACCTACGCTATGACAGGCTGGAGGCTCGGCTACGGTGTAATGCGTAAGGACTTGGCTGAAAAAATCACCCAACTAATGATTAACTCCAACTCATGCACCTGCGCTTTTGTTCAAGTCGCCGGCATAGAAGCCCTAAAAGGTCCCCAAAATTCTGTGGATCGAATGGTTGCAGAATTCAGAAAACGGAGAGAAATAATAGTGGAAGGTCTAAACAAAATTAAGGGCATAACCTGCAGAAAGCCTAAAGGCTCATTCTATATTTTCCCCAACGTAACTGGCACGGGGATGCGCTCCAAAGAACTGTCAGACTACCTCCTCAACGAAACTGGTGTAGCCGTGTTACCTGGTACAGCTTTCGGAAAATATGGGGAAGGGTATTTACGCTTATCTTTTGCAAACTCCATTGAAAATATTAAAGAAGCCCTAAAAAGAATCGAGATGGCTCTTGAAGGACTTTAGCCTTCCACTTTTTCCCCTGTAACTGTTTCAACAATTTCTGATGCTGTTTGGACAAGAATATCCGCCTTTTTAATGGCTTTTTCCTCATCCATATCCTCTACCTGTGCCAGCTGTTGCATGATCTCTTCGATTTCCGCTAAGCATTTCAGAATGGGGTCGTTTTTCGTCTGAGCTTTTTCTATGGCTTCTCTTACAATGTTTTCGATGAACGCCGGCTCGCCTAGGCTGTAGTATATGGCGTTCCTTGCTTTTCTTACAGCCTCCAGAATTAGGCTTGGAGCCATATAAGGCATTTTTCTTGCAGCTTCTAGCTCTGCCTTTGCCTCCCGCAAATAGCGTAAAGCCCACCCACGCCTATAATCGTCGATCATCGCTCCACTTCCGGCTCTCTAAAATGTGAAAGCATCTAATAAGCTACTCGCTTTCCTCCAGGCTTTCGTCAGAAGACGCTGCCCCTCCATAGAAGTGTGTTATGTAACCTGCAATCTGGTTCCGCACTTTTGTGGTGGCTCCGGGCACAAGAGCAGCGACAACACGCTTGTTTTCTTCAAAATTTCCGGAAAACCTGTTAGGAAAACGTCTAATGAGTTCTTTGGCTATACGTTTAATCTGTTCGGTTCGAACCTTTCCCAATCATTTTCCTCCACGCTTAGTCTAGCATTTACATTGCCGCCTAGATAAGTGAGTCTTTCATAACGTGAAACTAATTTAACTTTACGCGTTTGCATCTGTAGAATTCAACTTTAAGCCGAAAAATTCCTCGAAATTTTTTAGCATTTGCTCCGCAACCTCAACAACGGTTTTCCTCTTCACTTCCGCTATGGCGTTGACAACTGCCGGCAGAAAGGCTGGACTAGTTAACCTGCCATCAAATGGACTTTTGTAATAACGGACAGGCCCGTCGGTTTCCGTCAGGAGATTTTCCAAGGGAACACGTCTAATAACTTCTCGAATGCCTTCAGAATAAGCTGCTGGTGGTCCCTCGCTTATGTAATACCCACTATCTATAGCTTTGGATAGTGCGCTAATTGGGTTACTGAACCAGTGAAGCAGAACTTTTTTCAGCTGGTAGGATGGAAGCATATCCACAATTTTTGCGGTTGTGCCACGGGAATGAATTATTACGGGTCGTTCCATTTTTTCGGCTAACCTAAGCATTTCGTCAAATACTTTCAACTGTTTATCCCAGATCTTCTGATACTTATAATCCAAGCCTACTTCTCCTATAGCTACGACTGATTTGTTCTGCTTTTGTTTCAAAATGAATTCGCAGGTCTGGCGCAACTGAGCCTCTGTTAGATCGTTTACGGTCCAAGGATGAATTCCTAAGGCAGCGTAGACGCCCTCATGGCGTGTGGCTAGTTCTAGGCTTCTGATGCTTGTTCCAAGATCCATAGAATTAGAAACTAATGCAACAACGTTGAATTTTTTCGCTTCTGAAAGAATGTCATCAATTTTTTCCACGTATTCCTCATCTGACAGGTGTATGTGGGCGTCAACATACCTTAAAGGTTTCATTATCGTTCACTTTTGGCATAAACTACCTTCCTAGAGGTTTTTATAATTTCCTCTGTCGGTTAAAGAAGACAGACTTTTGGAGTTTGTTTTTGGAAGATAAAGTGCAATAAACGTTAAATATTGCTCTAAATACAAAGAGAGGCACTGGAGGAGCCTTTATGGCGGATTTGGAGTTGGCAATTGCTCCCATGCATAGGATTTGCAAGAAGGCTGGAGCGGAGAGGGTGAGCGAGGCAGCCGCTAGAGAGCTTGCCAAGGCTTTGGAGGAAATTGGGATTAAAATAGCCAAGGAAGCCTTAGATTTTGCAATGCACACTGGACGAAAAACAATAAAAGCTGAGGACATTGAAATCGCCGCCCGAAAAGTTATGGGCAGATGAATTCTCTAAACCCTCCCTCTTTTTCACATATTTTCCAAGAAATGACTGTGCTCGTAATAGATATAAGAAACGCGGAGAATATCCTACACTTGCTCTAAATGGGTGTTACTAATGGGTGGAAAAAAGAAGCTGACCTTGAAACAGATGGAACGCATGCAAATGCGGAAAGATGAGGAAGAGAAAAAGAAGAAAGAGAAAGAAAAGGAAAAGGCGGCTCTTAAGGAGAAGAAACTAGCAGGCATAGTGGGTCCTGATATTAAAGGCGGTAAAATGCTGGAGGAACTGAGGAAAATGCGTGTTCTAACACCTTACGCTGTGGCGTCAAAATTCAATCTCAGGATTAGCGCTGCAAAAGATTTACTTGAACAACTTGAAAGCGATGGCTTGGTCAGATTGGTTTCTGGAAACCATGATATCAAGATATATAAGGCTGTAGATTAACAGCCAAAATCCGTTTTGAGGAGAGCGCGTGTCCTACCCTGAAAGGATTCAAACAGAAGAGGATGTACAAAAAGTAGAAGCACTAATCAAGAAAGGTTTTAAGCATCGTTTGAAGGTTAAGGGAAGCCCGGAGTTTAAGCAAAAAGTAAGGGAGGCTCTTAAACTTGTTAAAACGGCAGGCTACTACGATTTCCTTAGGACCTATATTCGGGAGATATCCGAAGTTGATGGTTTCACACAGCTTCGCGAGGCTGAAGCAACCATATGGGCAAACAAGTATGCCGTTGCAAATCCCGTTGACGTCGCCAGTCTTTTTGTGCAAAAGGCAAATCACATGAAGGAGTTTCTTGAGGGCAAACTTTACTATGGAGGTGAAGCTGAGAGGCGGTCCGTGCAAAAACGCATCGAATTTCTTGAAGCGTTGAAGGTTAAAAGCAGAAAACGTGAAGTGAGAGAAGAATGCGAAAAACTGCTGAAAAGCTGGGCTGAAAGCGTGTATCTATAACCTCTCCACCCTAATCACGGTACCACTTTTCACCTTGCTAAAAAGTTCAAGATTTTTTGTTATCTTCCCCAGAACGTTTACTGGACTGTATGGTTGGGATTCTCCATAAAATATGCATAGGGCGCTTCCCATAGGCCAGAATGCTATTGTGCCCTTTTCTACAACGCTTTTTGCTTTTTCCTCTCCCATTTTAACTGGTATCTCAAAATAGACCTCCTCTTTCCATAGGGCTGCCCTCCCTTCAAATGGAAGTTTTCGAACAACCATCTCCACGGTTCTCGGAGACATATGGCGAATTAGCTCGCCCTCAGCCTCGCCTAAACCCTCAATTACAAATCTTATTTTTATCCTCGAGATCTCTTCATTTTCCACGTTTACACACCTTCTCGAGAAAGTCGTCTAAAATTTGTTCCAGCGATATTGGTCCCAAAACTTTTAGTTCATATTTCACTCTGACGGTAGGCTTGTTTATTTTCATAACCCTCCTCAAGTCAACTGGAGTTCCAATAACAACAACGTCGCATGGTGTGTGAGAGATTGTTTCATTTAATTCTGCAATCTGCTTTTCACCGTAACCTAATGCTGGAAGCACAGCTTCCAAATGCGGATATTTTTCGTAAACCTCCTTTATGGAACCAACAGCGTAAGGTCTGGGGTTTACTAGTTCACTTGCACCGAGCTGCTTGACCAATATTGTGGCGGCGCCGTAGGGCATGTTTCCATGGGTCAGCGTGGGGCCATCTTCAATGATTAAGACGCGTTTACCTTTGATGAGCTCTGGTTTGTCAGCCGTTATTGGTGACGCTGCTTCTAAGATAATGGCGTTTGGGTTCACTTTTCTAATGTTTTCTCTAACGCGGTTAACACTTTCCGCAGGTGCTGTGTCAACTTTGTTTATTATCACCACGTTGGACATGCGCAGATTGGTTTCTCCGGGATGATGGGTTAGTTCATGCCCAGCTCTATGAGGATCGGCGACAACTACATGTAAGTCTGGTTTGTAGAAAGGTATATCATTGTTTCCTCCGTCCCAAACGATTACATCTGCCTCTTTCTCCGCTGATCTTAAAATTTTCTCGTAATCTACTCCAGCGTAAACGATCACTCCATTGTCTATGTGGTGTTCGTATTCTTCCCTCTCCTCTATTGTGCAATTATACCTATCAAGGTCTTCATAAGTGGCGAAGCGTTGACAAATTTGCTTCCGTAGGTCCCCGTAGGGCATTGGATGCCTAACCACAACCACGTTTAAGCCTTTGTTTTTCAAGATTTTTGCGATCTGTCGCGCAGTTTGGCTTTTCCCGCAACCGGTTCTGACAGCTCCCACAGATACTACTGGAACTTTGGCCTTCAGCATTGTTGTTTTAGGTCCCATTAACCTGAAGTCTGCTCCCTTAGCCAATGCTATAGACGCCTTATGCATAACATACTCGTGGGAAACGTCGCTATAAGCAAAAATAACCTCATCAACGTCGTATTTTCTTATAAGTTCCTCCAATTCCTCCTCCGGATAGATCGGTATGCCATTCGGGTAGTTTTTGCCAGCAAGTTCAGGAGGGTAAGTTCTACTTTCTATGCCTGGGATTTGTGTGGCTGTGAAAGCGACAATCTCATAGTCGTCGTTGTCCCTAAAATAAACGTTAAAGTTGTGAAAATCTCTGCCGGCGGCGCCCATTATGATAACACGTTTTCTGCGTCTGTTGGTGAACGATAAATCTTGTTTAAGCATAACAGTAAACCCCAGCTTGAAGATTAAACCGCGGAGCTAAGATAGTGATTAGATTCTATAAATCGTTTTGGTTTAACGTTTTTGCTGTATAAAAATATTTTTAATCGACGAGGTAGCATTGAGCGTTGATGTCGTCATGCCAATGATCTGTGTAAAGTGTCGTTCGACCAGCGCTGAGGTGCAGATTCCCTATGCCCGTTTAAGCCTTTGTCCTAAATGTTTCAGTGAGTTTTATGTCGCAAGAATCAAAAAGACCGTAGAGGAGTTCAAAATGTTCCAGGAAAACGCCATCGTCGGTGTGGCTGTCTCAGGTGGAAAGGATAGCGCCGCGCTTCTTCACGCTTTGCGAAGGGCTTACCCAGAAGTCAGGTTTGTGGCACTGTACATAAATCTGGGGATTCCAGACTACTCTGACCATTGCCAAGCCAAAGTCGAAAAGTTGGTTGAAATTCTTGACGTAGAATTGCACGTTTTTAACATTCACAAAGAGTTAGGCGTGAAAATAGGTGACTTCCAGAAAACGCCTTTCAAGGGGAAGCTTTGCTCCGTATGCGGAACCATAAAAAGACGGATTTTTGAGGAGATGGCGGTTAAAGCCAAAGTTCAAGTTTTGGCGACCGGACATAACTTGGAAGATGTTGCTGGCATAATGTTCAACAACTTTCTGTATGGGCGTTGGGAACAACTTATTAGACTTAAACCAGTCTTGCCGCCGCTAGCGGAAGGCATGGCCTCAAAAGTCAAGCCGCTCATTCGCAGTCCGGAAAATGAAAATCTCCTCTATTGTTTGTATGAAGACGTTCCATTCAGAGAGATTGACTGCCCATTTTCTAAGAGAACTGGTGTGCGGAAAAGGAAAGAAATCTTAGAAACCATAGCCAAGTATAACCCATACTTTAAACATCAGCTTTTGAACAGATTTCTAGAGCTTATACCGCTGCTGGAAGAAAATGTCAAATCCAAACTTTCCCTTGGCAAATGCAAGGTTTGCGGTTTTCCATCATCAAGCGAGACATGCGCCTTCTGTAAACGCATAAGCCTCGTAAAGAAACCGGATAAAGCTTAAGACTTACAATGCAAAAGGATAGTTTAATGAAGGGGGTTCCTGAACCCTTACATCTGTACCTTGTTAAAAACCTTAGAGGGGTAGTCTACTTTTCAGAGGGCATGTCCCCTCAAACAGAGTTTGAATGGCTTAAACGAAAGTTCAGATACAGAGAGCTCGGAGTTTCAGAGACCTTAAAGCTTGATTTGAAGTGGAAAAAGCTCTTAACATTGCCAAAAATAGAGTCTAACCCCATCTTAGACTCGCTTCTGCAAGCCTCCCGTTTCATCTGTCCCCTCATAGTTTTGAAGGAGCAAAGCCTAAAAGACTTTGGAAACGCCGTCATCACACGGTTCAAAACTTCAGAGAAACTTAATGACAAAGACATGAAATTCAACCTTAGGCTAGTAAATTATTCCATAACAGACTTTTACCTAAAATCCATAGAACTAGCGGTAAAACATGACATGGAGAGCAGAAAAAAGCTTGCTGAAAAAGACTTAAAACGCTTCTGGAGAGTTCGAGAGGACTTAAATGGAAAAACCTTGATCGCATACATTGACCCCCTTGTGATCAAAAGGGATATTCAAAATCCTTTATACATGAGTTTGATTCCATGCTTTGTCCTTGATCTAAGTTAGCTCAACTCATGTTTATTCAGAATCTGACTTTGGATTGCTTCTAATCAATACCCGAGATTCGCACAATTTAAGTCATCCTCACATCTACTGAAGTTAGGTGTCACTGGTTGGGTGAACAATACTACTGCATAATTGAGGTTCGAGTTCCCAGCGGGTCTAAGGGATGGCAAGACACTGTTAATGATAGAATGAAGCAGATTTTGGAGAGACTTAAATCAAGTGTCGAAGAACTTGGAGGCAAAGTTTACATTCGATATTAACTTGCCAGAATTTCTTTTGCAGCCTCCTTATAAATTTCAAAGTCGCGTTGACTGAACAGTACAAGCACAACCTTGTCAAGTTTATCTTCCTTTTCAAGGAACTCTTTAACAGTTGCTAATGCTACCCTGCAAGCTTTTTCTATTGGATAACCGTAAGCTCCTGTGCTAATCGATGGAAAAGCTATGGTTTTCAACTCTTTTGATACTGCCAACTTTAAGGAGTTTCGGTAAGCTTCAACCAAAAGCTCTGGTTCGCCATGGCTCCCACCGCGCCAAATCGGTCCAACAGTGTGGATAACATATTTGGCTTTCAAATTACCTCCCGTAGTGATGACGGCTTTTCCCGTTGGAAGCCCGTTTGGGTATTCCGTAGCCCTTATCCGTTTACATTCCTCGAGAATTTTGGGTCCTCCTTTGCGGTGAATTGCCCCGTCTACGCCTCCCCCTCCCATCAAGGAAGGGTTCGCCGCGTTTACGATGGCATCCGTATCCATCTCAGTTATATCGCCTTGCACAATGCATACTTTTGCTTTGCCAATTTGGTACTCGCAGATGTCTCCACTCATACTCCTTGCACCATTTTTATGTTTGCATTTTTCACCTTTAAAGTTTAAGCCTGTCAACAAAAGACTGCTAGCAGCGTTATAACTTGAAGTGAGCAGCTACCACAGCAAGGCTGAGGCGATAAACCATGAACCAAAAACTGTTAGGACGATGAAGCAGAACATAAACACTACTTTAAACACTTTTTGCGTCCAGAAGCGCCGCGACTTGAAAACAGTCATGGATACGAATGTATCCCAAGCTAGGTCACAAGACCAATGAACAATCGTAAACAAAGCGAGCCCCATATAGCCAAATAGAGAGGCGTTAAGGATGAGAGTTGCCCCCACTGTTGCCCACCAGAGGAAGAAGTAGGGATTTGCGGCTGTTGCCACAAAACCAGCAACAAAAGAAGTATATCCCAAGTGTTGGGGGTCCATGTTTTGCTCTTCGCGTTTTCTAAGCATTCCAAAACCCATATATATGAGGATTACGCCTCCGAGAAGGCCTACAATTTTTTGGGTAAGTGCGGAGCGGAAAAGTTCTGAAAGCCCGAAAAACAAGAGGAGTATTAACGGAATCTCTATGGCGCCATGACCCACGGCTATTAAAGCCCCAGCTTTTTTATCCTCATATCCTTTCGCAATTGTCACCGCAAAAACGGGTCCAGGCGCCATGACTCCTGACAAGGAAATTACAGCGACAGAAGCCAGAAACCATGGTAAATCATTTATAGGTTCCATTTCCGCAACTATTGTCCTTGTGGGATTTTAATAAAACTCTTTTGTATTTCCACAACCTCGCTGCTGTTTTTCGCCATGGCGTATTTTTCAAGTTTCTCTTTGTTTAGTTCTATGAAAGTGTGTCCCCACTTGAATATGGACATTAATCTATGTGCTTCTTTTTTGAATCCGGCTATGTAAAGGGCTGCGGCTAAAGCTTCAGCCGTGCTCAGTTTTGTGGGGCATGCAAAGTTGACAGGGTTTCCAGCCAAAAGATATGGCAAGCACCTCGATGCGCCTCTAACATTTTTCATTAGCGGTTTCTCGGCGTGTTCCCAGCTAAAGTCTAAAGCCGCCAACCCATACGTTTCTATTCGCTTTCTGTCGGCGGGCGAAAAGGCGATTTTTGAAAAAGGGTTTAGGATTATGGCGCCTTTAGGCAGCAGTTTGATTTGGCGTACTAGGCGGACAAGTCCATGGCGTTTAAGTTTTAGAGCTGTACACTTTTTGGGGTCGCATTGCCCAGCATGATACACAACAATCTTAAGCGGTTTTCTTTCCCCCAGCTTTTTGCACCCTCAAGTGGCTTATGGGATCATCTAAAACTTTTGGAACCCAATCCAGAAGGTCGGATGCCGTTATGTGATATCCCTTCTCTGCGAAGGCGAAGTCCCCGGCGGCACCATTAACAAAGGCTCCAGCAACAGCGGCTTCAAATGGGTCAGCATTTTGCGCCAAAAAGGCTCCGACGATTCCTGAAAGCACGTCACCAGTTCCGCCCACAGTCATCCCCGGATTCCCCGTAAAATTGAGTTTAACCCTTCTTTCATCGGCGATAACGTCAACGGGGCCTTTAAGGAGTATTACCGCTCCAAATTCGGCAGCCGTTTTCTGGACTTCCAAAGCCTTTTCTTTAAGGCTTTCCGGAAGCGTTTTCCCAGTTAAAATTGCGTATTCACCGGCGTGAGGAGTCAAAACCGCGGGTACCATTAGCTTTCTTTTGAATTCTGCGAAAGCTTTCAAGCCATCAGCATCCAGCAAAAGCGGTTTCCCAAAATCCTCTACAGCCTCAATCAAAGCTTTAACAGCATCCTTAGTCTCCACGTGGAGCCCAAGCCCTGGACCTAACACAACGGCGTCTGAATTTTGAATGTAAGTTTTCAAGCCGAAGACGTTGCTAACGTTCAAGTGATCCCCGTCAAGTTTTATGGTGATCAAGTCTGGTGACATAGCTGAAATTGCATAGGCTGTTTTCTGCGGCGCAGCTACATAAGTCAAATCAACACCGGTTCTCAAGGCTGCGAGTGCCACGAGGGCTGGAGCACCGGAAAAGGTTTCGCTTCCACCGATCACCAGCAGTCTTCCATAGTCTCCTTTATGGGATTCTGGAACACGCGTCTTCACTACTAGTTTAACGTCTCCCGGACCTGCATAGTTTTCGAGTTCCGGCGGCAGTCCAATGTCCTTAACTTTTAACTCGCCAACGTACTCTTTTGCAGTTTCCAATCCTTTTTTGGTTTTGTAGAAGGTTATTGTCAAGTTGGCTTTAACAGCTGTCCCTAAAATTTCGCCTGTGTCAGAGTCTACACCAGTCGGCACGTCCACAGCTACTTTAAAGGCGTTTGACGCGTTAATTTTTTCAACAAGCTGTTCTATTGGTGGTTTAAGCTTGCCTTTTGTTCCAGTTCCAAGAAGAGCGTCTATAATTACATCCGCCTCTATGTCGGGTATAAGCGAGCTGTCATAAACTTCATAGATTGTCACGCTGTCCCTCAGAAACTGCAATACTCTCCAATTTTCCAGAGCTGCTTGATGAGAAATTTCTCTCGCTTTTCCAGCAAGGATCACTGTAACTTTAAAGCCTATTGCCGCCAAATGTCTCGCTGCAACAAAACCGTCCCCACCATTGCCGCCCAAACCGCAGAAAACTGCAACTTTTTTGTCCGATGTAAATCTTGAGGCTATTTCTTGGGCTACGCTTCGCCCGGCATTTTCCATAAGCTGAAGCTGAGAAATCCCAAAATATTCGGCGTTTAACTCTAAAGCCCGCATCTCACGACTTGTGATAACACTCTTAGCAATGCTCTGATTCAGCATACCTTAAACCTAAAAACTGATATTGTAGGCTCTGCATAAGAATATTTTCACTACAGTCCGCAGTCCGCTTCATTAAAGGTAGCACAAAACATTTTAATGAATCTAAGCACAACAATATTTGAGGAGGTTAAATTGCCAAAGGCTTTCGTGTTAATCAACACAGAAATAGGCTCAGAATCCGATGTATTAAAAGACTTAAGAAAGATTGAAGGCGTCGAGGAAGCCTACTCCGTTTATGGAGTATATGACATAATCTGCAAAGTAAGCGCCGAAACAATGGACAAGCTCAAAGAAATTGTTACTTGGCGCATAAGGAGACTCGACAAGGTTAGGTCAACCCTCACAATGATAATAATCGAGGAATCAGCGAAATAGCCAACCTTCCCTCTTTATCTCCGAATCAGCAAGCCGTAATTCGCACAGCATATATTTTAATCCTTAAGCGATAGAATAGAATAGTTAATGTAGGCTATACAAAATGGCCTTGCAGTACCTGCACATAGGCTTTGATGACACAGATTCTCCGCGGAGGGGATGCACAACCTACATTGCAGCTTTGATAGTGGAAAAACTGGAAAAGCTTGGAGTCGAATTTACGGACTACCCAAACCTTGTTAGGCTGAACCCGAATGTTCCATGGAAAACCCGGGGGAACGGAGCACTATGCCTAAGAATAAGATGTAACGAAAACGTTGTAGACAAAGTCAAAGAAATAGTCATAGACGCTGTGGAAGAACATTCTGATTTGGCGCATAAAGGCACGGATCCCGGTATTGTTTTCCTTTCAAGAACCAGAGTTCCAAGGGAAATTCAAGATTTCGCCAAGAATGCTATTACTGGAATAGTTACTATGAAAACCGCCATAAAACTTTTGAAACAGTTTAAGGCTGAGGCTTTAGGCTTCAAAGGCGGACGCGGAATTATAGGCGGTTTAGCAGCAATTGGTGAAACACTCAGAGGCGACCACACCTTCGAAGTAATCGCATACCGAGTCCCGGAAAACTGGGGCACTGAACGGAAAGTGGATAAAACATCGATAATAGAGATGGACCGCGTCACATCGCCATACACTTTCAACAATGTTGACCCGGAAACTGGCAGAATATTAATAACGCCAAGGGGACCAGACCCAATTCTATTCGGCATAAGGGGCGAAACTCCCGAAATTGTTAAGAAAGCTTTTGAAATTGTCAAGCCCCTTGAGCCTGTAGAACGTTGGGTTATTTTCCGCACAAACCATGGTACAGACGCCCACTTGAAGCGGGTTAAACAATTAAGTAAAGTAAAGCCCTACCACTCCGTGATCGCTAGGGGAATCGTGGTGGCGAATCCAAGAATAGTTCCGAGAAGACACGTAATTTTTACGATTGGAGACAATAGTGCTCATGTTGACTGCGCAGCTTACGCACCCACAGGCATTCTAAGAAACGCGGCAAGCAAGTTAATGGTTGGCGATTATGTAGAAGTTTACGGGGGTGTACGTCCCCCCTCTCAAAATCATCCGATAACCATTAACCTTGAAAAACTGCGCGTTTTAAAACTTGCACCTCGAATAATTTACCGCAATCCTCCCTGTCCTAAGTGTGGCAAAAGTTTAAAGTCTACAGGTAAGGGCAAAGGTTTCCGATGCGAAAAATGCGGTTTGCGTTTTTCCAGCCTTGCCAAAATTGCTGTTCGTGTTAAACGCACCGTGGAGAAGGGATTACACGTTACCTCTCCTCGATCTCAAAGGCACCTCACGAAGCCTCTTTCACGTTACGGAATGGAGAAACGGCGAGGCTTGGAGATTAAACTAATTGAAGGATGGCATTTTCCCTAAAATGCTTCTTTTGCGTGTCAATAAGATTTTAAAGACAGCAAGTTGCTTGATATTTGGAGAATCCGTGAATGAGCGATGTCCTACCGCCAATAATCTATCAAGTTGGTTTGGGAGGATTCATTGGCTTCATACTAGGGTTTGCTCTTAAAAAATTAAGCAAACTTGTACTATTTTTGATAGGCTTATTCGTATGTCTCCTCGTCTATCTTAACATTAAGGGCATTTTAAGCCTAAACTACGAAGCACTTTTCAACTTTATAAGCGACTTTCTAGGAGCAGTTGGCAGCGCTTTTTCTTGGCTTGTTCATACAATAGCTTTGCTGCCTTTTGCCGCAAGCTTTGTAGCAGGTTTTCTTTTAGGCCTTAAACTTGGGTGAAATGGTTTAAATGTTGGAGATTCATCTATCCATTGAAAGTGCAAAAGCATCCGCTGCCAAGGAGTGCTGAGGGGTTTGGAGAGGTTTCCAGCAGAGGAATATGCTCTTCCATTTTTCAAGGAGCATGGTTATGTTAGAAAGCTCTGTCCAAAATGTGAAACATTCTTTTGGACTTTAAACCCGGAGCAAGAAACATGTGGTGAGGCGAGGGCTGAAGGATGTGCTACTTACACTTTCATTAAAAACCCGCCGACAAAGAAAAGTTTTACCGTACGTGAGATGCGTGAAACTTTCCTATCATTTTTCGAAAAGCGCGGTCACACGCGTATAAAGCCTTACCCCGTCGTTGCAAGGTGGAGAGACGACATTTACCTGACGCATGCCAGCATAATAGACTTCCAACCATACGTTACGGAGGGAATTGCTCCTCCTCCAGCAAATCCACTGGTCATAGTTCAACCTTGCATCCGTTTAGTTGATATAACTAATACCGGTCCAACTTTTGGCAAATATCTAACAATCTTCGAGATGGGCGGGCATCACGCATTCAACTATCCAGACAAAGAGGTTTACTGGAAGGACCAGACGGTTAGGTATCACCACATTTTTGCCACGGAAGAGCTTGGGATAAAGCCGGAGGAAATAATTTACAAAGAAGAGATATGGTCCGGCGGTGGCAACGCTGGGCCGTGCCTTGAATGTATAGTCAGAGGCTTGGAAGTAGCCACACTCGTTTTCATGCAGTATAAAGTTGTCGGCAACCAATTTATCAAACTGCCGATAAGGACGGTTGATGTGGGCTATGGTATAGAGCGTTACGCTTGGCTTTCACAAGGGGCCACAAGCGCCTTTCACACAATTTACGGCGAGCTTTTGAAGAAAATCTTTGAAATGGCCGGAATAATTCAAGTTGACATAGATTTACTGGCAAAAGTTGCGGAGTTTTCAGCTCTTATAAGCTTAGAAAAGAATGCCGGTTTAATGGAGTCTAGAAGGAAAATAGCCAAAATCCTAGGCGTTGAAGTTGGCACGCTTGATAAAGTTCTGTCACCTATAGAAAACGCCTTCGCCGTCGCAGATCACACGAAGTGTTTAAGCTTCATTCTGGCCGAAGGTGTTGTTCCATCAAATATTCAAGAGGGATACTTGGCCAGACTTTTGTTCAGGAGAATTTACCGGCTGCTTAGGCTTTTGGGGATCACGGATAGGCTTTACGACATTTTTGATATGCAAATCCGCTATTGGTCTCAGGACTACCCCCACCTAATGGAGATGCGGGACGAAATAATGGAAATGCTCCATGTAGAGGAGGAGAAATTCAAGGAAACAATATCAAGGGGAGGAAGCTTCGTAAAACGTTTAACTGAAGAACTGAAGTCTAAAGGCTTCAAAAGCGTTCCCGTTGAAACTTTAACCGAACTTTACGACTCGCATGGTCTTCCACCCGAAATAGTCAAGGAAATAGCAGAAACCAAAGGCTTAACTGTTGAAGTTCCGGAAAACTTTTACAGTCTCGTCGCTCAAAAGCACATGCAAACTCGAAAGGCCACGGAAGAGGTTGAACACGAAAGGTGGCTTGAAAACGAAGTCGCTGGTTTACCCGCGACGGAGGAACTTTACTACAGAGACCAATACATGGCAAGCTTTGAGGCGAAGATTCTCAAAATCTTCAAGGATAAATACGTCGTTCTTGACAGGACGTGCTTTTACCCGGAGGGCGGAGGACAGCCAGCCGATATAGGCTTCCTAGAATTTGATGGAGGAAAAGTTGAGATTGTTGATGTGCAAAAAGTTGGTAAGGTTATTGTTCACGAGGTTAAAGGCGGAAATCTCCCCAAAGAGGGAAGTATTGTCAAGGGTGTTATAAACTGGGATAGACGGTATGCCTTAATGAAGAGTCACACGGCAACCCATATTGTTAATGCTGCTGCGCGCCGTGTCCTTGGGCAGCATGTTTGGCAATTTGGCACTCAAAAAGGCGTTGAAAGTTCCAGACTGGACATTTCCCATCACCGTCGTCTTACAAGAGAGGAAGTGCAGAAGATAGAGATTTTAGCCAACGAGGCTGTTTTCCGTAATATTCCTGTTGAAATCTCATGGATGCCGCGGAATGAAGCAGAAAGCCTCTATGGATTTAGACTCTACCAAGGGGGCGCGGTTCCCGGAAAAGAGATTCGCGTGGTTAAAATTGGAGATTGGGAAGTGGAAGCTTGCGCTGGCACCCATGTGCGGAACACGGGGGAAATAGGCTTCATTAAAATAACTCACACGGAACGGATTCAGGATGGTGTGGAGCGTCTTGAATACTCTGTTGGAGTGCACGCCTTAAAAGCTGTACAGCGAAACGAGGAGCTTCTTTGGCGGGTTTCGGAGATTTTAAACGCACCGCTTGAGAAGCTGGACAAAACCGCTGAGAAATTGCTTAGAGACTTGAAAGAGGCAAAGGCTGAAAGAAGAAGGTTGATCAAAGAAATAGCGAGACTCGAAAGCCTTGACGTGAGCGCCAAAACGGAAATGGCTACAGTTCGTGAAGTTGGCGATGTTAAGCTTATCTTACGCGATTTTGGAATAGACATTGACGTAAACCGCATGGTGCAAACAGCAAACGAAATAATAAGAAAGGATGATTTCGCCGTCGCCATTTTCTATGGAGCCGATAAGAAAACTGCTAGGATAATGGTTATGGCCGGCAAAAAAGCTGTTGAAAGAGGCGTAGACGCCAGCGAAATAGCAAAGGAAGCCTCAAAAATAATAGGCGGCGGTGGTGGGGGGAGACGAAACTTCGCACAAGGAGGTGGGCCCTTAAAGGAAAATTTACAAGACGCTATCAAGAAGGCTGAAGAAGTTCTGGAAGGTCAACTTAAGCATAAAAAGCTTGACGTTAAGTAGTTCTTCTGTTTTGTTTCAAGTTCATCCATGTTTCAGAGCCTTGTTTTTAGCGAAAGCTATATGAAAACAAATGTGAACTGTTTTGCTAAAAATGAGGAGATGGTGCTGTTTGGACGTTATTGTTTGTGTTAAGCACGTGCCGGAAACCGCTGAGGCCGAGCTGAAAATAGATGCAACCGGGAAAAGCATAGAAAAGTCTGGGCTGGTCTTTGACATAAATGAATGGGACGACTACGCCTTAGAAGAGGCTGTTCGCATTAAAGAAAAATTCGGCGGAACAGTGACAGCCATAACTGTTGGTCCGGAAGACTCCGACAGCACTTTGCGAAAGTGTTTAGCACGCGGCGCGGACAAAGCTATACGCTTGACCGACCCAAAGTTTGAGGGTTCAGACGCTTACACCACGGCCAAAATTCTCTACAGTGTTATCAAAAACATGCATTTTGACATGGTCTTGACGGGTGCACAAGCAAGCGACGACGGAAGCGCTGTTGTAGGCCCAGTTTTGGCGGAACTTCTTAAGGTTCCACATGCAACAATGGTCAAGAAAATTGAGCTCGCTAATGGAAAGGCTATTGTTAACCGTGAGCTTGAAGGAGGTTTCGAGGAGCGGTTAGAAGTTAAGCTACCAGCGGTTTTCACGGTTCAGACTGGGATTAATGAGCCTCGCTACGTTTCAATTATGGGAATTCGCAGGGCCATGCAGAAAGAGGTTAAAGTTATGGGGTTGGCGGACATAGGCCTAAGTGAAAATGATGTGGGTGAAGCAGGCTCATGGCTTAAAATAGAAAAACTTTACGTTCCACCTGTGGAAAAACAGGCTGAGTTTCTCACGGGAAGCCCTGACGAAATAGCCTCTAGAATTGTGGAAATTTTGAAGTCTAGGGGGTTAATGTAAAATGGCCGAAATATTTGTGCTAGCTGAACATAGACAGGGGCAGCTTAGAGACATAACCTTTGAAATGTTAACTAAAGCCAGAGAGGTGGCTGAAAAAACAAACGCTAATCTGACGGCTGTTTTGCTGGGTAAAAACGTTAAGGAACACGCGAAAACGTTAGCGGAATACTCGCCAAAAATTTTACTTGTAGAGGACGACAAACTCGAGAACTTTAACTCCGACGCATACCAAAAAGTCCTTTCACGTTTAATTGTAGAGCGTAAACCCATTCTGACACTTATTGGGCATACATCCTATGGTGTTGAGCTCGCCCCAAGACTGGCGGCCGCCCTAAACATTCCCCTTGCCACTGACTGCATAGACTTCTGTTTCGAAGGTGACGCATTTGTTGTAACAAGACAAATGTATGGTGGAAAAGTAAACGCAAAAGCCGTCCTGCGCAAATCAGAGAGTTACATGGCGACTGTACGTCAAGCAGCTTTCCAAGCCCAAAAACCATCGGCTCCAATCAACGGGCAAATCGAAGAGGTTCCATCACCATTAACTGAAGAAATAACTGGTAAGCGCTTCTTGGAGTATGTTCCGCCACCGCCTGGAGGCGTCGACATAACGGCCGCAGATATCCTTGTCAGCGTTGGAAGAGGAATAAAAGATCGAAGCAACATACCATTGGTGGAAGAGCTTGCAAAATCCTTGGGCGGAGTTTTGGCGTGTTCCCGTCCAATAGTTGATAAGGGTTGGCTACCAAGCGAGAGGCAAGTTGGGTCCTCCGGCAAAACTGTTAAACCGAAACTTTATTTGGCGTTAGGAATAAGCGGGGCATTTCAACATATCCTTGGAATGAAAAACTCGGATCTAATTATAGCTGTAAACAAAGACCCGAAAGCTCCAATATTCAACTTTTCAGACTACGGTGTGGTGGAAGACCTCTTCAAAATAGTGCCGGCCCTTAAAAACAAGATCAACGAGATAAAAGCCCAAAAAACTAAATAGCCAAATAGAGGCACTCCAGCGATGACAAGCGATAACAGTGTGGCTTTAGAGTTCGCAAAAACCCACATGGACTTATGTTTAAGTATGCCACAAAGGTTTAGCGTGTAGAAGAGAAACTGGGAAAAGGTTTTGTAAATGAACTTTGAACTAACCGAGGAACAAATTGAAATTAAGAACGCTGTAAGAGATTTTTGCGAAAGAGAGTTCAAACCAGAACTTGCCATAGAATTGGATCGAAAAGAGGAGTTTCCGCTGGAGCTTTACCGAAAAGCTGCAAGGCATGGCTTCACAAGCATGCACTTTCCGCCAGAATATGGCGGGCAAGGTCGTGGTTTTCTTGAAACATGCATTGTAATAGAGGAAATGTGCAGGGCAGACTCATCCCTTGGCGTGGCGATTTCGGCTGGAAACTTCGGTAGCGGGCTTATTCTCACCTACGGTAGTGAAGAACAGAAAGAGAGGTATTTGCCGCCCATATGTAGGGGAGATTACCTTTCGGCCGCAGCCTTTACAGAACCGAAAATAAGTGGAAGCGACATAACTCGCATGGAGACAACAGCAACAAAACATGGAAATAAATGGTGGATAAACGGCACAAAAACATTTGTGATAAACGTTCCCTTAGCCGACTTTATAATTGTTTTGACGCAAACAGACACGGAAGTTAAACCCACATACAAAGGCCAAACACTTTTCGTTGTGGACAAGGGAACTTCAGGCCTCAAAATGACAAAACTCCATAATAAGATGGGGATACGGTGCTCAGTGACGGGCGAAGTTCGATTTGACAATGTTGAGGTTACTGATTGGCATATCGTCGGCGAGCTTAACAAAGGCTTCTATCACTCGGTGGAATTTTTCGACAAAACAAGGGTCAGTGTGGCGGCTCAGGCTGTTGGTATGGCTCAAGGCGCTTGGGAGATAGCCTTCAACTACGCGAAACAGAGGGAAGCCTTTGGACAACCAATAATACAGCATGAGGCCATAGGCTTCACTTTAGCGGAGTTAGCTACAAAAATAGAGGCTGCTAGGCTCTTGACTTACAAGGCTGCTTGGCTTATAGACGTGGGAAAAATTGATCCAATGGCAACAGCCATGGCTAAGCAGTATGCAAGCCGCGTGGCAATGGAAACCACAGACTTCGCCATTCAAACCTTAGGCAGATATGGATATTTAGGCGAATACCGCGTGGAAAGATACCATAGGGACGCAAAAATAACTGAAATTTACGAGGGAACAAGCGAGATCCTAAAGCTGACGGTGCTCAAGTATCTCCTCAGAAAGTTCTAAAGTCTCCAAAGAGTAATATTCAAAAGGAAACCTTTCGCTATTCGCTGTTTAGCGTTTACGTTAGATAACTATTGGGAAGTGGCGAAATGAGAAAAGTGGCCGTTATCGGTGTTGGGAATTCAAAGTTTGGCGCCAGAAGCGATATTAGCTTTGCGGAGCTAGCTTTTGAGGCCTTTAAGCCGTCAATTGAGGACGCTGGGATATCCCCAAAAGACATAGAGTTTGTAGCGGTAGGTTCTGCTGGGGCAGGAGTATGGTGTGAGGAGTTTCTTCCAGCCGTTGTTTCAGCCGAATATTGTGGTTTAACAGGTGCGGGTCTTGTGCGTTGTGAGGCTGCATGTGCTAGCGGAAGTGCTGCTTTTGCGACGGCCTACTGGGCTGTGGCAAGTGGGCAAGCGGAAATCGCCTTGGCATTGGGCGTTGAGAAAATGAGGGAGATCGACACCCCCACCATTATGGAGTGGATTGGAAGAGCTGGCTGTTACTTGTGGGAGTTTCACAATTTTGGTGTAACGTTTCCGGCTTATTACGCTTTGTATGCAACCGCTCATATGGCTAGGTTCGGAACAACTGAGGAAGATTTAGCTTTGGTCGCAGTTAAAAACCACAAGTACGCCTCAATGAACCCGATAGCTCATTTTCAAAGTAAGATAACGGTTGACGATGTTTTGTCTTCAACCGTTGTCGCTGCACCTCTAAAGCTTCTCGACTGCTGTCCCGTGTCTGATGGGGCAGCCTCAATAATTCTTGCCTCTGAGGAAAAAGTTAAGGAACTTAGGATTGACACACCTGTGTGGGTTGCCGGTATAGGCTATGCTTCTGGAACAGCAAACATCAGCAGAAGGCTTGACTATGTTGGGCTAGAAGCAACGGTTTCAGCCTCTCGAATAGCTTATAAAATGGCCAAGGTCACACCAGACCAGCTTGACGTGGCGGTTGTCCACGACTGTTTCACCATAGCCGAAATAATGGCTTATGAAGATCTTGGATTCTGCAAGAAAGGCGAAGGCGCTAAGCTGATCCGCGAGGGACAAACCGAGATAGGTGGAAAAATTCCCGTAAACGTTGACGGCGGATTAAAAGCCAAAGGTCACCCAGTTGGCGCCACAGGATGCTCCATGATATACGAACTGACAAAACAGTTAAGAGAGGAAGCAGTTGAAAAGGGGCGGCAAGCACCGATGAAAAATTACGTGGCGCTGGCCCATAACGTTGGCGGAACTGGCCACTATTGTTACGTCACGATTCTGAGGAGATGATTAATGTGACGGCGGCACCGTCTATAAAATCTAGGGAAATAAGAGTTGTGCAGGACATACCCATAAGCAAAACCTTGCCTTTCTGGGAGGGACTTAAACAAGGGAAGATCCGTGCCACGAAATGTAAAGGTTGTGGGAAAATTTATTTCCCGCCGGTTGCAGACTGCCCGCAGTGTTTAACTTCCAACATGGAGTGGGTTGACCTTGGTAATGAGGCGACAATTGAGACTTTTACGCATGTCGTTGTTAGGCCAACTACTTTTCAACATGAAAAGCCCTACACCGTGGCTATTGGCAGATTAAAGGAGGGTGTCCGTGTGCTTGCATGGTTGACCGGCTTTAAACATTCAGAAATTAAAGTAGGTATGAAAGCTACGCTTGTAGCAAAAATCACTTCGGAAGGAAATCCTACCTACGAGTTTACTAGGTTAGAATAGCAAAAACTAACTTAAATTTAGTCCTCGTTTTAATGATCGGTTAAATTGGCTCGTTTAAACGTTTTCCAGTTTTGGCGACCCATTCATCAACGGGCATAGCGAACCGTTTCTCCACGACGCTTCTGTGGAAACTATTGTAGGTGCAGAAGGGTACAACTCTGCCGTCCGGTGTGGCGTAATGGATAACACATTTTTGAACCCTGTCCAAATCGAAGTTCCAGACATCCATAAAGTGCATTATCCCTATCATGATGATTCTTCGCATAAATCTTCCAAGCGCTTCATAGCTCCCTTTAGTTATGACATCCTTAAGTAGACCTCTTACGAGCGGCGACTTCACCATGGGCAGAAACTCTAACATTTTCATTTTCGCCATGGTTCTTTTGCCCTTCACGCCAGTATAGTAGATGTCCCAGAAAATTTGAGCGAACTTGTCAACATCTACATACTGGGTTATAGGCTTGTATGTGTCGTCCTCTTCAACAACTATGAAGGTTGCGGCTCCACACATGGGATGCATCGTGAATTCTGGATACACGCGGTTCTTGATTATCTCCATGCCCTTGGATATTGGCACCGGCCAATTGACGGGGCGCCAGTCCCCTCGAGTGATTTTTCCGTTTGTCTGTTCCTCTATCAGTTTGATGGCGTCTGGCACTGTTATGCGCATTTTTCGCATCTCGTCTCGGCGGGCTCTTCCAGCCATGGATATGGGTTGAATGTTTACGCATCTGACGACATCATGATTTTCAACAGCGTAGCGGATTATGTCGCCTAAATTCTCGTCGTTAATGCCCTTTGCCAGCGTGACTACCAAAACTATGGAGTCGAGCCCGATTTTTCTTGCGTTTTCTATAACTTTATGTTTCACTTGGACTAGATCCGTTCTGCCCCTTGTTTTTTTGTAGATCTCCTCTCTCAAGCCGTCGAATTGAAGGTAAAGCGTGCTTAAACCAGCATCCAAAAGCTTTCTAAAATAGTCCAGATCTTCTGCGAGACGCAAACCGTTAGTGTTGACTTCCACATGGGTTATTCCAGCCTTTTTCGCCTCTGCGATGAGGGCTGGCAAATCGTTTCTTATGGTGGGTTCTCCGCCGCTGAACTGAAGCGCATTACAAGCCCAAGGTTTATTGCTTCTCAGCAACTTAATCATGTCCACTATCTGCTCGTAGCTTGGCTCATAAACATAATTCACCGCCCCAGCGTAGGCAAAACAAACCGGACAAGCCATATTGCATCTATTCGTCACGTCTATTATGCCCAAAACCGTGTGGGACTTGTGTTGTGTACATAGCCCACAATCATAAGGGCAGCCCCTAACCGGCTTCGTGTGGGGATTTTCCAACCCGGTTCCACCGTACTTGGCATTACACCAGCCTTCATAGACCCACTTGAAGAGTTCCGCGTCTCCCCAGTAAACGTCCTCGAACTTCCCATGCTCCGCACATGTCTTCTCAAGGTAAATCACGCCGTTCTCCTCGTAAATTTTCATGGGAATTCTGTTCAGACATTCTGGGCAGACACTTGTTGAATAACGCTCAAATTTCACAATTTCTTGTTGGTTTTTAGTCATTAATATCCCTTGGTTTTGAGTGTTAGATTGGCTATGGTGTTTGAGGTTATATTAAAATTTTCATCGTGAAACGTATTGTAAAGTACCGATTTCTTCTTGTCGAAGGCAAAAGCCGCTTGGAGGTATCAAGTGAACCTTAAATTTACGATTCCTAAATATTTCAGAACTAACTGCGGGATGACTTCGAGTGCGGGTAAGAATTAGAGTTACCGGCATTATTCAAGGCGTGGGTTTTCGCCCGTTTATTTATCGTATTGCCGTAAAAAATGGCTTAAAGGGTTACGTCCGCAATATGGGTGATGCTGGCGTAGAAATTCTTCTCGAAGGTGAAGAAAGCGCTATAAACAATTTCTTGAAAGCCTTAGAAAATGGGAAGCCGCCCCTAGCGCGAGTTCATGAAATCATAACAACAAAGCTTGGAGGAGAACATCAATACGCAGACTTTAGAATTGTTAGAAGCTCCGAGGAGGCTGAGCTTTCTGGTTCTGTTATTCCTCCAGACGTGGCCATATGCAACGAATGTCTAAGGGAGCTTAGAAACAAACGCGACCCAAGGTATGACTATTTTTTCATTACATGCACAGATTGTGGCCCACGCTTCACGATTATTGAACGTCTCCCCTATGATAGGGAAAACACGACGATGCGGGATTTTCCCATGTGCAGTTTCTGTCAAAGCGAGTACACTAACCCTTTGAACAGACGTTTTCACGCCCAAACAGTGGCTTGTCCCAAATGTGGTCCAAAAGCCTATTTGACAACAAGCAAAGGCGAAGTGCTTTCGTATAGAGATCCCATACGGGAGGCTGGCAAGCTGATTTCTGAGGGTTTCATCGTGGCTGTTAAGGGTTATGGAGGTTTTCACGTTGCGGCATCCACTTTGAAGGACAAACCTTTAATGAGGCTTAGGGAAGCCAAACATAGGCGGCAGAAACCATTCGCCATTATGGCGCGGAGCTTGGAGGCTGTTGAATCCTTCGCCGAAGTTAGCCCCAAGGAAGTTGAGCTTTTAACTTCCCCCATGCGTCCAATTGTGTTGCTGAAAAAGAGCGCCAACTATTATCTGTCGCAGCTTGTGGCTCCGGGCCTACATAATGTCGGCGTCATGCTTCCCTATACGGGTTTGCATTACATGCTTTTCGACAATATTGACGATCCAGCTTTTGTTATGACCAGTGCTAATCCGCCCAACCAGCCCATTGTTAAGGATGACGATGAAGCATTGAAAACGCTTTGCAGCATAGTAGACTATTTTTTGTTCCATAATCGTCGGATTGCCCATCGATGTGATGATTCGGTTGTGCGGGTACATGATGAAAAACAAGTTTTCATAAGGCGTTCAAGAGGTTATGCTCCGGCACCGGTCATGTTGCGGGAAAAAGCTGACAGTTGTGTCCTAGCTTTAGGCGGCGAGTTAAACAACGCGGCGTGCATTTTGAACGGCAGTAAGGCCTTCATGTCCCAGCACATTGGCGACGTTGAAAACGTGGAGACTCGCGAGTTTCTTAGGAATGTTGCTGAACACCTAGCTCGCCTAACCAACAGCAGAATAGAGGTTGTCGTATGCGACTTGCACCCGAAATTCACCACGACAAGGCTTGCCCAAGAATTGGCAACCCAAAACGGCTGGCGCTTGGCTCAAGTGCAACATCACTTCGCTCACGTTGCCGCTTTGATGGCTGAACACGGCGTTGATGAAATAGTTGGCGTATGTTGCGATGGATATGGTTACGGAATCAACGGTGAAGCATGGGGCGGAGAAATAATTTTTGCTTCACGTCGTTCCTCTGAAATGAAACGCGTCGCCCACCTTGAAGAACAGCCAATGGTTGGCGGAGACTTGGCTACCCGCTATCCGCTCAGAATGGCAGCTGGGATTCTACATAAAAAGCTGAAAGTGGAAAACTGGCTCATAAGAAACAGGCATAATTTCCCTCATGGTGAAAATGAGGTTCGACTGGTTCTTCAACAACTGGAAAAAGGCCATGGCGTAATCAAGACGACAAGTTGCGGGCGGGTCTTAGACGCTGCCGCTGCAGTTTTGGACTTGTGCCATGAACGCACGTACGAAGGCGAACCAGCCATGAAACTAGAGTCCATGGCGATAAAAGGCAGAGACGTTCTTCAACTAAAACCCATAATCAAGGGCGCGGTTCTGGAAACCACAGACATGCTTGTCGAAGTTTTTGAAAATCGGGAGAAACGTGCCGTTGCTGACTTGGCTTTTTCTGTCCACTCATATCTGGCTGAAGGCTTGGCTGAACTAGCCATAGAAAAAGCTTTGGAAAACTATGTCAAAGTTGTTGGTTTTTCGGGTGGAGTTGCATGCAATGAAATATTCACCAAAATTATGCGGGAAAAAGTTGAGGCGGCTGGCTTGCGTTTTATCGTTCACGAGGCTGTCCCACCGGGTGATGGTGGCTTATCCTTTGGGCAAGCTGTCTATGCTGGACTTTTCCATTTTAAAACGCAACCATTTTATTGACGTGTGCCTTGCTTTTCTAAAGAAAAGGCATGTGCTTGGCTATTCCAGCAAAAGTTGTAAAAATTCAGGACGGGAAAGCCCAAGTGGACTTTGGAGGAGGCATCTTAAGGGAGGTTGACATTTCCCTAGTTGATGTAAAAG
>JAWAZC010000002.1:0-175332 GCA_038817995.1 Bathyarchaeia archaeon | reverse complement strand
GGAGAAGGTGGTTTAGACAAACGGCTATACAAGTATGGGAATCACATAATTGTTCAGGTGGCTTCGGGACGCTTCGGTGTCAGCTTAGACTATTTAAACGTGAGTGCAGCGATAGAAATTAAAATTGGGCAGGGCGCCAAGCCAGGAATAGGCGGCCATCTTCCCGGGGAGAAAGTCACAGAAGACATATCCAGAACACGCATGATTCCGATAGGAACGGATGCTTTATCGCCAGCACCTCACCATGACATATACTCAATTGAAGATTTGCGTCAACTGATCTATGCCTTGAAAGAGGCAACGGACTATACCAAGCCCGTAGGCGTAAAGATAGCCGCCGTACATAACTCTGCCACCATCGCAAGTGGCATGGTTCGAGCCGGGGCCGATTTTATAGTTCTTGACGGAGTTAGAGGCTCAACAGGTGCGGCGCCTAAAGTTATTAGGGATAACGTGGGCATCCCCATAGAGTTGGCTTTAGCTTCGGTGGATCAACGCCTAAGAGAGGAGGGCATCCGCAACAAGACATCTATAATAGTGTCAGGGGGTATAAGGAGCAGCGCCGATGTTGTAAAGGCGATTGCCTTAGGAGCAGATGCCGTTTACATTGGCACCGCTGCTTTGGTGGCTATTGGCTGTACCTTATGCCAGAAATGTTACACAGGGAAATGTCCATGGGGCATAGCAACTACGGACCCGTGGATTTCTAAGCGTGTCAATCCAGACATTGCCGCAAGGAGACTTGTTAACCTTCTGCAGGCGTGGAGCCTAGAGATCAAAGAAATAATGGGCGGCATGGGCATAAACTCTATTGAAAGTCTTCGTGGCAACCGTTCACAACTTCGTGGTGTGGGATTAACGGATACAGAACTTAAGATTTTGGGAATAAAAATGGCTGGTGAATAAGAATGGAACCCTCTAAACGTTTAGGGCAAGACTCTATCGGGGATGATGTGGCAATTATAAATGCTGAAGGCATGCATTATAGAGACTTAAATTTTTTAATAAAATCCTATAGTAGCTCTGTTAGGAGGATAGATATCTACAAAGTTAATGGACAACGATACATAGGCACAGGCCTTAAAAGTAACATTGAACTCCACCTCTACGGGACACCGGGCAACGATCTTGCGGCCTTTATGGACGGCCCCACAATTTACGTCCACGGCAACGCACAGGATGGTGTCGGAAACACCATGAACAATGGGAAGGTTGTTGTTCATGGACGCGCAGGAGACATAGTTGGATATTCCATGCGAGGTGGCAAAATCTTCATTCGTGATGACGCAGGATACAGAGTTGGCATACACATGAAAGAATACGGCAACCAGAAGCCCATCATCGTAATTGGAGGCACAGTTCAAGACTTCTTAGGAGAGTATATGGCTGGAGGAATTATAGTCGTCTTAGGACTTACATTAAAATATGGAGAAGCTCACGAAGCTAAGTTTGTAGGCACCGGAATGCACGGTGGCGTGATGTATGTTAGAGGCCAACTGGCACACACAGGAAAAGAGGTGAAGATCTCACAACTTGAAGAATATGACGTGGCTGTTCTCAAGCGCATTATTGATGAGTTCTGCAACCATTTCAACCTTGATGTTGACACCATACCACTAACAGAATTCAAAAAACTGATTCCGCTTTCAACTAGACCCTACGGAAAAATTTACGCCTACTAAACACTACAGAAGCTGATCAAATTTATTCTTGGGGTTAAGCAGCCTCTGGCCACACATTTTCTGACTTTGCAGTAGTTTCTGGCAAAATGTTCAAGCTCTATATGAAACCTTTCAGGCTTACCTGAGGGGCTGGAAACGTATTCTCCGTGCTTGGACAGGGCTAACAGCAGGTTCAAGGCTTCCCTGCTTATCCTGAGTCTTCGGCTGGCTGTACTTGGCTGGCGTGATGGTTATGCAGCTGTTCTGTGGATCCACATCAGCCCATTTAAGCCTCCAAATTTCTATGGGGCGTGCTGCAGTGTCCATTAAAAGCCTAAGGAAGACTCCCAGCCTAAGCCTGACACTGCTGATCAGAGCCTGCACTTCTGCCTCTGAAGGAATAAAAGGCAGCCTATGAGTGCGTCTGATCTTAGGCAGCTGAATATTTGTTATTCCATGCATGGCCAAATAATCACGATAAGCATCTAAGGCAATTTGCTTAGTGCCTTCAGCCCAGCCACAGCTATTAAGAAAAGCAACAACAGCCTCAGGATCAGACAGATCAACACCTTTCTTAATAATGCTACACAAAGTCTTAACCTTCCTGTCCACAGTAGCAGGCTTATTAGAAGTTCTACTCTGCAGAAAAGCAGCCAGCCTAAAAAGCTCACTTTTCCAGTGGAAGTTCAGGTGTGTAGTGAAAGTGCGGGGGGTGGGATTTGAACCCACGAACCCCTACGGGACAGCCGTTCCACGAAGCTTTTCGCCTCTCCTCAGGGCTGCGCCTTTGACCAGGCTTGGCAACCCCCGCAATCCATCGCTTTTATTTCTAAATTGTGGAGTGGAATTAAGTTTTCCCTTTCGCTAGACTAGTTCTCTGAAATCCTCTTTTATTGTTGTTAGCACCACATGGGTGTTTGTCCGTTCCACATATGGCATTGCTAGCAGCCGTTTTGCAAATTTGCTTAGCTCTTCTCTGTTTTTGAATTTGGCTATTATTATGGCGTCTATTAACCCAGTGACGTCGTAGACACAGCAGACGTTTGGCTACGAATTGACGGTCGAAAGGGAAAACTTAATAATAGCCAGCTTCATATGCAATCTATACACTCCAGAAGGAAAACTTTTCGAAGGAGACCCACGTTACGTCTGCCAAAAAAGTCTTGAAAAAATGCGCACTGAAGGATATAAACCCACAGCCGCGGCAGAACTGGAGTTTTATTTGGTGCAAAAAGCCCCAGATGGAAGTTTTCAGCCCGTTGAAAATCACTTGTTGGACAATCATAGATACTTTGACATTGCTCCAGGGCGGGATATAACCGAAAGTTTTAGACTAGATTTGACTAACGCTCTTCTCACCATGGGCATAGATGTTGAACGCGAACACCATGAAGTCGGGGCAGCGCAAAATGAGATAACGTTCAAATACGCTGACCCCGTTACAACATCGGATAACATTGTGCGTTACAAGTTCGCAGCCAAAGCGGTTGCTGATAGAAAATATGGCTGGATAGCAACTTTCATGCCTAAGCCATGGTCTGGAAAGCCTGGAAGTGGCATGCACATTCACCTGGGACTTTTCGATGCAAAAACTGGCAGAAACCTATTCTATGACAAGAATGGATACGCCTACTTGTCGCAAAAGTGCCGCTACTTTATAGGAGGAATTCTTGAACATGCAAGGGCTTTATGCGCCATAGTCGCCCCCACGGTCAACAGTTACAAGAGGCTCGTGCCGGGATACGAGGCTCCTGTCTACATTACATGGAGCAGAAAAAACCATTCAGCCCTAATAAGAGTGCCAGAATACTTCCCCGGGAAAGAAAACGAAGCAAGAATAGAGTTCCGATGTCCAGACCCTTTATGTAATCCATATTTGGCTTATGCCGCCGTTTTTGAAGCTGGCTTGGACGGAATAAGAAAGAAAATCGAACCAGGCGATCCGGTGGACATTAATGTGTATCACCTAAGTGAGGCTAAACGTAGAGAACTTGGAATCAAAATTCTGCCAACGTCACTTAAAGAGGCTTTAGAAGAATGGAAAAGCGACGACATATGCGTAAGAGCCTTAGGCAAAGAGAACGCCGAAAAATATCTAGAACTGAAAACGCAAGAATGGAGGGAATATGAACCCCACAAGCCGGAGAATGAAAATGAAGTTACATGGTGGGAACAACAAAAGTATATCTACGCTTGACAGGCCTTAGGCTTAGCTGTCAACTCCTCGATTTTCGCGTTCTTTAGCAAATTAACATGTTTAACTAGTTCATTAACAACAGCTTCAAAGACTGCTTTTCCCTTCTCTGCCGAAGCTGTTGTTGATTTGCCGAAAATTCCCGATCTTGTGTAATCAACAGTATCCATGGGGAGGATTACACCCTCAGCTTGAATTGAAGGCTTACGAACTTCTTCGTCAACAGCCTTATCCATTTTTACAAGATGCGGATGCAAGGCCAAATTCATAGAAGTTTCTTCAGCCCCGGCGTGGCCTCTTTCTTCAGACTTGAAAATTTCTGGAAGGAGTTTTCCAGCCGCTGGCCACCACTGGAAAATAGATACAAATACGCCTTTTTCTCTTAGTTCTCTGGTCAGCTCAATCAGAGCGTTTAAGTTTCCACCATGCCCATTGACTATAACGATTTTCCTAGCACCGTGGTAGTTTAGGGCTAGACAAACCTCCTTCACATAACTTTTGAAAGTTTCCGGCGAAACATGTACTGTGCCACAGAACTGTCGGTGCTGATGACTTACACCGAACGGTATTACTTGTAAACACACAACGCCTGCGCGTTTGGCGGTTTCCTCAGCAATAGCCTTAGCAATTAGATGATCTGTTCCTAACGGGTTATGTGGGCCGTGCTGTTCGTTTGAGCCTACAGGGATTATGGCAATATCGTTTTTACTAAAATACTCCTTTGCTTCAGGCCAGCTCATCTCGTGAAGTAGAAACTTCATGGTTCCACGTTCCACGAAACTGTTTTATTAGAAAATCTTTATGAATATAAGCTTAAGTTCAGACAAGGTGACCATTGCGTGAAGGCGCTAATTCTTGCTGGTGGATTTGGAACAAGGCTAAGACCGCTAAGCTGTACACGACCCAAGATCTTGTTTCCTATACTCAACAAGCCCATCATAGAGTGGATTCTAGAGAGACTCGCCCAAAACAACATTGGAGAGGTGGTGTTTGCCACCAATAGCCAAACAGCCCTTCACATTAAACGTGCAAAAATTCCAAGCTATGGAATGAAAATCACTTACTCATATGACCCGCCAAAGAAACCTTTGGGAACCGGTGGAGCCATAAAGAGGGCTGAGAAAATTTTGGGCAAGGAAGATTTTCTCGTTGTTAATGGAGACATATTCGCCGACATAAACTATTCAGAAATCATTCAAATGCACAAAAAGAGAAACGCGGTTGCAACAATAGCCCTTCATCAGGTTAAGGACCCAAGTAGGTATGGGGTTGCAGAGCTCGCGGAAGATGGCAGAATAAAATTTTTTGTTGAAAAACCTTCAAATTGGCATTCTTCATCAAGCCTAATAAATGCTGGAGTGTATGTTCTCAACCCAAAAATTTTTGAATATATTCCAAGAGAACGAAAAGTTTCTTTGGAACGGGAAATTTTCCCGATCCTCGTAGGAGAGGGAAGGCTTTACGGCTACACTTTTGATGGGTTATGGACGGATATAGGTAAAATTGAAGATTATTTCGAGGTAAATAAAACCTTACTTGAAATTTTTCACAAAAAATTAGAAAGCACAGTTAAAGGAGAAGGAAAAATAGTACCACCAGTGGATTGTGGTAAGGGCACTTTTATCGGTAAGGATTCTGTAGTTGGCCCAAATACGGTCCTTGGAAGAAACGTTCACGTGGGAATAAACGTGCGGATTAAGAACTCGTTGATATTTGACGGTGTATCCGTTGGAGATTCAAGCGTTATTGAAGGCGCAGTTATAGGTGAAAACGTTACTGTTGGAAGACGGGTCACAATAAGCGAAAACTGTGTTATAGGAGACTACGCTGTCATTGGGGATGGCGTGACTTTGACAAGAGGGGTGACCGTTTGCCCGGCAAAGGAAATTTTTGAAGACATAACCGTACCCAAATGTGTCTTGTAAAACTGGATGGTGTTTAGTAGGTGCTTGGCGCCAGAAGACTTTTCGGGACAAACGGCATCCGAGGCATAGTAAACAAGGAGTTAAGTCCAGAACTTACAGTGGAAATTGGATGCGCCATAGGAACATTCTTTAAACATGGAAAATTAATAGTCGGTCATGATGCTAGGACAAGCAGTCCAATGCTTGCAAAGGCGGTTATAGCTGGGTTAAACGCTACGGGTTGTGAAGTGCTTTTTGCAGGTATGGCGCCCACCCCAACACTACAATACGCCGTAAAAAGCCATAAGGTGGACGGGGCGGTCATAATAACCGCCTCCCACAACCCTCCAGAATATAACGGAATAAAAGTTGTCTGGAGCGATGGAATAGAAATCTCACGTGAACAGGAAATGGAAATTGAAAATATCTTCTTTGAGAAAAAACTGCGCTATGCGGAATGGAACAAAATTGGAGAGGTGCAAACGCTTACTGGAATCATCGATGAATACATAGAGGCTATTAAGCAGCACGTTGAAGTCGCCAATATAGCGAAAAAACACTATCATGTCGTTGTAGACGCAGCAAACAGCGTGGCCGCCCTCACAGTCCCAAAACTTTTAAGAAACTTGGGATGCAAAGTCACGACGATAAACGCAAACATTGATGGAACGTTCCCAGCCAGACCGCCGGAACCGCGACCTGAAAACCTCACTGAGTTGGCTCGAACAGTTAAAGCGGTTAACGCGGACATGGGAGTCGCGTTCGACGGCGACGCTGATCGCGCTATTTTTGTCGATGAAACGGGGGAAATTCACTGGGGTGACAGGACGTTCGCTTTAATTGAAAAATATTTCTTGATTAAAAACCCTGGCGAAAAGATAGTCACGCCGATAAGCTCTTCAACAATGATTAAGGATGTTGCAGACACTTATGGTGGAGAAGTTGTTTGGACAAAAGTTGGAAGCGTGATAGTATCCCACACCATGAAGAAGCTTAACGCAAAACTTGGTGGGGAAGAAAATGGCGGAATCTTTTACGGGCCTCATCAAGCCGTTAGAGACGGGGGGATGGCAGCAGCCCTAATTTTAGACGTAATGGCTGAAACAAACAGAAGCCTCTCAAAGCTTCTCAGCGAATTGCCCAAATACTTTATTGAAAAGGGCAAAGTAGAGTGCCCCAGCGAACTTAAGGAAAAAGTTTTGGAAAGAATTGTCGAACAAACAAGAGGCTTGAACACAAGCACTATAGATGGAGTGAAAATATGGTTTGAAGACAAAAGCTCCATCTTAATAAGACCCAGTGGAACGGAGCCGCTGTATAGGCTTTATGCAGAAGCAAAAACGAAAGAAAAAGCTGAAGCGCTCATTCACGAGTTCAGTTTAAAACTTAAAAGGATAATCGAGAATGTAAAAGGCTAAGCTTAAGTCCAAAAGAAGGGATACCGCTGACAGCAAATTCGGGAAATTTAAAGGGCGATGATTCGAAAAGTGAAAAAATAACAGTCAGCGTCGTGGAATGCAACCGTATAGGCATACTTCACGCATGTCTCTTAGCAGAAGCGGAGTTTAAAGTTACATGCATTGACAGCGACCGAACAGTTGTTGAGCGTCTATCTCATGGAAGAGTTCAATTTTTAAAACAGGAAATAGAACCCATTCTCAGGAAAAATTTGGAAAATGGAAGAATGCAGTTCACGTGTAACTTAGAAGACGCAGTTTCTCAAAGCAACGTTATTTTTGTCACAACGCAGACAACTGTGAACGAAAGAGGCAAAATCGATTATTCCAATATTGAAAAAACGCTAAAAAGAATAGGTTCACACATGCAAAAAAACGCTTTAGTCATAGTCACAAGCATCATTGGAGTAAGTGTCACAGAAAGCCTTCTTAAGGAAACTTTGGAAAGCGCCTCTGGATTTAGAGTGGGTGTAGACTGTTACCTCGCTTATAGTCCAGTTCCATTCCCTGAAGAACAAACGCTAGGCAGTCTAGCAAAATGCAGACGTATCGTTGCCGCCTACGACACCACAAGTCTTGAAAAGGCGCTAAAGGTCATAGGTGCTATAATCAAAGAAAGGCCGGTAGCAACATTAAACTTCAAAGCGGCAGCCTCAGCTGCTTTGTTTAGCGTCGTATATAGAAACGTTGGCTTCGCATTAACTAATGAACTTGCACGTTTTTGCGAGAAGACCGGTGTGGACTATTTAACTGTTCAAGATCTGTTATCGCCTTTTGTGGAAACCTTTCATCAGCCGACGCTCGACATTTTTGGTGAAAATGTTCTTTTAATGTTACTTGAGGAGGCCGAAGATCGAAATGTTAAACTTAAGGTCCTCCAAGCATCCCTAAATTCAAGCAAAGAAAACGTGAGACACGGAGTTGCCCTTGTCCAAGAAGCTCTAAAAACTTGTGGTAAGACAGTGCGTAGGGCAAAAATTGCAATACTCGGAGCTTCTCAAACAAGGAACATGACAGACAACCCTAAAAGTTCGCTTAAAAATTTTGTCAAAACCCTAGAGAGAAAGGGCGCTAAACTTAGCCTTTATGATCCTTATTTATACCGAAAAAAGGCAGACGATGAGAGGCGGACTCTTGAAGAAAGCTTAATGAGGGCTGTTGAAGGGGCTGACTGCATAGTTATTTTTACCGGGCATGATCAGTTTAAACGGTTAAATTTGGAAAAAACCAAACTTTTAGCCAAAATGCCCGCCGCTATTGTTGATTTCGAGGGGATTATGGATCCTTCTGAGGTGGAGAGCGAAGGTTTCGTGTATCGGGGCTTAGGTAGAGGGGTTTGGAAAAAATGAAAAGAAAAGTTGGAGTTGCAGTTATAGGAGCGGGATTTTGGGGAAGAAACCACGCAAGGGTCTTCAGCGAACTTGAGGAAACGGAGCTTTTAGCGGTCTGCGACATAAACGCTGAAAAAGCAAAAGACGTTGCCAAAAGATTTGGTGTGAAGGCATATACTGAAACTGGGAGAATGCTGAAAAGGGAAGACATAGAAGCTGTGAGCGTCTGCACATGGTCAACGAGCCTGGCAAAGGAGGCGATGAAAGCATTGACGGCTGGAAAACACGTATTAATTGAAAAACCTATGGCTGCAAACTCAAAACAAGCGGAAACGTTGATAAAAGTTGCAGAAAAAGAGGGACTGCATCTTTTGGTTGGTTTCTTAATGCGTTTTATTCCGGGAGTGCAGTACATAAAGAGAGCTATTGAAGACAAAAAAATAGGTGAGCTTGTGTGTGCAACAGCAAAAAGGGTTTCCGAGTGGCCTGAAAGGATAGGGGACATAGGCGTCGTGAAGGATCTGGCAATTCACGATATAGATATAGCGCGTTACTTGTTTGGAGGGGACCCAACAGCGGTTTACGCGAAGACTGGAAACATGAAACATAAGCTTTTTGAAGATTATGCCCACATCATGCTAACTTTTGAGGGTGGAAAAAATGCCTTCATAGAAGCCAACTGGTTAACCCCTTATAAAACGCGGGTGCTGATAGTCACTGGAAGCGAGGCTATAATGAAGCTTGACTACATTACACAAGAGTTGACGATAGAAAATGCAAAAGAAACTGTTCAACCTAGGATTCCTTGGCAAGAGCCATTAAAACTTGAGCTTCAACATTTTGCAAACTGTGTTCTTGGAAAGGAAAAGCCGCTTGTAACGGGGTTTGATGGTTTAAGGGCTTTGAAGATTGCTGAAGCTGCCTTAAAATCCTCAAAAACCGGTAGACTAGTTAAAATAACGGGGTCTTAGAAGTCACGGTCTTTTTAGTCTGAAGGGTTTACCCTCAAAAAGGATCTTCTCCGGAATTTTATCTTTCCATTTCTTCAGAAAAGGCAGATCTTCGCTTTCTTTTCGCAGCTCGTCTGGAAGCATTTCGGGAATTTCATCCCTTATTGGGTACCACCTTAAACATTTTGGGCAAACTATCAAGCCCTCAACAATTTCGTCTTTTTCTTCAAAGACGTAGAGGTCAAGCGGGTGATGTTTGTCAATTGGACAAGCCAATATTTCCATAAGCTTTCTTTTCATGGGCACACCACGTATAGTTTTCTGAAGTTTCTATTTAAATTTGACAGGTTTAAATCCCTTGCACATGATGTCCACTACGATTTGGTACCAGTTGGGCCCCGTGGTCCGCACAACTCTGCCGAAAGGTATTTCGAAGGCTACGCTCATTTCTCCAAGTTTATTGGCAACTTTTTCCATCGACTTTTCTACGGGGTTCTCTTTTCGATTTGCGTGTTCAAAAGCGTAGAAGTGTATCCAGCCTACACCGTTTTTCAATGCTAGAAAAGCGTATGGCAGATATTCAAGAGCCTTTTCAGGCAAAGGCATAAGGACTCTGTCCGCTGTGCTGCGGAGTTTTTGTTGTATCACCTCTTTAGCGTCTCCTTCAAGGGGAATCACTTTTTCGTAAACTCTGTTGAGTATGATGTTTTCTTTCATGAACTGGACAGCTGTGGGGTTTATGTCTATTGAGTAAATTTTTGCAGCCTTTGAATGTTTGGCGATTATGATGGAGAAACAGCCAACACCGGCAAACATGTTTACAATAATTTCGCCGTCCCTGACTAATTTAGCAATTCTCATTCTCTCATAATGAAGCCTAGGCGAAAAATAGCATTTTTCTAAGTCAACCGCAAAAACGCATCCAGATTCTCTGTGAACAGTTTTTGTCCTATTTTCACCCGCTATATATTCAAGCTTACGCAGTCTAAAGTCGCCGTAGACAGGCCCTACTTGAGCCAAAACGGTTTTAACGTTTTTATGGACCTCCATTATTGTTTTAGCAATTATTTGGCTGTATCTTCTCGAGTTTTCGTTTAGTCGGATAACCGCTATGTCTCCAATGATATCGTAGGAATTATACACGGCGTTTAGCTCTTCTGGAGATAGCACGGCTGCAAGAAGCGTTTTTAAACGTTTTCTCACGACGAGTCATCTCTTATTAATCATAAGTTTGGAAACGTTTAAAAATAAACAAGCTTCATTGTTCGAGGGGAAAAACATGGAGAAAACAGCTGTGGGATTGGTTTATGAGTGTTTAAGGTGCGGGGCCAAGGTTTCAACGGAAGAGCTGGAGCTTCGGGGCGGGGAAATAAAGTGCACAGTTTGTGGCTACAGGGTTCTGAAGAAAATAAGGCCTCCTGTAGTTAAACGAGTCAAAGCCAAGTGAATGCGTTCTTAATAAACCCCGCGGTTGAAGGCTTTTCAAGTGTGGAGGCTAGAAGAGTTCTCTTTCACCTATTTTGCGCAGAGCCCTTCCTCGAAGTTTTATCGCTGGACCAACAACCTCTTCGGGCTGCTTTTCGACAGTTTTTCTCTTTACGGTTTCGCCACATACACCTCTCGGAAGCAGACGTCTTTTAACGCATAAGGCATATGAACAGTTAGCAACATTGCACATGTCTTCTGTCCATCGGCACCATACGCCGTCCCGGCGGAAAATTGCAGCGTTCTTGCCACACTTGAACAGTTCACATTTGGGAGAACAAATTTTCGTTTGCGCCAAGCACAACACGACCCTAAACGTCAGTAAAACTTTTCATCAATCCCCTTAGCTTTGTCTTGTAAATTTTTGAAGGCAATTGATATAAAGTTTTTCCTAACTGGACTTAAGATTCAGACTCTAGTTTTAGGCTTGTTATTTGAAGCGTCTTCTTGCAACTTCTAATGCTGTAAAGATCGCTATAGCAGCCACAATTAAGATTATTGTCGCGAACCATGCTGTCTCAACAAGGATGCCGGCAAGAGCAACGTATCTGGATAATTTCACCTCAATGGGATTTGCTTCGCTTCGTGCCTCCATGACAGAATACGTAACAGACAATTCTGGTTGGCTTTGCCCAGCTAAATAGACTTTTATTGTTAGTGTTCCGCCTATTTCTATGAAGCTAGCTAAACCATTTGCATTAGTCAGTTTGAAGCCTAGTTGGACCCCACCTCTTTCTAAGGTTACGTTTACGTTTGAAATTGGTTGCCCAAAATAGTCAACTACTCTTACGTAGATTGGCAGATTGTACAGTAAGCAGCGCACCGTCACCGTTTTCTCGTCGAAAATTTCGGTTGTTGTCTGGTTGAGGATAGCATTTCTTGAAGAGACTTTAATATTGTAGATTCCGAAAACACAGTTAAAGGATACTTGTCCATTTGAGTTTGTGAATTTTGCGTCATAGAGTCCACCCATGACGTCTTGAATTTCCACCAAGGCGCCCGGTATAGGACTATTATTTGCGTCTGTAACATTTACAGTTAGAGATTTAACTGGACAGCTTATCTTTACGTTGTTCCATGCCTCTGGCTTTAGTTCAGGAATTGTGCCGTTAAAGAAGGTTCTTCCATAGCGAGAGGCTGTCAATCTATAGGTGGCGTTCAAAATAGGTAGCACAAATCTTGCAGAGCCCTCAATATCTGTTTGGGTAACGTCTATTTCATTTTCGATGCGCACTCCATCTAGCTCCGTAGTGTAAGTGGCTGTTAGGTTCAAAGATACAAAGGGGATCTTAACTTCCGGGTTTTGCTCATTTTCAACCGTTATTTTTAGGTTTGTTATTTGGCATGTCAAGTTTAACATCAATTCACCAGTAATGTTAACGGAGACTTCGCCAACCCTAACTTTCTTAAAATATGCCGTAAACTTGTGGGCACCCTTTTCAAGTCGAATGCTTGCAACACCGCCTACACCACTCACAATGTTATAGGTCTTCCCAGCCTCAAAGTCATGCACTTTAATGGTGACATTTGACACGGCTTCATAGGCGAGACTTTGTGAGACAATTCTGACCTCAAAACCCGGAACAGCAAAAACTTGGGCGTCATCAACCTTTTTTGTAGCCGGTGTTGGTATTATGCTTAAGCTGTAGTTTCCAATTGAAGCGTTGTTTGGAACAGCCCAGTTTGCTTCTACAATGTCGCCCAAGACTGTGTGATTGAAACGCGCAATTGTTTCGGCTCCAAGTTTAACTGTTATGGTTACATTCTCACCGTTAAGTGATGAATATCCTACAGCCTTGATTCTCACGGTGTCGCCTCTATGATATTCTGTTCGGTCCGTCAACCCTATAAAGAACATGTCAGACGCCAAGGTTCCGTTAAAATAGACAGTGTAAATCCCAGTGTAATTGGTGTGGGCGTTAACCCCAAAGTCTTCTGGATATCGAAGTGAAGTGTTTCCCATGCCTATGTTCGTTGTGTTTACATATGTGAGCTTCCAGAAGGTTTCGTTTGCGGGTGTTCTAACTGTGACGTTTGCAGTGTAAGTGGTCTCTCCTATTCCTCCGGTAACGTTAACGGTAATGTTGATTGTTGTGGTACCCTCTTGGAATTGGTATGGAGGTTGCGGCTTTTCCACTTTTACAATGTAGTTTGTTTCTATCTGAAAAGTTAATGGTTCGGAATCGATGCTTGCGTTTACGTCACGTAGCATTATTGTGTAGTTTCCTCTTGGGAGTGGAGGTACACTGAATGTGCAGGTTACGATGTTTCCGGAGGCAAAACCGCTTGCCACTGTCAAATTGCCAAAAAGAATCATGTACTCACCGTTTGTTGTGTTTATGGTTCCAGTAAGTGTAATAGGGTCTTCTACTTTTCCAGACGTAGAAGATATGGATGTTATTTTTACGTCCGCGGCATAAACTGGTAGGGGGATTAATTGAAAGAACGCTGCCAAAACAAGCATGACTGTTAATGTGTTTACTGTTATTGTCTTTTTGTTCAATCTTGCCGCGCTCCAACAGCTCATGAGTGCGTCCTGGGTGATGTGAATCATTTACTATTAACGGCGCATTTTAAACTTTACCTCGCTATATAGACTTTACAGTTAGGTTCGACCGCAAACCTTTAGGCAAACATGCACTCACAAGACTGACGCTGGTGCAGTTGATGATTGACGAAATCTTAAGCTTAGTTGAGAAACACGAGCAGTGGCGCGGGAGAGAATGTTTGAACCTTATTCCGTCTGAAAATGTTATGAGCCCGGCTGTGCGTAGTCTTTTAGCTTCAGAGCTCGGACACCGCTACACAGCTAGAGATCGCTTCTACATGGGCACGCAATTTATGGATGAAATTGAACAGTATGGAGAGAAGTTGGCTCAAGAGGTTTTTGGGGCGGAAACCGCTGACTTGCGCCCGCTTTCCGGACACATTGCAGACATGGTCTTTCTAGCATGCTTCACTAAGCCTGAAGACACGCTCATGTGTATTTCGCCGGAGGACGGAGGGTATCCCGGACTATGGAAGGATGGTTTAGCTGGGCTTCTAAACTTGAAGGTTCATCCTATGCCTTTTTCCAGGGAAAACATGAAAGTTGAAACGGAAAGGGCGATGGAGGCCATTAAACAAGTGAAACCTAAAGTTGTAATCTTTGGAGCTAGTCTAATTCTTTTCCCTCAACCAGTTAGAGAGTTGGCGATTGTTGCCCGTGAAAACGGGGCGGTTGTTGGCTTCGATGGCTCTCACGTGCTTGGGCTTATTGCTGGGAAACGGTTTCAAGACCCTTTAAGGGAGGGAGCTCAGGCGCTTTTCGGTTCCACGCATAAATCCTTTTTCGGTCCTCAAGGCGGCATAATTTTGGCGGGTAGGGAACTTGGCGAAATAATAAAGGCTAGGATTTATCCAAGGTTTGTGGACAACGCCCACTGGAACCGCATAGCCGCCCTAGCTTTGGCTCTGGCTGAAATGAAAAGTTTCGGCAAAGAATACGCCTCGCAGGTGATCTGCAACGCTAAAGCTTTGGCTAAGGCGCTGCACGACTATGACTTTCCAGTGAAGTGTCCAACCCATGGCTTTACGGAATCCCATCAAGTCATAATGGATTTCGGAGGTTATGAACAAGGTAGAAATGTGGCTGAAAAACTTCAAAAAGCAAACATAATTGTTGATTGTGTTGTAAGGCTGGGAACATGCGAGATCACAAGGCGTGGAATGAAAGAGGATGAAATGACAAAAATAGCCGAGTTCATCAAGAGGGTAGTGCTTGACAAAGAAAACCCAGAAATCGTGAAAAGAGACGTGGTTAAGCTTTGTTCAGAATTTCAAAACATTGAGTACTGTTTCAAGTGAAAAGTGCACTTTATAAAAGCGGTTTCCTCTTTTACATGCTGGTTGAACAATGAGCCTTATTCCAGAAACGCTCATTGAAGCGTTGAAAAAGCACAGATATCACATTGTTGGCAAACATTCAGCTGTTAAACGGTGCAGATGGCTTTACGAGGCACTCGTCCACGGAAGACCATGCTACAAACAGAAGTTTTATGGAATAAAAAGCCACCAGTGCATCCAAATGACCCCAGCGCTTTTCTATTGCACTCAGAGATGCTTGTTCTGCTGGCGAGCCCAAAGCGGAGATCTCCAGATCACATGGGAAGAAACCAAGTTGCCTCTGTGGGATTCGCCGGAAGAAATCGTTGAGGGGAGCATTAAGGCGCAGCTGGCGATTTTAAGCGGGTATAAAGGAAACCCAAAAGCAGATCCTCAAAAGTTTAAAGAAGCGTTAAGACCGCGACATGCAGCCATAAGTTTGACCGGTGAGCCCACTCTCTACGAGCCTATAGGAGAGCTTATCCAAGCCTTCCATAAGAGAGGATTTACAACGTTTCTGGTTTCCAATGGAACAACGCCATCCACATTGGCAAAACTAAGCCACGAACCTTCACAATTGTACGTTTCACTCTGCGCTCCAAACAAGGAAATCCACAGAAAAGTTTGTCGACCGATTATAGCAGATGCTTGGGAAAAGCTAAACGAGACGTTAGAGCTCCTTCAAAGTTTTAAGTGTCCAACAGTGATCCGCATAACCCTCGTGCGCAGCCTCAACATGGGAAACATTGAAGAGTACGCTAGGCTGATAGGGAAGGCTAATCCAACTTATGTTGAGCCTAAAGCATACATGCATGTCGGCTTTTCTAGGCTTCGTTTGGGTTATGAAAGCATGCCAAGTCACAGTGAAATCCGCGAGTTTGCATCTAAGCTTGCAGAAGCAACAGGTTACAAGGTCATTGACGAGTCCGAGGACAGCCGCGTCGTGCTGTTAAGTAAGCTTGAAAAGCCCTTAAAGTTTTCATCTGGTTAAATTCTGGTTTACTTATCGAGTAAAACGGGAGTAAAGGTTAAATAACACACTTCTCAATTCAATGAGTCTCAAAATCGCTTCCGCGAGGTGTCCATTATGGTTAGCGAAGGAAAAGGAAGACTCTTCAGAAGAAAAGACGGCAAATTCCTGATATACTTGCCAAAAGATTTGGCGGAAGATAGCATGTTTCCATTCAAAGGTGCAGACTCCATATACGTCAAAGTCAGCTTCAAAATAGGAGACGACAAACTAATAATAGAGCGATGGCCAGAACAAGAGAAAAGTCAATAGAGCACTTAAATTCTTTCAGCAGTTGCTAGCGCTGTCCTCCCCTTTTACCTCTTTTGGCAATGATAAAATAGCAGTGCACCTATATTTATAGCAGAGCGATGAACATGACCGCTTTAAAGGCTGTTTTGAAGCAGATTAGAAGGGAACTTAAAGACAAAGAAAGAGTCAGAGAAAAAGTTCAAGCGGACATGCGGAAAGTCGCAAGTATTTCTAAACAGGCGATACTTTTCATCCATCAGAAGAGGTTTAGAGAGGCGAAAAGGCTTCTTGTAAAAGCCAAAGGGATCATTTTAAGGCTTAACGGGATGGCGAAAGAGCATCCGGACATCATCCACAGCGGTTTGTATGATGTTGCCCTCCAAGAGTATGCTGAAGCAAACATTTTCCTCACCTTAATTGAAGAAGGACGTTTTGTAACGCCTGTGGAAATTAATGTACCATCAATGGACTATGTTCTTGGGCTTGCTGACGTTATTGGCGAATACAGACGCTTAGCCTTAGATGCGCTAAGGGAGGGTGACGTAAAGAAAAGTGAGGAATGCCTGCGCGTGATGGATGAAATCTACACTGAGCTTATGGCTATGGATGAAGCCTACATGCTTGTGCCGGGGCTTAGGCGGAAATGCGACATCGCAAGGAAGATAATTGAAACCACAAGAGGCGACGTAACCCACGAAGCCCGAAGACAATCACTGGAAAAACACATGAAACGCTTGGAAAGACTTGAAAAACGCTTCGAAGCTCTCGAGAAAGGAAAACTAGATGAGCCCATCTAGTTTTAAGCTTAGTTTTTCTATTGAAAAAGCGCATAAGGCGCAGCTTCACCTATCAAAACTCATAATTTTGGAGGATAAACTTCCGGAGGAAATTCGTTTCATTGGCGGTGTTGACACCGCTTACGCTGGGGACATAGCTATAAGCGCTGCTGTGGTCCTCGACTTTGATAGCCTAAACCTTGTGGAGGCGCAAACTGCCAAGCGTCAGGTTGTCTTCCCCTATATTCCAACGCTTCTTTCATTTAGAGAACTGCCGTCCACCCTAATGTGTATTAAGAAACTGAGAACACAGCCGGACGTCTTCATTGTGGATGGACAAGGTTTTGCACACCCCTACCGCTGCGGTTTCGCGAGCCACTTGGGGATTGTTTTGGGCAAGCCTACGATAGGTGTTGCAAAGAGTAAACTCATCGGCGAGCTTGAACCTTTCCAAAGCAGAGACTTCGCCTATTTGAAGGACGGAAGCGAAGTCGTAGGTGCTGCGGTGAAAACTACTGTTGGGAAAATTCTCTATGTCAGCGTCGGCCACATGGTTTCACTAGAAACAGCAATAAAAATTGTTAAACACTGCATACGCAACAGTGGTATTCCAGAACCCATCCGGTTGGCGCACGATAAGGCAAATGCTGAAAGAAGCAAGTTGGGCAAAACGTAATATCGCTGTAAAGGAAATAGAAAGTTAATCTAGTTAGCATGTGGACGTGTTGGGCTTGCTTCACCCAAAGATTAGGGCTTTAGCTGAGAAAATTCGCGACAAAAACCTTCAGAGGAAGGTAATTGAGCTCCTCGAAAACCCTGCATTCGAGATTGATGGAAAAGTTTACAGCGGTTTGCCTCTTGACGTTTCACCAGCTGGTTTATCGCACCATCACTGTTATCCAGGCGGATATGTTGAACATGTAGTTTCGACAACCAACTTAGCTTTGGCGTTATGCCACTCCGTCGAGAAGGTTTATCATGGAAAGGTGAACCGAGACCTTGTGGTGGCCGGTGTTTTGCTTCACGACCTTTTCAAGCCTCTAACCTACACCGTCAACCAGAATGGCAGTTACAGCACCACTGGCTTAGCGGACTATATGGATCACTTATCAATAGCCATAGCGGAACTTGTTCGAAGAGGGTTTCCATTAGAACTTATCCACATTGTTTCGGCTCACCACGGGGAATACGGCCCCATCAGGCCCCACACTATTGAGGCGTTAATTTGCCATTTGGCGGATTTAATGGATTCACGTTTGAACGGTGAGGTGTTAAACGCTGCAGCCTACCTTGTCAGGAAGGCTACAGGCGAAGAACTTTCCGGCTTAACTTCGAAGGAGGCTTTCGAAATAATCCATTCGAAGGCGGTCGAAGGCTGGGAAGGCGTAGCAAAAACTGTTGAAAAGATAAAGAAGAGAAAGGCTTCACGCAAAACTTAAAAGTGACGCATGCTCACGGAATTGGAGTGATGCGTATGGTGGAAATAACCTTTGAGGAATTTCAAAAGTTGGACATGCGTGTTGGAAAAGTTTTGGAGGCAAACCACATTCCGGGCTCACGAAACCTCATAAGAATGATTGTTGATTTTGGAACGGAAAAGCGACAAGCCGTTGCTGGGCTTTTACAGTGGTACAAACCCGAGGATCTTGTAGGCAAAAAGTACGCCTTTATACTGAATCTTCAAAAGAGAAAATTCATGGGCGTGGAGTCTCAATGCATGATTTTGGCGGCTGAAGATGATAAAGGCAACGTTGTGGCACTAACACCCGAAAAGGATATTGCAGAAGGAAGCAGAATCCACTAGCCCAAAAGCTTGTTTATGGCTTCAGCCTTTTCTTTGCTCTCCGTAATGTATTCAACCATTTCTGGTGTGAGGTCAAGCCACTTGGCGATTCCAGCCGCCATTTCCACATTGTTCTTGAAAATAATCCGCAGGTAGGGGAGAATCTCTTTTGAAGCTCTGGTGGCGGATATGTGGCATTTGCGTTTTATCTTATTACCGATTTCGAGTTGGATGCTTCGCTCCTCCTTAGTCTTTGAAAGGGCTTGTATACGTTCTGGAAAGTGGAAGGGTGTCCAACCAGAAGATTTCGTGTTAACTCTGGCCATGGCCACGCCCGCCGTCATAAAGTCGATAACATAGCGGATGAAACCCCAGTCTTGGGTTCTCCGCAGTCTCCCACGGTAAACATCAGCCATTGAGAGGGCATCCATAGCCCTCGCCAAGTCACGGGGATCTGTCAAGTGGTTTGGAACATTCTCGTATATCCATTCAAAAAGCATATCCACATCTACATCCGCCATGTTGACAGCCCGTTTGGCACCCTCACATGTTTTTCCGTATAGAATCATCCGCAAAACCGTGAAAATCGTTTCTTGCCGGTCTCTGAAGCCCAGCCACGAAACATCTTCGTAGGTTAGGCGTTTCTTGCCTTGAGCTAGTGCTTGGAGGTCTGTTACTGCCGAGCGGATGTCACCTTCTGAACGTTGTGCAATGAATTTTAAGGCGTTTTCTTCAGCGTCTATTCCCTCTTTGAGGCATATCGCCTTCAAATGTTTTAGGACCTCTGTCACTGAAGGCCTTTTGAACTCTATTAGGAGGCAGTGGTTGCGGAGGGCTGTAAACCTTGGGTCGAAGGCGTTGTTAGCAATTAGCACAATTGGACATTGCGCCGTCTTTATTACATCAATCATAGCTTTCACTCCGCCTTTATCCGCCGTGCCAGTTAAGCCGTCAAGCTCATCGAACAAAATTATTCTTCTCGCTCCGAAAAGTGAACTATACTGGGATGCCAATCCGGCGAAACGCTTAACAGCCTCTTCTGTTCGGTAGTCGCTGGCGTTTTTCTCCACCAACTCCATTTTGAAGTCGTTTGCCAAGGCTTCAACAGTAACGGTTTTCCCGACGCCCGGCGGACCATAAAGAAAGGCGGCTCGTTTTTCTGGGATTCCTTTATCCCACGACTTTATCCATTCAACAAACTTTTGAATGGCTTCTTTATTCCCTACTATTTCCTTCAAGCTTTTTGGCTTATATTTAAAGGTCCAAGGCTGGTACACGTTTTACACCTTTTTAGCCGCGCCTTTTATCTCGTAGGCCGCCTCAACAAGTTTGGCTAGGAGGGCGCTTAACTGGACTTCCTCGTCGGCTCCTTCAACAAGCCTATAGTCTATTTCACCCACAATATCCGCCAATTTTATCTTCCAAGGCTCGGGAATGTCCAGTTTGAAGATTTCCGCGTGAATTTGACGGATTATGTCGCTGCCAGCCACACCATATTTCTGAATCATCTCTCGAAGCTGTTTTCTAGCCTCGATAAAATTGCCTCTCATAGCAACGTCGATCATTTTCCGCACGTCCGCCGGGTTGGCTCGTCCAGCGATCGAGTAGACAACCTTCGCGTCTATAGGTTTGCCAAGCGAAGCCGCAGCTTGCAAGGTGTTAATTGCCCTCCGCAAGTCTCCACCACAAACCTCGTAGATAGCGTCCAGTCCATCGTCGAGAAGGATCACACCCTCATTTTTGGCTATGTAACGCATGTACTTATCATGCTCCTCTCGCGGCAAATACGTAAATCGGAAAGGTGCACAGCGGGACTGAATGGGTTCTATGATTTTTCCGCTGTAATTAGCACACAAAATGAAGCGGCACGTTTCTGTATACCGTTCCATGGTGCGCCGTAAAGCTTGCTGAGCATCCGCCGTCATGTTATCAGCCTCATCCAAAATCATTATCTTAAACGGAACCTCGCCGATGGAACGAACCCTCGCAAAGGTTTTAACCGTTTCCCGCACCACGTCTATGCCCCTCTCGTCGCTAGCGTTCAACTCCATAATATACTCGCGGTAGTTTTCGCCGTAAAGATCTCGGGCCAAACAAAGCGCCGCTGTGGTCTTTCCAGTGCCCGGCGGACCGGCAAAAATACAGTGAGGCACATTTTTAGCTTTGACGAAGCTTTTTAGGCGTTCCACAATTTCTTTCTGGTTAACCATTTCATCCAATGTTTTCGGCCTGTACTTTTCAGCCCACATCTCAAAACTCAATTGAAATCCTCCTTTGCTCTCATATAGAACAGCATCAATAAATACTTTCAATCTATGCAAAGGCTTCAATAGCGCCTAAAGATCCGCAGATATATCTTAGCACCCTTAGCCGCCTCCAATTGTTACCCTCACAACGTTCCAGATCACACTTTTATACTTCAACGCTAGAGTAGAATCAGCTGGAGAGGCTCCCCGTGCAAGGTGACATTTCCTACAAGATTAAGGCGTTAGACTTTATGTTCGAAAATTCACCAGTCAAAGTTGTGGCTAACCGAAACTATCCGGAAATTAAACTGGCCGGGTTAACCGTAGGCCCATTCCATGAAGGAAACGAGTATGAAATATTGTATTGGGTGGCGCGGGAGCTTGAAAGGTTCGGTGTTGTCCGCTTTCGAAGCGAGGAGCTTTTGGATTCAGCCAAACTATCTAAAATCCACTGGAAAGAGCGCGTTCAAACAGCCGGGCAAGTTTCCGAGCTTCCAAGGGATTTTTATCCAAAACTTCGCAGGCTTCTCGCTGGATTAAAAGATGAAGCAGCCAAGAATCCGGAGAAGATGCGGGAATATGAGAAAGTAAAACAGTTGGCGACAGACATCGTGAATTTAAGGTTAAAGAAAATAGTTGCCCTCGCTTCCGCCCCAGCCCAGACAGAACATGTTTTAAGAAACCTCACAGCGGAAGAAAGGCTTCTCTACGAGCAGATCTACAAAGTTATCAACCATTGGAAAACTCGTCTACTAGAGTTTGAAGAAGTTGGGGGAGAGAAGGAAAATGACTGAAGAACTAGAAGTTGTAGACCCACAAGAACGTTTTCTAGAACTTTTCAAAACAGAGAAATACCGCCAGAGAATTTCCCAGCTTGCGGTTTCTGGAAAAACATCATTAATAGTTGAGTTTGAAGATATCTTAACCTTCGACCACAGGTTAGCAGATAAACTGCTGGAAAAACCGGAAGAATACTTAAGGCATGCAGACAATGCAGCGCAAAACCAGCTTACAATAGAAGCCCCAGAATATGCGGAAAAACAAAAAGTTATCGTTAGAATCGTCAAGTTGCTGGAGCCAACACCATTGCGAAAGCTTGGAGCAGCTCACATCGGAAAACTTGTGATGATTGAAGGAATAGTTGTCCGTTCAACGCCCGTCCGTCCTATGGTTATGCGGGCGGCCTTCAAGTGTCGAGGATGCGGAAACATAACTTACGTAGATCAGACAGGCCCGTTTTTAAAGGCTCCATTTGCATGCGCAGATCCCTCGTGTCGACGGAAAGGTCCATTCGACTTTGTGCAAGAAGAGTCCACATTCATAGACTCACAAGACCTGCGCGTGCAGGAGCGACCGGAGGATCTCCCGCCCGGACAGTTGCCTCGAACGTTGCATGTAAAGCTTGTGGGAAGCGAAATCGTGGACGTTGCAAGGCCCGGTGACCACGTTTCAATTGTCGGCATTGTCCGAGCGGCGGCTCCAACTATGCCAAAGGTTGGGAAGCTCCGCGTTTTTGCTTTGCATTTAGATGCAAACTCCATCGAGGTTTTAGGAAAAGAACCCGAAGCTACGTTGCCGTCCCCAGAAGAGGAGAAACAGATTTTGGAACTAGCAAAGGATCCATGGATACATAGAAAGATAATAAATTCGATCGCCCCTTCCATTTATGGTTATGACCATATTAAGGAGGCTATAATGTACCTTCTTTTCGGCGGTGTCCCGAAAACCCTTCCAGACATATCCATTAGAGGCGAGTTAAACGTTCTGTTGATAGGCGACCCGGGAACTGCAAAGTCCCAGCTTCTGCAATATGTGGCAAGAGTTGCTCCCAGAGGACTATACACGTCTGGCAGGGGGACAACGGCAGCTGGTTTGACGGCCGCGGTGATCCGTGAAAAGGGCGGTGGAATGAGCCTAGAGGCTGGAGCGTTAGTGTTAGCTGACAAGGGAATAGCATGCATTGACGAGATAGATAAGATGCGCCCAGAGGACCGTGTAGCCATTCACGAGGCCATGGAACAACACACGGTTTCGGTGGCTAAGGGCGGCATTGTAGCAACCTTAAACGCCAGAACGGCAATTTTAGCGGCTGCAAACCCAGCTTTGGGAAGATACGAGCCGCGCAGAACAATAACGGAGAATATTTCATTGCCAGTCACCATTCTCTCAAGGTTTGACCTCATATTCGTGTTAAGAGACGTGCCAAACAAAGAAGTTGACGGAAAAATGTCAGAACACATCCTAGAAATTCACCGCAGAGGCTCAAACCCTGTTGAGCCACCGATACCAATAGACTTTTTGAGGAAATACATAAGCTACGCGAAAACAATAAAGCCTACCCTAACCGAGGAGGCTATGCGACGCATAAAAGACTTTTATTTGACAATGAGGGCTGCAAGCGAGTCTGAGGGATCGCCCATAGCCATAACAGCCCGTCAACTAGAATCGCTTATACGTATAGCTGAAGCTCGAGCAAGGGCAGCCCTCCGCACTGAAGTTTTAGCTGAAGATGCTGAGGCAGCCATAAACATAATGAAGAGGTCTCTAGAAGAGGTTGGCATAGACTTGTCTTCTCAAAAAATTGACATAGACTTGATAATGACCGGGAAGCCTAAAAGCCTTCGAGATAAACTGCAAATATTACTTTCAGTGTTGACAGAAATGGAAAGGGAAACAGGCATGGTTGAAAAAATGGCTTTAATCAACAGACTTGAGGCGGAATATAACATTCCAAGAAATGAAATTGAACGTTTAATAATGCAACTGCAACGCGAAGGAACCATATACGAGCCTAGAGAAGGCTACTTAAAGAAGACATAAAAAAGATGTTGCAGCGTTTACTCAGAAGCCTCCACGTTAGCCTCCACATAATACTGAGCGTTCGCTGTGAACACCGTTATGCCAACGGTTTGGCCCACGTCCTTAGACGTTATACTGTCTGGATCTTCGATATATAGAACCAAGGTCCAACCAGATTTCAACGTCAAGTCGCTTGTAGCCCGCACAAAGTTTTCACCATCCGGAAGATAATCGAATATTTGTTTCCACTGAGCGGCAGTCATGCTGCTTGGCCTATCCAGGGTTACGTTCAAATCCGCCGAAACAGTAATGGTGTTTGTTCTCCAATAGTATACTTTCGACCAAGGACACTCCTGACCGCGCACCGTTATCTTGTCAATTACCACGTCTCTGCCGCCTGTATTTAAGATGACCAACGCCGCTACAGCCCAGCGTCCAGTCGTATTATACCAAACGTGCTGTTTTGACAAATGCAGAGACTCCTCCTGCACTCTCGTTGTAACTACGTTTACGGCGTAAAACGTTACAATTGTGGCTAGCAAAACCGAAACCACCAGTATTATTAGTGTGGTTACCACAACACTCAAGCCAGTTTTACTCTCCAATAGGCGCATACACTCATCTCCGTACGTGATTTACTGAGGATAGAAAATGAAAAAGAAAAAGAAGACGATTTGTATGTCACAAGGAACAACACAATCTAACAATTTTAATTCAAATAGCTAATCAAAAGTTTAAACAATCCAAAAATATTCAAACTTTTAATTTCAAATCATATTTTTCACAGCGCAGCTGGAAATTTAAAAATGACAAACCAACTTTTACTTGAATTATGAAATATCATGAAGGACATTATGGTGGTCGTCGGCACAAGACCAGAAATCATAAAGATGGCGCCAATAGTAAAGCTTCTCCAAAAAAGCAATATCCCATACGTTTTTGTCCACTGCGGCCAACATTACGATTATGAAATGTCTCAAAAGTTCATAGAGGAACTTGAACTTCCAAATCCAGATTACCGCTGCCAAGTTAAGTCCAGTTTCCAAGGAGCCCAAACAGCTAAGATACTTGCTAACATGGAAAAACTGCTAGAGAGAACTAAACCAGCGCTCGTTCTGGTCGAGGGTGACACAAACGGGGTTCTAGCAACAGCTTTAGCCTCAGCCAAGCTTGGAATACCCGTTGGGCACGTGGAAGCCGGACTGAGAAGCTTTGACCTGCGCATGCCAGAAGAACATAACAGACGATTAACAGACCACCTCTCCACATACCTTTTTGCACCCACAAAGAATGCCAAAAAGAACCTTCAAAAGGAATCCGTTTGGGGAAAGGTTTTCGTAACCGGTAATACGATTATAGACGCTGTAGTGCAATACGTACCCTTAGCCAACAAAAAATCAAAAATATTGAAAGTTGTGCGCTTCAAAAGATTTGCACTGGCAACAACACATAGAGCAGAAAACGTTGACAACCCTCAAGTTCTTAAAAGTTTCGTGGAGGCTTTTACAGAGTCACCCATACCCGTTGTTTACCCCATACATCCCCGCACTGAAAAAAGGTTAAAACAGAACGGGCTATACACCAAGATCAAGAAATCTAAAAACATCCAAATCATGCCGCCATTAGGTTATCTAGACTTTTTAACGTTGATGAAGAACTGTGAGATAATTCTTACAGACTCTGGAGGCATACAAGAGGAAGCCACAGCTCCGCCAATAAAGAAGCCGGTTTTGGTTCTACGGCTTTCAACAGAGAGACCCGAAGCTGTTGAGGCTGGCTTCGCAGAAGTCGTTGGCGTAAACAAGCAAGATATACTGAACGCATTAGAAAAAGCAGTGGACGACCAGAGAGAACTGCCAAATGTTTCTCCTTATGGAGATGGGAATGCCGCTGAAAGAATAATCAAAATAATTGAAGATAAAATCGATAACACGTCTTCCTAGGATATGTATGTTATTTTCTTATCTTCTTCCCTTCGCATTTCCTCCGCCTGCAAAGCCCTCTTTTCTTCAATCCTCTGTAGACGGGCAACCATACTTTCCGCCTTTGCTATTTCCTCATCGAGCCCCGTCAGATCAAGGCTTAACCCCAAAAACTTCGTTAAAACTTCCAACACGCTCTTGGCAGCTTTTGGATCGGGCAAATATCCCCTTGTCTCGCCTAGAAGGCATAGGGCTTCAATATTTTTGAAAGGTGCCAAACCCAAAATTAAGCCAGCCGTTCCAACAATGGGACATCCGAAAGGACTTAGTATGGCATCGGCTTTTAATGCACGACTTAGAATTTTGTGACTTGTGGCCACCGCAATAACTCTTGGCTTGTCTTTAACCTCCATCCTATAGCCGCCTATCGTAACTACAAGTTTTACGTTGTATTGCTTAGCGAAATCTAGTATCTTGTTGGAAATCTCGTATTGCCCCTCAATTGTTTGAGCTTGACTATCGCCTGTAAACAATATTAAATCGTTTTCTCCTCCCTCATTTTTCCAAAAATAGAAGGTTCCCCGCAGAAGCCTGACGCTTCCCTTTTTACTCACAAGCACAAAGTAAGGAAAATGCGGCGAGTACAGATGCGCAAACTTCTGAGCCCTCAACTGCTTGATTAGATAACGTATGGCAATCTTTCCGACTAGTCCAAGTCCCGGAAGCCCCTCGATCATGACAGGATTCTTTAGCTCAACCTTTACTAGCTCTTTAATGAACGTCTCCTTCACTTTGCAGCTTCCCTCTTCATAGCCATTCTTAACCTGAGGTATTTATCTTCAGGCGAAAATTTTGGAGGGTGGGGCACCCGGACCACTCCACCACATTTTGGACATTTATCTTTCCTTAAAGTGTATGTTCCACATTTCCTGCATTTCCTTAAAAGCCAACCCACTATTTCTCCCTTCTGAAAATCCCCTGTCCACCCGCTTTAACAACGTTTGAAATGACGTTTTCCGCAATTCTTTGCATGATGGACTCAGCATGCTTGTAATTATCAGCTAAAACTTCGATACAATATTTCGGTGCAGCTACGACATAAAATCTAATTTTCGCGTCTCGTGCCTTTTCGGCTTTCTTTGCATTTAAAAATGCTTCCTTTATAACTCTGACACCGTCTGGTCGTAAACAGCGAAGTTCAACTATGCCTCTAATCTTTACCATGGGTACACGCATTCTTTCCCTCGCAACTTCAACAAAAACCTCTGCAAGATCCTCTGGAACACCTATCTTTGTTAGAACCTCTCCACCTTCCATGGCAGCCTTTTCGAAGCCTTCATACAAACCATATTTCTCGTCAATAAGGGCTCCAGCCTTTTCATAAAGTTCTTCAACAGACATACCAACTCTTTCAGCCACACTGCGAAGCAAGCCCTCCGCTTTCCGCTCCCTCTTCCAAGAAAGCATTTTCTCAATTTTTTCCCGTTTGGTAACCCTTCTAAGGGACAGATCAATGTGGCCCTTTTCCGGATCAACTCGTAAAACCTTCAAGACAACCTTTTGTCCTTCCCGAACGTAATCCCTTATGTTTCTAATCCACGAAGAGGCGACCTCAGAAATATGTAAAAGCCCTTTTTTGTCATACTCGTCAAGCCTAACATAAGCTCCATAATCTGTAACCGTCTCCACCGTGCAGATAACCAGATCGCCAACTTCAGGCCACTCCAGCCTTTTTAGAACCATAATCCCACCATCTTTCACTCAAAAACCGCAACAACTTCCCCTTTAATAACGGCTTTCCCTCCAGAGGGCTCTGCCAACTCAGCTCCACAGACATTACAGTTAACTCTGTTTACAGCGTGACTAAAAACCATCTGCTCATTGCCACACTTTAGGCATTTAACCCTCAAAAAGCGGCTTTTAGGCCTTGGAATGAGCTTCTCCCACTCAGCCATAGTCAACACATCCAGCTTAAACTATAACAAGCTTCCTTAGGCGAATCCCCTCTTTATGCCTCGTATAACCACAAACCTTGCACTTCAACTTTAAAGTCTGCTTCTTAGTAGTTTTAGCAAACTTCCGCTGAAGGGGATACTTCTGCCCACCATAACCCTTCTTTTCACGCTCATGGTGACGTTCACCCTTAGCCAAAGCCCTACGCTTACCAGCCTTATAAAGCGAAACCGAATGCACCTGGTGGGCTTTACACCTTGGACAGTAAGTCCTAATCTCCTTTGGAACATTCATATGGAATCACCTTCCTAAAGAAACATACATACACTTATACCTTTTTCTAGTCTAAGCCATAGCAACTGAAGATTTTAGGCGGTCTTTCTTAACTCTAACATTTTGACAGAAACCAGTACAAGGGCAACAGTAAGCAGCCCTGTCAAGAAACCAAGTGTGAAAATTGTTAAAAGTGCGACGGGATCCAGCTTTAAACTCACGAAGTCTACAGCCATCATACCAACTAATAGTCCAACGATGAAAATTGCAAAACCTAACACCAAAAAACCTCCAAAAAATCCTCTGCTAATTTTCATTATAGCGACCTCCCACACTTCAAAACAAACTCAAATTATATATTCTGAAGCATATTTAAGCTTAAGTTCTAGATGATACTTAAAAGGCATTGGTTTAAATGAAGGGTTGGAAAAACCAATGAAACCAACGCATTCTGGTGTAGTATCAGTTTGGAAGTTAACGCCTATAATTGCATTCGCTATACCAATCATAATATTGTATCACCTTTACCCCTCATCGTTCGAAATGACGTGGAAGGGGAGAACATATCAATTATTCTTCATTTGGCTTCTTACTTTGGAAACCATAATTGGTTGGGAAGCGTTAGAATCAAACGGATGGAGGGTGAAGTACCTTAAAACCTTAGCGTTTTTGATGTTTTCAACTCTTCCCACAATTTATGTTGTCATGTCAAACTATGCTGGCTTAAATGATTCCATCTTAAATTTCGCCCTAAAGCATAGAGTATACTTCGCTGGCATGATGCCACTAGCCATGGAATACCTCGTCTTCGCAATATTGCTAACCTTAATAGTTCTAGTGAATTATGGCGTCAAAACTCTATCCGAGTATTCAATTTCAATTTTCTTTGCTGGAATTATTGGACTAATATATTTGGTGGACAATTTATATCCATACGGTCGGTTCATTCCTTTTCAAGCGATTGTACCAACAACAACTCAGCTAGCCGCAAACATCCTTAATGCTATGAATTTCAGGACAGAAATATCTAACAAAGTACATCCAATATATGGCTCAATAACGGAACTAACGGTAAAGGATGCTCAAGGTAGATATTTAGCCGGGTTCGGTGTAGCTTGGCCCTGCGCAGGAGTGGACAGTTTATTGCTATACTCAGTGACCATGCTGCTGTTTTTTAAAAAAAGCGCTTTTTCGTTAAGGGCATCGGTTACCTACTTTGCGGTGGGCGCAGCAATCACGTATTTGATTAACGTGTTAAGAATTGTTTCGATATTTCTTGTTACTATTAATGGAGGAGATTGGTTAAGATTTCATGACTATTATGGACCATTGTATTCCGTGGCGTGGATTACAGTTTATCCCCTAATAATAATGGGCACCCAGCTATTATGGAGGAAAATTAAAAAATTCTAAAAAGATTTAACCCACATTAATCTCGGTGGCCAGACCTTGCTTAACAAGAATCTTAGCGTTTTCGAAGGGCAATATGGCTATGTCTTCAGCCTTAAACGGACCATATACCTTCATATCAGATCCTATTATTTGAGGAACCCTCTGCAAAATGCGCAAAACAACAAATTTAGATTCGCTTTTAATCTTTCCATGACGCCCCTGCAATATTTCTGTGGCAAAAGTTTGATAAGTTTCCAATGAAGATACCAGTTTTGAGTACACGTTTTCTTCTGAGGGCAGAAGGCCTTGTATTTTTTCGCCTTTTTTAGCTTTCTTAATTAACTTGCTGCATCGAGTCTTCGTTAGATCGTTTAGCATACGCTTAACGTTGCGTTCCTCGATTTTCAGGAGAATTGCTTTCACCGTTCTTTTGTCAAGCATTTTACGTTCCTTCGTTATTTCTTTAAGGTAGTCCACAATTCTTTGAACAAAATCTTCGGGAAGCCTCTCAAGTTCCTTGTTTCTTAATTCGCTTTTCCATCTTTCAAACAAATCATTATACAATTAATCTAACACCTCAGCCTTGTTCTTACAAATAAGCAGAACTGCAGCCGATACTGGCAACTCAACTTTTTGCCTCTTATAGGGTCCAAAGGTTTCGCCTCCAAGCCTAAATTTTGGAGCATCCAGCACAAAAAGGGACACGGTGTCCTTTTTAAAGGCTAAAGCCCTATCAAATGGGTCAAAACTTTCAATCTCGCTCGTCGGAAACCATGTTTTTTTAAGCCCTGTTTTCCCATGCAACGTTTCCGGCAGCCTGATTAAACGGTGTATATCAGTGGTTACAACGGTGTCAATTTTTGCAGATTGCAAATTGCAAACATGTTCCATTAATCGCCTAATTGTTTCTGGACCCACGCCTTTAACGCCCCACCACGCTCCAGAGGCCCACTTTTCAAGGAGAACATTTTTATTCTGTATTATTGCTTTAGCCGCGTTCCTTTTTATCCCAATTTTTCTAAGGTCGCTCTCCTCCGCCTTGCGGATGAATTCTAAAACACCTACATGAGAGCGTTTACCCCACCCACAAAAAATCCGTTGAGCAGATTCCAGCGGCTCCGCGTTAAAGCCCAAACCCGTTACATAGTCAACAATTTCCTTTCTTGCGGTGGCATCCAACGACAAAATAGTTTCACTTTCAATCTGAACGTGATAACCACGGTGCCCCGAAAAAAACACGTTAATCTCCTTATCAGAAAAACCAAAGTCGTCCATCAACATGTCCAAAAGCTTTATTGTTTCCGCTTTTGCTGATTCAAGGCATGTTTCGCAAGGCCACGTGGTCACATTAAACTTTTCACCATAGCATATGGGACATTTTTCTGGAGTTACCCCCTTGCCGACAAAGCCACATGAACTGCAAACCCATTCGTCATGAACCTTGTCGCAGCGTGTCGGTATATGGTCAGCGTCAACATCAAAAATCAAATCTGCACCCAACCACCCTTTCCGATCCATTTCCGCAGTCGGACTCTCATAGTATGCACATGAATAATAAGCGTCCATTGGAGTGGAAGCTTCCAAGAAATTCTTAAGCTCTTCGGGATTGCTGATACTTTTGTGGCGAAGCATGATGCCTTCAAACAAGCTGAAACCAAACTCGCGTTTCTCCATCTTTGAAGGAGCCTCCGGAGAATAATGTCGTCTATAATACTCACTGAAAAAGCTTCTAATGAAATTGTAGGATTTTTGATTCAAAGTTCATCCTCCACTTATATTAAATAGTCTGGACCTTAAAAGATCTAAAAACAATACCACTGGAAAAGTGTTTTCTACCATGAAGTTTTCGTTGGTGTAAACTTCATTTTATAATGTAAACATCTATATCGTGATGAGTAAAGTTCAAGCGGTAATTTGCGAGAATGTATTCCGCTAAACCATTTTCATGGTAGTTGGGGCTGTTTATGCCGTTCCAAATTAAATTATCAGCAACTTTATTTCTCAGTATGACAATGACTTTGGGCTTTTCAACATCTAAGGCTTGTCGGATTTCGCTGAGGGTTATTAAGCCGCCCGAATAACCGGTGAAGCCTCCAATATAGGATGTACCGAAAAATCCCCAAACATCCTCATAAAAACCTTGATATTTCCATATAGTTGAATTTGGAGCCACTATCAACCTCTTGGCAAAGAAGGCTATATCAGCTTCGGTTGTCCAAATCTTATCATTATCAGCTGTTATTTTTCTTATGCGATCAGCGACTTCCATTTTAGCACGGACAGCCAGCTCAGAACTGGAAGAGCCCATAAAAAAGGTGCTCGATATAAGGAAGTGAATTATGAAAACTAACAAAATTGCTGCTATCATCCTGTTTAATTTTCTACTTTTGGAATCAACATATTGATGCAGACTTCTAGCTGCAATAATGCAGAGAATGGGTGAAAGCATCAAGAAGTAATGATTAATAAGGACTTTGCCCAGCAGAATGAGAAAAAATGGTACAACATATAATAGCATTAACATAAAGTCCTCTCTACTTTTCTTGAAAGTTATAATTGGAGCTGCTGCTACAAATAACGGTGAGGATAAAGTGAAAAAAAATCCAAGCTCAAAAAGCCTCATATGCAGTGGAAAGCCGAAACGAATCATCTGAAAAACAACGGTCTGGGTGAACCAATAATGGTGAACATCAGATAGAATAAGTGAGAGTAGGAATAAGGAGGGCATTAGAGAAGCTGACCCTATGAAGACTCCAAGTATTTTTAAATCCCTTAAAGCCACAAGAAAGACTATGACTATTATTACCACAAGCGCTGAATACTTTGAGATAAATGCAATTCCAGAAAAGAACCCGCAAAAGAATAGGTTCCATTTTCCACCGAATTTATAATACATTAAGAAGAAGTAAAGGGAGAGTGTAACGAAAAATAAGACAGCGTTTTCCACAATGGCTAGTTTGTTGTAGTATATGGTATAAGGCGAAAAAGCGAAAAAAGCCATGGCAAGCAATGCTACCTTCTGGGAATATAAACTGTCAGCAATGCGAAAAGTAAGTAGCATAACTCCTAAACTCAACAACACTGAAACTAGCCTTACACTCAGAAGACTTGGATGAAGGTACATGAAGGGATATTCTATATAGAAGTAGACAAGCGGATGCGCAATGAAAATGTCCTTATAGGGTATATACCCCCGTGTCATGGCAAAAACCGCTTGCGTATAGACACATTCGTCCGCTGTCATAGGGTGAAAAAATAGCAGGTTATAGAGTCTGAAAAACATTCCAGCAGCTAGAATTGCTAAAAAGCTTAACGAGGCTTTATGTTTGCGCGTCTTGAAGAGTATTTGATCAAGTTTTGTTGAAAACATCCTTAAAAGCCTCCTCGTGCGCATTAACATAATAGTCTACAGTATATTTGTTTGCATAGTTTACAGCAGCAGTGTGAGACCTCTCAGCAAGTTCAATCCACAATTTCCTGTTATTGAACAACGTTCTGATTTTCTCGGCCAAAGAATAATATGATTTTGGCTCGAAAAGTAGACCTTTTAACAGAGATATATTTTCTCTTACACCAAGGAGATTTGTGGCTATGGGAACGCATCCAAACAAAGCACCTTCGATTAAAACGAGTCCGTAGGCTTCAGTTGTATTTATAGACGGTAGGCACACCACGTGAGACCGTCTGTATAAATTAACTAACTCTTCATCGCTTAAATTTCCGAAAAACTTAACATTTGAAAGGCCTTTAGACATTTGCATCAACTTCGGCTTCAAATAGCCATCGCCAACTAAGAAAAAATTCACGTCCTTTAACAATTTAGCTGCCTTGATAAACACGTCTATTCCTTTAAATGGGCGAAATTGGCCCACATATAAAACAGTAAAGGGATCACTTTTACTCTTTATGTCAAGATTTTTAGGCGGGGGGAACGAAGGTGGGACCCTTACAACCAAGACATTCCTCGCTTTTCTAAAGAGCTGCGCATAATCGTAGGAGTGAACTATTACCGCTTGAGCTCTTTTCGCTAAGAGATTATGAAATTTCCTATAAACCTTCGAAAGATCGTCGGAAATCCAGCATATCTCTGCATGGTGGGTATAAACAATTGGCACCTTCAAACGGGCAAGCATCAAATCAGAAAGGAACGGTGTTGGTCCATGTAAGTGCACCACATCGTAATTGTTCCATCGGCGAAAAGGGATCGTGCTGAACTTAAATTCCCTGAATCGTATCCTAGGTGCCACAACCTTAATCAAGTGACCTCGCTTTTTGAGTCCTGTGGAAAGTATGCCTACTAAACGGCTTATTCCACCTTTATATGGAGGGGCGTCAGCTGCAACTTCAAGGATTTTCAGTTCTTCCACCCCTAACTTCTTTCGCCCCTAGTTATCAACAGTTACGATTACCGATACCTCTGCCGTTTAGAATTTCCAATCGTAGCTTAACTAGTGCGTTAAACTGAGTCCAGGCAATTTTTGGTATTTTCCAAGGCTTATAAACGCGTGTTAAGCCGTTATCCTTTCTATTTCTGTGATTGACGGGAACCTCTATTATGCTAAGGCCCATGCTGCAGGCTCTCGCCGTAAATTCGTTCCAAAAACTTTCACTCATGTACTTGCATTCCTTCGCTATTTCTTTGGCAATCTTTGTTTTCATAAGTTTAAACGGTGCAGTCATATCAACAAGATTGGGCAGATTGCATGCACGCTTAACCATCGTTTGGAACGCTTTAGACATGATTTTTCTATAAAAGGGATCTGCTCTTTTCTCTCTCCATCCGCTTACTATGTCGTATTTAGTACGTAGCTCCCAAAGTTTCCAGAAGTCTTTTGGATCGTGTTGACCATCAGAATCTGTAATGAGAACATACTCAGATTTAACTAATGTTAACCCATCTTTAATCCCGCCAGCATAACCCTTACGACGAGGTGAAAGTATAGCCTTTAGAGGAATTTTCTTGCTCAACCCTTCAATTACGTCGCGTGTGTTGTCGGTGCTTCCATCTTCGCTCAAAACAAGTTCCAGAGGCATTACAGAACCTATAGTACTATAGAATTCATTAACAACTTCCCCTATTGTTTCAGCCTCATTGTGCACTGGCATAAGCACAGCGACGGACGCTTTCCCAATTTTACAGGTGAAAGTGTCAATTATTCTCTCGCTCATCCTCAGCAAGACGCTCCATCAATATTTTCTCATCAACGTATCCTCTTGGCTTATGTGTACTAACATAGTACTGAATGGTCTTCCTCAAACCTTCCTCGAGGCTGACTTTAGGCGACCACCCCAAAAGATGTTTAGCCCTTGAAATATCTAAAGCCCTACTTGCAACGCCTTCTGGCTTAGACGTATCAAAAATTATGCGTTTTGGCCTCCATCCCATTATATCGAATATTTTGGAAGCCACATCTTTTATCTTATATCTCTTACCAGTACCTAAGTTTATTGGTGTTCCATCAGTCACTTTTTCAGCTGCTAAAAGAGTGCCATCGACTATATCGGACACGTAGGTGAAGTCTCGTTCTTGCTCTCCTGATCCCCATATTATATATGGATCCATTCTTTCAAAGGCTTTATATATTAGGGCAATTATGGCGTGTGTCTCATTCTCTCTCGGCCCATATGCTGTTACGAATCTTAAGATACAACCCTTCATCCCGTACTGTTTGATAAAAGCGATAAGTTGAACTTCCCCCATCAGTTTGGCCCAGCCATATTCAATGTCGGCGCTTAGGGGTTCATTCAACAAGAAAGGGTTTGCATCTTCCTCTTTTAGCAAATAATTTGAGTCCGTAGTTGCTTGAAGCTTTGGGGGATATACACAAGCACTACTTGCCATTACAACCCTTTCGACATCAGCTTTTAAGCACGCTTCAAAAACGTGATGGTCTATGGCAAAATTCGAACATACATCTGCAGGATGAGTATGTATATAACCCCTACCTCCATGAGTTGCCGCTAAGTGAAAAACAATTTCATGACCTTTGAAGACTTTCACAATTTCTTCCAAGCCACACCATTCTAAATCCATTTTTACAACATCAATCTTATGTAAAGACTGCGAAAGATTTTCAAGTTTGCCACTGCTGAAGTTGTCAACAACCGTAACTTTGGCTCCTAACTCAACAAGCTTGTCAACTAAATGACTGCCTATGAAGCTTGCACCACCAGTGACAAGAACTTGTTTGTCTTTCCAGTACATTTGCAAGATCCTCACCGCAACTAGTAAAGCATCGTTGACTTTTCGGAGAATAGTTTAATGGTTATCTAGACTGTGCATATAAAATCTGCGCAACAAAGAGGAGAGAAATACTCACCCAGAACTTTTGGCTCCGCTATAATATTTAAGGGGATGACTTATTTTTTGGCATAATTCATTTGGAGCTGTGCAGATTCCGTGGGTTTTTAGGGTTTGGCATTTTGGTGGTTTGTAGCGTGTTCTTGAGCCTCTTTCGCCTGCTATGTGTTCTACTTGGTAGCGGGTTAGGCGTTCGTTAAAGTCTGATGACGCTCTAAATAGGTCGATTATGTTCTCTGTTGGCATTCCTATGTTTACTAGGAATGCTGTTAGGGTGAATCTGGCTATGTGAGATAAGTGGCGTCCCCTTTGGGCTGCCTCGTATAAGGTGGCTATGCACGGTGGAAAAGCCTCTTTCCTTATGTTTTTTGGTATACCTTCTATTTCGGATTTGGTCACTTTTTCCAAAGTTAAGGTTTTCAGGGTTTCTGCTATGCTGGCTATTTTTTGCGGCAGTTTTGGGAGTTCGCCTATTTCTAGGCGCTTCTCTATGTGACGTCTGACTTCTTCGCTGAGGAGCCTTGCTGTTTCGGTCTTTGTTAAATAAACGTTTCCGTGGGCTAGGAGGCGGTTGACGAGTTTCCATTTTCTATCGCGAAGGTTCGCCGTGTTTTTAAGGTAATCTGTGAAGTGAAGTTTAAATTCGTATGGCTGTGGGGCTTCTTCAGCGTTTACGGGTGCGATTTTCCATTGAAAATTTTTGGCTATTGCCAAGATTTTCTCTTTTGGTTCAAGTTTCAAGTCGTTGTAGGCTTGTTTTGCCTCTGCAAGGGCGTATCGCCTCTTGATAAACGGGTTCTCTGTGGCTGCAGAAAGCATTATGGCTGTCGGAAAGGATAGAATTTCAATTTCCTCATTCTGGATTTTTCTAGTTACAATAGCGTATAGTATAGCTTCTTCAACTCTTTCTTTTGCACGTTCTATGATTTTCGAAAATTCCGGACTTGTCAAGTCCTCGATCTTTATATCTAAAGTTTTCACGTATTCTGCAGCTTCTTTAAGGAAAGGGTACTTAGCCAAGTCGTTCTTTGTGAATTTGATGGTTGTGGTCTGCATTTTTCCACTATGCTGTTTCGATTCGTGGCGCTAAGTAGAAAACCAGTTTTCCTTCCTTAGCCTGCTGGAAATCTAGCTTTATGGGCATGTCCGTTGAAAACTCGAGAGTTACGATGTCGGAGGTTGCAGATGCCGCCTTGATTATCTCTGTCAAGTAGCTTAGGCTGAAAGTGGCTTTTGAAGGTTCCTTCGCCTCTAAATCGAGGAGCGCGTCGCTGCCCTTTCTTAATTCTATGGTTGCGCCCATTAAGTCGCCCGTTGCTTGAAAGACCAGTTTTTCGTTGTCCGCTTCTATGCGAACGTGGTCGCTTACAAGTTCAGCGTCTTCTATGGCTTGGCGAAGCCCCTCCGTTGTAGCTTTCGCTTTAACGTTAAATGTCAACTTTGGTGTTGGCACCTCCTCTTCTGAGGCCTCAAGCGTTGGCATGATGAAGCTTCGAATGTACTTTCCAGCAATTTTCACTTGCAGTCTTCCAGTTTTCTCGTCGAGAGATAATTCAACAACCTCGTCCTTTCCAGTCCTTTTCAAAAGCTTGAGAAGCTCGCTTATGTTTATACAAATTTTTGATGGTTCAGTGCAAACGTATTCTTCAAAAACCGTTTTTGGCCATTCAAAGTCCACCATGGCAACACGGGAAGGATCCATTGCCCGAAGGCTTAAGGCTTCTGGGGTTATATGGAAGGTGGCTTCGTCTACAAGGACGGATATGGCGTTAGCCATATCTTTTAGAAGCCTGGCGTCTGCAACTTTGAGTTTGAACATGTTTCTCCCTTCTAAAGGGTAACGTTTAGGGCTATAAAACTTTTATACAAATTGTAGATTTGCTGTTGGAAATGCGCATGTGTTAACTGTACTCTCTAAATGTGTAGCCGCATTTTGTGCAGCGCAAAAATTGAGTTGAAGATTCGTCTGCTCCGCGGGTTTGCACCTGCCAGACGTAGGCTGTATTGTTCCCACATTTTGGGCATTCTATTCTCATGGTTGGCAGTGTTCGCAGTTTCTGCTCTTCCTTGCTTATTACCGCGACTTGTCGTTGGGGGTTGGGCTGTATAACTTTCGCCACCTTAGGCGCGGCTACTTCGCTTTTAATATGCTTTTTATACCCGCATTTTGGACATACAATTGTTAAGGATTCTTTCTTCTCAGATTTTCCCTTTTTGGGCACTAGGCGAGTTCCACATTTTGGACAAAATTCCATTATTTTATTCTCCGGTTCTCGTTTGTTTTCCCATGATCACGGTCTCTTTTAAACTTTTCTAGGCACTGATTAGTATTGAAGCTACAGAGGCGTTATACCCGAAGCAATTAAATGGGCCACGCGGAGGGCTTCGGGGATGTTGCTTCGTGTGGATGTCAGTTTCAAGATCTTTATGGCGTCTTCGAGGCTTATTCCAACAGCCTGCATGTAAATCTTCTCTTTTCCGCTTTTGACCGGCACTTCGACTGGTTCGCCGGCATTCAGTATTGCTTTCCAGCGCTCTTCACTTTTTGGGAGGTTTTTCAACGCCCTTCGAATATCCTCAAGGTTGGGTTTTTCACGGGTAACAGTTATTACTGGAAGCTTTGTTTTAGTGTTAAGCTCTTTGATATCAACAACGTTAAATCCGGCGAAAGTTATTCCATCAAGCATTATAACCCTCAATTGCTTGTAATGAGGCGAGTTCGTTATCATTTGGGAAATTTTTCGCGTGGCGTCTGTGCCGTCCACCCTAATTTTTGTATGCATTACACCGTCAAGCCAATATCCTCCACGGAAAACAACACCTATGACCGGCACGTAGCCGCGTGTTCTTGGCTTGAATATTCCGTCATCGACGCCTAAAACGCGGATTTCAGGCTTGATTACTCTGAACTTTCTGTAGGTCAAAACCTCCCCTCTTGAGGCACAGCAAACATAAAGGGAGAAACTTGTTATAAGGTTTAAGCGAAAGCTAAACTTGCTTTGCTCAAACAGAATAAAGGCACGCGTGGTGAACAATGGGCAAAGCATATGCTTTAAGCCTCTTACGAGTAGCCTTCTTAACTACTGGGCGTTTTTTCAAAAAGCGGAGGAATTGTAGATGGAGTTCATAATCTACGATGGGACAATTATTACAATGAAAAATGGCCGAGTGCTCAAGAACGGTGCAGTCGTAATCGAAGACAAAACTATTGTTGACGTTGGAAAAACCAGCGAAATATTGAACAAGTATTCGAGGGGCTACGAGCGAATAAACGCGAAAGGCAAAGTGGTGATTCCGGGGTTGGTTAACACACACCAACATGCCGCCATGAGCTTGTTAAGGGGTTATGCAGACGACTTACCACTGCATGAATGGTTGGAGAAATGGATCTGGCCTTTAGAGGGGCACATGACGGCCCATGATATTTATGTTGGGGCTCTGTTGACGGCGGTGGAATCCGTCCTTGGAGGCACAACGACCGTTAACACCATGTACCATTACATGCCAGACGAGAATGAAGCGAAAGCTTTCGCCGAGGTGGGCGTGCGGGCGGTTGTAGGGCACGTGTGTTTTTCATGGCGCAAAAAAGAGGATAAAAGGGCTTTGGAGGATTTAGCCAAAAACTGGCACGGCAAAGCAGATGGGCTTATACGGGTTAGCGTTGACCCCCACGCGCCATACACTGTGGACCCCGAGTACATGAAAGAGCTTAAAACGATATGCAATGAATTAAACGAAAAGTACGGCTCTGAAAAAGCGCCAATCATCTGGCATATTCACGCGGCAGAGACAAACGACGAGCCGGAAAAAATCCGCAAAATCTTCAACGTAAGCCTGAAGGGCGGCATCATGGAATACTTAGATTCCCTAGGCGTTTTAGATGGTCGTGTGATTGCGGCGCACTGCGTGGCTTTAAAGGGCAGGGATACGTTGGTCATGAAGCGTCGAGGAGTTAAAGCCTCTCACAATCCTATTTCAAACCTTAAGCTTGCTTCTGGCATAAGTCCTGTTCCAAGAATGTTGAGGCAAGGTGTAACAGTTTCGCTTGGAACCGACAGCCCATGTTCCAATAATTCGGCAGACATGTTTGAGGTTATGAAGGTGGCGGCTTTACTCCATAAAGGCGTAAACAAAAACCCGACGGTGATGCCGGCAACTCAAGTCTTAAGTCTGGCAACGATTGAGGGGGCGAAGGCGCTTTCGTGGGATTCAGAAATAGGTTCGATAGAGGTTGGTAAAAAAGCTGACCTAGTTATAGTAAACTTTGCTAAACCGCACCTTTGCCCGGTCCACAACGAGATAAGCCACCTTGTCTACGCGGCAAAAGCCACAGACGTTGAAACCGTCATGGTTAACGGCAAACTAATTGTGGAGAATGGGCGTTTGACCACCGTGAACTACGAAGAGGTTATGGTGATGGCTGAAAAAGCCAAAGACAGCCTTTTAGAACGCTTCAAACGCAACGTTAAATAGCCAAACCGCGGAATTGCATGAGGGAAGTGAAATCCTCTTGGCAAATTGTAGAGTTAGAGACGAAAGCCTGGCCGAGAAGGGTTTTCTGCAAATAGAATGGGCTTCAAAACACATGCCAGTGCTAAGCCAGATCAAGAGAAGGTTCAGCCAAGAAAAACCCTTCAAAGGCGTTACCCTCGGCGCATGCCTCCACGTGACAAAGGAAACCGCCGTCCTAGTGGATGCTTTCCTAGCTGGTGGCGCAGAAGTAGCTCTTTGCGGTTCTAATCCCCTTTCAACGCAAGATGAGGTTGCTGCAGCCTTAGCCAAGCTTGGCGTCCACGTTTTCGCATGGCGCGGACAAACAACAGAAGAGTATTATTGGTGCATTGAGAGAGTCATAGATTATAAGCCTCTAATAACGTTGGATGACGGAGCAGACCTCGTAAGCACAATTCACAGCAAAAGAACAGATGCCATATCAAACGTGAAAGGCGGCACAGAAGAAACAACTACGGGCGTTTTAAGGCTTAAAGCCATGGAGAAAAGCGGCGCTCTGAAGTATGCAATAATAGCCGTTAACGACGCATACACCAAATACCTTTTCGACAACCGTTATGGAACAGGACAAAGCACCATAGACGGCATACTAAGAGCCACAAACATCCTACTGGCTGGTAAAAACTTTGTTGTGTGCGGTTACGGTTGGTGTGGGAGAGGCATAGCCTTAAGAGCCAGAGGCATGGGTGCAAACGTGATAGTCACGGAAACAAACCCTTTGAAGGCTCTTGAAGCCGTCATGGACGGGTTCCGCGTCATGCCCATAAGCGAGGCTGCAAAAGTAGGTGAAATCTTCGTTACAGCAACGGGTGATATTAACGTTATCCGCAAAGAACATATGGAGAAAATGCGTGACGGAGCCATTCTCGCCAACAGCGGTCACTTTAACGTGGAAATAAACCTAAAAGATCTTGAAGAACTCACAGTTTCAAAAAGGTTGATAAGACAAAACCTCGAGGAGTACACGTTGAAGAACGGCAGAAAGATTTACCTTTTAGCGGAAGGACGACTTGTAAACCTTGCAGCGGCTGAAGGCCATCCATCAGAGGTTATGGACATGTCCTTTGCAAACCAAGCTTTATGCGTTGAATACTTGGTCAAGGCTGATAAAATGCCGCCGAAAGTCTATCCAGTGCCAAAGGAGATAGACGAAACCGTTGCGAAACTCAAGCTTGAAGCCATGGGAGTAAAAATAGATGTTTTAACAGAAGAACAGAAAAAGTATTTGACGACTTGGGAGATGGGAACAACATAGCGGTCACGTAAAGTTTAAAAAGAGACAAACACAAACATTGGCTTTATGTGTGGTGGTTTAGATGGTTAGTAAGGATCAAGCCATAGGTGGAGTTATATTTGTTGTATGTGTTGCGATAGCCATTCTTTATGTAGTAACACTCTTCTATCCGCAGTGGCTGGCTCCAGTAATAAGTGACATCAGTGCTGTCCAGTTTTGGGTTATTGCAATTCCAGTGCTAATAGCGTTTGTTGCCGTCATGGCTATAGGCGCATGGATAGGTTGGACTATGGCAACCACTCCTCCGCCGAAACCAATAGAGGAAATTACAAGCGAGCTTGAGGAAAAGAAAGAGGAAGCTGCGGAAGTAAAGGAGGCCGAAAAAACAGAGGCTGCTGAAGCACCGAAAGAGGAGAAAAAGCCGGAGAAAAAGGCTAAAAAGGAGAAATAGCGCTTCACAAGCCTAGCACTTTAAAGGCAAAATGTAAGGCTACGTTTACAACCGTAACTATAACTATTATCACCATTATCATTTTTGGAGAAAACAATGCAAAAGACGTTTCTTCACCTTTAGGTTGAATCTCATAAGATGTTATTTCCTGAGTCTCGGCATCCACGCGAATAATAGCGGTAAACCTTTTCATTTCCACTTCAACAATGTAAACTCCCTCTTCCAACGAAACCCTTTTTGGTTTTAACCCACCCCTATGCCCAATTCTCTTAAGGAAACTTGTGGCTATGGCTGTAACAGATTCAGCGTTAAGCCTCTTAAATTGGGATGTTGCAGGAGTAACGACTCCCGGAGGCTTCTTTTGTAAAGTTGTCGCCAATGTCAATTCTCCTGCAATTTTAAAGGCACACAGACGATTTTAAAAGAGAATGTGCGTATCATGGGAAACCGACCTATCCTGTAACACCTTTAAGCATACATTGCACTATGCTGGGGCAAACCATGCATTCCTCTGGAAGTCCATCTCTTGAAGAACGTTCACTCAGATATCCAAAGTAATGTTTGCAGTTTGACACTTCCGTTGGAGGTTGCTGAAAAACAGTCTTCTTTTCCAGCGCTGTTTCTGGTTCAAGTTTAACGTCCTCCTCAACTGTTTCTTTGCGCTTAATTGGGGCTTCTACGGTTATCTCTGTCAGACAGTAGGGGCACGCTTCATATGCTGTAACTGTCCCGGAACTTAAATTTTCAACCTTCAAAGGTTTTGTGAATGTTTTTCCGCACACCGGGTTTGGACATATGTAGTTTTGCCCCTCATGGGGGGTTTCCTTTCGCTGTTTCGTGGCGTTTTCCTCCTTTAAACAATTTAGATTTGGATTCCGACTTATAGTGTTGATGAATCTAGAATTCTTATTCAAACTCTAAAAGGGACAAGCGTCAAGGGGCTGCTAGCTTTTTGAGATCTTCCTCCCCTTCAGCATAGCCAGAAGCTATTAGGATGTCGCCTACTTGGATTTTGGTTTCTGGTTTCGGTCTGATGCATTTGTCCCCCCTTTTTATGGCGAGAATCCACATGCCCGTTTCTTCTGGAATCTTAGTTTCTTTTAAGGTCTTATCTGCTAAAGGAGATTTTTCCGTTACCTGCACATAGGCTATTGTCTCCTCGGCTTCTTTTATAGCCAGTTTTAGAACCGGATGAGGCTCCAGGCCCCTCAAAACGACTTCAGCTATTTGAGCTGCGGCGTCAGCAATTTTCTCCGTAACAACTCCAAGCCTCACCAGTCCAAGAAAACCCTTCGCTTCTTCTTTTCTGAATTTGCTCGACAGAACTTGCAACTCGAACTCTGTGTGCAGCTTATCCATGTATTCTTCAAGTTTTTGCACTTCTTCGGCGAGCTCCCTGCTGTCTAAAAGAAGCGCTGAATATGCTAAATCAATCATCAGTTCAGAAGTGTCTTTAAGCTCGACGAAGCGTTTGACTATTTCCTCAAACTTTTTCTGGCTTTTCACTGACACAATTAATCCTCCAACCTATTCGATTTTCCTTCACAAAGCCTCCGAAGCTCTTTCAAGCCTTCAGACGCCCCCCTAGCGATTAGGACGTCACCAGCACGAATTTTCTCTATTCCTTTGGGGTTAATTATCCAGTCTTTTTCTCTATAGATTGCAATTATGTCCACACCCATTCTCGAAGCAAGTTCAAGCGCGCTTATCTCTTTTCCAACGAGAGTAGAGTTTTCTTGCACCCTGACTTTTATAAGGCGTTCCTCAACCCTCTCAAAGATTTCACTTACAATTGGGTGAACACCAATGTTCTGAGTTACTATAGCGGCTATGTCAGCGGCAGCGTCCGAAATCTTGTCCGCTGCAGCTGCCACTTTAGACACGCTGACCAGCGCTTCAGCATCTTCGGCGTCCCGAGCGGCTACCATAGTCACCATTTCCAGTTGATAGGCTAGGGTGTCGATGCGTTTTTCCAGCTCCAAAACGTCTTCGGCAAGCTCCCTATCGTTGAAAAGGGCTGCAGAATAAGCTAGGTCGATCATAAGCTCAGAGAGGTTTTTCATTTCACGGAGAAGCTCCCTCGCTGGTATAGGTTTATACTCTATTTTTTCAAAGGAAGACATAGAGTTTGAACTGCTCCCAAAACCAACTATAGGCGTCAGATATTTTAACCCTTATCCCGAAAATGGGTTAAATCCAAGCCAAAAAAGTTAAGACGATAAACAAGGAGATCGTTGTTAAAGTGTCAGCCAAAGAGCTTTCAATAGGAATTTCGAAATTATCCGGATCTAACCCCTTCTGGTAAGTTACAATTGCCACGGAGTAAGAGATCAAAATAATTAGAGTGGCGGCTAACACATTAACAATTAGCAAAAGCAAAGAAAATTTTACAACATTTAACGGTCGAAGCAGTCCTTTCACAGCCAAAGCTAAAATGGAGTAGGCAAAAAACATTATTAGTGAAGCTACCCAAGCGCCTGAAATCTCCGTAAAATGATCCTTAATTGAGGAGAGTGAGGCCTTCAATGTGCCGAGAGCCAATTTCGTGGTTGCTGTTGAACCAACAACAGAACCCACGTCCCCTATAGTGTCTATTAGGGCGGGGTAAACCACATAGACAGGGTAAGCCTTGTAAATCTCGTGTCTCTCACGCATAAACTCGTCAACTTTTCCTAAAACTGCTCCAGCAATGTTGATTATGAAGGAAACTATAATAAGGGTTAGTAGGGATTCCTTTAAAGTTTTAGCGAATTCCGGTTCCCGTCTGTTTTTGGCAAATATGTATAACGATGTAAACAACAAGGCCAAGCTTACCGCGAGAAGGAAATACCAAGATGAGCTGTACATGAGGTATACGTTGAGTATGGAAATATATATGGCTGTAATTAGCAGGTCTGAAACCGTGGATTCCACTGGATACAAGACTATGTCCGGATCTAGGCCATGCTTGAAGGAAATGAAGGAAACCGTTAAAGTAAGCGGAGAAATAACTGCCAAAGCTGAGGCCATTGTTGCCAAGAGCACATTCATCATATTCCAAAGCTCGCCGATGACCACTTCACGATAGATGACCACCCTGAAAAGCACGGCCACCAAACCCATAAACAGGCTTGCTTCAAAGGTTAGGAAGACTATTGCCCTAAAAAGTAGATAGAAACTCTTGGTGTTTCCAAAAAATCGGGGCTGAATAGTGCCAAGGTGAAGGGCTGTGCTTAGCCTCCCGCAGAACAAACCACCTATGACGCCCCTTGCGCTTAGTATCGGAGGATATATCACAACAGCCCAAGGAGCCCGGTCGAAAAGCCCAGAGTGGTACGCGACAATAGTTCCGGCAGCTATCCCGAATATGTTGAACGCGTAGGCCATTACCGACTGTTTCAAGGTTTTGGCAAAGCTTGGTTTAACACTTTGCATCATTGCTTAAAATCCTCCGTTAGGCGTTGAACGTGATCAAAAATGGAAGGCGGTTTTGACGAAGACTTAGAAGGCGGAGGGTTTAGGCGAAATAGTTGGGTATGAGGTAAATTGAACACAGGGGGCCTGTTTCCGCCTTTGCTTGTAGCTTTGATTGTTTTCATCGTTTTCGCCTTCTTGTCCTTGTGGGCTTCCCTCCATTTTCCATAGGCACTCCTTCAGAGACACCATTCTATCGCTATTAAACCATCAATTGGTTATGGAACGCCTTAATTAATTTTTCATCCATATTCAAAATTCATAACAGTTTTAATTACTAAGCTCAAAGCTTCCACAAAGACGACGTGTTGGGGTTGAAATGTACGTTCTTTGGATAAAAATTGACGAAAAGTTGCCGTGGATCGAGTTGGACGATGTGTACCAGTCAAAGAAGGAGGCGCAAAAAGCTGCAAGAGAGTTTTTAAATACGATAAAGGTGAAGACCGTCAAGGCATATGTTGAACGTAAGACCATGAAAACAGTGGCCGTGGCAAAGCGCCGGTGTCCTTAGTGGTTGCTAGTTTTCAGCTGTAGGCTGCGGATAACAAGTAGCGCACTTACAAGCATCCAATGATGGAAGATCCTCCCGGTGAAGTTTGCATATAACTTTTTCGTACCTTATGGTAGCGCATATTTCGCAAAGTTTTTCTATAACATCTTCTGGTGTGGCTTCTTCTCTGGCTATTGTTTCGGCTAACTGCGAAATCATTTTCATAGCTTCTGGCGACTGTTCTATTTCACGGGTTAAGGCTGTTCCCCTTTCGCCTTTATAATACTGGGTTATGGCAGCTGGGGTGAGTTCCATCTTTTCAGATGCTTCTATTTTGCGCATGTTATGTTTTTCAATGAGTTCTTTTGTTACAAGCACCCTTATGGCTGGTAGAAGGTATTTGACGACTATGACACACGGTGGTTTCATTTTGTTCCCTAGTTATTTTTGACGGTAAGTTTATATATTTTTAACGGTGTTAAATTCTGTTTAACGGTGTTAAAATGCCCCAAAACCTCAACCAAATATACTTAGTCGAGCTAGAAAGACTGCGCCAGCATGAGGAGGTAGACCCAAACCACTTGAACACACTGACCCAACAAATAGCATCAGACAAAGTCCTAAAATATGCAATAGTCGCCGACTTTAAAACGAAGGTCATTCTCGACGGTGAACACCGCTACAACGCGTTAAAGAACTTAGGATGTAAAAGAATACCCGTTGTCTATGTGGATTATGAATCGCCAAACATTGAGGTTCAAGCATGGAGGGACAATTATCACCTAACAAAGCGGGACATAATTGAAGCTGCCTTAACGGGCAAACTTTTTCCGCCAAAAACCTCTAAGCACGTGATAAGAAACAGTGATGTTCCAATACATATATCATCTCTAGAGAAAAAGGTAGATGTGCCGCTTGAAATCTTGAAAAGCGACCTCAAATTCATCCCACTTAGAAACATCAGAACCGCTATGCACACAAATTTAAAAGAATCATTGTCCGTTTACGCCAGATTTTTAAAAACGGAAACAGTTGACTTGCCGCTTATCTTGGATAAGAAAACTAAAGTTTTGCTGGATGGGTATGAAGCATTCCAAGCACTCGATCTACTTTCAGCTGAGAAAACCCCAGCATTCTTAATAAACATTAACAAAGTGGAAATAAAAACCACAGAAAAACTGACAAAGGAAGCTATTTTAGATGCCGGACTTAAGGGAGAAAAGCTTCCGCCAAAAAGCTTCACTCTTCTAACAGAACATGTTAGAATAAACGTTCCATTGAAAAGGCTGCTTAAACCGGAAAAGCCCAGCAAAAAAGTGCTGAAAGTTTACAATAGCAGTTTAGAACTACTTTATGAAGGTTGGCCCACACCGCTTGTCAAGCTAAATTCTCTCTCAACTAATGGTAGAAGCGTTTGGGCTAAGCTTGAATGCTATAATCCTTTCAGCAACAGCGTCAAAGATCGTATAGCGTGGTATATGGTTAAGGAAGCTGTAGAAAAAGGAGACTTCAAACATTTTTTGTATGAGGCAACTTCCACGAACACTGGAATAGCCTTGGCTTCAATAGCAAACATTCTCGGCGCAAAGGCAAGGCTCTACGTTCCAATGACCGTGCAAAAAGTAAGCGACATATACCTAAAGGTTCTCGGAGCTGAAGTCGTCAGGCTGCCCGTAGGCTTAACAGTCGAAGCATTAAGCCAAGTAGACATGGAAGCGAAAGCCCAAGGGGCTGCCCACTTAAACCAATTCGAAAACGACGCAAACTTCAAAGTCCATCTCAAACACACAGCAAGAGAAATAGACCAGCAATTAACGAGCGTTGGCCTAAAACCAACACATATAATCGGTGGAATAGGAACGTCCGGCCACATGAGCGCCATATCCATTTACTTCAAAGCCAAATATGGAGACAACGTTAAAATAATAGGCGTTCAACCAGCACCAAACGAGGTGATTCCGGGTATTAGACGAGTTGAAACAGGCATGAAATGGATTCATTGGACAAAGTTTGACGAAATAGTAGACGTTAAACAGTCCGAAGCCGCAGAGGCTGTTACAAAAATCGCAAGAAAAGAAGGCTTATTAATAGGGCTAAGCTCCGGTGCAGTTGTTCACGCTTTCCAAAAAGTAGCAGGAGAAGAAGGCGTATACGTCCTAGTTTTCCCAGACAGCGGATATAAATACGCAGAACAATTCGAGAGACACATCGTAAACACGGAAACTAGAGAATCCACCTAATTTAGCAATTATTCGAAGATAAATTTGACATCAAAGCAATTCTAGAAGCGCAAACGTTCAGAATCAATCTTTGCTAGAAGCTTCTTGAGAGCTTTTGCTTTAATTTTAAACTCTCTTTCTGAAACAGTATGCTTCATGGGGCATAGCTTGTCTAATACGAAGCCTTCACCTTCCACATAGATGACCGGATAAATACGGCAACCCAGAGGCCTCAACTTGTAAACTTTGCATCGCCTTTTAGAGACACTGTAAAAATAGCACCAACCATTCACATTTCTTAAACGAGGAACCCCACCATACATCCTTACAAAATCTTCTATATGAAAACCAGCATTTACAAGTCTTTGAATATCACTCCAAGAGAGCTCCATCACAGTTTGACGACAACACTTTCCACAACGTAGACAGCGCATAAACATCTAAGGCATTTTATGCTTTTACCCTTTTATGTTTGTCAGATATTCTAACAACATCATCCACATTGCTGTCTGAAACTTCAATAATTTCAAGGGATCGTTTAGGGATGATTTTATGTTTAACCCCCTTCTTGACACAGACAGGTGTGAGAGGAGACAACGGGAGAACATTGTCATCCAGCACGATGAAACCCTCACCATTTACCGGTATAAGCACCTCATTTCTGACGCTATGATAATGCATTGACGTTTCATCTCTGAGAACAAGCTTCTTAACCAAGTAACTGCCATTATTTACAAGTATTTCTTCGTGTCCCCATGGCTTATCTATTTTTTTCATAACGTTGGTCCAACTCTTACTAGACTATCATTTACTTAAGAAAGATACTTTATTTTTATTAGATTTTTGGTTTTCCTACGGAACCATTAGAAACTGTGTTTAGAGGCGCCGGGAGTGGGATTCGAACCCACGCGGCCCAAACGGGCCACAGGCTCTCAAGGCCTGCGCGTTGTCCACTCCGCCATCCCGGCTCAATAACCCGCTATTTTCCATGCAGTTTTTGCTTAAATCTTTATCCAAAAGTTGAGGCGAATTAGCTATATATGGGAAATGCATGTAGACTATTTTGACGGAAGGGGCCGGTAGTCTAGCTCGGTTAGGACATCCGCTTGACGTGCGGAAGGTCGCCGGTTCAAATCCGGCCCGGCCCATTTTTGCAAGTCGAAGTGTGATGAAGCTTAAGCAAATGAGTTGTCTAGTTTGCTCTTCCTTCTTTTGTCATCGTATTAAGAAACGCAAAGCGGCCGCTATAATAGCCAATAGAATGATTAGAAGCCCCCATTTTCCATAAGTTTTAATTAAGCCGTAAATCACGATAACGGTTGTAACAAAGTATATTATAATCGATATGATCGCCAATTGTGGAATATACGGAATTTGAGGATTTTGGACTGATATAGAAATAAGAGTAAGCGAAACTGCAAGCATGGTAAAGTTGGATATTAACCCAAACCATAAAAATTTTCTTCCACGAAGTCTAACTGAATATCTTTCTATAACCATACGGCAACCGTCCCTAAGCTTTTTGTTTGAAGCCAGAACTACAAACCAAAAAAGCGCAACAAAAATTGGGAGTATATATGGAACATGGTCTGGCCAGAGCTCAGCGAAAAATGTTGTAAAAAGGGCGATTAAAATAACTGAGCCTATAGCTGCAAAGACCACAACTCTTGACAAACTTCCCAAATTCAAATTCATTTTCCAGCACTTCACCAACCATTAGATACGTCCACATGTAACAGTAGCATAAATGTGCAGTATAAGAACATCACCTAGCCGTTATTCCACAAAATGATCAGCAAGCCTCCGCGCAAAAGGCATATGCTGCTGGTCCCAGTGGTCCTAGAACTAGGAAAATCAAGCAACCTATTGTGCACTCCCATTTTCATAATCTTTGAGCTCAATAACTTTTAGTGATGTGCTAGTTCAAGAAGAAATAGTGCTGTAATTATGCCTATCACTGCTAATTCTAGAATTATTAATGCAATCAATGGATATCGGAAAACTTTCCCAGAAATTCCCAGCAAGCTTGCGGTGAGGATCACTCCAAGTCCCATTTGGATGTAAATGAATAATAAAAAGGACAGGGAAGAATGGAGGTTGTAGTGTGCCATTAAACGGAAGACCAGCGAGTTTATGAGTATTAAAAAGCCAGCTAACTTTCCGTAGCGATTAAATCGTCCTCCTGTTTCCACATCTCGTTTGAGAAGTTTAAGTAATCGCTCTATAAGACTCTGTTGTATTTAGGTTGCAAAGCTAACACTAACAGGAATGTGAATCCAATGAGAAAGCCAACGAAGATTGAGTAAATAAAACTGGGATTTGTTTGAAGATATGTCGCAGTGGAAATGACCAAAATCCCCATCAGTACGAGAATTAACAGCCAATCCCTGCGACGCATAAATTTACCATACATCCCAGTTTCTGACTCAATCCAGATTAATCATATAAAGCCTATTAGTTTTCCGGTAAACTAGCTCAAACAGCAGTACCAGATTGTCCAAACCGCGCAAGACAGCGCTATTGCCATATCAATTACGCCACAAGTACCTATGCAATAAAACGCACATGCCGCGTAAAACGGTCCACATAACCAAGCCCCTAAAAGACAACTGCCAATGCACGTCAATGAGAGACTTGAAAGGGGACCCCCGTAACAAGCTAGGAAACTTTGAAGCATACAATCTAAATTACAAGTTGTATATGTTACGGATACATCGTGTCCTTATAAGCTTCAGAGGGTTCAGCAGAAGCTGTGGGCACAGCAACTCGGCCCACTCGTTTTTCATCTGATATTTTGAACATTTACTCGCTCAAATACCGCTAAAACAACTACAACACATGCATGAAGATGCCCATGAAGGCTGTTTTAACTTATTTTATGATGAAGTTTTCGAAAAACTCTATTACTGTTTTTGGTTTGAAAACTTCCAGCCTTACGTTTGGGAGGTGTTTGCCTATTTTCGGGATTAGCCCAACAGCATCCGTTCCAAGTTTACACGCGACCGCATGCTCGAAAAGTCCCATAGACTCTATTGCGATAATGTCACCTTGACACCCAGCGTTTTTTAGGGCTTTTCGTATTTCTTGCTGGGAGGCGCCTAGAACTATGAGTCTGTCGAAAAGAGATTTTATCCATCTTCTATATGTTGTGAGTTGTGTTTCAGCAAGTTCTGCTTCAATGTTGTCTTCGCCTAGACTTGTTATTTTAACCGTGAAAGGCACGTTCTCTACTAGTCCATAAAGATCGGCAATTTTTTTCATAGCGATTTTTCTTCCATCTGCAAGTTGAGCTTGTAGACGCTGTAATGGAACCGTGGCCTCCAATGTTTTGGGAAGAACTATACCAACATCTACGGTTATATCGTCTTCGCTCAGTTTGGCTATGTACCCCTTCACCTTTGAAAACTTTTTCAACGCTTCAAGGCTTTTGGGGCTTAGTCCAACCTCTCTTTCAAGCAGGTTCAGAGCAGCTTTTTCATCCTCGCCTTGAAAAACCACCTGAATTCTGTTGTCCACTGCGACTTCAAGGCCCTTTACTTGGACTGCCAGACCTTTAAACAGCGCTTTCAAGTAGTCCTCGACATAAGTCAGCTGGTCTTCACTATAGATTTTTGCGGAGAGAACAACCGTGGTCATTTACAGTCTCCAATTAGAGTTTGCATTTCCCTATGGAGCCTTTTAACGCGTGCTACTGCTTGTGGAGGCAGTTCCTTCGAGAATTTTTCTATAGTTTTTTCTATCGGGACTCTTGTGGAGCCTTCGATTAGTTTATCCGCGTAGGCGACGATCTTCTCTTCAATGGTTTGCGGTGTATAAACGTCCTTTGGCCATCCGAGTTTTTTGGCTTCTTGGGCTGTTATTCCGCCCCCTACATGCCGCTTTATTATTGCGATTATTGGTTCAGGCAGACCTAAAGTCTTGGCGATTTGGGCTCCAATCAAGGCGTGATGAACGCTGTGGGTTTTGGCTCTTCCAATGTCGTGAAGGAGAGCACCTATTTCTACAAGTCCGAGGTTAACGTTTAACCCCTTATCCAAACATTTTTTGGCGATTTCAACAGCCAAGTCGGCGACCGCTTCACAATGCCTTATAACATTTTGTGAACAGCCACTATCCCGCAGAAAGTTGAGGGCCTGTTCTCTTGTTGGAAATTTTTCACTCACCCAGCTCCTTCCTCAACTGTTCAACCTTCTGAGTTAAGACCTTAACTATTTTCTCGTTGTCGTAATGCGTCAGTGGTTTGCCGCACGTCGGACATTTGAAAACAAGCTCAACAGCTTCTTCGAAAGGAACCCGTTTACAGCCCGGTGTGCGGCAGTAGTAGAAATCATGATTTTTCTCGTATTCCAGTCGAATGTTAAGTTTTTCCAAGATCCTTCGTTTTTGGCTTAGTATGAAGCCCTCAAGCTGGTCTGGTTGAAGTTTCCAGTGGAATATGAACCATCCCGTTTTTGGGTCTCTTGTTCTTCTTAGGCTTACAAGAGAGTGGTCATAGAGTTTATAGAGGATTTTTCGCACATTGTTAAGTCTTATCCCTGTTTTGTTGGCTATTTCGTCGTCTGTTATTTCGTCGGAGCTTTTAAGTATCTCAATTACTTTCACAGCTTCCTCGTCGCCCAAAGCTTCGGCAACTTTCATCAATGTGGCGTCGTCAACCGCAGACAACACAAACAACCCTTTTTCCGTTTAAGCATCGAATAGATTTTCTAACCTAACACATATTTTATGCAAATCTTAGTTTAAATCTCTTTTCCGGCTTCATATTCAGAATTCATTCTTCTAACAACCTTTTTACCTCTTTGCTGGGGGATTATTACGAGTCGGGCGTTCTCAAAGGTTTTTGTAAGCTCTTTGCCCTCGAAAAAACGGTCTAAAAAGACGGCTAGGCTGGCACACTCTGAGTGGGGTTGGTTGCCTATTGCCACGTTAAAGTCTGAAACTTCTGGTGAGAAAAATTCTCCGGGGACCTTTTGGCTTCCAACAATGACCAGTACATCTTTACCCTGTGCTTTTATCCGTTGCATTACATCGCTTGCTTCGATATTTTCACCGTAAGCCGTCAAGTGAACCACTATTCCACCCTTGGCTCTCCATTCGCTAACAACTTTCCTCCAAGGAGTACCCATTTCAAAATGGAATGGGCCGCCCCAGTTTTTCACGACTTTTTCCACAGTTGCCTTTACATTTTTGTCTTCTACGTCTGACAGTATTAAGCCTGAAGCGCCCAGTGCTCTGGCTGTTAGGGCTACGTGGGTTGTTAGGCGTATGTCCCTTTTTGGGCGGTGGCCCCATCTTAAAACGTAGACTTTCGGCTGGCTTTTAATGTTGGAAGCTTTCGATTTTTCCTCCAAGTTCTTTGACACGGTTGACCACCTTTTCCGCGAACCATGGAACAGCCTCAAAAGCAACATAAGCTTCGTTGCCCTCATATTCTATTTTCTGGACGTCTGCGCGGTTAAAAAGCCAAGAGATAAATGACATGGATTCATCTGATACCGAAAGGCGGATGGACGCCCTTGCAAAGGGTTGAAGAGTCCTTGTTATTTCCTCTTTTAGCTGATCAAGGTTCAGTCCATAAAGAGCGGACACCGGCACTGGTCTGGGAGCCTTGTCCTTAAACATTTCCATCTTTTGTTGAAGCTCCTCTTTGGATATTAAATCAATCTTGTTTAGGGCGGTTATTATTGGAATGCCGGACGCACCTATACGGTCTATTGTTTCTAGGCATACCTTCAACTTTTTCTCGATGGTGGCGGGAAGTTCGCTGACGTCCACGACCAACAATATCAAGTCTGAGTATATGGTTTCTTCGAGGGTTGAACGGAAAGCCTCTATCAAGGTTATGGGCAAACGGTCTATGAAGCCGACGGTATCCGTTAAGAGAAACTTTTTCCGTGAAAACTTCACAAGCCTTGTGGTTGTGGAAAGCGTCGTGAAGAGGGCGTTGTCAACGGGAACTTCTTCTTCGGTTAATGCTGTGAATAATGAGCTTTTACCCGCATTTGTGTATCCAGCAAGAGAAATAGAGGGGAAGCCAAGCTCAGCCCTTCTTTCACGATGAAGTAGGCGTTTCCTCCGAATTTTCCGAAGCTTCTCCGTTATGGTTTGAATCTGCCTCTTAACAGTCTCATAGTAAACGTCCACTTCGTAGGCGCCGAGCCCCATGAAGCCGGGCTGCTCACCCATTTTTGCCAGTCGCACTTTCTCTTTGGCTCGGGTTAACTCATACTTCAGCCTAGCTAACTGGATTTGCAGCTTTGCCTCTGTTGTTGAGGCTCTTCTCGCGAATATTTCGAGGATTAGCTGGAAACGGTCTATCGCTTCAACGCCAGTTTCCTTGGCTATATTGTAGGCTTGCACAGGTCTCAAAAAGTTGTCAAAAATTATTTTTTGGGCACCTGTCGCCTTTACAAGTTCAGCTATTTCCTTAATTTTTCCATATCCAACTTGGTATCGTGGGTCTGGAGCGCGCACCTGCTCAACTTTGCCCACAACAGTGTAACCTGCAGACTCGGCTAGGCTTTTTAGCTCGTCTAGGGTTGAAGGCTCGTTTGGTTTGCGGCGTTGCACTATGATGGCTCTCGTTAGGTTTTCTCCTCCTTATCTCCCCTTTCAAGCTGTACCAAGTCTCCGATGGTTAAAGCGCAGCTTGGTTGTTTGAGAACGGTTGCCGCCGGAACCTTATCTTCAGACGCTGGAACCAGAAGCTTTATTCTTAAAGCGTGCTCAAGTTTGGCTGCCAACTTATTGTCAGGCTTAATTTTCCTTGTTTCAATTTTCTTGAGTACTGAAACTTTCTCGTTTATCTTTTTACCCAGTTCTTCGTGGGTTAGCCCCATCTTTTCCCTTGCTTGTCTCACTCTCACATCGTAATCGTCCACAAGCTCAAAAGAAACTTCATCAATCCTCTGCATTCCAACGTTAATAGCCGGGGATGATTTTGGAGGCGGCGCAGCCTCTCCGGGTTTTGCTTTTTGTTTAGATGGAGGCAGCGAAAACAAGGGCGTCTTCGGCTCTTCTTGTATGATCGTGCCGTGTTTCGCACATTTGCTGCAAACGGTTAATCGTGCTCCCTCGATTAGGGCTTTTACCGGTTTGCCGTTGATTCTTCCTCCACAAACCTCGCATCGCAAGATGTAGGCGCCCCTCTGTAGTTGTGTTCTTTTAATATTTGACGTTTGGTTATGTTTATAGTTGTCGAAATCATACTTTAACAGTGAAACGGTGTAGATATTGGAGAACCCTCTAAGGCGCATCAGAAGCATCGCGGACTACCAGTTTGGGAAGGGTGTAGGCGAAAAACTGTTTCCAGAAACGGTGGAAATCGCCTATTCAAAACGCACTGGCAGGATACGCTACGTTTACCTAGACGGAAAAAGGCTTGTCACCCTCCGTCCCATGGATGGTCTTTTCTCGCTAAGCATCGAAGGCGCGAAAAGAATCGTCGAAAACGACATACCAGCTAAATGCTTCGTGGTAGTCAAGAATGGCATTTCAAGGTTTGTGGCGGAAGGCGGTGACGTTTTTGCCGCACATATCGTGAAAGCTGACAGTGAAATCCGCCCAAAAGACGAGGTTATCGTTGTAAACGAGAAAGGTGAAGTTTTAGCCGTTGGGAAAGCCCTTTTGTCCGGCGAGGAGATGACAGTCTTCAGAACTGGTGTGGCGGTTAAAGTTAGACGAGGCATTTTGGAGGAAAGTTAAGTATAAGAAGTTCTAAAGTGGTTTTAGTTCGGAGATGAAGACCGTTGATGCGTAGACGTTTAAGCCCCCGTGAAGCCCGACGCATGATGCAACGCATGGGCTTGAGCATGGACACCGTTCCAGACGTGGAGCAAGTCATCATAAAAACAGCCGGCAAAGAAATAATCATCGAAAATCCGGAGGTCGCCGTAGTTGACATTCAAGGACAGAAAATGTTTCAAGTAGCTGGAGGAAAAATCACCGAGAAAGCTGTTGAACGGAAGCTAGTCATACCAGAAGAGGATGTTAGGCTTGTGGCTGATCAGACTGGCAAAAGCCTTGAAGAAGCCAGAAAAGCCCTCGAGGAATGTGAAGGAGACTTGGCTAAAGCAATTCTACTACTTCAATCCAAAATTTGAGACCGGCGACGGTTAATGGTTTATGACATAGTTGTGGTCGGACACTTCTGCATAGACTATATAAGCCTTCCAAATAGGCAATCACCTTACATAATTTTGGGTGGCTCTGCAGCTTACACGTCACTTTCAGCAAGACGTCTAGGAGCCAACGTATCCGTGGTTTCCAAGGTTGGCGGCGACTTTCCCAAAGCTTACCTATGGTGGCTAAGCCAAGAAGGAATAGACATCACAAACGTTTCCAGAATCGAACATGAAAAAACAACGAGGTTTGAATTAAGATACAGCAGCGACTTGTCCAACCGCACTTTAAGGCTGATAAGCAAAGCTTCACCGATAACAACTGAAGACTTGCCAAATTTACTTGAGGCGAAAGCTGTGCACTTAGCACCCATAGCCGGTGAGGTTCAACATGACATTGCTGAAAAACTAAGAAAGTCTTCGGAAGTCTTGTCACTCGACCCTCAAGGATTAGTCCGCACATTTAACGAGGAGGGCATTGTGACCCACGGAGCTTTAAAGGATAAACGCATGTTGGAAATGGTGAACATTTACAAGTCATCCAAGGATGAAATTGAGGCGGTCACTGGCTTAACAGACTTGCAAGCAGCCATCAAAGCGGTCCACGACTTCGGCGTTGAAACCGTGATTGTGACGATGGGCATGAAGGGCATCCTCATATCTATAAATGGAACAACCTATGAAATCCCAGCGTATACGGCCAACAAGCTTGTGGATCCCACCGGAGCTGGAGACACCTTCATGGGCGGCTTTTTAGCTGAATATGTTCGTGGTAAGGAAGTTCTTTGGTGTGCTTGTGTGGGTTCAGCGGCAGCTTCAACGGTTGTCGAAGGTGTTGGTCCAACTCTTATAGGTTATGGAAACGAGATTCTCCGTAGGGCAGAGTTGCTTTACGAAAAAGGAATTAAGCACTAACCGCGTTTTATTCCAGTTAAAGCCTCTAAACCCCTTATGCAAGATGGGTTCAGCCTTGGGAAAAGTTGGGAAAGGCGTTAAATGTAACGTTTCAGGATGCGGCAACGAGGCTGTCCGCTCGCTTTCCGCGGAAAAAGTTAGAAGGGCTGGATTAAACGTAAGCAGCAGCGAAAGACGCGCTTATTTGTGTGAAAGCCACTACAAAGAGTTTAAGAAGCGAACAAAAAAGGAGCGAAAAATCGAGCAGTGGCGATTTAAGGGAGTATAAAACGCTAAGGGGAGAGCGAAAATGCGGATATTGCAACTTCACTCAAACTACATCGAATACAAGCCTATTCAAAAGGAGATAACCCTAGCCGAAGAAGCCGACAGCGAGACAAAACGTCTAGAAGAGGTTGTTGTTCTCTTCACAGCTGTGGAGGAAGGAGACGACGAAACCGTTGCCCGCAAAGCCATAGATGAAGTTAAAGCCTTTCTTGAAAAGTTGAAGGCAAACCGCATTTTGATATACCCCTACGCCCACTTAAGCAGCAACCTCGCGAAGCCATCCGAAGCATTGAAAGTTATAAAGGCTATGGAGGAGTATTCAAAAGCTCAGGGCATAGAAACGTACCGCGCGCCCTTTGGCTGGAACAAACAGTTCACAATATCCATAAAAGGGCACCCATTAGCGGAACAATCCCGCACCATAACGCCGACAAAAGCGGAAAAAGAAGAGGCTGAAAAAGTTTCAGAAGCCCTAAAAGCCGAAGAGAAGCTCGTCTCCTACTGGTATATTCTGCAGCCCGACGGAAAAATGATTCCAGTAGAAGAGTTTGACTTTAGGGGACATGAAAACCTAGAGAAATTCGCCAGATATGAAATATCCAAAGTTAGGGCAAGTCAGCAAATGCCGCCCCACGTGCCGCTGATGAAACGGCTCGAAATAGCCGATTATGAGGCCGGAAGCGACCCCGGAAACGTCCGCTGGTATCCGAAGGGTAGACTCATAAAATCGCTTATTGAGCAATACGTAACCACCAAAGTCGTCGAATACGGTGCCATGGAAGTTGAAACACCAGTGATGTATGATTTCAGCCACCCAAGCTTAGCCGACTACTTAAACCGATTCCCAGCCCGCCAATATGTTTTGAAATCCGAGGACAAGGAGCTTTTCCTGCGATTTGCCGCTTGTTTTGGGCAGTTCCTGATGGTTCACGACACACAGTTCTCGTATAGGCACATGCCATTAAGGGTTTACGAGTTAACTCGCTATAGTTTTCGGCGAGAAAAAAGCGGCGAAGTTGTGGGCTTGAGAAGGCTTAGGGCTTTCACCATGCCAGATTGCCACGCCTTCTGCACAGACCTAGAACAAGCTAAAAAAGAGTTCATAACAAGGTTCAAGTTATGCATCCAAGTTTTGGAGGGCATAGGCTTAACAAAGGATGACTACGAAGTGGCCCTCCGCTTTACAAAAGACTTCTACGAAGAAAACAAGGACTTCATTAAAAACCTAGCGGAAATTTTCGGCAAACCAGTGCTTGTCGAAATGTGGAGTGAACCCTTCTTCTATTTTAGGCTTAAATGGGACTTCAACTTCGTTGACAACCAAGACAAGGCTGCAGCCCTCTCCACAGACCAGATAGACGTGGAAAACGCCAAAAGATACGAGATAACCTACGTGGACGAGAAAGGCGAAAGGCGTTATCCGCTTATACTGCATTGCTCGCCAAGCGGAGCAATTGAACGCTGCATATATGCCCTTTTGGAAAAAGCCTACAAACAACAACAAAAAGGCGAGCCGCCAATGCTGCCTCTTTGGCTATCGCCCACTCAGGTGCGCTTAATCCCCATGTCAGACAAATTCTTGGAACACTGCGAGAAAATGGCGGAAAAACTGGAAACCAGCCAAATCCGCGTGGACATAGACGACCGCCCATTAACGATGCAGAAACGTGTCAGGGAAGCCGAAATGGAGTGGATTCCCTACGTAATAGTCGTTGGAGAGAAGGAGCTGGAATCCGAAGCCCTTCCAGTCAGAGACAGGAAAGCCAAGAAAATCCGCAAAATGACCCTCGAAGAACTCATAAACGAAATTAGAAGCCAAGTGCAAGATAAACCCTTTAAATCGCTGCCATTGCCACGACTTGTCTCCAAGAGACCCCAATTCTACGGTTAGGAAGGCTGAGCCAACGAGAATAGCAAAACACATATAAATTCACTGAAAAATTCTGTTCTCCGAAAAAGGGGAAGCCGTTTTGAGCAAAGAGCCACTTGTTTACATTGACGGTGAATATTACCCAAAATCGCAGGCGAAAATATCCGTATACGACCACGGATTCTTATATGGCGACGGAGTTTTCGAGGGGATATGCGCCTACAACGGCGTAGTGTTCAAACTTAAAGAACACATTGATAGGCTTTACCGTTCAGCCCACGCCATAATGCTCCAAATCCCAGTTTCAAAAGAAAAAATGATGGAAATAGTGTTAGAAACGCTGCGCAAAAACGGGCTAAGGGACGCTTACGTTCGCCTAATAGTAACGAGGGGAGTCGGCGACTTAGGTTTAGATCCCAGGAAATGCCCAAAACCCACAATAATCGTGATTACCGACACATTGGTAATTCATAAGAGCGATGCGAAAGAGAAGGGCATAACAGCAATGATTACATGGGTTGAAAGAGACCCTGTAGATGCGACAACTCACGAAGTAAAGTCGCTAAACTATTTGAACAGCGTATTAGCCAAAATAGAAGCCAACAATTACGGCGCAGACGAAGCCATATTCCTAGACAAAAATGGCTGCGTATGCGAAGGAGCAGCCGAAAACATATTCATAGTCAAAAACGGACGAATATACATGCCGCCAAGCTCCACCGGTGCACTGCCCGGAATAACAGCTGAAACGGTTAAAGAACTTGCCAAAAGCCTAGGCTACGAAGTTATAGAGAAAAGCATCACGCCATATGAGCTTTTCACGGCAGACGAAGTTTTCTTCACAGGAACCGCTGCAGAAATAGTTCCAGTCAGAGAGATCAACAAAAGGCAAATAGGCGACGGCAAACCCGGGCCAATAACGAGAAGGCTTATGAAAGAATACTCAAAACTCCTTCAAGACCCTAAACACGGAGTGCCAATCTACTAGTAAACATGCCTACTGTAAGCTAAGTTATTTTAATGAACCTTCCTACGCCCTTTTTTGTAGCCTTGTCATAAACAAGTTTTGCCGTAACCGCGTCTTGAATCGCCAAACCTGTTGACGAGAAAACCGTTATCTCCTCCGGCTTTTCTCTTCCAGGTTTTAAGCCCGCAACGATCTCTCCTATTTCAGCCCAAATGTCCTCCCTTTTAATTATTCCAAGACTGAGGGGGACGTTTATTTCTCCGCCATGAGAAGCTTGTTCATAATCATCAACAACTATCTTAGCTTTTTTCAAGATAACCGGGTCAAGTTCCTCCTTACCCGGAGCATCTGCACCTATACAGTTAAAGTGCATTCCAGGACAAGCCATATTATCCATTACAAGAGGCTGCCTTGAAGGAGTTGCGGTCACAACAATGTCTGCTCCTTCAACAGCCTCGCCTACACTTTTCACCGAAAATATTCGACCTATATTGTCATATTTCGCCCGCATTTCAGCTGCAAACTCGTCACCAGTACCATAAAGACCCCAAACCCTTACCTCCTCCAACTCTCCGTAAACTTCGAGAAGGCCAGCCAGCTGGGTTCTAGCCTGCGCTCCAGCTCCAACCATACCCACAATTTTAGAGTCCCTCCTCGCCAGATATTTTGCCGCAATTCCTCCAGCAGCGCCGGTTCTCATATCCGTCAGGGTTTTGCCGCCCATTATTGCCAGCGGAAAACCGGTCTTTGGATCCACTAAAACAACAATAGCCATAACCGTTGGCAAGTTATATTTCGTCTTGTTTTCCGGATGCGAATTTACAATCTTAACAGCAGAAACATCAAGTCCTTCAAGGTAAGAGGGCATCACCCTCAAATCTCCATCATACTTCCCGTAAAAAAGGTAAGTCTTAGCGGGCATCTGAACCCTTTTCAAACCCTTCTCCCTAAAGGCAAGTTCAACCTCATTCATAACCTCCCTCATAGAAACAAGCTCTTTCACTTCCTCATCGGTCAATATAAGAGTCTCCAAACTCTACACCCAAACCGAAAACCATCTTCGGAAATTGTTCAAAATCCTACCTTTTAAAATGTTTTGGCCAAAATCATCTAATTTCGTTGATCAAATTAAAAGTCTAGAGGACGCTTCACATTATTTTAAGAGGCTAGAGTCTATGCCACGTTCTTGAGGCTTGGAAGCTCTCACTTGTGTAAATGACAACAGTTATAGATTTAGCGTTAGGCGTTAAATACAGCGACCAATTGGAGAAACAGATAAACGTAATAGTTTCATTGATTGAGAGCGAATACCCGTTTGGAAGTAACGACGGATATGTTAAAGCACCGTTAATTTCAATGGTTTCCTTTCTAGACGTTGCACCGTCTTCATAAATTACCGTGAGAGTTATTTTTGTTATCGTTACGCTTAGGAGAGAATTTTTTGAATTGCAAATAGTAACATTTATGTATGGAACGGTCACCGTTGAATTTGACAATGCGAATTCTCCGAAAACAAAATTTTCATTCAAAATACTCAGTTTAACTGGTGGAATCTGCACTGTCATGCTATTCGTGCTTTGCAAGCCTCCCTCGCTAGCGACGGTAACGGAGACTGTCACACTCGCATTTATTAGGTTACTCCATGAAAATGAACAGTTAAGCGTGACCTGCTGTCCGGGAAGAACTACTGATGGCGGATTGATGACACTTACAGTTTGATTGTTCAATTTCACATTTGTTATGGTAATGTTTTGCGAACATAGCTTGTTTGTAACATTTACCGTGAAAGAATTCAAATAATCCAAATCAAAATTCGCACCGCTGATTTCCCAGAGAATTTCTGATGGAGTTTTGATCGGGTCACTTTGCGCCTTAATTCCTTGCTTCGTATAAACTGTTAATGTGACGGTCTTATTTCGATGAAAATACCAGTTCCAGATGCATCTGAAGGTTACTGACTGGTTTGGCAGAAGGGAGACGGGTATAATGTTTATGTTGGTTGGATATGATGTGTTCAGTGGAATTGGTTGCTCACCTTCCAACTTTAGCTCTATCCTATTTATGTAAACTGCCCTCGTAGAGTCTTCAAAACTACCCACGGTAACATTAATGTAGCTGGCGTCATCATAATCAAATTTTACTTCACTGATGTATATTCCAGCGCCTGGCAGTTCGTCAGTTATATAAGTCGCTTCGTAACCTTCCTCGGTTTTTACGATTATTTCAACAATAACTCCTTTTAAATCCTCCCAATTTTTCCTGCAGACAAGTGTTTCCCTCTGGTTTGGCGTTAAAATAAGCGGAAGTGTCGGCTCTGTTTCTACCAGTTCACCACGGACAAGCACCTTTGAAACTGTAAGGTTCATTAAAGGTTCTGGCTGCTTATTTTCAATGGTTATATTGAAGTATTCAACACTTTCCAAAAATTGCGTGTCAAAATCCGCAGTTATGTTAATTTTAACATTTGGAAGAGTTGTCTCAATGTTTGCGGCTGGTGATCCTTCGGCGAAGACATGGATAAGAATTTTCTCACCCGCAAAAGTGTTGACAAATTCTCCGAAGGAGATGTTGGTGTTGTCTTTTTTGATTGTTTGGCATGTTATGTTTACGGCTTCTCCTATCCGGATTTCCAAGCCTTTTTTAATGGATGGCTTTGTTTCTACAACGTCGTAGAGTTGATTTCCATTTTTTAGGCTTATTGCGATTCGTGTTATATTCGCGTTTTTCGGAGAGTAGGAGGGGTTTAAAACCGTAATGTTGAACTCTCTAACATTTTTGGGGTTGATGTAAACGTCAGTTATGGCTAAAGTGGTTTCTTCTGGTATTTTTGCGTAGTAGGCTATTGTGAACGCGTAGGAGATTATCCCGCCTATTACCGCGGATATCACCATCAGAAGGATTAATGTGATTGTGGAGATTCCCCTAGTGTTGACGTGTAAGTCCATGACATCACCGAGAGGATGGAACGGTTTATTTTCATAAGGTTCTTGGAGTAGATAAACATTCTCTTCGAACTTCTTTGGTAAAGGTTTGCTGCGTAAGACAAGCTTTTAACAGTGAATTTTATTAGGTTTGGCGCAGTAATGCAGTTTATTGTTGAAGTTGGTGTTGTTATGTTCGGCTGGAACGGAAAATTCCTGCGGGTAAACTTGACTAAGCAAAAGGCTGTGGCGAAAGAGTATGACGCTGAAATGGCCATGAAATTTCTAGGCGGCCGGGGGTTTGCCGCCAAAATTTTATGGGATGAACTTAAACCGGGCGTGGACCCACTATCCCCGGAAAATAGACTTGTTCTAGCGGCTGGACCGCTGACCGGTTTTGCCCTTCCAAGCAGCGGCAAACTTGTTGTTGCAGCCAAAAGCCCTCTTACAGGCGGTTATGGCGACGGAAACATTGGAAGTTATGCTTCTGTCCAGATGCGGAAGGCTGGCTACGACGCAGTTATCATTGAAGGAAAGGCGGAATCTCCAACGGTTCTGCTTATAGAGGATAGCATAGCGGAGTTTCTCGAAGCCAAGGAGCTTTGGGGTTTAAACACTTTTGAAGTGGAGGAAAAATTAAGAAGCGTTTATGGACCAACAGCTGGAATTCTCGCGATTGGGCAGGCTGGAGAAAACCTTGTGAAATTCGCTAACATCGTCTGTCAAGGAGGACGGGGCGGTGGAAGGCCTGGAATAGGCGCAGTTATGGGCTCAAAAAACTTGAAGGCTGTTGTTATTGTAGGTTCCGGAGAGTTGCCAGCTGCTGACCCAAAAGAGTTGAGGGAGTTAGGCGCTGAAGCCTACCGTGAGGTTTTGACAAAGCCAAATTATGCTTTTTGGAAGCGGCAGGGCACCATGATGACAGTTGAGTGGAGCCAAGAAAACAGCGTGCTGCCCACATGCAATTTTAGGGAGGGAACCTTTGAAGACGCAGACGCCATAGGCGGCTTTTCAATGGAGAAGATTAAGTCTTCCCAGCGGGGGTGCCCCAACTGCAACATGACGTGCGGCAACGTTGTTAAAGACGCCGACCGAAAAGAGTCCGAGCTAGACTATGAGAATGTTGCCATGCTCGGCTCGAACATAGGCGTTGGTAACTTGAAAAAAGTCGCAGCATTAAATAGACTTGCAGACGAGTTTGGCTTGGACACTATTTCACTGGGAAACGTGATAGGCTTCGCCATGGAAGCCTCTGAGAAGGGATTAATAAAAGAGAAGATTCCATGGGGAGACTATGAAACGGCAAAAGCTCTCATCGAGGATATCGCACACAAGCGGGGGTTAGGCGGGGTTCTAGCAGAGGGCGTTCGCTTTGCGGCTGAAAAGTTTGGCGGAGACTCATACAACTGGGCTATGCACGTTAAGGGATTGGAAATTTCAGCCTATGACTGCCACGCCGCTCCGGCGATGGCTTTGTCTTACGCCACAAGCCCCATAGGAGCCCACCACAAAGACGCTTGGGTAATCTCTTGGGAGGTTAAGGCTGGCAGAGAACGGTACAGTGAGGATAAAGTGGACAAAGTTATAGAGCTTCAGCGTCTTCGAGGAGGCTTTTTCGAGTGCGCCACCGTCTGTAGGCTTCCATGGGTTGAGCTTGGCTTTGAACTTGAATGGTATCCAAAATTCCTGCACGCAGCAGCGGGCTTAGAAATGGGATGGAACGAACTGTACACTATTGCTGATAGGGTTCACACCCTAATACGAGCCTTTTGGGTGCGGGAATTCGGCGAAAAATGGACTGCCGAAATGGACTATCCCCCGGCAAGATGGTTTAACGAACCATTAAACAAAGGCGCATTAAAAGGCGCGAAACTTGACAGAACAAAGTATGATGTCATGCTGAAAACGTATTACAAAAAGAGAGGGTGGGACGAAAGAGGCGTCCCAACAAAGACAACTCTAGAAAAACTTGGCTTGAAGGATGTTGCTAGAGAGTTAAAGAAGCACATAAAACTGTGGGAATAACCACTAATATGACCTTGCAAAGTAAACGAGCTCTTTTGCTTCGCCGCCGCAGTAAATGCAGTTTGAAACTGGCGCCTCTTTTTCAAAAGGAATCAACCTAATCGTTGCACCTGTTTCCTCCTTTATTTTAAGTTCACATTCTTGGCTGCCGCACCACGAAGCCTTAATGAAGCCCCCTTTGGTTCGCAACGCTTCTTTAAATTCGTCATATGTTTTAACTGTGGTTACATGGTCTTCTAGGAACCTTTTGGCTCTGTTGAAGAGGTTACGTTGTATGTCGTCCAGAAGTTTCTTAACAGTTTCCACGAGTTCATCATCTTTAACGACCATTTTTTCGAACGTGTCCCTTCTTGCCAGTGTTACTTGCCCGTTTGCCACGTCCCTTGGCCCTATTTCGACTCTTACTGGCACGCCTTTGAGCTCCCAGTCGTTGAACTTCCAGCCCGGCGTGTATTCTCGCCTATCGTCAAGCACTGTTGAGATTCCAGCCGCATCCAGTTTGTTGTGGATTTTGCGGGCCTTGGCGAGAATTGTGCTTGTGTCGGCGGTTTTATATGGTATCGGCACAATTACGGCTTGTATTGGGGCTACTTTGGGCGGAATTATTAGGCCTTTGTCGTCGCCGTGAACCATAACCATGGCGCCGATAACTCGGGTTGAAATTCCCCATGAGGTTTGCCAAACATAATGTTCTTTTTCGTCTTCGCCGATGAATTTTATGTCAAAAACCTTTGAGAAGTTCTGTCCTAGGTTGTGGGAGGTCCCCATTTGCAGTGCTTTGCCGTCGGGCATTACAGCTTCCAAAGTAGTGGTGTAAAGGGCGCCTGCAAACTTTTCGCTTTCAGACTTCCGTCCAACAAGAACAGGAATAGCCAAATAGTTTTCCATGATGTCACGGTACTCGTTTAGAATCAGCATAACCTCTTGATCGGCTTCCTCTTTGGTGGCGTGGGCTGTGTGGCCCTCTTGCCACAGAAATTCTCTTGTCCTTAGGAACAGTTTTGTGGACTTGGTTTCCCACCTTACAACGCTGCACCATTGGTTGATTTTGATGGGCAGATCTCGCCAGCTTCTAATCCACTTGGCAAATGTTGCATAAATTATTGTTTCAGAAGTTGGTCTTATGGCGAGACGTTCCTCTAACGGTGTGTCTCCGCCTATGGTGACCCATGCAACCTCCGGCTCGAAACCAGCGAAATGTTCAGCCTCCTTCCTCAGGAAGCTTTCAGGTATGAAGAGGGGGAAATACACGTTCCTATGGCCCGTTCGCTTAATCTTTTCGTTAAATATTTGTTGAATTTTCTCCCATATAGCGTAGGAAAGCTCTCTGAAAACCATGCAGCCTTTTACCGGAGCGTAATCAGCCAACCCAGACTTTAAGATCACTTGCGTGTACCACTCTGAAAGGTCTTCGGACTTTTTAACTGTGACGCCTAAATCAGACATCCCATCCACTCTCCAGCTTTTGCTTGTACGTTAAATATAATCCTAGCGTGGTTTTCAGCATTTAAAATGGGCTTGCTTTCGAAAAACTCAGCAAAGTGGAACGCAACCGCCCATTTCAAACCACTTCAAAAGGAAAACGAAGCCTTGTTATTTAAGGTTTCCTCCGCTAAGAAATTGACGGAAGTGTTTTAACCACAACACTTCTAAATTGAATGCTGAGCTTCAAAGCGTGATTCATGTTGAAGGCTCTCCTAATAATTGGAGATGGAATGGCTGACCGACCCCTGAAAGAATTGGGTTGGAAAACCCCCCTTGAAGTAGCTGACAAATCATCTATGGATCACCTAGCAAGCGTAGGCATCTGCGGCATAATAGACCCGATCGCTCCGGGGATCCCGCCGGGCAGCGACACAGCTACCCTTGCGCTGCTGGGCTACGACGTCTTTAAAGTTTACACTGGAAGAGGTTCCTTTGAAGCCCTAGGATGGGGCTTTGAAGTGTCGGAAAACGACGTTTGTTTCAGGTGTAACTTTGCAACAGTTGATGAGAACCTTAAGGTTTTGGATAGAAGGGCTGGCAGAATAGCTGACGCCGACGCGTCCCGACTTGCTGAAAGCCTAAGGAATATTAGGCTTTCAAAGGGGGACATTGAATTTTTCTTTACAAACACCATTCAGCATCGCGCCGTTCTTGTGTTGCGTGGCTTGAAGTTGTCTCCAGCCGTAAGCGACTCAGACCCGGGAATGGAGGGGGTAAAGGTTGCGGAAATAAAACCGCTGGACAACAGCCAAGAAGCGAAATTCACCGCTGAAATTCTGAGCGAGCTTGCCCAGAAATTCCACGAAGTTTTGGAAAAACATCCAGTTAACAAGGAGAGAGTTGCCCGTGGACAGCCTCCGGCAAACTTCATATTGTTCAGGGGGGCTGGCACACTGCCTAAAATCAAGCCTATAAGCGAACTTTATGGTGTAAAAGCCTCTTGTGTAGCTGTCACCGCGCTGATACGTGGTGTTTGTAAGACGGCGGGTATGCAGTTGTTAAATGTTAAAGGCGCCACTGGAACGCCGCAAACGGATTACATAGCAAAGGCCAAAGCCGCCGTTGAAGCGCTGGAGACCAACGACTTCGTCATGTTGCATGTCAAGGCGCCGGATGTCGCCAGCCATGATGGGAACGCCAAAAAGAAGGTTGAGGTTATAGAGAAAATCGACAAGATGCTTGCTTACATTTTAAACAAGGTGGATTTAGGCGAAACATACGTGGCTTTAACAGCCGATCACACAACCTCTTGTGCAACAAGAAACCATGAAGGCGACCCAGTACCACTAGCCATAATGGGACCATACGTCCGCAGCGACGATGTGGAAGAATTCAGCGAAAGAGCGTGCGTCAAGGGAGGTCTAGGAAGGCTTCGGGGAAAACACGTAACGCCAATCCTCATGAATCTTTTGGGCAAGGTTAAAAAGTTTGGAGCCTAGCGCGCTCATTACAAACTGCTTAAGTATTGAAAAGGATTTATGGTGAAAATGGGCACTTTCTCAATTTTGGCAGCATCTAAAGACTGCAAACTTTTGGGAGTGGCTACGGCTTCAGGTTCAAAAGCCGTCGGTTTAAGAGTACCTCATGCGGTGCCAAACGTCGGTGCAGTTGCAACCCAAGCCTATACCAATGTGGCTTACGGAACTGAAGGCTTAAAGCTGTTGGCAGCTGGCTTGACGCCGGAACAAGCTCTCCAGAAACTGCTGGCAGAAGACCCGCAAAAAGAGATTAGACAAGTTGCCATAATGGACTTCACGGGAAGGAAGGCGGTTTTTACTGGAGCGGAAGTGCCGAAAGAACGTGGAGAAATCGTTGGTGAGGACTATATAGTAATTGGTAACCTTCTGAAAAACGTCAAAGTGCTTGAAAGCATGGCAAGCCGCTTTGAGGAAAACTGTGAAAACTTTGTGTTAAGGCTTTTAAACGCCCTAAAAGCCGGAAGCGATAGCGGCGGAGACAAACGCGGCGAAAAATCCGCCGCCATAATAGTGGTAGACAAAGCCAAGGTTTTGCTTAATCTAAGGGTTGATGAGAGACCAAACCCAGTACAAGAACTTATAAACACCGTCTTGGAAAACTTACAAAGCAGCAAACTCGTAACTTAAAACCTTAAAATCTTTTCCCGTCTTGACCTCCCTATGATGTCGAGAAGCATAACCAAGGAAAAACAAGAGCTTCGAGAAAAAATCTGGCGGCAAATGGAACAGTCCGGAGTGGCAACTTTTCCGTTTCCATGCTGGGGCAGAATCCCGAACTTCGTGGGAGCAGAGGAGGCAGCTGAAAAGCTTCGCCAACTTGAAGAATGGAAAAGGGCGAAGGTCGTTTTTGTTAATCCCGACTCGCCTCAGCGAAAAGTTAGGGAAAACGCGTTAAAAGACGGAAAAATCCTTATTATGGCTTCTCCGAGGCTTCAAAAAGGCTTTATCCTAATAAAACCGTCAAAAGTGCGCGGAAAAGAGCAGCTGGCCTCTACGATAAAAGGTGCCTTCAAGTACGGCATCGCGGTGCAAAATTTTCCGAAACCAGACTTAATCGTAGAAGGATCTGTTGCCGTGGACCTTGAAGGACACAGGCTTGGAAAGGGACACGGCTACGGAGACATGGAGATAGAAATTTTAAGGAAAAGGTTTGGGAAAATCCCGGTGGCTACGACAGTCCATGACATGCAGGTCGTAGAAAGAGTGCCATTCGAAGCAAAAGATGAAAAAGTCTCCATAATAGTTACGCCGACGAGAATTATCCGGGTAGCTTTAGAGCAGTAGAAAAATAATGGGAATAGCGCTTTGATTATCGACAAGTCAATATGTTGTTTTCAGCGAAGCTTTTCAAGGGCTCTGTCCACATCATCTAACCCAAGCCTTCTCAGAACATCAGATTTAGGTATGCCCCTTTCGTCCCAACCTACAAGCTCATAATATTTACGTTTTTCCTTATCAAAACGGGCTTTCTCAACGGTTTCGCCTTTAAACGGCCCCGATGGTAAAGGCTCATAGAAGCGTGGTGGATTATCATCGTGAATTTCCGGTTTCCATTTTAGATCCGGTCCACCCAGCAGCAGCATAGCCCTTTGCAACTGTATTATTTTCATTGCTTTCATGTTAACCCACTCTTCCTTGGTCAGCTCTACGCCGGTAACAGCCTTGTAAAAGTCAAACATAACAGTATGAGGCAGACCAAAAGTATTAAAGAAACAAATAACTCCAGAGTCATCAAAAATCCTTAGGTGCTCGCTTCTGGGGTCATCTAACGGCATGCAAGCCACCGATGTATGATCTCCACATTGTACAGAGCAAGCATAGGAATAAATCTCTGGATAATCTTTCTTACTTCTGATGCCATGAGCGCCGACGCCTATACCTTTTACTTGCACGGCGTAGGATGTTACATCAACGCCTTTCAGTGCGCCAATCCTCAAAGCTGCCCGATAGGTTCCTTCGGCTAGGATATCACCTATGCCTTCTCTATAAGCGATTTTCTTGGCTAAAGCAGCAAAGGCTTCAGCATGACCCCATTTGAGTTCGATGCCGTCCAAATCTTCCTTCGTCAGAATACCTCTCTGGTAAAGTTCGGCTATAAACCCTAACACGTTTCCCGTTTGTATGCCACAAAGCCCCAAATCATCAATAACTGAAGCCATGTAAACATTCGCTTCCGGAGTGAAAATGCCTAAGTTTGTGCCTAAGTAGGCTTGAAGCTCATAGTCCGGGTTATCGGTTATGGCACCCTTAAACTTTCCAGCCCTTACAACAGCTAGTTTAAGGCAAGTGGTTGGACAGCCAAAGTCGCCCCAATACTGTTTTACCCAAACACGGCTTTCAAATTTGTCAACACCAAAACTTTTCTCGTCATGCCACTCCTCCTGCCAGTTTCGCACGGGCTCAGAGCTTGTTTTGGCGCCCACTTCATAGCCGCCGGAACCCGTCCCCCAGCGTCTCCAAATTTCATTTGCATAAGCGTTATTACAAACCTCTTGCATAAGCCGCTTGACAGCCTCCAGATCGGCAACCTCCGGCAGTGGTCCTGTACCCTTGACAGCAACAGCCTTAAGCCTTTTAGCGCCCATAACTGCGCCATAGCCTCCATAACCAGCAGCATGTGACCACTTAGCTGCCACCACAGCCATCCGCACCATCTTTTCTCCAGCGGGGCCAATGTAGAGAATGGCAGGCTCTTTCCATTCGCCCTTTTGCGGATAACGTTTTTTCAAAAGCTCTCTGCATTCTTTAGTAATGGTGGCTACGGTCTGCTTTGCATCCATGCCCCAGATGTGGGACGCATCCCTAATTTCAACATCCTCATCCTTAATGAAAAGGTAAACTGGTTTTTCAGCCTCCCCCGCAACAATAATGCCGTCGTAGCCTGCGCATTTCAATTCGATGCCAAACTCGCCGCCTACTGTTGAGCCGACCATTCCGTTACTTTGCGGAGACTTGCCTGAAACACAAATCCTTCCGCCTGGAAAGAAACCTGTAAGCGGACCCGTTAAAAACAACAGCAAATTTTCAGATCCGAGTGGATCCACGTTTTCCCATCGGTGGCCAAGCCTGTCCCAAAGAATTTTTGCAGCTAATCCTCTGCCGCCCACATAATCCCTTAAAATTTCATCGCTGAACCGCACCTCTTTAACGTCCTTCGCTGAAAGATCAACTTCAATAAACTTTCCAGCATATCCACGAATCATAGCAGTCTTTCTCCCTCTTCTCCAAAAATTTTTGTAGCTAAGTCCCGAGCAACCTCTTCAGGAGTGCGAGCAAACAACCTACAAGAATATGCCCCCCTAGGCACCACCATGAGAACGTTCCACAACCCCTCCTGGCAAACCTTAACACATTTGGGGTCACCGCCGCACAGATCGCAGATCAAAACTCTGTTTTCCGTAGGATGCATATGGGGAATCCTGCCCGGACAAGCTTCAATGCATTTTCCACATCCAATGCAAGTGTTTGCATCCACAAGCACGGCACCCGTTTCTTTACTTACTGACAAAGCCTTGGTGGGACAAGCCTCTAAGCATGGATAGTCCTCACACTGGGCACAAAAGTGGGGAAACTCGATGCCTGGAGCAAGCATGAAAACTCTTATCCTAGAAGCCTCGGGCCATACACGTTTTTCATGAAAAAGTGAACAAGCTATTTCACATCTTCTGCAACCACTGCATTTTGAAAAGTCCCTTGCAATCCATATAGCTCCACGTTTTTCAGCCTCAGACACAGCAGAACCAACCTCCAGCAAACTTTAGAATTCTAATGGATGACAATCTTTAATTTAAAATTTGGCTTCCAGTCTCGCTTATACATAATAGCAAGCTCTTTAAGATGAAACTTCTAAGAAATTGGGAGAGGCGGAGCTTTTGGCAGCGGAAGATATTCTAAAACAGCTTGCGGATTGGCTGCAAAACTTTTCCATGCAATACGGGTACTTAGGGATTTTCCTAATAAGCCTGTTGGGTTCAATGTCAATTTTTTTCCCAATCCCATACACGGTGGTGCTTTTCACACTTGGCTCCATCGAAACATTCAACCCAATTTTAATCGCTTTGGCGTCTGGCTTAGGTTCAGCCATAGGCGAGTTTTCAGGCTACTTGCTTGGCTTAGGCGGCAGAAGAGTGGTAAGCGAAAAAGGCAGACGCAACGTGGAGTTTCTCCTAAAAGTTTTCGGGCGGTACGGCGCCCTAGCCATATTCATATTCGCGTTAACACCCCTACCAGACGACTTGCTATTTATCCCTCTCGGAGTGATGCGCTATGGCTTTCTAAAGGCTTTTATTCCGGCTTTTCTAGGCAAAATCTGCATGAGCCTAATCATAGTTTACAGCGGCCGTTTCATGGTGGGCATAATCCGCGACATATTCGGAATAGAAAGCGACTTGACCTCAGCCATAATCGGCACAGCCGTCGCCCTAATCCTCCTAGCGATAGTCTTCACCCTCATGTTCAAAGTGGACTGGAAGAAAACCCTTGAAAAGCACATGAAACCAGAGAGGGGAGGGGCTAGAGAAAATAAAAAGTGAACACAATCCATTTTCCATAAACATAATAGGGAGAAAACACAAATCCTTTGAGTTGGAGGAAAACTTGAGAGTCATAGCCGACCTACACATTCATGGACGCTACAGCCGAGCCACAAGTCAAAGCATGCGAATAGAGGAAATAGCCCGTTTCGCTAAAATTAAAGGCTTAAACCTAGTTGGCACCGGAGACTTCACCCACCCTAAATGGTTAGAGGAACTGCAAAAAACACTCACGCTGGATGCGGATTCTAGGCTTTACAAGGTTGCCAGCGATCCAAACCTTCCAGTTTATTTTATGATAACAACAGAAGTCAGCACCATATTCACCTTTGAAGGTGAAGTCAAGAAAATTCACCACGTGATTTTAACGCCCAGCATAGAAACAGCCATCCAAATCAACGAACGCCTAGCCAAATACGGAGACCTGACAGTCGACGGTCGACCCACACTGGACATGAGTGCACCCCAACTTGTCGAGGAAGTTATGGAGGTCTCAAGCGAAAACATGGTTTTCCCAGCTCACGCTTGGACTCCATGGTTTAGCATTTTCGGCGCTTTCAGCGGCTTCGACAGCGTTGAAGACTGCTACCAAGACATGACAAAACACATCTACGCTCTTGAAACTGGGCTTTCCTCAGACCCGCCCATGAACTGGCGGCTAAGCAAACTGGACAGGTTCACGCTAGTTTCAAACAGCGACAGCCACAGCTACTGGCCTTGGCGCATGGGAAGAGAAGCCAACGTCTTCGAACTCAAACGGATAAGCTACAAAGAGATCATAGACGCCATACGAACAAAAGATAAAACGCGGTTTAAATTCACTATTGAAACAGACCCAGCCTACGGAAAATATCACTGGACAGGCCACAGAAGCTGCCACATGTCCCTTTCGCCAAAAGAAGCCATAAAGCTTGGCAACATCTGTCCAGTCTGCCGCAAAAAACTCACAAAAGGCGTCGAACAACGCGTCGAGGAACTTGCAGACCGTCCAGAAGGCTTCGTTCCAGAAAATGCTATAGGCTATATGCGCTTGCTTCCCCTTTCTGAAATAATTGCCACAGCCCTAGGCGTTGACTCCCCATCAACACAGCAAGTCTGGAACATCTACAACAAGCTTATAGAAAAATTCGGAGACGAATACACAGTGTTAATAGGCACGTCAAAACAAGCCCTCAACGAAGTGACAGACCAAAGAATAGCTGAAGCAATAACAAGAGTCAGAGAGGGAAAAATAAAGGTTATACCAGGCTATGATGGAGTTTACGGGCAACTCATAATCTTTGAAGAGAACAAAAAAATGACAAGGGAAAAAGTTCAACAACTTAACATTACAGACTTCATGTAAACAAGAATTCACGTTACCACAACCGTATACATGTTGTACGCATACACGACAAAGTTTATTAAGTCGCAATATGCACGATACTAATGAACGATCATGACCACCATAAATCAACAGACATTCAGAGAAAACGAGAGGATCATAAAAGTAATTGACCGAGTGTTAAGGCAAGTTTTTGGGAATGAGGCTACACGTATAATTTACCGCTACTTAGAAGCACGTTACGCGGTGAAGCGCGACGAAATAGCTGAAAAAATTGACTTGTTTGCTAAGGGACTTGAGGATTTTCTGAAAACCGGAGCCTACGTGATTGAACGAAAGATTTTGGAAGACATTTACTCAAGTTACGGGTTGCTTCGCAGACTGGAGCTTGAAAGAATCCGCAAAGAAGACTTTGCAAGCCAAATAAAAATTCTCATTCAGCGGGCATAAGCCAGACTGTTCTGGCAGAATTATAGGTAATCTTATTAGCCTCTTTTTGCGATAAACCCTCCAAGTAAAGAGTCTAACATTTGGAAGGACCATGTTGAAGGATACGCTAAGCAGCCTTATTGATTTGGCTGTTCAAAAGTTCGGAGCAGCATACGCAGAGGCTCGCGCCCAAAAGCTTAACAAAACAATGCTTACCGTTAAAGAGGAGAAAGTTGAAGCTGCAAAAGAGGGCATCGAAAACGGCGTTGCCATAAGAGTGCTTGTCAACGGTGCATGGGGCTTTGCGTCTGTAGGCTCTTTTGATACAAGAGTACTGGCGGATGCCGTTTCACACGCGTGCAGAATGGCCAAAGCCGCCAGTTTAAAACTTAAAAGTCCCATAAAGCTTTCTGAGAGTAAAGCAATTGAAGATCGAGTCTTGGCTAGGCCTAAAAAGAACCCGGCTGAAATATCTGTTGAAAATAAGATCAAGACATTATTGGTCTTTGCGAGAAACGTTTTGGGGCATGATGAACGCATTAAAAGCTGCACAATAGACTATTTGGATCTCATTGGAACAAGCTATTTCATGAACAGCGAGGGTACATACATTGAGCAGGACAAGCTTTATGTTTGGTCAAGGATTTTAGCCACAGCAAAAGAAGGCGACATATATACGTTCAGCCGGGAAGAAGTGGGCTCCACGGCGGGCTACGAAGTGTTCGATGTTGAAACACCAGAGGTTGTTGGCGAAAGAGTTGCAAAAAGGGCTATGGACCAGTTAAAAGCAAAACCTCCTAAAGGCGGAACTTTCCCGGTTGTACTTGGACCAAACGTTGTTGGCGTTTTTGTTCACGAAGCTTTTGGACATTTAGCCGAAGCGGACTTAACATTGTCAGGGTCTGTTCTTATAGACAAACTTGGCAAAAAAGTGGCCTCAGAAGTTGTCACCATCTATGATGACGGGACTATCGAAGGTGCTTTTGGCTCCTTCAAATACGACGATGAGGGCGTACCAGCGCAAAAAACGCTTCTAGTAAAAGACGGTGTGGTCGTAGGACTTATGCACAACAAGGAAACCGCCGAAAAGTTTAACACGCAACCTACAGGCAACGCCAGAGCCGAGGACTTTCGTGTTGAACCGATAATACGGATGCGGAACACTTTCATGGCTCCGCGAGACCACTCCTTTGAGGAGCTGATTGAAGACATTAAGTTTGGGTATTATTTCAAAAGCTTCAGAGGAGGGCAAGCAAACCTAGACGGCACTTTTCAAGTTGGAATCCAAGAAGGCTACGAAATAGTTAAGGGCGAGATAAGCGAACCCGTGCGCAACGCATCAATAAGCGGAAACACGCTTGAAACACTTAACAAAGTTGACGCTATCGGAAAGGACTTTGAACTTTGGCCCGGAAGATGTGGCAAGGGCCAAACGGCTTTTGTTTGCGATGGTGGACCACACGTAAGGGTTTTGGAGGTACTTGTCGGTGGTAGCGCTTAAAGAGGAAGAAATAGTAGGTTTAGCCGAGTTTGCAGTTGAATTCGCCTTAAAAAACGGGGCAAACGAAGCAGAGGCCTTCGCATATGAGGGCCTAACAACGATTGTTGCCATTGAAAGGGGGCAAATCACAAAGAGTTCAAGAATCGTCGATAGAGGGCTAGGTGTTAGAATAGTTACCAATAAAGCTGTGGGCTTTTCATACTCTAACATTTTAACGGACAAGAAAACCGTTGAAGAATCCGTTTTAAAGGCGTTGAAATCTGCAAAAGCCAGCAAACCGGACAAGGACTGGCAAGGCTTTCCGAATAGAAAGCCCTTCCCTACAACCAAAGACACGTTTGACAAGACGGTATGTGAACTTTCTCCAGAAGATTTGGTAAAAATAGCTTCAACAATGCTGGAGGCTTGCGAGAAAACAGACAAAAGAGTCTTTCCTGTTGAAGGTGGAGTTGGCGCATCATATTTGACAAGGGCCGTTGTAAACTCTAATGGTGTTACAGGTTTTGATTATGGAACGGTTGTTGAATGCAGCCTCGCTGCGGTTGCCCAAGAAGGTGGTGAGGTAACACCTGTATGCTTTGAATTTAACGCCGAAAGGCTTTATAGGATAGATCCCGAATGGGTGGGTTTTGAGGCTGCGCGTCAAGCTGCTTCGGCTTTGAAAGCTAAGCGTGTGGAAACAAAAAACATGAAAATTGTGCTTGCCCATTATGCTCTGCAGCAGCTTCTCTATTATACTTTAATGGACGCTGTGAAAGCGGACTACGTACAAAGGAACCAGTCAGCCCTTCAAGGCAAAATAGGTGAAAAAGTAGCCTCCGAAATTCTAACAATATACGACAACGGCCTTTTAGACGGTGGACTCCGCACATGGAAATTCGACGGCGAAGGTGTTCCTCAACAGAAAACCTCTATAATAGAGAAGGGTGTGTTGCGAGGCTACCTTTACGACAACTACGCCGCGAGAAAAGAGGGAAAAGAGAGCACTGGAAACGCTTTTAGGCCGGGTTACCTGTCAACTCCACGCATCGAGGCCACAAACTTCCACATCATGCCAGGAAAAAGTTCTCCGGAGGAGCTTATAGGCGAGATTGAAGAAGGGCTTTTAGTCTATTCGGTGCAAGGTGCCCACAGCAGCAATCCAGTGAGCGGCGAGTTCTCTGTTGTCGCGACGCCGGCGTGGAAGATTGAGAAAGGCAAAATAGTCCACGCTGTTAAGGGCGCCATGCTCGCTGGAAACATTTTCAACCTATTGAAGAACATTTCAGCACTAGCCAATAACCAACGGAAAGTCTGGCAGCTGGTTGCTCCGTGGGTTCTTGTAGAGAACGTTAAAGTTATTGGTAAGTAGCCACTTAAAAAGTTCGACATCGAGGGTTGTGAATGGCGAAAACAGACTTGAAGAAATTTCTGCTGAGAATTAACACGTTCCGTGTTGTTGTGCAGTTTTTATCCTTCATATTCTTCAGCGCCGTAATCTTCAATTTAAGTTCGCTTCCATTGCTGTTGCCAGTTATGTGGACTTGGGGTTTTCAAGAGAACGTTGTAGGCGACGCTTTTACGGCAATACAGCTTATGCCAAGTGGATGGCAGCAAGCATCTCAAACCTTTCCATGGCTGGCGATAGCCTCTTTCCTCATAACGGGCATCCTGATAGGCAAATCGCTATGCGGTTGGATTTGCCCCTTTGGTTTTATCCAAGATCTAGTCGGTTTCATCAAAGCAAAAAAGATGGAGGTTTCGCCGAAAACTAACAATGATATGAAACTTGTAAAATACTTTGTATTAGGCATCACGTTTTTAATTACCGTAACATTCTCGGTGGCCAAATTTCTGAAAGCTCATACAGGCTACGAGAGGGGTATGGGAATATTTGCTTATGCACCATTCACCGCGGTGAGCCCTGCTGAAACATTGTTTGCTATGCTGCCGAAAATGGTCCAGAATTTTTCAAAAACTATTACGGAAAAGCCAGTCCTCGACGCTTTAGCCGGAGTTTTATATTTGCCTCCTCTTTTCTGGATTCAACTATTCATTTTGATAGGTGTGCTGATTTTAGCCACATACATCCCAAGAGGTTGGTGCAGGTATTTATGTCCTCATGGAGCCATAATGGCGGTTTTAAACAAGTTCAGCTTCATCGGTTTAAAAAGGGACCCTGTAAAATGTGTTAAAGGCGAATGCCGAGAATGCGTCAAGGCTTGCCCTATGCAGGTGCGCATTTTAGAGCAGCCCTGGGAAAAGTTCAGCGACCCGGAATGCATATACTGCCTGAAATGTGTTGATGCATGTCCATACAAGGCGATTAGGCTAAAGTACCCGTAAAGTTACGCCCAAAAAGTCCGCGAATACTCGCTTAACACACTTTCATAAACGCTTTTTGTTTGACGGCTTATCTTTTTCCAGTTATACTTTTCTAAGACCGTACGGTAGGCGTTTTCCCGAAGCCTATTGGCATAAGCCTCATCAAGCAGAACACGTGTAACGCCCCACGCTAGGGAGTCGGGATTGTCAGGGTAAACTTTGACACCAGTCACGTCGTGCTCCACTACTTCGGATAAGCCTCCAGTGTCTGAAACCACAACAGGGCTTTTTGCGGCCATGGCTTCGAGGGCAACTATACCAAACGGTTCAAAAAGCGATGGCACAACAGAAACATCCGCACATTTTTGCAGATTCCGCAAAGTTTCATCATCTACAAAACCAGTGAACATTACTTTATGGGCTAAACCCATGTTTTTAACGCGTTCCCAAAGGGGGTCTCTCATATACCCGTCTCCAACAATAATAAACTTCGCATTTGCTTTTTCCAAAATTTTTGGAATGGCGCTTACTAAAACTTGAATGCCCTTTTCATAAACAAGCCTTCCAACATAAAGAACAATTTTTTCTTCAGGCAACGCAAATCTTCTTCTAAATTGGCTTAGGTCAACCGTGCTTTTTTCATATTCTTTCACGTCAACACCGTTGGGGATCATGACGAGCTTGTCCTCTGGAAGATTAAAAGCCCACTTTACATGGGACACCATGTAGTTGCTACAGCATATAACCCTCCAAGCCTCATATGTAAGCCAAGCTTCTGTTTCATGAATCATCCTCTCATAATCTGAGTGGAGGCCGTTCCGTCGACCAATCTCTGTTGAATGAATAGTTGCCAAGAGAGGCTTTCTGAAAATATGTTTCAAGCCTATTCCTGCGTTTGCCACAAGCCAATCGTGAGCATGGAAAATGTTCACTCCGCCCAAGTTTTTGACGATCGCTGCAGCCTCCTTCTGCATATTCATGTTCATCAAGTAAACCCAACTTGCGAAATCCGGCGAAGGATTCTTGTAGGAATCTATTCGAAAAACTTCGACACCGTCTAAAATCTCATGGTCAGGTGCCCCTGGAAAATCACAAGTAACAACGTAGACCTTCACGCCTTCATTTGCAAGATTTTTCGACAAGTGATAGACATGGGGCGAAATTCCGCCTACGATTCTTGGCGGAAACTCCCAAGTAAGCATCATAACCCTCAATTCGTCAACCGTCGTCACTTTTCTCTGAGCCCCACATAAATTTTCAAAATATATTCAAACCAATTCTTTGTCTCAGGATTAACAGTTTTTACTTTGGCTTCTGGAACATTGTATGTTCGAATGACTTCCTTTGCCATCCAATCGGACTTCACAACAACCACGCTCGCCTCGTACATGCCAAGCCACTCGATGCTTTTTATCGCCATGTTAAATGGAGAGTTGGCTCCATGGGATCTGTGGTCTTCTAAACTTTCAACAGAATAGACGAAGGGAATATCGAAAGCCTTTTTTAAGGTGACTGCTGCCGGTATGAAGTGCCAGTCTTGTACGTCTATTAGGTCTATATTTCTTCCGCTTCTATAGTATATGTTGGCAGCTGCTCTTTCAACCTCTTGGTTTAAGGTTAAAACCCATGTTAGGACGCCGATATGCGTTTTGACGGGATTTGTAACTCTGTAGACTTTTACTCCTTCTTCCTCAGACTCACCGGTTAGATAGTCGTGATATGTAACAAGAAACGTTTCTATCCTGCTTTTGGCAAGACGCAACACTAGATCCCTAACATAACTTGCAAGCTTTCCAACGACTCTCGGAGGATATTCCCATGAAAAAATTACAACACGCATTGTTTCGCCAACTATGTGAAGAGCGCACAGACCTTAATTATTCCACGTCCAGTTAAATAGTACCACTTTTTCCCTTGGTTGTCTGAAAAACTTTCAACGTAACCTTCACAACAATATCCGTCCAAAATTCTTTCCACATCTACCACGTTTAACTGAAGGACTTGAGCGAGTTCCTCGCTTTTTCTGGCTAAATCTGGAGCGGTAGCGCAAAGGTTGTGGAGAGTTTGAAGAAGCTTTTCGGAAACTGGAAGCTCCCCCCTCATAGTTTCACCCTATTTCAAACAGCCCGACGAAGTGTTCTCTATTAAAAGGGTTTGTTCGCTTAAAAGTATTCTGTCCCCTTTTCAACGAGGCTACGTATTCTCCTAAACCTTGCTTGGAAAACCTCAATTAGGGCTTTACGCAATCTTTGTCCTTTCAAGTTTGCAAACCTTATCTTCTTTAGTTCTTCAGCTAAGGCTTCATCTCGCAGTGAATACCTAGCCCAGTTCTCGAAATCCCCACGTTCACAGTGAAACATCAGTGATTTAAGTTCAACTTTTTTCAACGCGTTTACCATGCCTTTAAGGCTCCAAGCCATAACTCCAGTGTAATTTTCTTCTCCGACGTCTCGATAAAAAAGGAAAGGTTCGTTAGCTGCGACTGTTGCCAAGCGAACACGGTGCTCGAAGTCCATCACGGCTGCTTGGGCTGTCACATAAGCGTCCACAGGTGTGTTGAAGGGACTAAAATAAGAATGGACCTCGCCCGGCGCTCCCCCTGCAGTAAACATGTAGTATAGATGGTCGCTGGTTTGGAAGTAACGCCATATCCTCAAAAATTCTTCGTCTTCCGCTTCTTTAACAAGGGGTTCAAGTCTTCTGACAGAAATGTAGTAAGCCCATTGCATGGTGTTTCCAAGCCAGCAGCTGGTATCCCGTTCCAAATCAGCCCAAGAAACCGTTCCGCCCAATTCTGGAACATCGATTTCGCCGACCGGCTCATATTTTTTTACAACTTCTGAAGGGGTTGCCATTTGAAGGTGCTCCCACTTCAAGATTTCTTTTGGCAAATGTCTCAAAAACTCGTGGATACCCGTCTCTGGCCAATGGTGTTCACCAAAGGTTTCATAGTCTGGAAAAATGGTTATACAGTGTCCGGGCGTTGCCGCCAACCAGCATGCATATTTGTCCGCTGTAAGAGGCCATTCACTCCACCATCTGGCCGAGAATCTGAAGCCGATATCATCTGTCAGTTTATAGTTTCTGAGTAGCACTTTGATTTTCCTACATCCTTTAGGTTTGTACAAGTAGTTTGGAGATTTTCCATGAAGTATCCGTTCAGTGCCTTCTGTAAAGATTCCAATGAAGCCCATTTCCTCCACTAATCTGGCTATAGTGTTGTTGTAGATTAACTCTGTATTTTCAAAAACTTGTGGCGTATAACCTAGCAGGTCCTTCATTGCTTGCTGATGCATTTTCACTTGTTCAATGAACTCGCTTTTTTCCGGGTATATGCTCGCTAGTGAATGATAATAAGTTTGGTTTAGAAACTCAACGCAGCCCGTTTCCGCAAATTGTTTAAAGGATTCCAGAAGATCCTTATTAAACATTTCACACTGTTCGAGAAAGATGCCAGAAATGCTAAAGGAAAACTTGACCTGTTTTTTCTCCCTTTTGTGTTCATCAATGAGGTTTAGGAGTATTTGATTTGATGGAAAATAGCATTTTTTGCATGCCCTTTCGAAGATTTCTCTGTTAAGGGCGTGGTCAAAATAATAGTTGAAAAGCTCCCTTTTCTTTAGGCGTTTAAAGGTTTCGCCCTTCCAGAAATAGTTCTTCTTCAGACGGTGGGGCTGGTGCACTTCGAACACGAAAACTATGTCTGTCAACTTTAACCGCCCTTTAGGCTTTTCTAGATCTTAGGTTTTTAAGATGCCTTATTTGTGATTTTGCTAAACTTAGATTTGATTCGGATTTAGAATTCATAATCTATTTATTCCTTGTGATGGCTTCATTCTCTAAAACAAGGTGAAACATGGTGTCAATTGAAAAGCTCAGTATAGATAGTCACCACGAGTTAGAACAGATGATTGTCAACGAAATAGGCTTAGTCGAAAAAGGATTGACGGTGATCTGCAGCAACGTTCCTGTTAACGAAAAGACCACGCTGGACATTTTGTGCCACGACAGCAATGGGCAGCTCGTCATCATACAGTTGAGCGTTCAAGAAGATGACACAATGCTGCTTCAGGGACTTCAGAGTCTTGACTATGTTGACAAATTCAAGGCTTTCCTAAAAGCCACATACAACAAGCATAAAATTGACGACAAAGAGAAGCCAAGGTTGATATTAATTGCGCCAAGCTTTTCAGATGCTGTTAAGAGGGCTGTTGAGAGCATGAAAGGAATACGCGTAGACCTCTACGAATGGGAGTACCTCAAGCTTGGAGACCACAAGGGCCTCCGCCTCCAACCCATTTTTGCATGGAAACATTTCGAGAAATCAAAAGAAAAAGAAGAAAAAACAGAGAAAAAGCATGAGCCGAAAGCTTCAAAGAAAAAGGAGGAACCTAAAGAAGAACCGAAGCCTCCGGCACCACCAGCAGTGCCGGAAACTAAAGAGGGGCCAAAGTTTGAACCGCCAAAACCAGAACCATTCAAAGCTGAACCGCCAAAAGAGGAGCCAAAGCCACCGCCAGCGGTTCCACCAAAACCGCTTGTAGAGAAACCAAAGGAAGAGTCTAAGAAAAAACTGAAGCTCTTCTAATACGATAGGAGTCACGTTGGCTGGTTCAGATTGCGTATTGGATTTTTTGTTTGGGAATATCCTCCATCCCTTGTCGGCGGATTAGGAACATACGCTGAGTATATCACCCGAGAGTTTGTTGCCTTAGGCCACGATGTAACCGTCTTTACACTTAATCCGGGAAACCTTAAAACAAGGGAAATCATTAAGGGCGTGGAGGTTCACCGGCCGCTCATTGCCGACGCCAGCAACGTTTTTCCAATGTTTGTTATTGACGATTTGAAAAAGTGGGGCACAAATATTCGCCTTTTCAGCGACATTTTCATTTACAACATTTTAAGCGCCACAAAATTTGTCAACAGCATGTTGAAAAAAGAGGGATGCATGTACGACATAGTTTGCGTTCACGATTGGTTAAGCAGCATAGCAGGGATCATAATAAAAAACGAGACGAAAATTCCCGTTGTTTTCCACGTGCATAGCACCGAGTGGGGTCGAAGTGGAGGGCAAGGCTCGGAGGTTGTTTCCCACATTGAGTCGGCTATGGCGCATATGGCTGACAGGATTATCACAGTAAGCCACGCTATGCAAGAAGATTTAATCCGCCATGGCTGGCCAAAAACAAAGATCAGCGTAGTTTGGAACGGTGTGGATCCAGAACGCTATAATCCCAAGAAATGTAAGCGTGAAGATGTTGAGGCGGTTCGAAGCCGTTATGGCATAAAACCAGACGAGAAGATGATTTTGTTTCTTGGCAGGTTGACGTGGGTTAAAGGTGTAATAAACCTTGTTCAAGCTGTGCCTATGGTTTTAGAGGAATATCCCAACACTAAGCTTGTTATTTTGGGAAAGGGCGAACAGCAGAACGATATCATTGAAACCGCGGCCAGACTTGGCATCAGCAACCATGTTTGTTGCCGTTTCGACTTTGTACCCGAAAAAGAACGCATTTTGCATTATGCGGCAGCAGACCTCTGCGTTTTTCCATCCACCTACGAACCCTTCGGCATAGTCAGCCTAGAAGCAATGGCCATGGAGAAACCGCTCGTTGTCGGCGCTCAGGGAGTCGTCGGCTTCAGAGAACAAGTCGTGCCTTTCGGTCCAGACCAAAATGGCATCCATGTTAACGGTGGAAACCCAGCCGACATTGCTTGGGGAATAAAGGAAGTTTTAAGCGATCCGGAAAGAGCCAAAAAATGGGGTGAAAACGGCAGGAAAAGAATTCTGCAATACTTTACTTGGCGCAAAGCCGCTGAACAAACCCTGCAGATTTATGAGTCTTTGCTACATAAAACGGAACATGAAGATACGAGAGTCATCGACTTGATGGAGAAGCTTACACAAAAATAGATGGAGAGTGCGAGGTCTCTAAGGCTTACGGGATGTAGCTTTCTCAAGGGCCACTACGCCTGGAAGTTTCTTGCCCATCAAGAACTCTATTAAAGCGCCGCCAGCCGTGCTTACATAGGATATTTTGTTAGATAGGCCTAGCTCTTGGAGGGCGGCTATAGTGTGACCTCCTCCAGCGAGCGAGAAAGCATTTGATTTTGCGATTTCCTCGAATATCCTTTTTGTTCCAAAAATGAATTCACTGTTTTCGAAGACGCCCATAGGCCCGCTTACAACTATTGACTTTGCAGCGCGGATTATTTTTGCATACTCTTCAACGGTTTTGGCTCCAATGTCGAATATCGGGTAATTTACCGGCAGCTTTTCAACGGGAATTTCTTTGCGTTTCTTTTCAACCTCCACAGCCACGTCCACAGGGGTCTTAATTCTGTCTGGATATTTTTGCATTAGCTCTTTTACGCCTGGAACAAGATCCATTAACTTCTTCTCCTCCAAGAATTTCATGTTGGGTGAGCCCAAGTCGTAGCCTTTGGCAACCATGAAAACGTGGCCCACGACTCCGCCCGTTAACACGTAGTCGGCTATCTTGTTATCCAACACGTATTTGGAAATTTCTAAGGAGTCGTCTGCCTTGGCACCGCCGAGCACGTATACGCATGGTTTTTCAGGGTTTTCCAACACTCGGCTTAGGGATTTTAGTTCCCGTTCCATTATGCGGCCGGCAACGCTTGGTAGCACAACTGTGAAACCAACAATAGAGGCATGGGCCCTATGGGCTGCAGCGAAAGCGTCATTCACAAAGATGTCGGCTAAGGGGGCTAGGGCTTGGACAAGCTCTGATTTAGCGTGATCTTCTGGTGTGCCCTCCTTTGTTTCGCCTGCAAAATTTCGAACGTTGTCCAAAACTAGAATCTCACCGCTTTTCAGCTCTTTAATGGCTTTTTTGGCCCTCTCTCCGTAAACATCATCCACAAACTTCACCGGTTTGCCTAAGACCTTGCCTAGGATTTCCGCATGTTGTTTTAGTGGTATGAAGTCTGGATCACCTTTTCTGCCTTGGTGGGCTAGCACAACAACTTTTGCGCCTTTTTCCGCCAACTCTTTGATTGTTGTTTCTCCGTGCGCCTTGATCCTTGTGTCATCCAAGACCTTTTTTGTTTCTGGATCCACTGGAGAGTTGAAGTCGACTCTTACAAGGACAACCTTGTTTTTCACGTTCACGTCGTCTAATGTTAAGAACTTAACCATACGCCTACCTCTTTTTTCGTGAACAGAAAAATAAGGGGTTGGTTTGTTTTTAAATTTTAAATCTTGCTTGGTTAGAAACCGGCTTTCTTTCCAATGAGTTCGATGAGTTCAACCATTCTGCAGGAGAAGCCCCACTCGTTGTCGTACCACGCCAGCACCTTGACCAGGTTTCCGCCAACAACCATTGTTGATAAGCCATCAACAACAGCTGAATACGACGTGTGGTTTACATCACTTGAAACTATTGGCTCCTCGGTGTAGGCTAGTATGCCTTTCAATGGTCCTTCAGCTGCCTTCTTGAAGGCTGCGTTAACCTCTTCTTTAGTGACGTCCTTCTCCAAAACCACGGTTAAGTCTGTTATTGAAACGTTTGGAACAGGCACTCTGAGGGCTAAGCCGTCAAGTTTCCCTTTAAGCTCTGGCAGAACCAAGCCTGCGGCGCGAGCCGCTCCCGTGGTTGTTGGGATAATGTTTAGCGCAGCTGCCCTCGCCCTTCTAAGGTCTCTGTGCACGAGGTCTAGGACCCTTTGGTCATTTGTGTAGGCGTGTGCTGTCGTCATGAGTCCGGCTTTAACGCCAAAGTTTTCGTGAAGCACCTTAGCAACCGGAGCCACGCAGTTGGTTGTGCATGAAGCGTTTGACAGAATGTTGTGGTTTTTGTGGTCATACTTGTCGTGGTTTACACCAAGAACTATTGTTATGTCTGGATTTTCAGCGGGAGCGGAAATCAACACTTTTTTGGCCCCTGCCTGAAGATGTTTTGACGCGTTCGCTCGATCCGTGAACAAGCCTGTGGATTCCACAGCCAAATAAACGTCTAAATCTTTCCAGGGCAGCTGAGCTGGATCCTTAACAGACAACACTTTCAACTCTTTGCCATTCACTATTAGACTGTTTTCCGTAGCTTTAACTTCGCCTGGAAAAGGCCCGTGAACTGAGTCGTATTTTAGGAGGTGTGCTAAAGTTTTTGCATCGGTGATGTCGTTCACGGCCACGAAATCTATTTTGGCTTTTCTTTCGATGGCAGCTCTATACAGAAGACGCCCAATTCTTCCAAAACCGTTTATAGCCACTCTTATTGCCATTTAGACCACCACTTTACACCAAATTCGGTATTAATGGTGCACGCTTTCTTAATTAATTTTCCGACTGGAAATAAAAAAGAAGGATTGGGGGTTAGCGGAGTTTCATCAACACCATTTCAGCAGCTAAAACAAGAGGCTCCCAAGTCTCATTTAACGGCGGCGCATAGGCTGTGTCAGCCTTGGCTAGCTCTCGTACAGTCATCTGTTTCTGTATGGCAAATGAAACCGCGTTAATGCGCTGAGTTACCTCTTCACCGCCTATTATTTGGGCTCCAATTATCCGCTGTGACTCCTTTTCAACCACAAGCTTAACCCTTATCGGCAAGGCGCCCGGATAGTAGTCCGCCTTTGTTTTAGACGATACAGTTCCAGTGATTGTTTCTATTCCAGCCCTTTTTGCCGCCGCTTCCGTCAAGCCTGTTGCGCCTATCTGCATATCATACAATTCTGTGACCGCGGATCCTACAACGCCTGGAAATACGGCGTAACCTCCAGCTGCGTTTATCCCGGCGACTTTTCCCTGTCTCACGGCCACTGTTCCAAGCTGTTGGACGGTTGGTCTCTGGGTTACTATGTGGATGGATTCTGCACAGTCGCCGACTGCGTAAACGTCTTTGATGTTTGTCTCCATTCTGGCATTTGTTTTAATGAGCCTTGTCTCACCTAAGGCTATTCCAGCGTCCACGGCAAGCTGAGTGTTTGCCCTTACGCCGAAAGCGCTGACAAAAAGGTCTGCGTTTATCTGTTCACCTCCAGCCATTATGCCAGTAACCTTTTCTGCGCCAAGGAACTCTTCAACAGGTTTGTTTGTCAGGATTCTTATGCCCTTCTGTTCCAGCATTTCTTGAACCATTTTAGCCATGTCCGCGTCAAGCATAGCTGGCAAGACTTGGGGTAACATTTCCACAACAGTCACTTTTAAGCCTCTTTCTTGAAGGGCCACAGCTGTTTCCAATCCTATGAGCCCCGCGCCCATGACGACGGCCGTTTTGGCGCCTTGTCTGATGGCTTGGTCTATGCGCTGTCCATCCTCAATTGTTCTTAAGGGCAAAATTCCTTGTTTTTCTCTTCCCTTTATGGGTGGCGTGAAGGCGCTCGCTCCGGTGGCTATGATGAGGCTGTCGTAGGGAATTTCCTCAGCGTTTCCGTTTTTGTCCACGGTTAAAACCGTCTTTTTGCCCGTGTCGATTTTCGTGACTTTTGTCTCCGTTTTTAGGTTTAGTTTCATCATCTTAAAGTAGCTTGACGGAAAAACTATGAGGTTGTCGAAGCTTGATATGTGGCCACCTATAACAAAAGGCAAGCCGCAGCGAGAGTATCCAGCATATTTCTCGTCAGTTATAAGGGTTATCTCAGCCGTGCGGTCTGTTTTTCGGGCAGCTGAAGCCGCGTCAACGCCTGCCGCATGCGCCCCAATTATTACTATGCGTTTTGGCAAGGGTTATTTCCCTTCTTTAATTAGGCTTTTATGCCATTCAACAGCAGCATTAAAGTCCATAAGGTTTTTGAGTTCAGCCTGCAAGTTTGAGGGCTTTACGATGAGAAGCCAGCCCTTTCCATACGGGTCCTCATTTAAAAGTTCAGGTTTCGACTGGACTTCAGTGTTCACTTCTTCTATTGTTCCGCTTATGGGTGCCACCAGATCGGATACGGCTTTTACGGATTCAACGGTGCCATATGGCTCGTTTTGTTTTATAGTTGTTCCGGGGCTCGGAAGTTCCGCATAAACAATCTCTCTAAGCTGTTTTTGAGCGTAGTCAGTTATGCCAACACGCACCTTGTCGCCTTCGATTTTCACCCATCCAAAATCCTTCGAGTAGTAGAGACCTTCAGGAACCTCGTATCCATCGACTTTAACCACACCACTCCACCTCGCATGTAGTTGTTAATCTACAATGTTTTAAGCTTTAAAATTAACTGTTGATGACACCATTTAAAGACTCGTTGTAACTTGTAAATAGCCACAAGACTTCGCTGCCGGAAAATGGACGCGTAAAACAGTTTAAAGTGCCTACCCCCTCCCCTCTAGTTTTCTCGTATGTCTATAGACTGGTTGTTGGAAAACGTTTAATTAATTGGTTTTGTGTAAAGCTGTGCAGATGGAAGGGTAAAATTTGGGTGAAGAGATAGCAAAACTTCCTCCACAAGTTCAGGAGCGCCTCTTGAGGCTTCAGCAGTTGCAGCAGACTTTACAATCTGTTTTGGCTCAGAAACAGCAGGTAGAACTGGAGTTAACGGAGATTGAGCAAGCCTTAAGCGAGCTGCAGAAAGTCGCCGATGACGCCGTTATCTATAAGTCTATAGGCTCGTTGCTGGTTAAAACTGACAAGGCGAAGGTTACCGCAGACCTAAACGAAAGGAAAGAGCTGTTAAACATGCGGGTTACTGTTTTGGGCAAGCAGGAGGAGCGTTTGCGCAGTCAACTGAAGGAACTGCAAGCTAAGCTTCAGCAGGATTTGGCTCCGATTTCGGGAACACAACAGTAAATGCTTCCCTATAGGGTGGAATCTTGGAAGAGTTTGGTTTGCCAGAGCTGACGCCCGAACAGATTGAAGAATTGTGTTTAGCGGCTGAGGAGGCTGCACGGGAGTACGTCCTATCAAAGGTGTCACCTAAACGTGTGGAAACTTTAAACATAAGCGTCGACGTCGAAACCGAAGAGGGGAAACCCTTAACGTTAACGGTGGAGGTTGAGTTGACGCTTTCACCCCTTATACAGGACTTTGAAACTCAAAAGCTTGCAGAGGAAGCTGTTAAAGAGGCGTTTGCCACGGCTGAAAAATACTTGAGGGAACTGAAGTGTCATTCGCAGAAATAGCCAGAACACTGGATGAACAGAACGCTAAATATGTTGTCCTATTATGCCATCACAACGCGGATCCAGACGCCATATGCTCAGCCTACGCCCTATCAAGCCTAATAAAACATTATAAACCTCAGGCAACAGTAGAAATCGGAGCCGCCCAAGGAATAAGCCGCCTTTCGAAACACATCTTAAAAAGTTTACCCATAACTATTGAAACGGAGCCGAATATTGAGAAGGCAGATGTAATAATGCTTGTGGACACAAACACTGTGCAGCAGCTCGACAACTTGGCTGAGGAGGTAAAAGCTTCGAAAGCTCCTTTAATAGTAGTTGACCACCACGCTGCCCACCCAGAGACCGAGAAAATAGCTAGGCTTTGTATAACGGATGAAACTGCTTCGTCCACGTGTGAAATAGTCTACAATTTTTATAGGCAAACTGGCGTGAAAATTGGTGAAAACGAGGCGAAAGCGCTTTTCCTCGGCATTGCTTTTGACACGCGTCATTTTGTTTTAGCTAATTCTCAAACGTTTAAGGTCATTGCAGAGCTGGTTGACATGGGGGTAAACGCTCAAGAAGCTTTAGCTATGCTATCGCTTCCCATGGATTTTTCCGAAAGAGTGGCGAGACTAAAAGCGTGTAAAAGGGCTAAACTCTTCAAAATAGGTGAGTGGATAGTTGCTCTATCCCATGTGAGCGCCTATCAAGCTTCAGCTGCCCGGGCAATAATAGACTTGGGCGCCCACGTGGCTGTAGTGGCCGGCCAGAAAAACGACAGCCTTGAAGTAAGTCTCCGTTGTACAAAAGAGTTCCATGAGAAAACAGGCATTCACTTGGGTAGAGACGTAGCTAAACCTTTAGGTGAATATCTTCGCGGCATGGGCGGAGGACACGCCACTGCTGCCGGCGTTAACGGTTATGGTGAACTTGAAGCCGGACTTAAAAAGTGCTGGAAGCTTTTGAAGGAGCGGATGGGTCAAACTTAAATTTGGGTAGCTACTCTTAAATGAGAAAAATATTTAGAAATCGTGGAAACCCGTTATGGCAATAATTGAAACAAAAAACCTAACATATACGTATCCGGGCGCCGCTTGGCCTGCAATAGAGGATGTTTCTATAAAAATCGAGAAGGGCGAATTTGTGTTGATCACGGGTCCAAGCGGCTGTGGAAAAACAACCCTATGTAGATGTTTTAATGGGCTTATCCCCCACTTTTACCAAGGTGAATTGAAGGGCGAAATAACCGTTGCCGGTTTAAGAGTTCCGGAAAACCCGGTCTACGAGTTGGCAACCCATGTTGGCATGGTTTTCCAAAACCCTGAAAACCAGCTTTTTGCCTTGTCCGTAGAGAAAGATGTAGCTTTCGGACTGGAAAACCTTGGGTTGCCAAGGGAGGAAATCCGCAAAAGAGTGGATTGGGCACTTCAATTAACTGGTATATATGAGCTGCGGGAACGGGCTCCGACGGAACTTTCGGGCGGACAACAGCAGCGAGTGGCAATAGCATCCGTTTTGGCCATGCAGCCCGAAGTTATAGTTCTGGACGAGCCAACGTCCTTTCTCGATCCTCTCGGAGCCAAGAAAATATTTGAGGTTATTTACGACTTGAACAAGAAGCTTGGGACAACCATAGTACTTGTTGAGCATAGATTGGATTTAACAGCAAAGTATGCCGACCACATCATTATTATGGACAGCGGAAAAGTTGTCTTAGATGGGGAGCCCCACGAGGTTTTAGGTTCCGAGGAAACCCGTCTTATTGGAGTTGGTATCCCAAAAGCCACACGCCTCTACCAGATGTTGAAGGCTGACGGGATAAAGCTGGGTGGGAAAGTGCCCCTTTCATCCGAGGAGATGGCGGAAAAAATTAGGGAGGCTCTTAAGCACCATGATTGAAGTTCAAGACGTCTACTTCACCTATCCAAGCGGCGTAGAAGCATTGAAGGGGGTTTCCCTAACTATTCGAGACGGTGAGTTCGTAGCCATAATGGGTGAGAACGGTGCCGGAAAAACAACTCTCGTGAAGCATTTTAATGGGCTATTGAAGCCAACAAAGGGAAGAGTGCTTGTGGACGGGGTCGAAACTACAAAGGTTAGTGTTGCAACGTTGGCGCGTAAAGTTGGCTTCGTTTTCCAGAATCCAGACCATCAGCTGTTCTGCGAAACCGTTGAGGAGGAAATTGCATTCGCCTTGAAAAACTTTGGATTTAGCCAAGACGTGATAGAAAAGCGTGTTGAGTGGGCGCTTAACTTGTTAGGGCTGTCCCAGTATAGGAAGACATCGCCCTTTATGCTCAGCGGCGGCGAAAGAAAACGCGTAGCCTTAGCTTCCGTACTGGCTTGGGATCCAAAAATACTAATTCTAGATGAACCTACAATTGGGCAGGACTACCAGCAGAAGGAGAAGCTTCGACAGTTCATTTTGCAGATGAACGCCCAAGAAAAAACCGTGATCGTAGTGACCCACGACGTAGAGTTTGTGGCTGAATGCAACCCACGTGTGGTGCTTATGCGAGGCGGCAAAATCGTTGCAGACGGAGAAGCCCGAAAAGTTCTCACAGATCCGGAGGTGCTGGAGCAAGCTTCCCTGGTGCCGCCACAAATAACCCAAATATTCTTAAACCTTTCAGATCTAGGTTTTCCACGTGAAGTGATAGATGTTTACGAGGCTAGGGAAATTCTTCTAAAAACCTTCAGGAGCAGAGAACAATGAGTTTTCTTGATGGACTGCGTTTTAGAAGAGTTAGCTCGCCCATCCATAACCTTGATCCCCGAATAAAATTCATTTACGCGTGCGTCATCTTCGCAGTAGCTATAATCTTCTGGCAACTGCTTCCTCTCGCGGTGCTTTTCGTCATGCAGATCCCCTTTGTACTCGTTGCTGGCGTGAAACGGCAGTGGATCCGCTCCGTAAGGGGAGCGGCTTTCTTAGCCTCAATAATTTTCCTTACAAACTTCATCTTCTCTTTCATGAGTGCTGGCTACGTGGTTACCCTCGCCGCGTTGGAATCCGCCTTAGCCATGACGCTACGTTTTCTGGTTTTGGTGAGCTCCTTTTCCATATTTTTCTTAACAACTTCGCCGGATCATCTGGGACTAGCCTTGGAACAGTCACGGGTGCCTTACGAGTTTTGCTTTGCCTTTACAACGGCAGTGCGCTTCGTTCCAGTTTTAGCCGAAGAAGCCCAAACAATAATGGACGCCCAGAAAGCAAGAGGCTTAGAACTAGAAAGGGGGAACTTCTTGAAAAGAGTTAGAAATTACATTCCAATACTGGTACCGCTAATTGTCAGCGCCATCCGTAGAAGCCTCGAACTGGCTGAGGCCATGGAAGCCAGAGCATGGGGTGCCACCAAAAAGCGCACAAACCTATACGTCTTGAAACTACGCCGCGAAGATTACATTTTTGCGGCTATAACTTTTGGCATATTAGCTGCCGCCATATTCGTCCGATTGTTCTTCTATGTGCCTCGACTGGAAGAACTTTTAGCTGGAACATTTTCACCGTAAGACTTTTAACATAGACATTTGTGTAAAGAGGTTCGCGGAGCCTGAAAAATTGAGATGGTTGAAGGCTGCGGCAGAAGAAATAATTTCCGGAATAAAAAGCGCCATCGAGGAGCTTAACCCAAACGAAGTGGAACGCTTTATCCAACTTCTTCTGTCAGCAAAAGACAAGAAAATCTTTGTTGTAGGCATGGGAAGAAGCGGCTTCGTAGGTAGAGCTTTCGCCCTTCGCCTAATGAATCTGGGCTTTAACGTGTACTTTTTAGGCGAAACCATCACACCAGCCGCCGGAAAAGGAGACGTTTTAATCGCCATATCAGGAACTGGAACGACAAAAATGGTTTTAACAGCAAGCGCCGCCGCAAAAGAAATAGGCGCCACTGTTGTTGCAATAACGTCTTTTCCAGAATCACCCCTAGGACAGATAGCCGACTTAGTTGTTACGGTTAAGGGAAGAACAAAAGCTGGATGGCCCCGCGAAGAGGACTATTTGGCTAGACAGCTCATGGGTGAAAGGGAGCCCTTAACACCCCTTGGTAGCATTTTCGAAAATAACTGTATGGTTTTCCTAGACGGTTTAATAGTAGAGCTTATGCACCGCCTAGGAACAACTGAAGAAGACTTAAGGCGCAGACATGCCACCATAGAGTAGAAGGCTCTTCCGGGAGAGTGAAGAAAATCAGGGCGAAATGGAAAAAGAAGAGAATGCGCAGGCAAAAGAAAAAGAGGCAGAAGAGAAGAGCAAGATACAAGTAACCCCTTTTTTAAGCCATTTTAATGGTTCATGTTGATGTTGTGTTTTTAAGCCTGTTAAAGATTGGACATGCATATAGCTTATTAAGACTTACGATAGTATATTAGTTGAAAGCCAGCCGAACTCCAAACTGTAAAAGGGAAAACGAATGCCGAAAACTCGTGACAGGACGGAAGCGGCTGAAAAAACAGAATTCGGAGTAGTGTTAGAGGCCAGAGAAAAAAAGCCAGCCGTCTTCAGGGAAGTTTACCCAGTACAAGAGCCTTACGTTTATGCTGCCATAGTGAAGGATCCGGAAACCCAGAAAATCCGCTACGAGGTTATAGAACCAACCCTAACAGGGGAGGAGGAGGAACGCCTAAAAGAGGTAAAAGCCATTTTGATGGAAGAGATAGACGTAAACTTGAAAGCCATAGAAACCAGGGAAAAAGCCGAGGAATACTTGCGAGAAAAAGCCAAGCACGTGATTAAGAAATACCACATAAAAATCCCGCCGGAATCCATTGACAAACTCCTCTACTATCTTACAAGGGATTTTATTGGCTACGGCAAAATCGACCCGCTAATGAAAGACCATATGATTGAAGATATTTCAGCAGATGGTGTAAACATACCCATATATGTTTGGCATAGAACATATGAATCGCTTCCAACAAACATAGTCTTCAAGGACGAGGCGGAACTAAACTCGTTCATAGTTCGCTTGGCATATCTGGCTGGAAAAAACATTTCAATAGCATCCCCAATTTTGGACGCAACACTGCCAGACGGGAGCCGTGTACAGCTAACTTATGGAAACGAGATTACGCGAAGGGGTTCAACCTTCACCATCCGCCGTTTCAGGGTTGATCCCTTAACAATTTCAGATCTCATCGCTTTTAACACACTTTCATCGGAGATGGCTGCATACCTATGGTACATCATAGAAAACCGTGCCTCGGTGCTTGTGGCAGGCGGTATAGCATGTGGAAAAACAACCATGCTAAACTGTCTATCCATGTTTATCAAGCCTGAAATGAAAATCGTAAGCGTTGAAGATACGCAGGAATTGAACCTTCCCCATGAAAACTGGATTCCATCCGTCGTTAGAGAAGGCTTCGGCTACGACAATAAAAGCACCATAACCCTCTTCGACCTTTTAAAGGCTGCTGTGCGGCAAAGGCCAGACTACATAATTGTTGGGGAAATCCGCGGTGAAGAAGCCTACACGCTTTTCCAGGCGATGGCAACGGGACACCTTGGAATGTGCACTATTCACGCTGAATCTGTTGAAGCCGTTATAAACCGTCTTGAGTCTGAGCCCATGAATATTCCTAAACCTCTCATAGCCATGATTGACCTTATAATGGTCATGGCAAGAACAGAAATTGAGGGAAGACCCGTCAGAAGAGCCATCACTGCAACAGAGGTTATAGGGCTTGACGGGAAAACTGGCAACATAATGACAGAGGAAGTTTTCCGCTGGAAACCCAAAATCGACAAGTTCGAGTTTCTGGGTCACAGCACCCTTCTAGAAGAGCACATGAAGAAGATGGATCTAAGCGAAGACGACGTTAGGCAGGAGCTACACCGCAGAAAAACAGTCCTCGAATGGATGGTTAAGAAAGGTATTCGCAGGTATACGGAAGTAGCCAACATAATCCGCGAGTATTACATAAACCCGCAAAGAGTTTTCCAAAGGGCAAGGATGGAACTCAAATGAAAGTTGCAAAGATATCTGAAATGTTTAAAAAGCTCTACAGAAATGCATTCTCACGATTTAAAAGATTTAGCTCAAAGATCAATGCTGGAAAGGGCACGAGCGACGGGGAAAAAGGACGCAACGCGGAGTTTAAGGCTGAAAACCTTTTCTCCACAGCCTATAGGCTTGTCGGCGGAAAAATAGGTCCAATATTACCCCTTTTTCAAGACTTGAGCATGCACTTGCAAAGGGCTGGTATTAAAACCAACTTTATAGCTTATGTTAGCCTAACAGTTTTTTCAGCAGCCTTAGCCGCCCTCGCATCCTTCGCATGCATTCCATGCGTGCTCTTTTTTGTCTTTAACATACCGTTTTTCCCCGCTTTGCTGTTCGGTGTCGGAGGAAGCCTCTTCGCGGTTGCCTTTTCAGTGGTTGGTTTTTATGTTTATCCGGTTTACCGCGCCGACAAAATTAAGCGAGATATAGAGGATGAATTGGCCTTTGCCACGGGTTATATGTCTATTCTTGCAAGTGCTGGTGTTCCGCCTGAGAAAATTTTCCATTCCCTAGCAAATCTTCCAATGCCGCTGGCTGTTTCAGCTGAAGCCAAAAACATTGTTCGCGACATTAATGTTTTTGGAATGGATATAATTTCGGCTTTGGAAAATGCATCTAAGCGGTCGCCGTCCACGCTGTTTCGGGAGATGCTTGAAGGCTTTATTTCAACGATACATTCTGGGAGCAGCCTCGCCGCCTACTTGAGGGAGAAGTCTAAACAACACATGAAGTTGAAAAGGTTAAGCCTCCGAAAGTTTTCAGACACCCTTTCAATTCTTTCAGAGTTCTACGTGGCTCTCCTTGTGACTGGACCATTGTTGTTGATAATTATGCTTGCGGTTATGGCTATGATGGGTGGCGGCAACCTCGGCTTTCTCGGTCCAGACTTGCTTCTTAACATACTAACGTACATTGGGGTTCCCGTGGGCTCAATAATGTTTCTCATAATCTTGGATTCTGTTTCGCCAAAGTGGTAACTATGCCGAAAATAGAGAAAAAAGTTAAACAAATCGTGTGGATCGCGTCGGCTGTGATAGCTTTGGCCATAATCTTTTTTGGCTTTTTCACAGCTTGGGGAAAACCGATTTTTGACGAATTTGTTTTTGCAGCCGTCATAGCCTCCTTCACTCCGCCCACGGTGCTAAACTATGTTGATTATAAGTGGAGAAAGGCTGTAGATGAGCATTTACCAGATCTTTTCAGAAGCATCGTTCAAGCCCAAGAAACCGGCATGACCTTGCCTCGCGCTTTGGAGGAAGCGGCTAAAAGGGATTTTGGGCCATTAACTGCTGAGCTGCAAAAGATGACAGTTCAGATTTCTTGGGGTATGACCCTTGAGGAGGCTTTAGTGGCTTTTGCAAAACGTGCCAACACGGTTCTTGTGCAAAGGACTGTTCCCCTCATTATTGAGGCAAACCGTTCAGGTGGACACGTAGAGAAAGTCTTTGATCCTATGGGCAAATTTGTTCAGTCGACGTTGCTGCTTCACAGGGAGAGGCGGAACCGGACGCGCCCATACATTGCTATAATCTATGTGGCTTTCTTTGTCTTTATATTCACCATCATATTGCTGTTCAAATCCTTCTTTGTAGACATGCAAGGCTTGCCGCTGCTCGGTGCAGCCATAATGGCGCCTGAAGAGGTTAAACGGCTATTCTTTCACTTAACGGTTATCCAAGCCTTCTTCGGCGGTCTAGTGGCTGGCAAAATGGGAGAAGGCACAATAAACGCTGGATTAAAGCACAGCTTAGCGCTGATGATCTGCGGCTACATAGCCCTAAAACTCTTCCTATAGGAGGGCTGGCAAGCATGCACATGTTTTTGAGGCTCCTCAAGGACAAGCGGGCTATAAGCCCCGTGCTAAGCAATCTCCTACTCATGGTTGTGGCTGTAGCCGCTATGTCAATAGCCGCCGCCACTACTTATGTCGTTACGGCGAACCTTAGAGAGGTCATGGGTGAACGCTTCATTGTAGAGGATGTTTGGTTCAACAATGAAACGGGAGTTAACCAAATAAGCGTGTACATTCGCAACACGGGAAAAGTTTCAATCACTATATCAGCAGTCTACATAAACAACACCCCAACGTACTCCTTTGCAAGACTTGATCTGGGATTGGGCAGCCACGGATGGCTAAACATAACATACCCGTGGGAAAGCGGCAGCGCATATCGCATAAAAATTGTAACTTTAAGGGGGAACAGCCTTGAAGACTATTATAAGGCGCCTTAAAAGCGAAAAACGTGGATTAAGCAATGTCCTAGTTGTAATGCTAAGCCTAATCCTAATAACAGTGATTGTCGCGAACGTGGTTTTATGGAGCTACCAAATGAGCCAGTTAGACATCGAAAGAATGCATGAATCAGTAAGAATAACAAATGCAAGCCGTTCAACCCGTTCAAAATGGTTCACAGCTCAACATGAGTTCTCAATAATAAAGGGAACCAACATAAACGGCTCCTACATTGACACAAAAGCCATAAACGGCTTTTACGAAACCTTTAGAGAAGAAGCCCAGATCATCCCCCGCTACTTTTACCCATCAGCCTATAACTTATTGGGCGGCACAAGCCTCATTTCGGGTTCATTGTCAGACTTGCAAAGCAATAATGATGTTTATATGACTTTCGGGAGTTATGCTGAAGTAGAGGAGAATTTCGTTGATCAACAAAGCAATGTAGACGGCTCCATTGACATTGGAATGCACAGCAACTTTGACGGTTTGAAGGCAAGAGATAACACCTTTGACACTTTAACAGAAGCAGCTACGTCCTGGATTCCCACTTATACCACCATAACTTTCGATTCAGCTAATAGTGTAGAACTGCCTTCTGCAGCAACCAGCATGTCTTGGACTCATACCACTGGGACGGGAGATAACAGAATCCTTTTGGTCAGCATCGGTGTGTTTAGTCGTGCAGGTACTCCTGCAACGGTTACAAGCATAACTTATGGCGGTACAGCATTAACGCTTTTAGCCACAGACGTTTACACCACAAACCCACAAGTCAGAAGCTATCTCTATTACCTTCTGAACCCACCTTCAGGCACACGCACGATTTCCGTTCAATTTTCTGCTTCAACACTTGCAATCGGGGGAAGTGTAACATATTTTGGTGTGAATCAGACAAGCCCATTTCAAGCTAGTGGAACTTCAAAAGGAGCCGGCACCACACCGTCGATCAGTTTAACAGCCACAGGAAGCTACAACAAAGTTTTCTACGCTAGCCTAATGTCGTATAGAATCTCCGCACCTTCTCAATATACTATCACGGAAGGAAGTGGGCAAACAAACAGATGGCAAGGGATAGCTTATACATATAAAGGTAGAGGAAGCGAGAAAACTGTTACTAGCGGTTCCGTATCCATGAGTTGGACCCTAAGTAGGACAGCAAGTTTTGTTTGTTTAGGCGCTATTCTGGTTCCAGCGTTAGTTTCTGTTCCTTCTGATTATAGGCTTGACCTAGAGGTTCAATGGACAAACGTGGATTATACGAAAAGCAACAAACAACTGTGCATCTACACTGGTGCACTTGACTCTGAAATCCTACGTGTTGACGTGTGGACTGGCTCATCATGGGCTCCTTTGATAAATGCTTTAAGCGTAGGATGGAACAATGTCTCAGTTTCAGATTATCTAACATCAAACACGTTCACGGTAAGGTTTAAAGACGAAATACCGGACGAAACGAGGAGCAGTTGGCAAATAGACTGCGCCTTAATACTTCTGCGGGAAGACCAAATTCAAATTGAGTTTACAGGAAACTTAGATGCTCAAAACTGTACAGAGCTTATTTGGACGATTGACTGCTCCTCCACCATAGGCTCGGTTAATGTCACATTTCAGCTCTTTGATTACGAAGCGGGTGATTTTTCCGTCAGTGGGGATGGATGTATAACCGCCACGGTGGGAATGGAGGATATAACCCTTAGCCAGACAATAAGAGCAAACATCACACGCTTTATTGACGTTAACGGAGACTGGAAAATGAGAATAACTGGAAAAGCTGCGTCATTATTCAACCTTAAAATAGACTTAATTGAGCTTAAAGCAGCCTCTCCAAGCAATTATCGTCTCGAGTTACAGAATCTTTTCAAGTTGGACTTGTCGGCGTATCCTCTAGACTACATCTATGGTTTGGAGATAATGGTAAGATACACTGTTTCAGAAGCTGCTGAACGATGGTTTATAAAAGCGTATGATTGGAGCGCCGAGAGTTTCAGCGACGAAGGCTTTAACGTTACCATGGGAAACCAACCAATAGCCAACAAGTGGAACAACTACACCATAAGCATAAACTTGAATTGGACACGTTACGTAAGGGGTGACGGTGCTGTCCAAATAGTGCTTTACGATGAAGGTGTAGGTGAAAGCCAAACATTCCTATATGTCGACTTTGTGGGCGTCCGTATTATACTCAATGGCATACGCTTAGACATGAAAAACAGTGGAGCCACAACAGCCCACATAGTCTCAATTTGGATTATCAATGCAACACATCACATGCGTTACGATGCAGACTTCTTTATAAATCCAGGAGAAAGCGCAACCTACATAAGGATTGACATTGCTCCTCCAGCAGGCGACTTCATAATTAAAGTTGTCACTGAAAGGGGCAACGTAAACACTTTCTAGGCTCTCACTTTTTGCCTAATTTGTCCTTGAGAGCCTTCATCACTTCTTTGGCGTCTTTGGCTTCTATCACTTTGATGTTGTAGAGTTCGGCCATTTTTTTCGCGTTTTCGCTTAGCTTCGGAATAGCCACAAGAAAAGCGTGTTCTGGTGAAACATCATACATTTTAGCGAAAAGCGCGATGACTGGCTGTTCTATAACGGCGTTTTCCGTAGCTATTGCCACGTCCATAACTGTTACTTTTCCAGTTTTGCCTCCCTTGTAAGCGGCTATGTCAAACATGTGATTTGCGCCAGACTTGCCCTTAATGAAGGCTGGAGCCTCCACTTCGAACCCATTTTCGGCTAGAAACTCCCTTATTGGGGCAACGAAAATCCATCCGGCGGTTATTTCGCCCTTCACATCCTCGTTTAACTTGTAGGCATAAACATCCTTGATCTCTACGTCCTCGAATGTGAATTCAGATTGGCAATCCCTGCAAAAATGCCTTGGAACAGGTATGTCGAAGCTTTTGCCACATTCTTGGCATGTACACCATATTCCAGCCTTTCGGTAGTCCACGTCCAGCTTTTTCAGCTCCTCGTGACATTTGGGACAAACAAGTTTTCCGCTTTTTCGGAAGTTTCCCTCCACGTCCATGTACCCGCATTTAACATGTTCTATCAGTGAGCCTTTCTGAATGTTGAAGGACATGCAATATGGACAACAGTAGCGGGTGGAAACGCTCTGCGAGCCGCAACTTGGACAATAAATGACCTTGTCATAAAGCCTCCTTTCGAGGATGCCAACCGAATAAAGCCTTTCAAGAAAATCTTCGGCACTTGAGGTTTCCCCTAAAACTGCTTCAGCTTCTGGATATCGGTAGCCCACCTTCGGGTCGAAGGTTGGTTTAAGCTCGTTTATTTCGCCGCTTAGAAATTTGCCTAAAAAAACTTGAACATCCCGCTCCTTGTAAAGTTCGAGCCGCTCTTGTTTTCCAGTTTTCAGCATTGAAGCCAAGGCCCAGCCTAGCAAGCTTATTTTTAAGGTTGTAACTCATCTAATAAGATTATATTTTGTTGTTAAACTTTTCGTTAAAACACGCACTGCTCTTAGAAAAGCTTAAAGTTTCGTTGTTGCTCATGCTCTTTCAAGAGAAGGATGATGGAATGAATATAAAGAAGGCGAAAAGGTTGGTGCACTGTACGAAATGCGGTTTTACTTTTGACATATCCTATGGCAGAGCCTTCGCTTGCTCAGGATGCCCATCCACAGTTCAGTGCGGATACGCCAAATGCCCTAAATGCGGCCACGAATTTCCCATATAATAGTCACGTTTTTTAACTTGAACGATAATATCATGAAACACCAAAGCCTCCAAGATCATTGCGGTGGTTGATTGACGGTGCAGAAAACCCATAGTAGTCTGGTGCCTCGCTGGTCAACGTTGAAGGGTGCTGCGGCGTTGATACTGTTCATGGTTTTAGCTGCACTTGTTGAGTGTTTAATTGTTTTTTACGCCCTAAGTACAGGGGTGCGAGATAACACTATCTTCCAGATTCCATGGTTGGGCTTAACAGTTAGCCCCCTCTTTCATTTGGTCCCCACATGTGCGGTCATCGTGCTTGTCACAAGCTGGACTTGTCTAGTGAAATATAGCGCAACGAAATCACCGGAGAAAATGAAACAGTCTCCTAAAAAGGCGAAGGTTTCGAAGGAAGCCGGATTAAAGACTAGGGTAAGTAGTTTTTTGGGCAGGGTGAAGGCTGGTTTGTTAAAGGTTAGGGGCGTAGCCTATGTCTGGAGCAAGCTTAGTTTCGCGAGAGTAACCGTGAAATGCGCCGTAACAATACTGCTTGTTTTTCTAGCTTTGGCCTTGCTCATTTCAGTTTTGGCTAGTCCATGGCTTGTTTACGGAGCTTTTGCGAACCTTTACCAAACCAGTCCTCAGGCTCTTGGGTTTGTAAAGGCAATCAACAGTGCCCTACAAGGCTTCGCCGAAGCCGTTGCGCCAGTTGGATGGTTGTGCTCGTCCATAGACGGTGCCATAAGAGCCGCTGCACCCGGTTTTAGGGGTTTTATCTCAGCCCTAGGCACTTTAACAAAGCCTTTAGCGGATTTACCCCCAGCTGGCAAGTATTTGGTTTTCCAGAATCTGGCGGCTTGGCTTTCCGCCTTGGCAGTTTTGTTTTATGGGGTTTACACGCGTAAAAGTTATCGCTACAAGAGAAAATAAAGAAGGTTAGAGGCCTAGGGGATGGCTGACCGTCCAAGATTTGGTCCGGCAGGAGTTCCGCCGGGCTTTAAAGCCTTGAAAGCCACATTGATGGATGTTCCAAGACTTTTGCGGGAAGAGGGGCTGGACGCTTTTGAGTATCAGGCGGTTCGTTGGGGCGCAAAACCCCAAATAAGGAGGGAAGACGCGGAAAAGTTTAGTTTTAAAGCCAAGGAAAACGATGTTTTGCTCAGTCTTCACGCGTCTTACTTCATAAACTTTTGTGGCGACATGGAAACTATTGAAGCCAGCAAAGCCCGTTTAGTGGCGTGTGCCACGGCCGCCCATTGGATGCAAGCCCAAACGGTTGTTTTTCACCCCGGATTTTACGGCAAAAAACCGCCGAAAGAGGCCTTCGCCGGCTGTTTGGCGGCCTTAAAGGATGTTGTTGAAAATTTGAAGACTCTTGGAATACGCAATGTCAAGCTTGGTCCGGAAACCATGGGAAAACCCTCTCAGCTTGGAAGCCTTGAGGAAGTTTTAGCCCTTTGCGAAAATGTTGAACAGACTCAGCCGGTGATAGACTGGGCACACTTGCACGCGAGGGAAAAGGGCCTGTTCAAAACCGTGGAAGACTTCCGCAGAGTTGTGGAAACAATTGAAAAGCGTTTGGGAACAGAAGCCGTCAAAAACATGCACTGCCACTTCACTAAAGTGGAGTTTACAGATAAAGGAGAAAAATGCCACCATACGTTGGATGAAGCAGGTTATGGGCCGGATTTTGCTTTGCTTGCAAAGGTTATCGCTGAATTCCAGCTTAATCCGGTTGTGATAAGCGAAAGTCCAGTGTTGGATGTTGACGCCATTAAAATGCGGGACATCCTTCGAAAAGAGTTGGTTAAATGAACCGTTCTTGGGAAGGATGGGCGATACCTTTTTCAGTAAAGCATGTGTGCTGTTTTTAGGTGTCCATGCTGGTTAGGTTGAAAGGTTTTCAAAAACTCGTAACAATCGAAGAAGCAAGACATGTGTTTTTTGACGGTTTAAGAATTGAAAGGAAAACCGTGGTTGTTCCGTTGAGCGAGGCGCTTAACCGCGTTTTAGCTGAGGATGTTGCGGCGGAGGAAGACCTGCCAAGGTTTGACAGGTCTGCGGTGGATGGTTATGCTGTAAAGGCTGAAGACACTTTCGGGGCTTCGCAGTTTAAGCCGAAAACGCTGAAATTGACGGATAGCAGCGAGGTGAAAAGCGGGGAAGCCAAACAAGTTTGGACTGGAAACTCCCTCCCGAAAGGTGCAAACGCCGTTTTAATGCTGGAACACGCTAAACGCGTTAGCAATAGCGAATTAGAAGTTTTAGTTGCAATTGCGCCGGGGGAAAACGTTTCAAAAAAGGGCGAGGATGTGGCGAAGGGCGAAGTGGCGGTTAAAGCCGGAACACGCCTAAAACCTCACCATCTGGGGCTCTTGGCCGCTTTAGGTAAAAGTCAAGTACGCGTCTACGAAAAGCCGAAGGTGGCGGTTTTAGCCACTGGAAACGAGCTTGTAGAGGTTGGGCAAACACCGAAAGAAGACCAAATTTTCGAGGTTAACAGGCTGGTTATTGCTTCTCTATGCCGTGAGCTTGGCGCCGAACCGCTTGACTTGGGAATAAGCAAAGACGACGAAAGGGAGATTTCGGAAAAAATTAGGCTTGGACTGGAAAGGGCGGACGTGGTTTTAACCACCGGCGGCACAAGCGTGGGCGCTTCAGACCTTGTCCCCACGGTCATAAACAGCCTAGGCAAGCCCGGCGTGATTGTTCACGGAGTTGCCATGCGCCCAGCCATGCCCACAGCCCTCGCCATCATAGACAATAAGCCCATAATAGTGCTTTCAGGAAACCCCGTAGCCGCCATATTCGGCTTCGAGGTTTTCGCGCGCCCTCTAATCCTCAAAATGTTAGGAGTGGAACACGAACCTCGACCGGTTGTGAAAGCGCGGTGGACACGGAGAACAACTACAGCTCTTGGAAGGCGAACGTTTGTGCGGGTGCGTGTTTTCCAGCAAGGCGGCGAGTTTTACGCTGAACCCATAAGCGCCAGAGGCTCCGGCATAATCTCCACCATGACTAAGGCTAATGGCTACGTGGTTGTTCCGGAAAACCGTGAAGGCATAGAAGAAGGCGAAACAGTGCTTGTGCATCTTTTCGACGCAGTGGAGGTAGCCGACGAAAATGTTTAGGAGGCTTCTAACCCTCGAAGAGGCGAAGCAAACAATCCAAAAGTATTTTGAAGCCAAACCTTTGGGCGTGGAAGAAATCCCCTTGCTGGACGCTTTCAGCCGTGTCCTAGCTGAAAACGTGATTGCAGAAATCGACATTCCACCGTTCAATCGCTCAACCGTAGACGGTTACGCCGTAAAAGCCGAAGACACCTTTGGAGCGGACGAAAACAAGCCAGTGAAGCTAAAGCTTTGCGGGACAGTAAACGTTGGGGAAAAGCCTAAAGTTAAGGTTGAACGTGGAACGGCTGCAGAAATAATGACAGGTGCCCCCATTCCTGAAGGCGCAGATGCTGTGGTCATGTTTGAGGATACAGAGCGAAAAAACGGTGAAGTCTATGTTTATACGGCAGTTGCTAGAGACGAGAACGTCATGAAGGCTGGATCAGACATAAAGCGGGGCGAAACGGTGGCGCGGCAGGGACAACTTTTGACATCGCGGGAAATAGGCGCCATAGCAGCAGTGGGACGCGCCAAAGTAAAAGCCTACACAGTTCCGAAGGTGGCAATTCTTTCCACGGGCGCAGAAATAACAGAGCCTGGCAAGCTCCTTGCACCCGGAAAAATCTATGACATAAACGCTTACAGCTTAAGCGCCGCTGTTCAAGAAAGCGGTGGAAAACCAGTTTATCTCGGAGTTTTTCCAGACGACGCGGCTGAACTTGAAAAAGCCTTAAAAAAGGCGTTGGCTTCAGCCGACATAGTCGTATCTTCCGGCGGCGTCTCCGTCGGTCCAAAAGATGTTATGCCAACAACATTAAGCCGTCTTGGAAAACCTGGTGTCATCGTTTGTGGAATAGCCGTTAAACCGGGAAAGCCAACAACAGTGGCTGTGGTTGACGGAAAACCCGTTTTTGCCTTGCCTGGACATCCGACCTCCGCCATGCTCATTTTCCATCTGCTTGTGCGCCCAGTAATTGAGCGCATGACTGGAAGAATACCCGCAGAATACTTCACAGTTAAGGCTTTGGCTTCCACGCGAATGTTTCCAGCAAGAGGTAGAAAAACTTTCGTTACCGTGAAACTTAGACGGGAAGCTGGGCGTCTGGTGGCGGAGCCCGTTGCCACGGGGCTTTCAGGCGCCATAACAACCATGTTGAAGGCTGACGGTTTCATAGAGATTCCAGAAAACCAGCAGTTTGTAGAGGAAAATGAGGAGGTCACGGTCCACCTCTTTAAGAAAGCGTGAATGGCAGCAGCCTAAAGTTCAAGTTTTCTCCTTTTTGAGGCTACGTAAACTGTGAAAAACCACGTTAAGACTAGGTATACGATCATAGCTGTGTCGATTAGAATGTCGCTTCCCATAGTGTAGTAAAGCATAGAAAACGCTAGAACCGTTGCCATAAAAGCGAGGGCGAAAATGCTCCAGAGAGCCCAAAGCCTCCGCCGATACAATCCATAAGCTGTGGCTAAACTGATTACGCCTAAAAGTCCCATGTGAACAAGCCTAAGGTCAACGGTGGCGAGGACTATAAAAAATAGGATACCCATTACCGCGTAGAAAATGTAGGCAGCGAAGATTCCTGCGTCTTCAATTTTCAACTTCGACTTTAAGCTCATGCAGTCAGCCTTCCAGGGCTAACGCATTAATTGAGACATCATTTGGTTAATAAATCATATGCCTTCTCCAGCAGTGTTCCGCACACTCGGCGATATTTCAGGACTGAAATACCCCTTTTATAGGTAAGCGTCCGCTTTGGCTCTTGAGAAAGGAGAAGCCATGTTCAAGATTAAATGCCCGGCGCTGCCCGCTGCCCTTTTGATAGTGTTGATTGTCGTTTCTGTTCATGCTCCACTTGCCGGTGGATGCGGTTACCGAGACCGTAAACCACCGAAGATTCATTGTGTAATGAGGTATCCAAAAACACCGGAATATGAGGATAGCGTTTTGGTTTTAGCCTATATCACGGATTTGGGAAGCGGTGTTGCAAACGCAACTTTACGCTGCACAATTAACGGGCAAACATTTGAGATGAGCATGGCTCGAAATGGCAGCGTGTTTTTCGCTGAGATTCCAGCCCAGCCCTATAATTCAACAGTAGTTTACGTGGTTTGCGCAAGTGACAAGGCTGGAAACAAAGCATGTTCTAGCGAACACGCCTATGTGGTGGGCGACTTCCACCCTCCAGTAATAACCTTTATCCAGCAAGTTCCAGCCAAGCCCAACTACAACGAAACGGTTACAGTAGTTGCAAACGCCACTGAGCCCCAAAACGCCAGCGGTATTAAAGAGCTTTGCCTAACCTACTGGGATGGCTTTAACTGGACAGTCGTTGTGATGAAGCTAAACGGAACGCTTTATACTGCAACGATTCCGGAACTCCCCTATGGCACAACAGTTCAATACAAGGTGTCCGCAGTTGATAACGCTGGAAACACTGCTACTTTAGACGTTTACTCTTACACCGTTGAAGACCAACACATGCCAGTCGCTGTTCTTCTAGAGCCAAAAAATGGAAGTTTAGTGTCGAAAACCCTGAATGTTACGCTTTACATCCACGATGGCAATTTCTGTGAAGCCAAACTAATGCTTGACGGCACGGCCTTAGCCTCATGGAACCAGACGGGCACACATACGCACATCATTGACACGGTTACGCTCAGCGATGGCACCCACACGCTAATGTTGGAAGCGCTAGACAAAGCTGGAAACAGGGTGGAAAACATTATTTCCGTAATCGTCGACAACACGCCACCCACAATTGAAATCCTTCAGCCCCTTGACAGAAGCTTGGTCAGTGGGTTGGTGCTTGTTGAAGTCTACGCCGAAGACACAAACTTTGAACACATAGAACTGAAAATAGACGATGACACACACGTTTGGGAGGCAAAAACCCAAGTTTACGTTTGGAACACCAAGGAGTCCAGCGACGGCATACACAGAATCGTGTTGACAGCCGTGGACAAAGCTGGGAACATGGCTGAAAAACAGATAACGGTTTTCGTGGACAACACAGTGCCCATTATAAACAACGTGACGTGGACGCCTAAAACGCCCACAGCAAACGAAACAGTGATAGTTTCCGCCCAGATAACCGACGAAGGCAGCGGCATAGAAAACGTCCTCTTATGGTTTAAGCGCTTAGGCGGGGACTGGCAGAAAAAGCCCATGACTTTAGAAGATGGAAACTGGACAGCAACAATTCCGGGATTTGAGGAAAGCGTCACGGTGATTTTCTTTGTTGAGTGCGTTGACAAGGCTGGAAACACTGCAAGGTCGACGGAGAACTATTATTTGGTTGAGGCAGCTACGGCTGGGGGTTTCATGGGTATTCCGCTGCATTGGCTTGTGCTGGCAGTGCTGGCTATATTCGCGGTTTCAGCATCCATAGCCTACTATTTGAGAAAACGGAAACGCGCACCCCCTTCAACTTTTTTGGTTTCAAGCATGTAGATGTTTGCGAAGCGAAAGAGTTTAGAGTTTAAAGGGTGAATGTTTACAGCAAAAACGTAAAAGGGGCATCACGAATGGCTTACAGAGAACTTTTTGTTTCTCAGCCAAACGTTTTCAGCGGTTTTCAAAAGGCGTTTGAAGAGGCTGATTACATTGTTTTGGGCGTGCCTTTCGACGTCACAAGCACCTTTAGGACTGGGGCGCGTTTTGGACCAAACGCCATCAGAATGGCTTCCCTGAACATTGAAACCTACAGCTTCCGCAGCGGCGTAGACGTGGAAGACTTGCGACTGCACGATTTAGGTGACTTGCATGTTTCCACTGACACTGAGCAAACGCTGGAAAGGCTTGCAAAAGTTGCTAAGGAAATTTGGGAGCTTGGCAAAATGCCCGTCGTGATTGGGGGCGAGCACACCATAACCATGGGCGTTTTAAAGGGTTTAAGCGATCTTTCACGAACAGCCATAGTTAGCTTCGACGCTCACCTCGACCTCCGCGACGAGTTTATGGGCTTCAGGCTTTCCCACACAACATTCATGCGGAGAATAAACGAGGAACTAAAACCAGCCGCCATCCTAGAGGTTGGAACAAGAGCCGTCTGCAAGGAAGAACTAGACTACGCGAAAAAAGCGGGAATAGAATTCTTCACAGCACACCAAATAAGGCGGATGAGCGGCGAGAAAACAGCAAATCAGCTTTTGAAGAAACTAGAAAAATGCAAAAATGTTTACTTGTCCATAGACATGGATGTTCTCGACCCGGCTTATGCTCCGGCAGTGCAAAACCCAGAACCAGACGGCTTGGATATAGCCACGCTTTTAGATATTCTCTGCGGTGTATGCGACAAACGTGTGATGGGTTTTGATGTTGTAGAGGTTGCTCCAAACTATGATTTTGGAGTCACAGCAGTCCAAGCGGCAAAGATAATCTTTGAATTGCTATCAATCATCGAAAATCTGCGACAGCGGTGAGTTATAGGTAATCTTTGATGTGGATTGCTTTGAAATGCGTCTTCGCCCTTTCGTAGAGTTTTTCGTCTGCTGTTATGAGGGCGGCTCTTATTTTTTCAGCAAGAAAGAGATATGCCGCATCATAAACTGTTAAGTCTAGTTTGCAGGCTATGCTTAATTCTTGGCAAGCTTTCGTCCATTTTGGTTCATGGAGTTCAATTTTCATGTCGCCCAGCGCTTCCAGCGCTTCTTTAGCGTCGTTTCCAGAGATTTTTCCAAGTTTTATTGCTTTCCAGAGGATATTTGCGACTTCATGGACAACCAGAGCTGGCGCACATAACTCCACTTGTCCAGTTGCAAAATCTTCTTTTAGTTTTATGGCGTTTTCCTAGTGTGGTTCACCGGGAAGAATCCACTTGGCGATGATGCTGGCGTCGACAACATAGCGAGGCATGCTATCGCTCCCTGTATTCCCTTATCCAAGCCACCAGTTCGCTTGTTGCTACGGGTTTGCTTCTAGCCCTTATTTCGTCAAGTTTTTTTGAAGCCGTTTTCTTTCGCTCCTCCTCTAACTTTTTCTGGACAGCATTTCTGATGTACTCGCTCCAGTTTATTTTCACCTGCTTCATCTTCTCCTTAAGGTCTGACGGAATCTTCACGGTGATTACACTTTTCTCAATCATTTTATATACCATTAGTATATACCAAAAGTAATGCTTATAAGTATTACAAATCATTTTTCGCTTTGACCCTTTTGATTTCCATTATGACTTTTCGGTTGTCCGGGCAGCTTACGGTGCAGAGGTCTTTGTTTTCCACCCATGGGAAGACTCCGCCGGACTGTAACGCCAGCAAGTATGGAAAAATGACGTCATAAAAGAAGCCGCAAATATTTGGGACTCTAAAGGTCTTTTTCTCTCTTCCAGAATAAAGCGTTAAATCGAATTCCTCTCCGACGCGGTGTCCAGCCCAGCATTCACCTTCAACCTTTACGATTCTCCCGATTAGTCTATATTCTTCCAAAGACAGCCCCTCGTGTTTTGTTATGTTTTGCTTTTTAATAGTTTTGCGATGAAGAAGCCGTTGCACTCGTGGATGTGCGGGTAAAGCCTCTGGCATCGTGTTAAGCCCCGCAGCCCCGGCAACCCAATTTTCGGGTTTATCTCGGCTAGCTGGAATTCTGGATGCCACTTTAAGAAGCGTTCAATCAGCATCTCATTTTCTTCAACTGTTATGCTGCACGTGGAGTAGATTAGCACGCCGCCGGGCTTCAGTTTTTCAGTGCTGTTTTCCAGCATTTGCCACTGGATTTCAGCCATCTTCTCAGCTGAACGGGCAGTAAGCCTCCACTTGGCGGACGGAATCTTTGCAAAAGCCCCCGTGCTTGTGCAGGGCGGATCTAAAACCACCATGTCGGCTTCCACGGCGACCGGTAGATGGTTACATGCGTCTGCAATCAATGGCTCAGCGATCTCTACGCCCATCCGTGCAACTTCGCTTTTCCAAGTGCCCATTCTACGCCTCGAATAGTCAATGGAGTAGATTATACCGCGGTTCTGCATAAGCTGAGCCAAATAGGTGGTTTTAGCGCCCGGTGCCGCACAGACATCCAAAAGCACCATGCCTGGTTTGGGATCCGCTACCTCAGCAGCGTAACAGCTTGCCTTGTCTTGAATGTAGAACAAGCCTTCACGGAAACTTCTGGTTCTCGTTAGAGGTTGCTTGACGGCTAAAACCTTGTAAGCGTAGCGTAACCCCTCAACCTTTTCCACCTTAACCTTTTCCCCCTCAAGCCGTTTCAGAATCTCTTCTTCGCTTCCCCTAAGCGTGTTAAGCCTTATGTATGTCGGCGGTGTTTTGGCGTTTGCCTCCAAAAAGGCTAGGGCTTCTTTTCTACCAAAAAGCCGAAAACAATACCGCACAAACCATGTAGGATGGTATGTTAAAAGGCCGACACGTTCCTCATCATTTACGTTATTCAATAGAGCCCTTGGGCTTTCCGTCAACAGTAATCCAAGATAGTGTTCGACGGGCTGGAGGGTTTTCCATCCCAGGATTGAGCGGGCAACCTTTACAATGCTTTTTGCTCCCTCCAAGTCAAGTTTATCCCAATTTTTCGCCACGCGAGTCTGGTAAACGTAGAGCCTCAAAAAGGACTGGACGCCGAAAGGGAAGTCGCTCAAGGCTCTGGGCTTCAAAACCTCATTTATGAAACGGTCTATTAGGTTGCGGCACCGCACCGTTTCGCATACAAGCCCGTGGGCTAAACGTAAAGCGTCCACGTTGTCTATCGCCAACTGTTTGGCTGTCCGAGCCAAGGCTAGACGCTCGCTTATACGCTCCTTTTCCATCCAACTTAAGGCTTCAATTGCCAGAGTCCAAGCTTCCTTAAGCAAGTTCCACCAGCCCGTTCTTGGGTTAGTAAGATTTTAGTCCCTCCGGCACGTATTAAAAGTTAGGTTAAAGAATGAGGTTGACGCAGAAACGCCTCGATGAGTTTTCGTGGCATGAAGTTACAACGCCTAAAAAAGAGGAAGCAGAAGCTCTCCCATTCACAAAAGCCGTGGAAGAGGAGCGGCGGAAGCGGAGTTTTGAGGCTCCAGAGAATCTTCCACCCTCGTATTTTGTTTCAGCCACCTACGATGGAAAAGTCGGCAAAGCCGTGATAAAACTGTATGAGCCTGCTTCCGGGCGAATCTACTTCTGGTACGATAACACCGGGCATAAGCCCTACTGCTACACGAACCTTTCACCCTTTGAGCTGGAAAAAATTGACCGCTTGATTAAACATCCAGGCTTTGATCATTTCGAGATTGAAGAAAAATACAATCCTCTTTCAGACAGAATGGTTACCCTCACAAAAGTTGTGGCTAAGGATCCTTTAGCGATTGGCGGTCGCCCAAAAGGATGCATTAGGGACATTATACCAGAAGATTTCCCGAAAATTGAGCCGGTGCCAGCTGAATCCGTCAAGGTTTGGGAAGCCAAGATAAAGTATTACCAGTCCTACATTTATGATCGTAGGCTTCTACCCGGCATGGTTTACGAAGTTAAGAACGGCAACCTCGTTCAAACATTTTTAGACGAAGCGGAAAAAATGGTCAAGCAAATTGTTAGCACATTTAAGGACGCAACAGCCGAAGAGCTTGAATACATCGAGCAGTGGGCTAGGCTTTTGGAGTACCCAGCGCCAAAATTTCGCTACGCCGCCATAGACATTGAGGTGCAGTCGCCGGTTCCCACACGCATGCCAGACCCCCGCGTTGCAGAATATCCAATTGTCTGCGTTTCCGTTTACGGTTCAGACGGACAGAAACGTGTGCTTCTTTTAAGGCGCATAGGCGTGCGTGAAGGCACAGAACGCTTGCCAGCCGACGTGAAAATAGAGTTTTATGATTCTGAAGAAACGTTGATACGGGCTGTCTTTGAAGTTTTATGGGATTACCCATTCATCATCACTTTTAACGGCGACGACTTTGACTTGCGATATTTGGCGCACCGGGCGGAAAAATTCGGCTTCAAGAGGGATGAAATCCCAATAGAGCTTGGAAAACGCGTCTGTTTGCTAAAGTATGGCGTGCACATAGACCTCTACAAGTTTTTCTTTAACCGTTCCATTCAAATCTACGCCTTCAACAACCGCTACCGCGACGTCACCTTGGGCGACGTTGGAAAAGCCCTAATAGGCTTGGACAAGATACCCTTAGAGAAAAGCATAGGCGAATTAACCTACACAGAACTCGCCAAATACTGTTTTAGGGACGCGGAAATCGCCTACAAACTTGCAAGCTTCGACGACGAACTTGTCTTGAAACTTATTCTCGTATTGGCTAGGATAAGCAGCATGCCCATGGAGGACGTGAGCCGCCAAGGCGTTTCCAGATGGATAAGAAACTTCATGCACCGCGAACACCGCCGAAAGGGCATGCTTATTCCGAACGCCGAGGATATTCTCGCCTTAAAGGGCAAAACAGCCACAAAAGCCATAATTAAGGGCAAAAAATACAAGGGCGCCATAGTCGTCGAACCCGTGCCAGGCGTCCACTTCAATGTCGCAGTAATGGACTTTCCAAGCCTATATCCATCAATAATAAAAGTTTGGAACCTAGGCTACCAGTCAATTCTATGCGGGCATACGGAATGTCAATCAAACCTTGTTCCAGACACGCCTCACTGGGTTTGCCGCAAAAAACGCGCCCTAGAAAGCCTCCTAATAGGTGCATTGCGAGACCTGCGGGTTTACTGGTACAAGCCTAAATCAAAAGACAAAACAATGACACAGGAGCTTAGAAGCTGGTACAACATTATACAAGGCGCTTTAAAAGTTATTTTGAACGCCAGCTATGGGGTTTTCGGCGCCGAAACCTTCGACCTCTACTGTCCACCCGTGGCTGAAGCCACAGCCGCCATCGGGAGGCACTCGATAACCCAGATTATCAAGAAAGCTGAAGAATTAGGCATTCAAGTGCTTTACGGCGACACAGATAGCGTATTCCTGAAAAACCCGACGAAAGAACAAATACAAGCCCTTGAGGAGTGGGCTGAAAAAACTCTTAAAATGGGGTTAGACGTGGACAAGGTTTACCGCTACGCGGTTTTCAGCTCCCGCAAGAAGAATTATCTGGGCGTTTTGGAAGATGGAAGCGTCGACGTGAAAGGCTTAACTGGTAAGAAACGTCACATTCCCATATTCATCAAAAAAGCCTTTGAAAAAATGAAGGAACACCTAGCCATGGTAAAAACTCCAGCCGACTTTGAAAAGGCGAAAAACGACATTATCCAAATAATCCGAGACTGCTATATTCGCTTAAAAAGGCGAGAATGGGAAAGCCTAGAAGAGCTTGCATTCAACGTGGTTTTAGGTGAGGAACTGGAACGATACACAAAAACAACTCCCCAGCACGTCAAAGCAGCAAAAATTCTAAAAGAAAGCGGAATAGAACTCAAAGCCGGCGACCTAATAAGCTTCGTGAAGGTTGTCAACGAACCCCATGTAAAGCCCGTGGAGCTAGCAACAAAAAACGAGATAGACGTTGACAAGTATATAGCTTACCTCCACTCAACGTTCGACCAAGTCTTAGACGCGCTAGGCTTAGACTTCGAAGAAATAATTGGACTGACAAAGCTGGAACGTTTCATGTAGCGAAAATTTTAGCTTTTAGAAACCTTTTGGCTACCTCGCTTCGATGCAACGCTTCTAAAAGGCTGAAGCCAAGAATGTTCACCGCCACCAAAGAGCCCAAGAAAACGCCGATCAAACTAGCTTCTATTGGCACGTTGAGAAGCATGGACAAGTAGCTCCCAACGACAAGCGTTATAATAGCTGTTTCCGCTAAGCAAGATATGAACCTCCGTAGTATTGTTTTTCCACCAATACGCCACGCCAAAATACACGCAACAAAGTTTGCAAAGGTTCCACCTATAACGTCAATCACGCCCAGACCACCGTAAAAGTTTGCGATAAAACAGCCAAATCCCGTCCCCAAGGCAACAGGCAAGCCAAAGAGAACAGCCAAAGGCAACAATGCATCAGCCACCCTCACTTGGAAAACTCCGAAACTTAGAGGCGCCAGGAAAACCACTCCAGCAGCATAGAGCGTGGTGAAAACCACTGTTAAGGCTATATCTTCACTTTCAAATTTCAATTACTCTCACCTCCCAACACCGGGGTTTTTATGGCGGAACGGGTGGGAGGCCCCACTCACCCGCCATTAAGCAACAAGAAGACATCCAAAAACTATAAAACTCTTCCGAGCGAAACCGGCGAAACCGAGCTAAACTTCAGATCCTGCCCGTTCGGTAGTCTCCACAGTTTCTTCCGTTGATTCCGAAGTTAACTCCATGCCCCCTGCCGACATGCCTCTTCCAAAAAGTATTAGGTCTATTGGCGGCGGAGGCGTGTTGAGAATCGTTGAGAGTAAGTACATTGCTGCAAAAGTGTGCTGGTAAACTTTTTGGAAAACATAGGGCAGTTTTGTTTCTGGGTCTATCTCTAGCATTTTGTTTATTTCAGAATCTTTGCCTGTTAAAGTGGCGGTGCCCTCAACCTCAAACTTAACTATACCCGGCTTAGTGCTCAATTGAAGAACGAAACCTACAACAACCATTTGGCTTTTCCGCTCTTTTTCTTCAAGTTTCGCTTTAACCTCAAAATTCACGGCACCAGCACCAGTTCCACCTTTCGAGTCCAGTTTAACCCCTACAATGCTGGTGGTTTCAACTTTAACCGAAACATTTGGAATGTAAAGCGTTGGGCAAATAGCTGATTCCTCACATTAACACATGCTAAAGGGGTCTACAGCTCTGTGAATAGCCTCCATCCCCCACAAATTTTTGACTTTTGTGTGTAGTATTTTGCTACACACAGCTTGCAATGACTAAAGCTCAAACCATTGAACCAACACTGCAATGAAAGTTGAAATCGCCACCAGAATGGAAATGGTAACCACTACTTGCCGCTCAGTCATTGGACGGTTATAAGTTATGAGCGTTATCAAACTTCGCCGATGATTAGAAACAAGCTTCACACCATCGAAGGAGACTTTTGCTTTCGCTTTGAAAAGGAAGTAGTTCAACAAAATTAGCGAAGAATTGAAAATATAGGGCAAAATCGAAATTAGCAAACACCATTTGAGGTCAGAAATTATTGCAAAAGCAGCCAAGGTTATCCCAATGGCAAAAGAGCCAGTGTTGCCAACAAAAATCTTACCTTGAAAGTTAAAGAAGGCAAGGGTCAACCAAACGGCCAAAGGAGTTATCAGTAGAATGGCGTTCTCCCCTGACAAAACCATTAGCCCTATCAAAACTATAGCGGGACAGACTGTTTCCAACCCATTTAGTCCACCCAGCTGGTTAACGGTGTTTGTGGTTACAGTTACAATTAAAGGAATCACCACAGCATAGTAGATGTTGTACACCCCAAGGTCTATCGGACCAATCAACGGAAAAGTTATGGTTGTGCGGACATGCATCCTGTACGCTAAAGCTATTAGGGGGATAGCCGCTATTAACGGGAAAAAGGCTTTGTAGCGCCAACGCAGGTCCATCCAGTCGTCAAGCAAGCCCATGAAACCGCCAAAAAGAATGCAGACAGCCAAAATCAAAGCTTTATTTACATTGCCAATCGCGTCTCCTTCAAAAAACAAGTGTAGAATGAAAAGGTAGATGGCGCTTGCCACAACGTAAAAAACGCCTAAACCCGTTGGAACAAGCGGCTTGCCCGGCTTATGATAGTCCGGAACTTTTGGAAACAAACTTTCGCCGCCCTCTCTAAGGTTCTAGTGGATAATTAATCTTGTAAAGACAGACCAGTGGAACATATCCGTAATAACCGGAGGCGTTATCTAAGCCTGTAATGTAGGCTTCGCTAAAGTACTGAAGCTGTATTGAGGGGGTCGTAAGTTGTCCTCGTTCTTGTAGCCATCGTTCTATGGCGTAACGCATTAACTTGTAAATCGTGGAGTTTATCCCTTGGGTAGGTTGAAGCTCATCACTGTCAACTTTGTTGTTCTGATTTTTATCGCCCAAGAAGTTCCAGCCTAAGGTATAATTTCCGAACCTCTGCCTGACTTCTTCAAGGTCACTTGTCCACATATCCTTCTCGGAAATTAGACCTTGCTCTATGAAACGTTCACGGCTTTTTCCAGATATGGCGGCCATCCAAACCCATTTCCCTTCGTCGCCGCCGGCGCCAGCCCAGCTTCCATCAGTACGTATTGTCACATATACGAGTATGTATTCGGCGTTGTAACGTTTAAGCATTTTAATAGCCTGAGTCTCGTTGGCCATGAAGATAAAACCAATGTTTTCTATTTGAGTCCTATTTGCTGTGGCGTTATCTGCCAGCGTTGTAACGTTGCCCAGCACTGTCAACCAGTATCCATAGTCCCACCAGCTACAGACAACGGTGGTTGAATTCAACCTAGTTCTAGTCCAATAGAGCATGTCTATCCACTCTTGCACCGGCCTGTCTGGCACTAAGGAGAGACTTCCAGACGATATTGTGGTGGGTGTATAGATTTGTCTGTAAACTCTTGGCATTGGAAAAGCCACGTTTGTCATCAAAATTAGAAATATCAGGAATATGGCGGCGCCGCTAAACTCCTTTCCGACATGTCCCAGCCCAAACTTCTTTTTCACGCTTATTTTTGGCGGCTCCCTTATCAAAGTGACAAAAGGTTTTAATAGTCCATTAATGCCGACACCGGTCAAAAGGCTGTAGGCTGGCGCCATAAGTACCAGCAACCTCACCATCGAACAAGCAAAATAAAGTGAGGTTAAGCCAAAAATTAACGCGAACAAATTTTTGTTATTAAGATTTCCACAGACAAAAAAGAGCCCTGCTATAAAGAATATTACTCCGAAGCCAAGGTCGTAGTAAATGGTGCCCCACGTTGATATTCGATGCTCAGCCACCGATTCGTAAAGCGGAGACTCAGCCCTAATGAACGGATTTACAACGGACAGAAACTTCCCTGTTAACCCTTGTACGTGTCCCATTTGCCACAAAACCGCGAAAGCACCGACGACTAAAGCTAGAAAAACTATTACGGTTATGGTTTTCCATCGCTGTGTCTGTATCGCATTTAAAATTTCGGCTAGAATTAACAGACTGAAAACTCCAGCAACAGCAGCCACAGCCATTGAAGTAAGGTATCTAGGCGAGAGGTACGGAACGTTTATGGCGATAAATAATCCTAAGCCAAAAGTTATACTGTAAGTTACGAGGAGCCGTCTTGTGTACCGCTTCGCAATCAACAAAACGAACGCAAAAAGTGCAGTAAGCCCTATGGGGTAGAAGGCTGCTCCCCAACTCGCACAGAAGTATCCCAAGAAGGCTCCCGATGCAAGGGCATACTTCACTGTAGAATTTATTGGACGATCCCCTTCAATCGCCCTCAAGAATAGGAAAGCAAAGACTATGAGTGCTAATATCCCAACAGTTTCGTCGTCGAAAAAGCCTAGCGATGTTCTTTGAATGTATGATGGGTGCAAAGCAAGAAAGAGAGCTGCAAAAAGACCTACTGGTACACCGCCTATGTCTTTTCCTAGGAAGTATATGGCGAGGCAGGCGAGCATCCCCATTATGACCGGGAAAAGCGAACAGAAACTCATGAGGTCTATGTCAACACCTAAAGTAGAAAACAGCTTGTAAAGGAAAGCTGCTGTAAGGGGTAAACCTGGATAAGCCCTTTTCGCTACCTCAAATCCATTTGGGTACCAGCGTTGAGTATCATTCCACCATAGCCATGACAGGAAACCGTTGTCTACCACGTACTTGGTAAAATGATATTGAAAGTACGGGTCGAACTCGGAAAGTAAAAGGTTTGTTTTTCCAGTTGTTGGGTCTATTTCCCATCGCATCGGAAAAAGTCTAATGGCAAAAGCTACGAGGAGGATTATCGTTAACGCGGCTAATTTTAGGATTGATACATGATCCGTTCTCGGGCGAATTTTTCCAACGCTTTTAAAAGCGTTAAGAATTGTTTCTTTAGCGAAGCCCTTTTTAATATTCATTGGAACCCAACTCTTTTGATAAATTTATCTGAGGTGTTTATTTCCCTTACGGTATCCCTAAGACGGGACGGTTGCGCTCACCGTGACCAGATATTCTGGTGGCTTGTCTTAGTTTTTCGCTTCGCCATTTATGTACCTAAAAGTTATTTGAATGGTTTAACTTCAACGTTTATTGGAATGAATGCCAGTTTCCTCCCGCAGTTGGGACATTTACCATTGTATCTGTGAATTATCTCGTCTGGGGGTTTCAGTTCATTCCCCTCATATAAAACGTGGCCACACTGGTGGCAAACAACCTTTTGAGGCATATCAACAACCTCTTAACAGAACAAATAAGAAGGGCATGTATTTATTGGTTGCTGGAGTATGCACAGAAACTTTTAATTTTGACATATAGCTTATCTTTGAGAACCCCTAATTCATGTCAACGGTCTGTGCTTGCATGGAGAGATACACGCTTATCATCACGGAGAAACCCGATGCTGCCTACAGAATTGCATCAGCCCTAGACTTGAACGGTAAAGCCAAAAAAGTTGAGGACAACGGAGTTCCCTACTATGTGGCGGAAAGAGATAAACCAATAATAGTTGTTCCAGCCATTGGACACCTCTACACGGTGGCTGAAGAAAAAATTGGGAGAGATTACTATCCAGTTTTCAGTTTTCGATGGGTTCCTCGATATATTGCCGAGAGAGGTGTGAAACACATACGAGTTTGGCTTGAAACAATCTCTAAGCTCGCACAGGGCGCGGACACATACATTGATGCGTGCGACTACGACATTGAGGGAAGCATCATCGGGTACTGCATACTGAAATATGCCTGCGGTGGCAAAGAGAACGTGGCAAAAAGAATGAAGTATTCTACCTTAACGAAGGAGGAGTTAGAAAAAGCATATGAAACGTTGCTGCCAAAACTTGACTTCGCTCTGATAGAGGCTGGCAGAACCAGACATGAAGTTGACTGGTTGTACGGAGTCAACCTCACGAGAGCGTTAACTTTAGCCGCTAAGGATTGGAGTGGAAAATACGCAACTCTGAGCACTGGAAGAGTGCAGGGACCAACCCTCCGTTTTCTGGTGGCTAGGGAAAAAGCCATAAGAAGTTTTGTGCCCACGCCCTACTGGGAGATCAAGGCTGAAATTGAAATAGACGGGAAAATTTTCGAGGCTGAATATGAAAGAGACGTCATTGAAACAAAACAAGAAGTTGAAGCAATTCTAGGCGCTTGTAGGGGCAAAGATGGGATTGTTGAAAGTATAGAAGAAAAACGTTTCCAGCAGATGCCACCAACTCCCTTTGATATTGGTGCACTCCAAAGCGAAGCTTACAGCCTTTTCGGTTATACTCCAAGGCGAACCTTGGATATTGCTCAACGCCTATACTTAGACGCTTTAATTTCTTATCCGCGAACAAGCAGCCAAAAACTACCACCAGCAATAAATTATTGGGGAATCCTCAAAAGCATAAGCGCTGTTCCGGAGTACAGCAAGCTTGCCGCGGAACTCCTAGCAAAAAAGGAACTGAGACCCAACGAGGGCAAAAAGGAAGACCCGGCGCATCCGGCTATTTATCCAACTGGAAACCTTCCGGAAAGAGTTTTAGAAGAACCTGAAAGACGCATATGGGATTTAGTTGTTAGAAGGTTTATGGCGGTTTTCGGCGAGCCAGCCATAAGACAAAGCGTTAAAGTTTGTGTTAACGTTAACGGGCACAGGTTCCTTTTGAGGGGAAGACAGACGCTTAAGGAAGGCTGGCTTCGCTTCTACGAGCCATACGTAAGAGCTGAAGAAGTTCTCCTACCCCGGATAGAGAAGGGACAAAAACTCCAAGTTGTTAGGGTTGTATCAGAAGACAAGTTTACAAAGCCTCCGCCCAGATACAACCCGGGTAGTCTCTTAAAAAGGATGGAGGAAGCCGGCATAGGAACAAAAGCCACGAGAGCCGACATAATTCAGACCCTTTATGATAGGAAATACGTCCGCGACGAAAGAATGGTTGTAACAGACTTAGGATTTGAAGTTCTTGAAGTTTTAAAGAAATATTGTCCATCCATTGTTTCGATAAAGCTTACAAGAAACCTTGAAGAGCGCATGGACAAGATTCAAGCAAACATGGAAAAGCGGGAAAACGTCCTCCTAGACGTCATCCAAATTTTAAAGCCCGTCGTGGAAGAGTTAAAGAGCAAAGAAAAGATTATCGGTGAACAGTTAAGCCAAGCCATAAGGAAAGCAAGAATTGAAGAACGCATTATTGGACCATGTCCGATCTGCGGAACAGGAACACTTATGGTCCTTTACTCAAGAAAAACTGGAAAACGCTTCGTCGGATGCACGAACTACTTCAAAAAACAATGTAACGCTGCTTTTCCGCTTCCACAAAAAGGACTCGCTCGACCTCTCGGTAAGAAATGTCAGAGATGCGGTTGGTCAACTATCCAAATTAGGATTAAAGGTAAGCGCCCATGGAACCTCTGTTTCAACCCAAACTGCCCCACGAAGGAGGAAAGAAGAAACCTTGAAATGCAAAATATGTAGCAGAGAAGCGGTGCAAGACAGTTATTGCGAGTTGCATGCGAAAGCTTACAAAAACGTTGTGGAAAAGTATGAAGTTTGGAAGAAAGCCTTGAATATTTCATGGAAAGATTATTTAAAGGAGATTGCTAAGAATCCGTTCACCGGCCAATGGGCGAAAGAGGTGGTGGAGCACCTAATAAAAACTTCGGGGGAACAGGATGGCACGTAGGGCGAAAAGGCTGTTTTCGTCAATGCCATATTCGCTTAACAAGTTTTACAGAAGGCTTACCACCCTTAAACCATCCAGCATAGTTTTGGCGGCTGCAGCCCTAGCCATAGCCATATTCCTTTTTGGGGGAGGGTTATACAATTTAGTGTCTAGACCGCTGCCATCATATTACAGTCCAAGCATTGGCTTCATGTTTGTCAACCCATACCTTTCAGACCAGTTTGTTTGGGACAGCCTTATCGCTACAACCCTCTTCGCTTTGGGAGTGATAGGGGCTCTTTTAATGTATCAGAGTACAAAGTATGCTTCAAACCCTAGGCAAGCATACATGATGCTCATCGTCGGAGTAACATTGCTCACGATTTCATACGTTTCGGTGGAGGCTATATTGCGACTGTTGAAGGGCGCATGAGGCCAAACCTACCATGGAGCATTTTTTAAGCCCATTTTATAAGCGATAAAATTTGTTAACAAGTGTAGCGGCGGCGTAATCGCAAGTACGGCTATAACGAGTTCTAGGAAAAGCATGTTTAACGGAATGCAGAGAACTAGCGCACCGACTACAAAGTCCAATTGGTCAACGATGGGCAGGGCTCCACCGGGAGGAATCCCCATACGCCTTTTCAAAAAAGCTCCAGCTAAATCCCCTATTAAGGCGCCTAGCGATAGAAGAAATCCAAAGTATATGGGGTATTTGAAAAACATGGATTCCGCGATGCCTACAATTGTTCCCACGGCAAGCCCTGAAAAGAAACCCCTGAAAGTCTTGTTTTTACCGAATATAGGCTTTCCGTCGTAGAAGTTCTTTCCAAGGTCTAAGGGTAGTCCTCCGCCGAAAAGTACTGGTGCAGCGTTTGCACAGTAAGCCGGAAAAATCAGTTTTAACGCGTTCAGCATTAAATCCGCAAGTGCGTTCACTTTACACCCTCAACTGTGTTCGCTTAATCCTTTCAAGCCTATCTGTAGTAGGCACGAAGTTTGCTGTTGAACTGTCCCCTTTTTCTCTACAACAGCCTCAATGATTTTCGGGTTCTCCGTCGGTTTTAACGCTATTATGACGTCTGCCCAAAACTTTAAAACCCTTGTGGCAACTGGTTCAACAGATACATGACTGTTCTCAAAAACGCTACGCACTTGACTAACAACAAGGACAGCTACTTTATGAGTTTTAGCGATCTGTGCCAGCCATGCCAACTGTCTGTTCAATTCTCGGTTTAATTCAAACGTTTTTTCAGGATTCTCAGCAACCTCTAGGCGGTAAAGGTAGGTGACTGTGTCAAAAACTGCGAGGCCAAAATCCTTCACTAAGTATTTTGCTAGTTGATCGATAAGAGTTGACTGCTCCTTAAAGTCTTTAGGCCTAGCGAGGATTATGTGTTCGGCAACATTTCCAACATCTTTTGAAGCTATTTGAGATAGTCTTCTTGGGGAAAAAGTGCTATCGCAGTCGACAAATAACACTTTTGCTCCATTCTTTGCACAGTTTACAGCACATTGAATGGCGAGTGTTGTTTTAGCAGTTTCCGCCTCCCCATAGATGAGGCTTACGCTTCCAATGGGCAAACCGCCCTCTAAAATTTCGTCGAGCTTTCTACAGCCCGTTGGAATTTTCTGTAACAACTTCACGCACATCAACAGATATAAGCAGCAGAAATAATATTTTGTGTTGCAATAAATGTTTTCATTTGATTGGATGCACATGAAACCGAAGATTGCAGTGGCAACAGTCTCGGGAAAAGCATACTATCTAATAGTTGATGAGCTAAAAAAGAGGAACATACCATTCATAAGCATAATGCCCCACGACCCGGTGCCTATGGAAATAAAAGTGGTTATAACCACCGAGAAGGAACGCCCATTAATAAACCATGAAAACGTTTTAGTATTCAAAGAGAGTGAGGACCCGCAAACCCTCATCAACAGGGCTCTTCAACATGTGGAAGGAAAAAATTCCTACGAGAAAATTGTGATAGGTGTTGATCCAGGCGAAGTTTTAGGGGTTGCTGTTTTGGCGGACGGAAGGGTTATTAAGACCGGGAACTGTTTCAGCATAAAAGAGACCGTTGACGAAATAGGAAACATTATAGAAAGCTTGAAGGACGTCAAAGCTTCAACCATCACGGTTAGGATCGGAGACGGTGTTCCTAAATATAAAGAAAGGCTTTTAAAGGCTTTGGATAAGCGGTTACCCCCCAACGTTGAGCTGGAAAGCGTAAGCGAAGCTGGGACAGACCGTTACATAAGCGAGGCGAAACATAGAAGAGGAATAAGGGACATAATTTCGGCGATAAAGATTGCTAAGAGAAATGGGCAGAAATACGTTAGGGGAAGAGCGAAATGAAAGTTACCGTGGACGCGGGGAAAACCTTGCTGGTCGACGGACCAGCCTCAGTTACGCTTATTTCTGGAGTGGTTGAAGTTTTTGGCCATTCTTTAAAGCAAATAGGCAAAGTTGTGATAAGAGACGGAAAACGTATGCCCTTTGTTGTTAAAGAAAAAGCAACATTTGAAGTTTCGCTTGGAGAAAACGCAAACGTTGAGGAGATTGACGGAAACACCATACCACCATCTTGGGAGGAGGCCTACAAAGAGCTAGCTACCCTCGAAAAAAGGCCTTCAACGGCTGTGGTTCTTGGAAATGTAGATTCGGGGAAGACGAGCTTTTGCACATACCTCACAAACAGGCTGATAAAGGATGGATGGAAAGTCGCCATTTTAGATGGAGATTTAGGCCAATCCGATATAGGGCCGCCTTGCACCGTGGCTTATGCCGTTGTCTCAAAACCTATAACAGACCTGTTTAACCTTGAAGCGGCAAACGCTTACTTTGTGGGAGTAACATCGCCAAGCAAGGTGTTAGATAAGGTTATTCAAGGTGTCATGTTGCTTAAGGAGGAGCTTATGAAGCATAATCCGGATTATATCGTTGTGAATACTGATGGATGGGTAGAAGGCGCCGACGCTGTGAGCTATAAGCTTCAAATGGTTGAAAAAATAAACCCGGATATAGTTTTCTGCATTAAACAGAATGAAACTTTGACGCCTCTTTTTGAGGCCGTTAAGGACTATAAAAAGTTCATGGTTGAGTCCCCACAAACCATAAGACAACGAAACCGCGAAAAGCGCAGAAGTTTAAGGGAGCTGGGCTACATAAAATATTTGAAGGGTGCTAAGGTGCAGTCTATCCCAGTGAGTTGGGTTAAAATTGAAAGCGACGAACTTGTTGGTTTAAACAAACCCTTTGGGATGGCTAAAAGGGAACGAGAAATATGCGACCTCCTAGGGATGAAACCTCTTCACATGGTGGAATTAAAAGACAAAATCTACGTGGTTATTGGTAAAGGACGACGAATAGACCCTGAAAAAATAAGAAGCACGGAAGAAGCATTAGGCAAAAAGGTCGTAATTGCATGGAAAGGAGATGAAGAGGGACTGCTAACAGCTTTGTATAACGGGGAAGGGAAGTTTTTAGGAATAGGCGTGTTGCGAGAAATCGACTACATCAGAAAAGCCCTAAAAATTTTCACACCCGTCTCTGGCGGCGTTTCTAAAATAGCCATTGGAAAAATTAGATTGGACAAAAATCTGCGGGAAGTTCCAGTTTTGCAAGAGGAAGTGAAAAGTTTGTCGGAACAAACTTAGCTTTTTCTTGAAGGACAGAAAGCTCGTACTGGACACTGCCCGCATATGGGTTTTGCAGCCTTGCAATATTTTCTTCCAAGCAGAATAAGCAGTATATGAACAGCCAAATAGTCTTTTGGCTCATAAAGTTGTTGAAGGGAAAGGCGAACATCTTCGTAGTTGCCTTCTGGAAGTGCAAGGCCAAGCCTTTTAGAAACCCTTTTGACATGGGTGTCAACGGGAACGGTTGGCTGATTTGCCGAGAAAAGCAAGAGCACGTCAGCGGTTTTAGGTCCAACACCAGGCAACTGTAAAAGCGTTTTCCTAGCTTCTTCTAAAGACATGCTTAGTATGGGCTCAAGGCTCCCGCCAAACTTTTCTAGAATTATTTTCGAGACTTCTTTTATCACTTTAGCCTTGTTTCGGTATAAACCGGCAACTTTGAGGCATTCTTCAATTTCCGAGGTCCTGGCTTTTGCCAAAGCTTCTGGAGTTATCGGAAACTTTTGGGAGAGTTTTTGAAAGGCTTTTTCAGTGTTTTTATCTGAAGTGTTCTGCGAAATTATGGTTATGATTAGAGTTTCAAACGGGTCTTGTTTTGATGAAATCCATTTTGGCATGGTGAAGGTTTCCTTTAGCCTCTGCAGAATTTTCTGGGCTCGAGTTTTATCGTTGTTGCTGGTTATCATGAAGGCGGCTCCTTTTGAAAGCGATAAATAGTGAATCTGTTAAGCTATAAATGCAAAACGGAGATCCTCAATATGGAGCGAGCCCACGTAGTTAAAGATGAGATCGTTGAGCTAAGCATGCGTTTTTTGGCTGTTTACCTTGAAACGAAAAATGCTTGCCTTGTGCTTTTAAGCGAAAACGAGGATAGACTTGGAACCCTAGCCGTGGCTATTCCTAAACCCGCTGACTCGCCAGGATTGCCTTCCTCAACAGTTCTTCTGGGCGACAGAAACATAATTTCGGCCCGTATGTTCGCTGAGTATTTGGCTTCGAAAAAGAGGAAAATTGCACTTGTTTCAGTTTACCTTGAAACAATTAACGAGCTGCAAGCGCAGTCGATATTCAAAAGACTTTTAGAGAGAGTTGTGCCAACGGCAACGGAACCAGAGACTGGAGGGAGCATCCAATGAGTCTCAGAAGTTTTCTTGAGCAAATGGAAGATAAGAAAGAGGTGCTCCACATTGGGGATGCTGTTTCCACAAACTTTGAAATCGCCTACATTATGAAAAGCTTCGACGAAAATGGTCCAGTTCTTTTGTTTGAAAAAGTGGAAAACACAGAAACGCGTGTGGTGGCAAACGTCTGCGGGACCAGAAAACGCATCTGCGAAGCCTTAAACGCAAGCCAAGAACAGCTTTACCATAAGCTTCTGGATGCCCTACGTTCACCTAGAAAACCAAGAATTGTAAACGACGGGCCCGTTAAGGAAGTTGTCGAAGAGCCAGATCTGCTTAAAATCCCAGTGCTGACACATTTCGAACGGGACGCTGGTCCATACATAACGGCGGCAGTTGTTCACGCCAAAAGCTTGGACGGTTCCATTGAAAACGTTTCCGTCCATAGAATGCAGGTTTTAGACGAGCGACACTTGGCGATTAGGCTTGTTCCGCGACATCTTTATAGGCTCTGGAACATGGCAAAAGAAGCTGAAGCAGATTTGGACATAGCCATCTCTATAGGGGTTCATCCCGCCGTAATGCTTGCGGCAGCGTCTTCCCCACCATTTGGAGTTTGCGAGTTTGACGTGGCAAACGCGTTGTTAAACGATCAACTGCGTTTAATAAAATGCAAATACGTGGATGCCTACGCCCCCGCGGATGCTGAACTAGTTTTAGAGGGCAGGATTTCCGCAAGCAAAGAAGTGCCAGAAGGCCCATTTGTTGATATAACCGGAACATATGACATCAAAAGAAAACAGCCGGTTGTGGAGGTTGTTAACGTTATGCACCGCAGAGATTACATCTACCAAGCGCTTCTGCCCTCGGGAGCGGAGCACAAGCTTTTGATGGGCCTTCCCTTCGAGGCTGCAATTTACGAAGCCGTATCAAAAGTTGTGCCCAAGGTCTACGCAGTAAACCTTTCGGTAGGCGGAGGTGGATGGCTTCACGCTGTTATATCCATTGAAAAACAGCTCGACGGTGATGCCAAAAACGCCTTGTTGGCAGCTTTCGCCGCACATCCAAGTCTAAAACACGTTGTGGTTGTGGATTCAGACATCAACGTTTACGATTTGACTGAGGTGGAGTGGGCTATAGCGACGAGATTTCAAGCCAGCGAAGACTTGCTGATAATTGAAAACGTGAGAGGCTCCACGTTGGATCCTTCAGCCGACCAAGAAGCTGTATTAACAAGCAAAATGGGCATGGACGCCACCAGACCACTATCAAAGCCTAAGGAGAAATTTGAAAGGGCAAAGATTCCGACAAATGAGCGTGTTGAAGAGCTTGTAAGGAAACTCCGCGTCTCTTAGCGTCTAAGCATTCTTGCACATCAAGTTATATATGGCAATAAAGAAACTTACAATTGGGAATCTTATTGACAGCTGAAAGAAATGACAGAGAAGAGCGCGAGGCTGAAAGCAAAGTTACATTGAAAGTTGAGGATGTCATGGTGCGGGAAGTTATAACCATCGACGAAAACGCAACCGTGAAAGAAGCCGCCGAAGTGATGAACAAGTTTGAGATTGGATGTTTAATCGCTGTTAGAAAAGGCAAAGCTGTTGGAATCATCACCGAAAGAGACCTGCTAAAGAGAGTTGTGGCTGAAGCGAAAGATGTAAACAAGACAAGGGTTAAAGATATCATGTCAAGCCCGCTAGTGGTTGTGGAACCAAATCTCGACATAGAAGAGGCTGTTAAACTAATGTTTCAGATGAAAATTAAAAAACTGCCAGTAGTCGAGGGAAAACGCCTTGTTGGGCTCGTAAGCCTAACAGATATAGCCCGTTTCCAACCCCAAATGATAAAGATACTGAAACAACTCGCCACGAGACAAGCCCCGCCGAAAAGCATGAAAAAAGTCATAGAATATTACATTGTTTGACCGGGTTCTTGAAACCTTAAATCTCACAAACATTTTTTAAACAAGCTAGGCTCGCTGTTATGAAGAAAACCATAGTGCTGAGAGTTAACGCGGAAAACCCGCAGATCGAAGTCATACGTACTGCAGCAGACATCATCAAGAAGGGTGGATTAGTAGCCTTTCCAACAGAAACCGTTTATGGACTGGGGGCAGACGCGTTAAACCCTGGGGCTGTGAAAGCTCTATTCAAGGCTAAAAAGAGACCGCTTGACAACCCCCCAATAGTGCACGTAGGAAACGTCCAAGATGTATATAGGCTTGTGAAGGAGGTGCCGCCAAAAGCTGAAAAACTTATGGAAAAGTTTTGGCCCGGACCGTTAACTCTGATCTTTAAGCGTTCAGAAATTGTTCCAGACGTGACGGTTTCAGGTTTGGATACCATTGCAGTTAGGATGCCAAGGCATAATGTGGCTTTAGCCCTTATAAGGGAGAGCAGCTGCCCAATCGCTGCTCCAAGCGCAAACCTTGCTGGACGCCCGAGTCCAACGACAGCTCAGCACGTGTTGGAGGACCTTAATGGGCGCATAGACGCTGTTTTGGACGCTGGACCCACGAGCATAGGCGTAGAATCCACAGTTTTAGACTTAACTGTCAATCCTCCACAGATTCTCCGCCCCGGTGGGACAACCTACGAAGTGCTTAAAGAAGTGCTTGGAACCGTTGAGCTTCATCCAGTCGCGGTCGCCGACAAAAAGATGCATGTGAACAAGGCACGTTCCCCGGGAATGAAGCACAGACACTATGCACCAAGGGCTAGAATGGTGGTTGTTGAAGGTGACTTGGAGGCGGTCGTAAAAAAGGTTGCGGAGCTAGCTGACCACTATAAACGGAAAGGGGCCAAAGTTGGCGTCTTAGCCACAAACGAGACGATAGCCAATTATACGGCGGATGTCGTAAAGTCCATTGGAAGCCGCAGCTGCCTTGGAGAAGTTGCCAAAAACCTATTTAGGCTTCTCAGGGAATTTGACGCTGAAGGCGTCGACGTCATCATAGCCGAAGGCGTGCCCACTCAAGGGCTTGGTTTGGCTGTTATGAACAGGCTTAGAAAGGCTTCAAGCTATAGAATTGTGAAGGCGGGCGATTAGAAAAATTTATATAGAAGCATTTTTTCGTGTGATTTTGCTTTCAAACTAATCACCGGATGAAAGGGTGAGGTAAGATGGCAGCCGTACCTGGAACGGTGCCTGTTCTGATATTGAAAGAGGGAACAGGAAGGACAACCGGCAGAGAGGCTCAGCGTAACAATATTGCAGCGGCAAAGATTGTCGCTGAACTTGTGAAAACAACCCTCGGCCCTAAAGGCATGGACAAGATGCTTGTCAGCAGCTTCGGTGACGTGACGATAACTAACGACGGCGCAACCATTCTCAAGGAAATCGACGTGCAACATCCAGCTGCGAAAATGCTTGTTGAGGTTGCGAAAGCGCAGGACAACGAAGTTGGTGATGGAACAACAACCGCTGCGGTGTTGACTGGTGAGTTGCTGGCTAAGGCTGAAGAGCTATTGGACCAGAACATTCATCCAACAATAATAATCGAGGGTTTCAAGAAAGCCAGCGAAAAAGCCCGTGAAATCTTGGAGAAAATAGCCATTCCAGTGAGCATAAACGACGAGAAGAAGCTTCTGGACGTCGCCATGACCTCAATGGGAAGCAAGGGTATAGCCGCCGCCAAAGAACATTTCGCAAAACTGGCTGTTGAAGCCGTTAAACAGGTGGCAGAAGAAAAGGACGGAAAGATCAGGGCGGACATAGATCTGATCAAGATTTTGAAGAAACACGGCAAAAGTCTCGAAGAAACAGAGCTCGTCAGAGGAATGGTCATCGATAAAGAGGTTGCTCACCCACAGATGCCGAAGATCGTGCACAATGCGAAAATCGCCTTGATTAACGCTAAGCTGGAGATCGAGAAGACAGAGTTTGACGCTAAAATCAACATTGAAAGCCCAGAGCAAATGAAGATGTTCCTAGACGAGGAAGAGCGAATGCTCAAGGAAATGGTGGACAAAATTGCCGAAGCAGGCGCTAATGTTGTGTTCTGCGAAAAGGGCATAGACGACGTGGCACTGCACTTCTTAGCGAAAAGGGGCATACTGGCGGTTAAAAACGTGAGCAGCAGCGACATGGAGAAATTGGCAAGGGCGACCGGCGGCAAGATAGTGGCTAACGTCAAAGATTTAACATCAGACTTGCTCGGCGAAGCCAAACTTGTTGAGGAAGTTAAGATTGGCGATGACAAGCTTGTCTATGTTCGCGAGTGTAAGAATCCCAAAGCCGTCACAATAGTGGTCAGAGGCGGAACAGAACACGTTGTCGACGAGGCAGAACGCTCATTACACGACGCGCTTTGCGTAGTAAGGAACGCCATCGAAGACGGAAAAATAGTGCCAGGCGGCGGTGCTCCAGAAGCCGAAATAGCCAAACAACTTAGAGATTATGCCGTAAAAGTCGGCGGCCGCGAGCAGTTAGCAATAGAAGCCTTCGCCGACGCGGTTGAATCTATACCGCTAACACTAGCTGAAAACGCTGGTCTAGACCCTGTGGACATAATGGTAGCCCTAAGGGCTGCCCATGAGAAAGCTGATGGCTACCGCATGGGCGTAGACGTCTTCACCGGCAAAATAAGGGACATGCTAGAGCTAAACGTTGTGGAGCCACTGCGAGTAAAGCTCCAAGTGATCAAATCCGCCACCGAAGCAGCCAACATGATACTGAAAATCGACGACGTCATAGCGGCAAAAGGAATCGAGAAGGAAAAGGAGAAAGAAAAGGAAAAGCCTAAGGAAGAATCAACATCAGAATTTGATTAAATTCCCCAATTTTTCTGTTTGCATCTGTGTCGGACTTTATTGTCAAGTTTCTACTGTCCAACTTGCCTCAAACATTTAATTTGAAGTAAAATTATTAACCGCTGAGAGCTTAGAAAAGTTAAAACTGCCATCGCGAGAGATGAGGCTTGAGCCAAGAAGTCGAGTTTGAAGTGCCAAAATGGAGCCAACTATATAAAATGCTTTTGCTGATAGCTGATAAAATCCGAAAAGACAATTTTAAGCCTGACATAATTGTTGGTGTTTCTCGTGGTGGATGGCCGCCCGCGAGGGTGCTTTCAGATCTTTTGGAAAACCCGAACCTTGCAAATGTTAGGGCAGAATTCTATATTGGAGTGGCTGAGACGAAGGGGGAGCCAACACTAACTCAACCTGTTTCAGCAAGAGTTGCCGGCAAAAAGGTGCTAGTTGTGGATGAGGTTGCAGACACTGGTAAAAGCCTCCAACTTATAAGGGAGCACTTGAAGGCTGAAGGTGCCTGTGAAGTTCGAATAGCAACCATTTACCTCAAACCATGGAGCATTGTGAAGCCGGACTACTACGCGAAGGAAACAAGCCGCTGGATAGTTTTTCCGTGGGAAGTTAAGGAAACCATCAGGAAAATTGTTCAAAAATGTAGGGAAAAAGGCAGACCAGCGGAGGCGGATATAGAAAAGCTTGTGAAGGCGGGCTTGTCCAGAAAGCTTGTTGAAAGATTTTTGAGGGAAATCTTAAGGGAAGAATCTTGCTAAAACATGTTCAAGAATATGGCAAGTACATAGCGATAGCAGGCTTTAGAAACGTGCAAATAGGGGACGTTGCCACTTTCCTCGAAAAAGCCAGAAAAGCTGCGAACGAAAATGTTGAGGTTCAGTTCTTCGATGCTGGGCTTGTGGCTTCTTGGCAACACTTGTATTTTGCGGCCTTAAATGCTTTGAAAGCCTTCGAAAATGGCGAAAACATCTCGAAAAGCCTAGCCGTGGAAGCGCTGCTTTATGCCTCAGCACAGAGGCAGATTAAGAAAGCCACAGAAATTTTGGGAATTAAAGAAAACACGGATACGATAGCTGTGCTGTTAATTGGGGAGAACGTCCGCCAGCTTGAAAAAGCGTTAGATAACGTTTCAAGGGTTGTTTGTGGAAAACGTGATGACAATGTTTTGGAGCTCACGCAAGACAAAATTGAGCGTATACGAAGAGTTTTCGAAGTCGAAGCGGCGGAAATCGAAGCGGTGGCAAACGGCAAAACCTTGGAGGAAGCATTGGTAGAACTTGTGATCGAACGGGTTACGCTTCTCGCAACTGAACGCTAAAAGCTACAATACTTTCTCTTTAACCACTGACAGAATGTCGGTTGGCTTTATCACGGAAAGTCCCGTCAAGCCGCCGACAACTTCAACCAACAGAATTTTGTCCGGATTTTCCAAGTTCACTTTTCTTTCAATGTTGGCCGCTGCCGCCTCAATAATGTCTTTTGTGGATGTTTCAGTGAAACGTTTTTCAACGGTTACGCGGTAGCTTTCGTTTGGCGCGATTTTTGCGCTTAGCTCAGTGGCTGCCCGCTGGATTTCTCCCAAATCGGTGCGCACCACCTTTTCGATGGGGATCACCCTTAACGTGTAGCGGAACTCGTATGGTCTCTCATGGAGAATATGCCGGAGCTTTTCAATAACCTCGAAGGGGTTGAAGGCTGTTTTAGCCGCAATCAAACCAGCCACTCCAGTCTTATCCACAACCGGCGCGGAGTCGCCAACCTCGCTTAACAGATACCAAAGCTCAGAGCAAGCTTCATCCTCGTTGCCCCTAGAGGTTGTAGCCAAAAGATTAAAATCCCTAATCACTCATGATGCGCCTCCAAACATGGACTTGGTCAGTGCAGGTTAGTCGGCTTTCACAGCATTTAGGCTCCTAGCCGTCGCCTCACATCATCCCATGATTTATAGATCATCTCATCAAATTTAAGAGTTACCGTAAAAGCCAGCTAGACGCATGTCAGCCATGTCGCTAAACACTAGGCTTAAATTTTGGGAGCAAAAATCTAATGTTTCATCTAACCAAGGAGAGAAGGTTGTGACAACGCGAAAGCCTGTGATTGTTGTGCATGGCGGCGCTGGAAACCGGTCTCCAGAGCATGATAACCCTTGGCTTGAGGGTGTTAAAAAGGCTGCTAAAACCGGTTTTGATGTTATGTTAAACGGCGGCAGCGCCCTTGACGCTGTTGTTGAGGCCGTCGCCGTTCTGGAGGATGAAGGAGTTTACAACGCTGGCTACGGTTCAGCCTTAACGATAGAAAAAACTGTTGAAATGGAAGCTTCAGTCATGGAAGGGAAAAACTTGAAGGCTGGAGCTGTTGGACTCTTGAGGGACATAAGAAACCCTGTTCGCCTGGCAAGAATCGTCATGGAACATACAGACCACGTTTTTGTTGTTGGAGAAGGCGCAGAAAAACTTGCAAAGCTTTTCAACCTTGAAAGGAGAAACCCCATCACCGAACTCCGCCTAAAATATTACGAGCAACAGAAACAAGCTCTGCTTGAAGGAAAATTTGAACTGCCAAAACTTGCAGAGCTTGTTAAAAATAATCCGGAGCTTTTCGACCTAGAAACAGTGGGCGCCGTTGCCCTAGACAAGAGAGGAAACGTGGCGGCTGCAACTTCTACTGGAGGTTTTCCCTTGAAGTTGCCTGGCAGAATAGGTGATTCGCCGTTGATTGGTTGCGGCACCTATGCCGACAATCGGAGCGGAGCATGTTCAGCCACAGGTGTCGGCGAAATAGCTATAAGGCTTTGTCTGGCGAAAACGGTTTGCAATTACATGGAAAGCGGAAAAACCGCCCAAGAGTCCGTTGAAACCGCCTTAAGGCTTGTTAATGAACGGATGGCTGGAACCTACAACTCGATGGGTTTAATAGCGGTAAGCGTCAAAGGCGATATTGGAGCAGCCCACAACTCTAAACACTTGTGCTGGGCTTACTTGACGCCGAACATGCGAGAGCCCGAGGCAGCCCTCACGGCAAAAATTTTGAAGTAAAACTTAAAAACTCAGCCAAGTTTCAAAGGCGCATTCTCGACTCTTGTCGAATGAAAACACTTATGATTTCCCTGTTAAGCTCTCCATATGCCGACTCCTGCCTGTGGGAGGTGAAGTAATATGGTGTTTGAAGAGGAAGAGGAATGGGAAGAAGAAGACTGGGAAGAGGAAGAGTGGGAAGAGGAAGAATGGTAAAGACCTAAACGACTTAACGTTTCCCTCATTTTCTTTAGACCCAAAATGTGATATTTAATTCGCATACTTTGCAACAAAACTCTTTGACCGAAAACTTTTAGCATTGAGTTATCTGATTTTAAGGCTCATATTTTTATGACTTGAAACAGTAACTAGTTGCTGATAAACTATGACGCGTGTGGCAGTGTTAGACTCTGACAAGTGCAAGCCTAAACGTTGCGGCAAACAGTGTCATCGCTTCTGCCCAATGGTTAGAAGCCGAATAGAAGCCATCCGCTTCGAAGACACGAAACCACTGATAGTGGAGGCTTTGTGTTCAGGCTGCGGTATCTGCGTCAAGAAGTGCCCTTTTAACGCCATATCCATAGTCAACTTGCCAGACGAGCTGGAGAAGGACTGCACCCACCGCTTCGGACCAAACACCTTCAAGCTTTACAGGCTACCGACACCTTCACCCGGCACGGTGCTGGGTTTGCTCGGCAAAAATGGCATTGGAAAAACGACAACTTTGAAGATTTTTTCGGGCGAAATTAAATTGAACCTTGGGAACTATGAGAACCCGCCAAGTTGGAGCGATATAATCCGGCATTTTAGGGGTTCAACATTGCAGGACTATTTTCAAAGGATGAGTGAAGGCAAACTTAAGGTTGTGCATAAACCCCAATATGTGGATAAAATTCCAAGGGTTGTATCCGGTAAAGTCGGCGAAATCCTTGAAAGAGTAAACGAACGGGACACCACACTGAACACAATTGCCGAACAGCTAGACCTAAAAAAGATTTGGAACCGCCCTTTAGACGCTCTTAGCGGAGGTGAACTGCAAAGAGTCGCCATAGCTGCGGCTATTTGCCGCGAAGCTGACGTATACTTGTTCGACGAACCCTCAAGCTATCTGGATGTTAAGCAACGGCTGGAGGCAGCCAAAGCCATAAGAACACTGAAAAAAGAGGAAAAAACCGTCATAGTGGCGGAACACGACCTCGCCATAATAGATTACCTTTCAGACCAAATCTGCATATTCTATGGCGAGGCAGGCGTTTACGGCATTGTCTCTCACGTTCACGGCGTAAGAACAGGCATAAACATTTACCTACAAGGTTACATTCCAGACGAGAACGTGCGCTTCAGGAAGGAGGCCATAATGTTTTACGAAAAGCCGCCAACAGTCAGCTTTGGTGGCGGCGAAACACTGCTAAGGTGGGATAAAATCGAGAAAACCTATTATGGCTTTAAGCTTGTGGCCTATCCAGGCGAAATCAGAAAGGGCGAAATTATAGGAATTCTCGGGCCTAATGGCATTGGGAAAACAACATTCGTGAAAATTTTAGCGGGATTAGAGAAAACAGACGATGGACGGGAATTTAAACAGCTCACTGTGAGCTATAAACCACAATACATTTCGGCGGAGTATCAAGGCACCGTGCAAGAGCTTTTAACAAGCATAGCTAAAGAGGAGTTCACATCAAGCTGGTATAAAGTTGAGATCCTCCAACCGCTAGGGCTGGAAAAGCTTTTTGACAGAAACGTGGCTGAACTGAGTGGCGGTGAACTACAGAAAACCGCCATAGCTGCGTGCCTATCAAGAAAAGCGGACCTCTACCTTTTGGACGAACCAAGCGCCTACTTGGACGTGGAAGAAAGGCTTAACATGGCACGAACCATTAGACGGGTGGTAGAAGCCCGAAATGCCACAGCCTTTGTAGTTGAGCACGACGTGGTCGCCCAAGACTTCATCGCGGATCGTCTAATGGTTTTCACAGGCGAGCCCGGCGTGAAAGGCTTTGCAGACCCACCCACAAGCCTCAGAGAGGGCATGAACAAGTTCTTAAAAGAAATGAATGTAACCTTCCGAAGAGACCCAATAACCAAAAGACCACGCGTTAACAAGGAGGGTTCAAAACTAGACAAGTATCAAAAGGAAATAGGCGAATACTATTACGTGCGACCCACAAGCATATTAGAGGAAGAGTAAGTAAAATGCACAAAAAAAGTGAAATTGGAACGCTGGAAAGGGAACTTTTAGAGACAGCGGCTAAAGCCTTAGAAAACGCTTATGTGCTATGGGGTTTCAACGTCGGCGCCGCGGTTCTCGCCGAGGACGGAAAAATTTACGGTGGATGTAATGTGGAAAGTTGGATATCTGGGCTTGGCGTCTGCGCTGAGAGATGCGCCATACACCATGCAATTTTGCATGGAAATAGGAAAATTAAAGAGATATCCGTTGTGGCGGAAGTAAAGAATGAAAGCGAGATAAAGCCTTGTGGCGCTTGCCTCCAATACATTTCTGATTTTGCTGAAAGCCCCGAAATTAAAATCGTCACAGCAAAAGTTGATGGGGGCAAAGTGCTCTTTGAAACGGTTAAAGTAAACAGACTGAGGGAGCTGCTGCCACAGCCCTTCAAAAAATGAAAGGATTTCTAGCAGACTTGCATAGTTAAATTAATGTGCATGCCGCGTATACGTTAGAAAGTGAACTCTCACAGAGAGGTGCTGGTGGAGGCTTAAGTGGCACAAGTAACTTTCGAAGAGATAAGTGCTTCAGATTTTTTTTATAGGAACCGCGACATAGCCGGTTTCACTAACCCTACAAGGGCGATTTTCGCCGCCATAAGGGAGCTTGTGGAAAACTCGTTAGACGCCGCTGAAAGCATCAAAACGCCGCCAGACATTTATGTAAGGCTTTCCTTTGAGGGAGAGGCTAGCGAGGAAACCCAAATCTACAAGTTAAGGGTTGAGGATAACGGCTGCGGTGTTCCACCACGTTACATTCCATCCGCTTTTGGACAAGTGCTCTACAGCTCTAAATACAAGCTGAAACAGCAGAGAGGCACCTTCGGCTTAGGCGGAAAAATGGCTCTCCTCTATGGGCAGATAACAACCCACCAGCCCGCCACAATAATTTCAAGCACAAGTCCTTCCTCCAAAATATACATGTACAAACTTATGATTGACATTCAGCGGAATCGCCCAATAATCCTTGACCGCAAAGTGTTCTTGAACAAAGAGGGATGGCGCGGAACAGTAGTTGAGTTCAGCCTTGAAGGTGACTATTTAAGGGCTATGCCAAAAATCTTGGAGTATTTCAAGCAGACCGCCATGGTGAACCCTTACGCCAACATAACCTTTGTAGACCCGAAGGGTAGACTTTACAAGTTTGTTAGGGCAACTACGGTTATGCCAGACCCGCCTAAAGAAACGTTGCCTCATCCGTATGGCGTCGACGTAGAGCTCCTACAACGCCTCATACAAGTAACGACCTACAACAATATGCTGGAATTTTTGAAAAACCATTTCCACCGCGTGGGCGAAATAACAGCCAGAAAATTTCTCGAATTCAGCGGGATAAGCCCGTCCAAAAACCCAAAGAAGCTTTCCCACGAAGAGGTTGTCAGATTAACCCAGATGTTGAAAAAGTTTAAGGAGTTTTTGCCTCCAGACGCAAGCTGCCTATCACCTCTTGGAGAGGAACTGCTAAAAACCGGCGTCTTGAAAGAGTTGAAGCCTGAGTTTGTGGCAGTTCACCAGCGGAAGCCGGCCACCTACGCGGGGCACCCGTTCATCGTGGAAGTGGCAATAGCTTATGGTGGTGAAATTCCTCAACGAGGCGGGTTCATAATTTACCGTTTCGCCAATAGGATACCATTGTTATACGACGAGGCAAGCGACGTGTCGGTGAAGGTCATAAACGCCATGAACTGGCGCCGCTACAAAGTTTCGCCTGACATGCCCATAGCCATAGTTGTGCACATTTGCAGCACTAAAGTGCCATATAAAACCGTTGGAAAAGAGTTCATCGCCGACAGACCGGAGGTTAGACGGGAAATAGCAAATGGACTGCGGGAAGTGGCGCGGCAACTTCAACGCTTCTTAACACGGAGAGAGCACGTTGACAAAGAACGCAAACGCCTCGGAGTCTTCAGCAAATATTTACCAAAAATTGCCGAATTTTCAACGAAGCTTGCTGGAAAAGAAAAGCCTCCAGACGTTGAAAAGCTTCTAAGGAGCGTGAGAAAATTTGGAGTCGAGGGAGTTTAAGAGCGTAACCGAAAAGCGTAAAGAGGTTTTGGCCAGCCTCGAAAATTTTGGGCTTCGCATTTACGAGCAGATGGAAAAGGGGTTTTTCCCATCTATTGAAATGCCAAGTCGCTCCACGGAAAACATTTACTATGATCCGCGATTTCGTCAGTTCATTTTGGGCGACAAAAAGGTTAGACGGAGCACTCGCAACATTCGCCACTTGAAGCCTTTCGCCCAACTTGTTTGGGCAGCTTTATTCTCCTATGAGTTAACGTCCCAACGCAAAACTTCCACGCTTAGAGACGTTTACTATTCGGCGCAAGCCTACGAAATGACCTTCAAAGACCAACAGGAATCAAACAACATCATAACCGACTTGGAAACCATCTTAGGCTTTTCACGGGAAGACTTCAACATTTTCCCAGAGGAACGGTCAGCAGTGTTCGGCGACCTTACAATACGCTACACAGTACCGGGCTACGAGGGAAAAACATTGAACCTAACGTCTCACCCAGACGGTGTCATGATCGGACCAGCTTTAACGTCAGCCGAGTTTGTGGAAACGTCTGCCGACAAGGTCATAGCCATCGAGAAAGGCGGTTTGTTCACACGGTTCATAGAGGAAAACGTGCATAAAAAGTTCAACGCCATACTGGTGTTGACGGCGGGACAAGCGCCTAGGGCAACCCGTCACTTCATTAGGAGGCTTAATCGAGAACTAGGCTTGCCAGTCTACATTTTTACTGACGGTGACCCGTGGGGAATGCACATAGCCATGGTGATAATATCTGGCTCAGCGAACGCAGCCCACTTGAGGGACTTAACTACGCCTGACGCCAAATGGAGCGGTGTGTGGGCAACAGACATCGTCAAATACAAGCTGCCTACAGACCCGCTGGACGAAATCGACATGAAGAGGCTTTATGAACTGCAGAAAGACCCCCGCTACAAGGAAGATCCGCTTTGGCAGAGAGAAATAAAAACCTTCATGAAAATTAAACGTAAAGCCGAACAGGAGGCTTTCAGCCGCTACGGACTAACTTACATCGTAGACGAGTATCTGCCAGCAAAGCTTGAAGAAACAAAGTAGAAACGCTTTAAATATCGCTGTCATTTTATATAGCACACGTCAGCACGTCAAGGCGGAAAGCGTCATGAGTGAGGAGGGCGGATTTGGAGTAACAGTAGCAGAAAAATTTTTCGGGCTGATTCTCATAATCGTGGGAGCGTTAGCCTTATACTTCACTTTAACCAGCACCCAAGCGTTGAGCGTTTACACAGGATTTTTCGGATTTCTAAGCTTTGTAATCTTTGCCGTAGGTTTGTTTCTCGTGATTGCAAAAGCTGAATAACAGTTCCAATGCGTAAAAAACAGTATTTATTAAGCATAGAGCTTATTTAAGTTGCAGCGTCAGCTGTCAAAGGCGCATAGAGAGGAATAAAATGTCCACCATCCGTCAGCCCATCGTGTGTGTTCTTGGGCATGTGGATACTGGTAAGACTCTACTTTTGGACAAGATTCGCAAGACCAGTGTTCAAGCGCGTGAGGCTGGCGGCATGACACAGCACATTGGCGCCAGTTTCTTTCCGCTTGAAACTTTGAAGCAAATGATTGGTCCTCTTTTGTCGGCTTTTAAAGGTGAGATTGAAATCCCTGGTTTGCTTGTGATTGACACGCCAGGGCATGAGGCTTTCACTAACTTGCGCAGGCGAGGCGGCAGCGTAGCCGACATAGCTATCCTTGTAATTGATGTGCTGCGCGGTTTTGAGGCTCAAACCTATGAGTGCATCGAAATTTTGAAGGCGAGGAAAACGCCTTTCTTGGTGGCTGCCAACAAAATTGACAGGATTCCAGGCTGGAAGTCTTACCCAGACACGCCTTTCTTGAAAAGTTATCAATTGCAGGATAAGTATGTGCAGGAGGATTTGGACAACCGCCTGTATGAGATTATTGGCACTTTTTCGCGTTTGGGTTTCCGGGCTGACCGCTTCGACCGCATAAAAGACTTCACGCGAACTGTGGCTATTGTGCCAACAAGCGCTAAAACAGGCGAAGGTATAGTTGAGCTTCTCGCGGTGCTAGTCGGTTTAACCCAACAGTATTTGAAAAAGCAACTGCAAACCACGGTTGGACCAGCAAAAGGAACGGTTTTAGAGGTTAAAGAGGAACCAGGGCTTGGTTTGACGCTTAACACGATTATTTATGATGGAACGTTGAAAAAGGACGACTTAATCGTGGTTGGTGGGAAGGAAAAACCAATAATAACTCGGGTAAGAGCCATTCTGGTCCCAAAGCCACTGGACGAAATCAGAGACCCCCGAGACAGGTTTTCATCGGTAGACTCCGTTTCAGCAGCAGCTGGAATAAAAATTGTGGCACCGGACCTTGAGGGCGCTTTGGCTGGTGCGCCATTATATGTTGTTCCGGAAGGCGAAAGTGTTGAGAAATACGTGAAACTTGTTTCCGAGGAAATTGAGAAAATCAGAATTGCGACAGATGTTGACGGCGTAATATTGAAGGCTGACACACTGGGCTCTTTGGAGGCTATAGCTGAAAACCTGAAGCGTCAAGGTGTGCCCATTCGTTTAGCGGACATCGGCGACGTTTCAAAAAGGGACGTTACAGAAGCCGCCATAGTAAAGGAGCATGAGCCTTTCTACGGGGCAATTTTGGCTTTTAACGTGAAAGTTTTGCCCGACGCAGAAGAAGAAGCCAAAAACACAGGCGTCCAAATTTTTAGGGAAAACATAATTTACCATTTGATAGACAACTACGTTTCTTGGCTCAAAGCCCAGCGAGAAGCCAAACTTGCGGCTGAATTTGAGAAGATGGTTAAACCCGGGAAAATCCGCATTTTGGAAGGCTACGTTTTCAGAAGAGCCAAACCCGCCATTGTGGGTGTTGAAGTCTTAGCCGGCAGAATCAAGCCTAAATACAGCCTAGTGCGGGCGGAAGACGGTGAAGAAGTCGGCGAAATCCAGCAGATCCAAGAAAAGGGCAAAGCCTTGCCAGAAGCCAAGCAGGGCATGCAGGTGGCCATAAGCCTTGACAAGCCCATGGTTGGCAGACATATCTTCGAAAACGACGTTCTATATGTTAAGGTGCCAGAACAACACGCCAAAGCACTGTTAAAGGAGTTTATGGATAGGCTCACGCCGGACGAACAAGAAGCCCTAGACGAGTACGTCAACCTCATGCGGAAGAAAGTGCCCTTCTGGGCAGCCTAACCCATTTTTGCATTTTCACGGCAAGTTTTAACTCAAAAGAGAATCATATCGTATGGGTGGAGGCTTTTAGAGGTATGGGTAGACTTAAGCATATAGGCATTGTTGGTGTCAGCCCTCCTGGAGCAGCCCTATGCTATCAGACAATATGCACTGAAGGTGAAAAGTTTCTTGGAGGTCGCTACGCCCATCCTGAGGTAAGCATGCATGTTTTTTCCTTCAGCAGTTACATGGCGCGGATAGAGCGCGGTGACTGGGATGGGGTTGCCGAGCTGATGGTTGCCTCGGCTAAAAAGCTTGCAGACATAGGCGCAGACTTCATCATATGTCCAGACAACACTGTTCACATAGCCTTCAGTAAGGTTGTTGAAAAGTCGCCTTTGCCGTGGCTGCACATAGCAGAGGAAGTTGCCAAAGAAGCAAAAAGGCTTGACTTTGGAAAATTAGCGGTTCTTGGAACCCGCTTTCTAATGGAGTCGGATGTATACCCGTCAAAGCTGATGCTTTACGGGATAAACTGGGCTGTCCCAAAAGTCAAACAACGCGAAATAATTAACGAAATAATCTTCAGCGAACTTGTTTACGGTGTGGTGAAAGCTGAATCCAGAGAAAAGCTAGTCAGCATCATAAAGGATATGACTCAAACAGAAGGCTGCGACGCCGTTATTCTAGGGTGCACGGAACTTCCGCTCATCTTGGACAGCAAACATTCTCCAATACCCGTTCTGGATTCAACACGCATACTGGCAAGAGCAGCCCTCAAAAAAGCAACAGAATAGCGGTTCCTTCTGGACAGCCAAACGGTTATTCACATATTTGAATAAACAATAAAAGCTGAAGCAATGCTCATGGTTACATGAGGAGGGAACGTATGAACCCGGTGAAGAACTTCGCAAGCTCGTGGTTGGCTTTTTTGCTTATATCTTCTCAGCTTGGTTTTGGTTTCTGCTGTTTCCCTGACGGTCAACTTGGAACCCTTGTGTTTTTGGCTTATTCGCCCTACTGGTTCCAGTATTTTAAGGGCAACAATTGGACTCATGTCGCTAGAGATCTTGAACTGATTAAGCTGATGGGGTTTGACGGTGTCCGCATTCATTACGAGTATGTTGTTGAGCTTGGCTTAGTTGAGCGTCTGCTGGAGCGCACACAACGTTTGGGTTTAAAAGTTATTTGGGCAACACATGCCACATACTGGAACAACAAGTTTCCAACACGGGACTTTCCAAACGAGACCATTGTGCAAAGCTACAAGGCTGAGTTGCGCGTGATAGCCAATGCCTCTTCAAAATATTCGCATGTGCTTTACATTTCAGTCTTTTATCCAATACCGTTTCCAGCAGTGGCAGGCATAACCTACGAGGAGTGTTTGCAACGTATAAACAGCACGGATTTCAACAATGCCATAAAGGATATTGTGGCTTATGTGAAAAGCTTCGGCATAAAATGCACCGTAGAAAGCGAAGGTATTCCACGTGATTTTCCAGTCAAGTTTATCGAGAATGCCGACGGCTACTTTATACAGCCCTTCTCAACGAGGAAAGATGACATTGACGCTCAGCACATCCTTAACTACGCGGCTTACTTTGAAAGAAGCGGGAAAAAGGTCTTCATAGGCGAGTACGGTTTTAGAATGTGGAAACCAGCGCACCATTGGGACTTCGGCATGGTTTCATGCGAAGCCACCAAGGCAGAGCTTGTCAAACAATATTTTGATTTCGCAAGCAGTCGCTTCGAAATAATAACTTACTTTGCAATGTACGACGGAGACGGAGGCTGGGGGCTGGTGAACGATGATGGAACTTTAAGGCTCAGCGGCTGGAGCGCAAGTCAATGGCTTAACAGCCGAAAAGACAGCACCGCAATGGAGAAGCTGCTAGCTTATATGACTTTTGGCATCATAGCCGAGGCGGTGGCAATTACAATAATCGCAGTATTCACAGTGCTAAATTACAAAGCGGTAAGGAAGCTACAGAAGACTCAAATTCACAGTCCTAGACAGAATACACGAGGTTTATGACAATAGGTGTATGTTGCCTAAACGCACCCGTTTTAAGTGTTTTTCTGCTGCTTTTTGGCATTCCACTGCTTGTTTTCTGCTTGTTGTTGGTAAATCATTCATTACGTAGCATGGATAGAATGCCAAGAGTGTGTAGGGGATTTCTGGGCTTATTTGGCTTATGAACTTGGCAATGTTTTCAACTTCCTCTGCGTCCACGTAGCCGGGCACAAGCAGTGTGCTCGCCGTTAAGACTGGCAGTTCTGGACGCTTTGTATAATATTTTTCGCCAATCCGCTTGAAGTTTTCTAGGGATGGTTTGTTGGAGACCCCGCATAGGGCTATGGCTAGTGGTTCGCTCCACGCTTTCAAGTCGAATTTTATGTTGCCTCCGCTTTTTAGGGCTAGTTCTGCGGCTTTTTCCGCTAGCTGCGGGTTCATGTAGCCGTTGGTTTCCCAGCATACACGCATTATTCGCTTTTCCTCTTCGGCTTTTTGCAAGGCTATGCGGCTTGTCTCCAATGAGTGGGGCATCTGCGGCGAAGGGTCGCCTCCAAAATAGCATATACATGAAACCTTTTGATCGAAGGCTTTTTGGGCTAGGGCTTCAGCGCTCAAGACGGGCTTGTGTTTGGCAGACAGGTTGCGGTAATGCCAGTTCTGGCAGAAGAGGCAGTCATAGCTACACGCACCGTAAAAAACCGCCAAATTATAGTAGCCGTATTCCGGTTCTGGCTTGTAAGCGTATTTTGGATAACCGTTCCCGGTGCATCCTGGACAAAACCACCAGCTAACACAGTTGGTTGGCAGTCCATCATAATACCACTCTAAAACGCCCTGCTCCACGGTGCCGCCGAAACGCACAAGCCGCCCGCTCACGTTCCAAACAAGCCCACAATAACCGCATCCACCAACCCCAATAACACAATTGTTGGCACAAACACCACAAGGCAAGCCGCCCTCATCTCTGGGCGGCTCCGGCGGCAAACCATAAACAGCTCGGCTTTTCGCGTGCGCCGTCCTCGCAACATTAAGGGCTTGCTCCGACTTTCGCCTAATACAATTTAGGCAAACACCAAGCTTTCCGGAGATTAAAGGCGAAATTTCACCACAAACCTGACACTGTCCCATAACAAACTCAGTAAAAACTATCAACGAACACTCCTAAAAACCTATAGAGGGAGGGGGTAGTGAAAATAAAACTTCACGGAAACCATTTTCCAAGCGAAAACTAGAGGGAACCAACCTAAATGATGGAAACTTTTAGCCACCACCCACCGGCGGGATAATTGCCAGCACGTCTCCGTCCGCAAGCTCCGTTTCGAGCCCCCTAAGGGTTGAGGCACTTCGCCCGTTTACTAAAAACTGAAGGAAGCTTTTAACGCCGCCAGTCTCGCTGTCATAAACGTAGTCTGCAAAACCTTTCCCATACTTTTCTGCAAGTTTTTCTAAAACTTTTGCCAATGTTATGGGTTCGCCGTCTGGAAACTCCAACGTTTCCTCCCTTTTGCCAGTGATTTCCCGCAACGTAGTGAAAAAGCGCACCGAAACCCGCAAGTCCCTCTTCACCAAAGTCAATAGTGAAGTACAGCAAGATTTAAACTGTTCTAAATGGAAAGCCTTCTGCAAACGTGGAAAAGGATGCACACGTGGACTCCTTAACAATCCTTGCCATAGCCTTCAGCCTTGCCATGGACGCTTTCAGCGTCTCCATAGCCTATGGAATATGCGCCAAGGGAGACAGCAAGAATAACGCCTTAAAAATGGCTTCATCCTTCGGAGGCTTTCAAATGCTCATGCCACTGCTTGGCTGATGGTCGGCGAAAGAACATTGAACCTCATAGCCGGTTTTGACCACTGGGTTGCCTTTGGGCTACTGCTCTTGATTGGATGCAAAATGATCTACGAAACCTTGAAACAAGAAAACCTTGGGAAGGTTAAACCATTAACCTTCCATGTGCTTTTAGCCCTTTCAATAGCCACAAGCATAGATGCCCTAGCCATAGGCTTAAGCTTCGCCTTCCTAAAAGTGCAAATAGCCACCCCGATAATAGTGATTGGCACGGTGACCTTTACGCTTTCGCTGACTGGTGCCCTTCTCGGCGACAAACTTCGACAAATACACATAACCAAAGCCGGGGTCATAGGTGGGCTGATCCTAATCGCTATAGGAACAAAAATCCTCCTAGAACATTTAACGTTTGGTTAAACCCACCAAAGGAGATAAAGTTTATATGTTACCGCTTTTTTGCTTAACCACGCATAAGCCTTTTAACAATTAACGGAGGAAAGGATGATATGGCTTACTTAACAACAACCGCCTCAGGACAGCCCGTATTAATCCTCAAAGAGGGAACAGCCCGAAGCCGTGGAAGGGAAGCCCAAAGAAACAACATTATGGCAGCCCGCATAATAGGCGAAGTCCTAAAAACAACGCTTGGACCCCGCGGAATGGACAAAATGCTCATTGACAGCTTAGGCGACATAACCATTACTAACGACGGCGCCGCCATCCTAGACGAAATAGAGGTGGAACACCCAGCGGCAAAAATGATGGTGGAAGTAGCTAAAACACAAGATGACATGGTGGGCGACGGAACAACAACCGCGGTAGTTTTGGCAAGCGAACTTCTAAAAAAGGCTGAAGAACTCTTAGACCAAAACATACACCCAACAATAATTGTCAGCGGCTACCGCAAAGCCGTCCAAAAAGCCATCGAAGTTATAAACCGCATAGCCAAACCCGTCGACATCAATGATAGAGAAACCCTCCGCAAAGTGGCGCTCACATCCATGGCAAGCAAAGCCGTAGGCCCAGCCAAAGAACACTTAGCGGAAATAGCCATAGATGCCGTAAAACAAATAGTCGAACAAAGAGGAGACAGACGGATAGCCGACATAGACAACATTCAAATCATAAAGAAGACCGGTAAAGGCCTCTTTGAATCCCAGCTTGTGAAAGGCGTCATCATCGACAAGGAAGTCGTTCATCCGGGCATGCCCAAGAAAGTTGAAAACGCTAAAATCGCCCTGCTGGACTGCCCACTGGAAATCGAAAAGACAGAGTTCAGCGCCGAAATACGCATTCGCGACCCGTCCCAAATGAAGGCTTTCCTAGACCAAGAAACAAAAATGCTAAAGGAAATGGTTGATAAAATTAAGGCGGCCGGCGCCAACGTGGTGTTCTGCCAGAAAGGCATAGACGACATGGCCCAACACTTCCTAGCGAAAGAGGGCATACTAGCCGCTAGAAGAGTCAAGCAATCTGACATGGAGAAACTCGCCAGAGCCACAGGTGGAAGAATAGTCACAGACTTGGACGACTTGACTCCACAAGACCTAGGCACCGCCGGTCTCGTTGAAGAGCGTAAAATTGGCGAGGACAAAATGATATTTGTTGAAGACTGCAAGAACCCGCGTTCTGTTGCCATACTGATAAGGGCTGGCCTCGAGAGAATGGTGGACGAGGCAGAACGCGCCATAACAGACGCCCTTTCAGTGGTATCAGACGTCATAGAAAACAGCAAAATCGTGGCCGGCGGGGGCGCTGTTGAAACAGAAATAGCTAAGGAACTCCGAGACTATGCCGCCAGAGTGGGTGGAAGAGAACAACTAGCTATCGAAGCCTTCGCAGATGCCATAGAAGTGATTCCAAGAACCCTCGCCGAAAACGCTGGACTAGAACCGATAGACATAATAGTCGAGCTTAGGGCAGCCCACGAAAAAACAGACGGCCACTTCATGGGTGTAAACGTCTTCACGGGAAAAATTGAAAACATGTATGATAACGGCGTCGTTGAGCCCGCCATAGTCAAAGAACAAGCCATCAAATCGGCGACAGAAGCCGCATCAATGATCCTACGTATAGACGACGTCATAGCAGCTGCAAAACCAAAAGAAGAAAAGGAAAAAGAGAAGAAACCAAGCGAAACAGAAAGCGAAGAATTCTAAACCCCCAATTTTTTCTAAGCCTACGCGTTCAAAAAGCTGTTTTAGAAAATAACCCTGGTCTGAAAACACGGTTCTTAAAACGGGCGGGGTGGGATTTGAACCCACGACCACAGGCTTAGGAGGCCTGCGCCCTATCCTTGCTAGGCTACCCGCCCACTAGAATAGCAAACTGTTCATAATCTTAAATGTGTTTTGAACACAGAAAGCTTAAACATTGGAAAATCTTTTGAAGTATTGCTGGGCGGGGGTACCCGAGCCAGGTCTAAATAGGCTGTTGGGGCTGAGACCAGCCTAAGACAGGGGGGAGGACTTAAGATCCTCTGGCGTAGGCCTTCGTGGGTTCAAATCCCACCCCCCGCACCAAAAATGGACGACCAAATGTTGGATTAGAGGGTATGGAAGGCTCTACTAAGCGTATTGCAAGGCAGCGGATTCACACGCTTTTTCGTTTGGCCATAGAAACATATAGGGAGGACCCGCAGCTGGCTCAGCGTTACGTGGATATAGCTCGCCGTGTGGCCATGGCTGCGAAGGTTCGCTTGCCAACCGAGTATAGGCGCTTGGTTTGCCGCCACTGCAAAAGCCTTATCATGCCCGGCGTCAGCAGTCGTGTGCGCATCAAACAACGAAGAGAACCACACGTAGTTATTACGTGTCTTAAATGTGGCGCATACATGCGCATACCTCTCAGGAGGAGAAGTCGTGACAAGTAAACTAACCGCTGGAATGAAGAAACGCATAAAAAGAGAGTATAGTGCTGAAAAACCCACTGTTTGGATTGGCAAAGGACGGATTTCAGAAGAAATTGTAAAGGAAATCGAAAAACAGTTAAAGTACAGGGAAATTGTAAAGGTCAAAGTTTTAAGAGCAGCTTTAAAAGAGATTAGAACTGCAGACATAGCTGCAGAAATTTCTAGACGTACAAAAGCCGAACTTGTTGAGGTCAGAGGACACACGTTTATCCTTTACAAACGACGAGGAAAAACCGCTGAAAAGTAAAAGCCTTTATATTGGGCTTTTTGAATTACTGAAGAAAGCAAGCCGAGGAAACAGCATTGCCAACACCATACGATGTCCCAGCCCAAGAATTCATCCGAAAACTAGCCGACTACATAAAGGAGAATATAGACGAGGTTAAACCACCGCCATGGGCAAGCATTGTTAAAACAGGCGCGCACGTGCAACGGCCTCCAGAGAACCCGAACTGGTGGTATGTGCGCTGCGCCTCGTTACTGCGCAAAATTTACATTCATGGACCAATAGGAATTGAGAGGCTTCGCGCCGAGTACGGTGGAAGAAAAGACTTCGGTGTTAGACCGGAACACGCCGTTAAAGCTGGAGGCGCAATCATTAGAAAGGCGCTTCAACAGCTTGAAGCGGCAGGCTTAATCGAAAAATACCAGAATAGAGGAAGGTGGATAACAAAGGAAGGGCGAAAATTGCTTGAGGAAATAGCTGAAGAAGTGGCTAAGGAACTGTCGAAAAAAATGCCTGAACTCGAAAAATACCAGAAGAGCGGGTAAACAATGTCGGAGGATGAGCTTGAAGAAATTCGCCAAAGAAAGCTTTTGGCCTTACAGCGGAGGCTTGCCGAAGAACAAAGGAAAGCCCAAATGGAACAACAGCTTGAACTCCAAAAACAAGCAATATTAAAAAGCATTTTAACCCCTGAAGCACGCCAAAGACTGGCAAATCTCAAGCTTGTAAAGCCTGAATTTACAGCCCAGCTTGAACTGCAATTAATCCAACTAGCGCAGATGGGAAAACTACCAATTCCGCTGACAGACGAACAGCTTAAACAAATCCTAGTACAGCTACAGTCTCAAAGGCGCGAAATAAAGATAAGGAGAGTTTAAAATGGCGAGATCTAAACCTACCGCGAAAAAGAGAAGGCTAGCAAAAGCTGGAAAAGTCAAAAAGGCTGTTCCGACATGGGTCATTGCCAAAACTGCCGGAAAATTTAGGACCCATCCAAAAAGGAGACATTGGAGAACCAGGAAAATAAAGGCTTAAGGTGGATAAATTGAAGTCGGAAAAAGAAAAAGTTGACGGAGAAAATGCTAAAAAAACAGAGAAAGCCGCCGAAAAAACTGAAGAGGAAGCTATAGAAAAAGTTGAGTCGGAGGAGCCTGAAGCTGTCGAAGAAAAGGAAACTGGGGAAGTTAAGCTTTCAGCAAGAGAGGAGATAGAAGAAATCGTTGAAGAAAGATTTTACACTATTCCTTTAGGAAAGGCTTGGATTGCGCCTCCCAACAAGAGGGCGCCTAAAGCCATCAGAATAATCCGGGATTTTATAAGGAGACATATGAAACTGGAAGCCAAAACAGAAGGTGAAGAAGAGGAGACCGAGCCCAAGAGAGTTATCATTAGCAATGAGGTAAACGAGAAAATCTGGAGCAGAGGCATAGAGAAACCTCCACGGAAAATCCGTGTCAGAGCCGCAAAGGATAAGGACGGGAATGTTACGGTTTATTTAGCTGAAGGAGACTAGGCTTGGCGATTTACTTAACTAGCCTGTTTGGAACAGCAAGTATAGGCGTATACCTATTGGCTACTGAAAAAATGCTTATAGTTCCAAAATTCGTCTCCCCCAAAAAAGCTGAGAAAATTGCTGAGTGGCTTAAAGTAAAACTTGTACACACAAACATAGGTGGCTCGGTTTTGGTTGGCGCTTTAGCCTGCGCAAATTCTAATGGAATTTTACTTCCACACTTCGTAAAAGACGAGGAGGTTGAGGCAATAAAATCCGTTTTCGATGGAAATATAACGGTAATGGAGACAAAAAAGACGGCTTACGGCAACATGGTTTTGGCAAACGACTACGGAGCCATCGTGGACCCAAGACTAAAACAGTCTGAGATCAGGAAAATCTCTGAAACCTTGGATGTAGAGGCAGTTCCAGGTGAGATCGCTCAGCTTCCCTATGTGGGCTCCTTAGCTGTTGCAACGAATAAAGGAGTTTTGGCGCATCCACTTCTAAAGGATTCTGAAAGAAGAATTTTGGAAGAAGTGTTAAAGGTTCCCGTAGATGTGGGAACGGTTAATTGTGGGATACCATATGTAAAAACCGGATTGATCTGCAACAGTCATGCTGCGGTAGCAGGTTCTCTGACAACAGGCCCAGAAATGTTTATAATTGGACACGCTCTGGGAGTAGTGAAGGAAAATGAATGAAGTGAAAGTTTTCCGAGTTGTGGGTGAAATTCGAAAGCCAAACTGGAAAACAACATTTGAAAAGGAAGTGATGGCCCTAAAACCCGAACACGCTATAGAGAAAGTTTACACAGAGTTGGGCAGCAAACACCGCGTAAAACGCTTTCACATAAAAATTGACATGGTTGAAGAAATTTCACCCAAAGAGGTTGAAGATCCCCTAATAAGAAAACTTTTGGCTGGAGAAGGTAAAATTGGCTAGCAAAGTTGAAGAGGAGCTACGAAAGCTTAGTGTTGAAATGCGCATTCTGGAGCAGACGGCTGAAGCCTTGCAAGCCAGAATAAACATGGTTAATGCTGTCATAACAGACTTGACCTATGCTAACATGACGCTTGAAGGTTTAGAAAAACAGAAAGAAAACACTGAGCTGCTGATTCCCATAGGTGGAAACTCCTACATTAGGGCAAGGCTTGAAACTCCAGACAAGGTTACAGTTGGCATTGGCGCGGGCGTTTCGGTTGAGAAAACTCTTCAAGAGGCAAAGGAGATCATAAAAAAAAGGCTTGAGGAGCTGGAGAAAAGCAGAGCATCCCTTCAGCAACAGCTCTCGCAAGTTATAGATAGAATCAACGAGGACAGAGAGCGCTTCGAAGAGTTAGCTGTAACTTTGAGAAAGGAGACTCCTAGTAGTAATGTTTGAAAGGCTTAGATCTGGCTTAAGCAGCCTAGTAAATAGAATTACAACAACAGAGCTTAAGGCTGAAAACCTTCGTCCAATACTTTCAGAGTTTAAGCTAACCCTAATAGAGAACGATGTAGCCGTGCCCGTGGCGGAACGTGTATGCGAGGAAATGGAAAGACGTCTCAACGGATTGCAAATCAAAAGACTTGAAGACAAAAAGAAAATTGTAGAGCAAAATCTTAGAGAGGTACTTCTTGAAATCATGACAACAAACGGGAAAATAGAATTCCTAAAAGCCGTTGAAGAAAAAAGAATGGAAAATGAGCCTTTTGTAATGCTTTTTGTTGGAATTAATGGCACTGGCAAAACCACAACCATAGCGAAGGTTGCCCACTTCCTGAACAAGAGAGGCTACACGGTTGTTTTGGCGTGCAGTGACACTTACCGAGCTGGCTCCATCGAACAGCTAGAAACTCACGCCAAACGACTGGGAATAAAAATGATAAAACACAAGTATGGTGCGGACCCGGCGGCAGTAGCCTACGACGCAATAAACCATGCAAAGGCTCACGGGATACACGTGGTTTTAATCGACACTGCCGGGCGAATGCAGACAAACAAAAACCTCATGAATGAACTTGCAAAAATTAAACGTGTAGTAAATCCAGACTTGACAGTTTTGACGGTGGACGCGTTGACAGGCAACGACGCGGTTGTTCAAGCAGAGGAATTTCACAAAAACGTAGGCATAGATGCAACCATACTAACGAAAGTTGATGCAGACATTAAAGGAGGGGCAGCCCTAAGCGTAACATACGTGACACGAAAACCGATAATTTTTGTCGGAACAGGACAGAGTTACGACGACCTTGAAGAGTTTAAGCCAGAAAAATTCGTGGAAATGATTATTGGGTGACGAAAACATTATTGTTGCCCTTTAAATGTTAGACGAAGCCTTTTTGAAACTTCCTTGAAGCCTAAGCCCTTAAATAAAGCTAAGGATGGAACGTTGCTGGAGTAAACGTCCACCTCTACACATTCCACACCTTTATCCTTAAACCATTCAAGTATCGCTTTCACCAGAGCCTTGCCAATGCCTTGGCGTCTGTAGGATTTCTCAACAAAGCAGTCGCAAATGTACCCTCTTTCAGCTTTGTATGACCAAGGCTGACTAATCCATCCTAAAGAATAGCCAACAATTTTCCCGGCGGCTTCAGCGACGAAAACAACAGTGTTTTCACCCTTAATGTTTTTGAGGATCCATTTCGGGTTTTGGAACTCGCTTGGCAAGGGTGAAACCATAGAGTCCATAGTACTTTCGTCCTTTCCAAGCTTCTCGGATAACTTGACAATTTGCTGCAAGTCTGCCTCATTTGCACGGCGTATTTTTAAGCTCTCAAGAAAAACGCTGGAAGACTTCACCTTGCGAGAAGGCATAAACACCACTTGCCAAAACGTCCTAAACTTTTAGACCTCTTGTTTCAGCAACAGTCCCCAAAATTATGATATAGCATTGGATGAGTTAAATCTTCCTCCTTGTCTATAAACTGAATCCTCAACTTTTTATTGGCGCCCACTGGAAGCTTCGCTCTGCCGAGCAATTCAAACCTAAACAGGGCAGACTTGTACCAGTTAACCCCCGGATTCTTGTTAACTTTAAAGCCCAAATTGTAGGCAAACTCCTCATAATTCGCGGTGCCATAATCCATCGGGTAAACTGAGAACCCTTGGATAATGTCGGTGACAACACAGTTCATCCTCGACAGGAGTTTTTGGACAGCCAACCACTTTTTAAGGGAAGCCTCATATAGAGTCAAGCCAAAATAGCCGACGCCGTTCTCCCTTAAGCAAGCCACGCCACGCATCAGGAAAGCCCTTAAACCGGACAAGGTTTCAAGGGGCTCAGAAGAAAATACATCAAACTTTCCAAGCAGTTCTGTAGGCAAGGGGTCAGCAACGTTGTATTCTATGTACTCGATGCCAAAGCCATACTCTTTGTTGACTGATCCTATGAATTCGCCCAACCGTTTATCAATGTCTAAGACTGTTATTCGAGAAGGCAGCCTTGTTAAGGCTAATGCGACGCTTAACAAATCATCGTCGCCAACCAAGACTACATTTTTCCCAGCCAAATCGCCATAGTGATGCATCAGAGCCGCTCTTGCAACCACGTCGTTTTCAAGCATGTACCCTTGGAAAAAGTTGAGGGTTGGACTTGGCCTCTTTTGAACTATCTTCTTGAATTCCTCCAGAACTTCCTTAAATTTTGCCTCTAGGATTATTCGCTTACCTTGGCACAGCGAGCAGAGCTTGCCCTCAAAATTTAAGCTCTCTAATTTTATTTGGCTCATACCCATGTTAGTAAGAGAAAAGCCGCTTTCGTCGGCGACTATAAAGCCGTTTTCATTGAGCCTTTTTAGGGCTGCTACAAAATCTTTAAGGGGAGCATTAACTCTGTCGAGAAGTTCCCAGAAAGTTTTCTTGGACGAGGCAAGTTCATACAGTATTTTGGTTTCCACCTTCTCCATAAACATCCCTTCTTATAACGCGTTTTTCAATGCTTTTAGGTTTAAATTCCTCCACCAGCAGCTCAAAAGCCTTCAAAGCAGGACCATCATTTCCGCACGTGAAGATATCTAAAGCCATATAACCGTATTCCGGCCATGTGTGAACACTCAAGTGTGACTCGCTTAGAAGGTATATGGCAGAAACCCCATAAGGCTCGAATTGATGGAAGCTTGAGGAAACAACGTGCAAACCAGAACTAGCAACTACCCTATCCAAAATAGGCCGCAGGTCTTCCACTTTCGAAAGCTTTCGGGGATCCACGCCCCGAAATTCGGCGATAATGTGGATGCCCATATTGAACACCCAACATTATCGTCCGAACCCAGGACGGGATCGAACATTATCTTTGGCCTACTTGGCCGACTACACATACGTCTTTCTATCCTCTAAACGAGCCGCAAATTTCTCTTACTTATAAATTTTGCGCTACAATTGGCATAAACCACGCATAAGAACTTTCCAAAAATCAACCGTGATTCCTAGAATTTTCCGAGCAGTTTGAGCAATATGGCCTTAGCTGCGTAAAGCCTGTTTTCGCTCTGCTCATAAATTATTGAGTTTGGACTTTCAATCACATCTTCGCTTATCTCGTAGCCTCTGTGGATGGGCATGTCATGCATTACCAATGCATTGCTTCCTTTTAGCAGTTCCTTGTTCACTTGATACGGCATCATAAGTTTGATGCGCTTCTCCTTCTCGGCTGTGTATTTAGGGTCGCTAAAGAACTCCATGTCAACCCAAGTGTCGGTGTAAACGAAATCCGCGTCCTTCACAGCTTGTTTAACGTCAAGGGTTGTTTCGTAAAGCCCTGTTCTCTTAGCTTCTTCGAGAAGCTCATCATCCTTTGATGGTTCATTAACTATAGGTGTAACTGCAACGATTTTTACTCCTGTTTTTGTGCACCCCTCTATTAGCGAGTTGCAAACGTTGTTGTGCACGCCTATGTAAACCAACTTTAACCCCTTCAGTTTGCCCTTCTTCTCCTTCATGGTCATGAGGTCGGCTATGGCTTGGCTTGGATGATATTTCTCGTCGCAGCCGTTTATGACGGGAACCCTTGAAGCTTTAGCCATAACTTGTAGGTCGGCGTTTCGAAGAAGCCTTGCCATTATACAGTCAACGTTCCGCGACAAGTATTGGGTTTCATCATATATGTCTGCTATCGTAAAGTTCGTGGTTCGCCAATCAATGTAAAGGGCGTGTCCTCCAAGCTGTGTCATGGCAACTTCGAAGGAAACTCTTGTTCTAGTTGAGGTTTTTTGGAAAATCATGGCTAGAGATTTGCCATCCAACGCCTTTCGGTATTCTTCTGGATTATGCTTCACTTCAATAGCCTTGTCAATAATTTCCATAAGCTGTTGACCAGACAACTCTTTAAAATTAATTAAATGCATCCTAGCCAACCACACGTTAAACTTAAAGCTTCAACCCCACCAACAATTATAAACTTTATGGAAACGGAAAAGTTTTTTCTACTACAAGATGAACAAGTAGCTCGGAGAAACCTTGATTCTATTAGTCGCATCCAGTAAAGACCCAGCAAGCATGAACATTACAAAACAGATCTTGGAAAACTATCCATTTGAACCGCGTAAAAGGGACTTCAAAGACGTACACGTCTATGCGTTTAGGGAAAATGAACAAATAAAATTGGTTGTGTTAAACGAAGAACTCGTTTACGCACAAAGTGTAACTGGCTTTTCGCCAGCTCTCGAACTCATAATATTCCTTTCAAGACACAGCAGCGAAAAAGGAATCCCAACCCTTTCAGTGCACGCACCAGGCAATTTTGGAGAAGCATGTTTGGGAGGCATTTCGAGAAAACTTTCTGTTGCTCCGGCAAACGCCATGAAAGTAGCCCTAAAGACCATGGCGCAACTTGTCAAAGAGAAAAACCTAGCTTACAAAGTGTCCTATGAGTGTACCCATCACGGTCCCTCCTTGGACAAGCCAGCTATGTTCGTTGAATTGGGAAGCACGTTGAAACAATGGACAGACACGGAAGCGGCAAAAGTCGTGGCCCAGGCAGCAATGGAGGCCGCTTTAAATTTCAGGGAGAGAGAAGCCCAAATAGCAATAGGTGTGGGTGGCCCACACTACAATGAGAAATTTACAAGAATTGCGTTAGAGAGCAACATAGCTTTCGGCCACATTATTCCGAAATATGCGATTCCAGAGGTTAATGGGGAAATTCTCCATCAATGTGTTCAGAAAACACTAGAAAAAGTTAAACTGGCATTATTGGACTGGAAGGGTATACGGGGGGAAGACAAGCAACGCCTCATTGAAACGCTTGAAAAGTTAAATCTAAAAATCCAAAAAGTTTAACACGGAGAACCATGCTTTTTACAGAAAGGTTAATACTTTGCAAACAAACTATCAACGTGCTGGTATAAGAGATGGGCCTAAAATCGTTCCTAGAACAATGCGCCAAAACGCTGAAGCTAGCAGTTAAACCCGGTAAAAGCGAGCTGTGGCTGTCAATAAAGATATGCTTCTTAGGCATTAGTGTCGTTGGGCTCATAGGCTTTATCATAAGACTTTTAACGGCTCCAATCTCTCAGATGTAGGCCTTTAAGGAAGTCTGAAACATGGAAAAACCTTTAACCAAAATTTTCGCTGTAAGAATAACAACGGGTCAAGAGCGAAACGTAGCTAAGCTTATAGCCGCCAGAATTGAGCTGAATAAAATACCCATAAAGGCTATTCTCATTCCAGACACCCTCAGGGGGTACATATTTATGGAGGCAGAAAGCCCTCATTTTGTCGAACAAGCCATAGCGGGCATTAAACATGTGAAGTCGCGTGTTCCAGACTTCGTAAACTTTTCAGAAATTGAAAAATACATTGTTAGAAAGCCTATAATTGAAGAGTTAAGCGAAAACGACATTGTAGAGGTTACTGGAGGACCGTTTAAAGGGATGCGTGCCAAAATAACACGCATCGACAAGGCTAAGGAAGAAGTAACCTTAGAGCTCCTAGAAGCAACCTTTACACTTCCAATAACAGTTCACGCTGACTACGTGAAACTTGTGGAAAAAGCGAAAACCTAAAAGCAGGTGAAATTTATGGGCGAAAAGAAAATTGTGGAACTACTCGTGAATGGAGGGCAAGCTACCGCTGGCCCGCCGCTAGGACCAGCCCTAGGTCCGCTTGGCGTAAACGTTTTGGCGGTTGTGAACAAGATAAATGAACTTACAAAAGACTATGCTGGAATGAAAGTTCCGGTAAAGGTTATTGTTGACCCGGAAACCAAGCAGTTTGAGGTTAACGTTGGAACTCCAACAACATCCGCTTTGATTGTAAGCGAACTGAAAATCGAGAAAGGTTCGGGGAACCCGAAAGCGCAGAAAGTTGGAAACCTCTCGATGCAGCAGCTCATAAAAATAGCGAAAATAAAACGTCCAGAGCTTCTATCAAAAACTTTGAAAGCAGCAGTCAAGGAAGTCTTGGGAACCTGCGTGAGTATGGGCGTTACGGTCGAAGGAAAAGATCCAAAGGAAGTTATAAGAGAAATCGACGCTGGAAAATATGACGAAATGTTTGTGGAAAATGAAGCCTAAGAGAACCTTTTTATAATGGCTTAATAATCCATCAATGGCACGGGGCCCCATAGAATGTCAATAGATCCCAAAACTGTTATAAACGCTGTCAAAGAAGCAAAAGAGAAAGCTGGGAAAAGAAATTTCACCCAGTCAGTTGAGTTAATCGTAACTTTACAAGATATAGACATGAAATCTCCTGAGGGCAGACTTCAAGAAAACGTCGAGTTGCCTCATCCACCACCGGAAAAACCGAACAAAATATGTGTTATCGCCACAGGAGAGCTGGCATTAAAGGCGAAAAGAGCCAACGCCGACTTGGTAATGGACAAAGACGAGCTGGAAGCTCTTGCAGGCAAGAAAAAGGAGATACGGAAAATCACCAATGAATACGACTTTTTCCTTGCGGAAGCTCCTTTAATGCCCCTTGTAGGCAAGGTTTTAGGCGCTGCGCTTGGTCCTAGAGGTAAAATGCCAATACCCGTGCCGCCAAACGCTGACATAGAAAGCTTGCTTGACAAATACCGCAAAACCGTTGCCATAAGAATGCGCAACCAACCTGTAATACAATGCCGGGTGGGAACGGAAAATATGACTGAAAAAGAGCTGGCGGAAAATATACAGGCCGTACTCAAGGTTATTGAAGGCAAAATGAAGAGGGGGATAAAAAACATTAAGTCAGTCCACGTTAAAACAACCATGGGTGCCCCTGTAAAGATTAAGCTATAGAGGGGAAGCATTTGCCGTCCCAAGTGGTTTTGCAGGAGAAGGCTGCCGAAGTCGACGAAATTTCAAAGCTTCTCAGACGATACAAAGTGGTGGGGGTAGCAAGCCTTCAAAAGGTTAGAGCGTCCCAACTTCAAGAATTAAAGAAAAAACTGGCAAAGGAAGCTTACATACGCGTTGCAAAAAACACGTTGGTTAGAAGAGCTATAGAAAACATCAAAGAAAAACCCGAACTTAAAAAGTTGGAAAAATACTTGACGGGGTCGAACGTTTTTCTTTTCACAAACATGAACCCATTTAAGCTGGCGTCGCTTCTTGAAAAGAGCAAAGTGCGGATGGTTGCCAAGGCGGGAGACGTTGCATCTTTCGACATTATCGTACCAGCTGGTAACACTGGGCAACCTCCGGGCCCAATAATAAGCCAGTTAAATGCTGTAGGTTTGCCAACAAGAATTGAATCCGGAAGCGTCTGGATAACCAAGGACACGCTTGTGGCTCGAAAAGGGGACGTCATTTCAGAAAGGCTTGCAAGTGTCCTGTCAAAGCTTGGGATCAAAGCCGTGGAAGCAGGGCTTATGTTAAGAGCGGTATATGATGACGGCTTAGTAATAGAAGGAGACCAACTTACTATAAACATTGAAGAAACTAAAAAACAGATTGAAACTGCTCATGCGGAAGCCTTCAAACTGTCGCTTGGCATCGTATATCCAGCAAAGGAAAACATACAGGTTCTGCTTCAAATAGCATATCAAGAGGCTTGTGCTCTCTCCCTTGGAGCAGCCATCCCAACAAAGGAAACAATAAAAGACCTTATAAGAAAAGCTTACATGGAAATGTTAAGTTTAAGTATGAGAATTCCCAATTTGGAAGAAGAGTCAAAATAAAGTTAAAAAGGAAAGTGAGGTGAGAGAGTGGAATACATATATGCTGCAATGCTCCTCCACAAAGCTGGAAAACCAATAAACGAGGAAAACCTTACACAAGTTTTGACAGCCGCTGGAGTAAACGTAGACGCTGTTAGAGTCAAAGCGTTAGTAGCGTCTCTAGCAGAAGTCAACATAGACGAAGTTATTAAGTCAGCTCCAACAATGATGGCCGCACCCGTAACGGTAACACCTTCAGCGGCAACACCATCAGCGGCAGAAACTAAACCCAAGGAAGAAGAAAAGAAAAAGAAAGAAGAGGAAGAGAAAGCCAAAGAAGAAGCCGCGCTTGAGGGGCTCAGCGCGCTTTTCGGTTAAAACGCAACCGTTAACGCTGATTGATAGAAATGAAGCTTTGTAGCGCATGTCTACTAGGCGTAAAATGTCGTTACGACGGACAAGATTCCCTTAATGAAAAGGTTGTTGAACTATTAAAAACAGAAATTTTAATCCCGGTTTGTCCCGAGCAACTTGGCGGTTTGCCAACTCCAAGAGAGCCAGCAGAAATTGTTGGAAATAGAGTGATAACAAAGTCTGGAGAAGATGTCACGAACAAGTTCCTGCGAGGGGCTATGGAAACCTTGCGGATAGCTAAACTTTTTGGTGTTAAAGAGGCCATTTTAAAGCAGGGAAGCCCCTCCTGTGGTTGTGGAAAAATTTACGATGGAACTTTCTCTGGAAAAACCATCAGAGGTGATGGTATAACAACAGCCCTGTTGAAGAAACATGGAATCAAAGTAATCACGGAAGAAGACTTATGACTCTGTTTCTGCTTTTCTTATCCATCACGTATTTAAGAAGAACTATAGGCACCCATCCACTTATGATCATTAAAGTACCCGGAAACGCAGTCACGCCAAAATTAAACATAAACATTTCAAACATGAAAAAGGAAAATGCCATTGTTGCAGTGGATAGGAATGCAACACTCTTCCCAAATTTTTTGTAGGTTTGTATAGCTAAAAGTCCGGAAAAGAAGAAGTCCCCAAGTCCAAGAGACACTAAAAGTGTCCCTTTATTAGTTGCGACTCGTGGAATGGTTGGCAGAATAACAAAAACCGGAAGCCCCAAGTCAGACAAGTGAGTTGCCGCGGAAACCATTGCCCCGGTAACCAGCACAAGAACTGTGTCTGCTATTGTCAAAAGGCCGGTAAAAACCAGCGAAGTTTTCCATGTAAAAAGTCCCCCGAGATAAAGGGTTATCAAAACTGCAAAGATGAGGCTGTACGTGTCTAGCAGGTATGGAAACCATATTGGTGTCCTATTAAAGAAAACGTAGAGAATCACAAATAAAACGGATGGCATGGCGGCAAGGTACCAGCGTTCCCTCACGTGTTGTCTAGTCTCCTCATAAAACAAAGCAACCATGGAAAAGCCGCACAAGCAATAGAGGGCTAAAGCTCCATAAGCAACATATATGTATAAAGGAAATAACATAAAGAAACTTAGCGTTGCAATCAAAAAACTTGCAACAAAAAACGCCATGGAACAGAGTTTGGCCACAGCCTTTCTACAGTCTGAGAAGATATAGGCAAATATGAAGAGTAAAAGTGAGAAGGCGAAAAGGAACAACGTTACAACAGCTGACAGTGGTATGAACGTTACAACAGAAACGGTCACCGTTATCGCTGCCACAAGAATTATGGCGTCTTTTGTTTTGAACTCTCTTTCTTCAAAGACAGCTTTGAGCCTCTTTTCAACCTTTCCACTCATCAGGACGGAGATGGCTACAACTGCTAAAAGGGTTAGAGGCATCGCAATGTCGAAATACATGAGCAAACATTACGAAGAACAAACATTTAAGCATTAAAGCCCAAAAAACAGTTGAAAACAGCGAGAGAAGCAATAAGCGCTTCTTCCGTCCTTACTGTCTCAGTACATTGTCCCGGAATTGTGTTGACAACAAAGTCTACAACGTCTGTTAGGTTAAGCCTTTCCCGCTTAACTATCTCAAAAAGCCCTTGAGTAGGCGCGCCGAAGCCCACCAGCACACTTTCCGCTTTTCTCCACCGCTCAGCGATTTTATCTTTTATCTCCATGAAAGAAGAACCATACTTTGACGTGGCAATTTTAAGGTCAAAACGTCCACTCTTGGCCAAACTCCCAAAAGAACCATACCAGACAGATACGCTGTAACCCCAATAAAATGGAACTCTTTGGCGCTCTACAGTGTTTGCAACTATCCGCTTACCAACCTCTATAATCTTTATAGTCACTCTCTCACCAACAGGGAGAATTTTTGGCACTAAAGCAGGCTTTTCAACACCAATGTCTACGAGCGTGCCCTTTTTTGTATTCGCAATGGTTACACCTTCACGATACTCGCCAACTGATAGATCTGCGGTCCTCTTGCTGACGGGATGGTGCGGTGTTCTCAAGGGCGGTAGGATTCCAGCAAACCGCAAATCAAGCCTCAATTTAAACAGTTTCTTGCGAAGGTATTGAGGGGTTTCCATGTAACGAAGCAGCGTGACTAATAAATCCACATCAGCTTTTTGATTTACGCTTGGCTCATCTATGTAGATTATAATTTCTTCAACACCGAAAATTGCGGCGGTCCTACCCACTATACCAATTTTGGAAGTTTTCTCTCTTAAATGCGGAACGTCAGAGACAAGAGACGCTGGAATAGCTATTGAAACACGTTTCCGCCTTAACGCATAATGAGAGAGCACCCACATTCATCCTCTGAAGTAATAGTCCACGTATTTTTCTGGGTCTTCAAGAATCTCTTTCAATTTTTCTGGGTCGCTTCTTACGAGGTTTAAGGCATCAATCTTCTTAATCCTCTTCACAATATTGTACGTCGCAATGAATGTCGTATTCCTCTTAACCTCAACCCTACCTTTTTGGGGGTTATAGAATATGCTAACCGGGAAACCCCTTCCCCTAACGCATTGGTAGTTATGACCCGCCTTTTCTGGAGCTAACGTCAAAAACAGGCAGTCCCCCTCGTGAACGGTCATTCTGTGCATGTAGTCGGGGTGGATGAAAATTGAAGCTCCCTCTTTTAGCCACACTACAAAGCTTTGAAAGGTGCTTCTATGCGTGAGGATTAAAAAGCATCCATTCTTTAACACCGTGTAAACTTCGCCAAAATACTTTTCATGAGCATGACCGTAAGTGCAGAATAGTTCGCCTCCATCGCTGCCTGAGAAAAAGCCATGATTTAAAAGGGTTAAATCGCCAACAAGCCACGTTTTTCTGTACAACTCTTTAAAGAAGTCAATGGATTTCCATAAATTGAAAACTGAGTAAACTACGCAATCGCCGGTTTCTTTAAGCTTCTTTTTTGCGTTATCCAAGTCTAGGATAACTTTATCTTCTATCAATTTTGAGGCATACCTCTGATAGTAGGGGGTTCCCTCTTTCACCGTTAGGAAAATTTTTCCGTCTTGCTGTCGGTAGCGGAAGCCCATCTGGAGGTCTACTTTTTCATTAAAGTTTATCTGCATAATATCGGCTCCAGAAAATCTGGAGCTGAGCTTCTTTTTAACGGTTACCATTCAGTTGCCGTTGGTCTTCTGGGATATGAACTCCTCGAACATTTTTTCAGCCAAGTCTAACGGAAGAAGTTGGGGTGGACGTTTGAAGGCGTAAGCGCAAATCGGTAAAACAGCGCCCTTCATTTTGCGGTCTAACGCTATTTTCACAGTCCGTATCACGTCAAACAGCACCGAGCCCGCATTTAGCGCGTCGATGGTTGAGAGGCGTATGTCCATCTGCATTGGTGCGCCGCAGAAGTATAATCCTCTAATCCAGAAGAAGCTATCACGCCTATTTCCAAGGAAATCAACATAGTCAGTAGACCCTGCAACAACTTCAGCTTCATATGGCAATGCTGCCTTTACAGTTTCAGTTTTTATCATCCGCTTTAGCTCACGAGTCCGCTCCAGAGTGTCAAAAGATTCTGTTCCCCCACCGACATCCAGCTGGTAGGTTTCAGTTACACGAACCCCGTGCTTAGATAGAAGCTGTAGTAAAGTTTTGTGGATAGTCGTCGCGCCTATCTGGTCAATTAAATCGTCGCCAACGAGGGGTAGGCCAGCTTCTTCAAAACGTTTCGCCCAGTCCGGATCGCTTGCAATGAAAGTTGGTGTTGCATTCACAAAGGCGCACCCGGCTTTCATAGACTGTTCCGCATACCATCCAGAAGCTTTCATGGCGCCGCTTGGAAGCAAATTAACCACAATTTCGGCACCACTTTCCCGAAGCACTTGTATAACATCTACCTCAGGCGCGTTGCAAACTCGAATCACACGTTTGGTGTACTCGCCAACACCGTCCAAAACTGGACCTTTAAGGACTGTAACGCCGGTAGGTGGCACCTCAACAATTTTGGGGGCATTGTTCGGAGAAGCAAAAATGGCTTCCGACAAGTCTCTCCCAACTTTTCGATCGTCAATGTCAAATGCGGCTACAATCTTAATGTCTCTGAGGTGATAACCTCCGAGAGTTAGGTTTCGGACACCTAAACTATCTTTAGCTATGCTACTGTAATAATGGAGGCCTTGAACCAAAGCGGCTGCACAGTTTCCAACACCAACTAATGCTATCTTTATGCTGGGCAACAGCGCGCACCACTTTTGTTTCATATTATCTGCCTACGAGCTTATAAAGCTCTACTACGACTATACATTGAAGGCCTCGAAATGAAAGCATGGTTAGACGTTGTGGTTTTACGTTGCCCAAACTGCGGGCGTCTTTATGTTGAAGCGTCATGGTATGCTGTCGAAATGGAGTCAGACGTTGAATGCAGCGAATGCGGCGAGGAGTTTAACAGCAAAAAGAACATACTGTCTAGGGCTCTTTTAGAATTTCAGCTAGACGAGAACGGCCAAATACAAAGCGTGCATGTTTCCAAACACTTGTAAATGCGTCAATTAGGTTTTAAAATCCGCGTATATGGATCCCCTATACGTTTATAATCGGGAAAGCTCTAAAAGTTTAGCCGTCCAAGAAGGTGGACCACCAAATGAACGCCCAAACACCGGACAAATTCACTTTGATAAACGAGTTAGCTCGCCGCAGGGGATTCTTTTGGCAGTCTTATGAAATCTACGGCGGGGTAAGCGGTTTTGTAACTTATGGTTTTCTAGGTGCAAAGTTAAAACAGAACATTGAGAACAAACTTAGAGAAATTTTCGTCAACAAGCTTGGAATTTTGGAAATAGAGGCTCCGATAATAGCGCCAGCCAAGGTTTTTGAGGCCTCCGGTCATGTTGAACATTTTAAAGAGCCCATGGTTGAGTGTCTAAGTTGTGGGAGACGTTTCAGAGCAGATCATCTACTTGAGGAAAAAACAAAGCAAAGCGCAACAGAAATCGAAAAGCTCAGCTTAGAAGAGCTAAAGGATGCTATAGAAAAAAAGGATGTCCGCTGCCCAGAATGTGGCGGAAAGTTAGGAGAGCCGAAATATTTCTTGACAATGTTTAAAACCTCGATAGGCCCTTACTCGGAAGCTATTGGTTATGGGCGACCGGAGGCCGCACAAAACATTTTCGTGGAGTTTAGACGTTTATACGAGATTGCACGAGAAAAGCTCCCATTTGGTGCGATGCAAATAGGCCACGCGCTGCGGAATGAAATCTCACCCCGGCAAGGCTTAATCAGGCTGAGAGAGTTCACGATAGCGGACATTGAATTCTTCTTTGACCCGGATGAGCCCAACTGCTACCTTTTAAAGGATCTGGAAAACGAAACCTTGCGGTTGGTTTTAGCTGAAAGTAAACTACGTGGCTCAGAAGAGATCGTAGAAGTGACTGTTAAGGAGGCTCTCGAAAAGGGTTTCATAAAGGTTCCATGGCAAGCAGTTTTTATGGCTTTAGCGAAAAAGTTTCTGACGGAGCTAGGGGTTCCCGCTGAAAGGCAACGCTTTATTGAAAAGCTTCCATGGGAACGCGCCCACTATTCACTCCAAAGCTTTGACCAAGAGGTCTACGTGGACCGTTGGGGCTGGATTGAAGTTTCCGGTCACGCTTACAGAACAGACTACGATTTGAAACGGCACATGCAGCACAGCGGTGTTGACACAAGAGTGTTTAAGGAGTACGAAAAGCCCATTGAAATAGAAAAGGTCGTCGTTAAGCCCTTAATGGCGAAACTTGGCCCCGCATTTAAAGAAAGGGCACAAAAAATCGCAGAGATTTTGGTGGAAACAGACCCAAGGGAAATTGAAGCATCCTTCAAAGAAAGAGGGTACTACTTGCTTGGGGAGTACAAAATTTTGCCCGATTATGTGGAGATTACCAAGTGCAAGGTTACTGAGAAGGGGAAACGTTTCATACCACATGTTGTCGAGCCGAGTTTTGGTTTGGACAGGCTCGTTTACGTGACACTTGAATACGCCTACCGCGTCAAGGAAGACAGGGTAATCCTCAGTTTCCCAAGAGACATCGCACCCGTACAGGTGGGAGTTTACCCGCTGGTCAGCAAAGATGGGCTGCCGGAAAAAGCTATGCAAGTCTACAAAATGCTTGTTAACGAAGGATTTATCGCAGATTATGACGAGGCGGGTTCCATTGGAAGGCGTTACGCAAGGGCAGATGAAGCAGGCATACCATTGGGAATAACGGTAGACTATGACACGCTTAGAGATGACACCGTCACGATTCGAGACAGAGACACTTGGGAACAAGTTCGAAATAAAATCGCCGTTCTACCGGAGCTATTGCACAAGTATTTCCGAAACAAGATAAATTTTGAAGATTTGGGTGAACCTTTAAAAAAGTGATCTACACTATCTTTTTTAGGCATTGAAATTATAATATTATCGGCTTGGAAAGTCAATCGTGGACGGGAAACTCTTGGTGCTTCCAACGGAAACCGAGGAGCGTGTCAGACGAAGAGCATTAAATGTTTGCCAAGAACACTTAAGAAAGGTTGTAGAGTTAGCTAGGAAAATCCCCCAGATGATTGAATGCTTCCTAAAAAATGACAGGGAAAAAGCGAGACAAATTTATGACGAAATAAGGGCTAACAAAGATGAAGCTGACAATGCTAGGCGCTTCGTTTCAAATGAACTGGCAGAAATAGGCGCCATACTCATAAGTAGAGAAGATTTCCTAAGGTTCACAGATCTGGCCAACGAAATAGCCGACTTGTCAGAAGGAATAGCTTTCCGCCTCCTACAAATGATGGAACACGACTGGCACGTACCCACGGACATAAAAAAGGATCTCTTAAAACTTTCAGAGTCCGTTCTCGAAGCAGTTTTAAAACTTAGAGAAACGGTTATGGTCCTGTCATATAGTCCAGAAAAAGCTGCAGAGAAAGCCGGCGATGTCGAACTGGCTGAGAGACGAGTTGACGAGTTATACCGCACCCTTGAAATAAAAATTCTAAACAGTAAGCTTGAGATTCAAGCGCTTCTACTTTTATGGGACATACTACAACTTTTGGAAGGATCTGCCGACAAGGCTGAGGACGCTGTGGAGGCAGCCCGCATTATATCATTCATGATGTGAAGTGGAGGATAAAATGACGAGAAAAATACCGGTTGAATTTATAGAAAATTTTCTAGTGGTTTGGAATCCAGCAGAGGGGTCAGAACTTTACAAGATGGGCTTTTACGGCAAGCCCTTAGGCATACCAAAGCCTAAAGTCCCAGAATTTAACGTTCCCTTAATACTTGATTTGATGGAGGGGCTGTATCTCGCCGAGAAAGGAATCATAGCAGTATATGAAGGGCCCGCCAAACGAAGAGTAAATCTGAAAAAGCTCCGCCAAAAGGCCAGAACGCTGTACGACGAATTTGATGAAAAATATGCTGTTTACCGGGACCTACGCGAAAAAGGTATGGTTGTAACTCCAGGCATAAAGTTTGGATGCGACTTTGCAGTCTATAAGTACGGCCCAGGATTGGAGCACGCGCCCTTCATGGTTTCCGTGAAAAGGGCCGAAGCTGAATTGACTGCAACGGAAATTGTCAAGGCGGGTAGGTTAGCAACCACCGTCCGCAAAAGGTTCATAATTGCAGTGCCAGACTTGGAAGAGGGGAAGATTCGATACCTTATATTCAAATGGTTTAAGGCTTAAAAGTGCTAATCGAGCCTTTGCTAAGTGATGGAGCTTGAATATTAAACAGCTTGCCGGCTATATACGCTTAATGCGACCTATAAACTGTCTTATGATGGGGATAGCTGTAATTGTGGGGGCAGTTCTTGCTGATGTAAGCGTTATCTATGGCAATTATCTGCTAAACTTGTTTTTTGGCTTTCTCACTGGTTTTCTATTAACTGCAGCTTCGATGGTTATTAACGATTATTATGACCGAGAAATAGACGCCATAAACGAACCCATGCGACCCATCCCTAGCGGCCTAATAAAACCGAGGGACGCGCTTGTTTTCGCTGCAATATTGACTGTTCTCGGTTTGGCGGCGGGATTTTTAACAAGCAAAACAGTGACGCTTCAATGCTTCTTGACCGCCGCAATTTTTTGGCTTATCTCAGTGATCTACGCTACTTTTGGAAAGAAGACTGGTTTTCCGGGGAACCTTTTAGTGAGCACGTGTGTATCAGCTCCCTTCATTTATGGAAGTTTAGCTACGTTGGGCACTGTAAAAGAAAACTGTTGGATTTTTATTTCAATGGTTTTCCTTTCAAACACTGGTAGGGAAATAACGAAAGGCATCGCTGACGTTGAAGGAGACAGAACTCTGAACGTAAAGACTTTGGCTGTACTCTTTGGTAGGCAAAAAGCCGCGGTGGTGGCATCCATTTTTTACTTGTCTGCCGTGGCGTTGACTCCTCTGCCACCGGCATTAAATCTTGTTTCAGTATGGTTCATCCCAATAGTGGCCATAACGGATATAGGATTAGTGTTATCTTCAATTTCAATTTTAAGGGATTATTCTGAAGGAAACGCCAAAAAAGTGAAAACCCATGTTTTAATATGGTTTTTTATAGGGCTGATAGCATTCGTGGCTGGAAGTTTGCCGCATTAAAACCATTCTCGCCTGTGTTCTAGAAGTTGGTATTATAAGTGATTTTTGTAGTTAATTTGTAGTTAATTAGAATTGAAGATCTTTCGCCAAAAGGTGAAATCGTCTTCTCCTAAACTCTCTTACTCTTCCTTTTTTGGCTCCATGTGAACCGTAACTATAGTATCTGTGAATCTACGTTTCACTTTGTTTTCGATTTTTGATGCGATTTTATGGGCTTCTTCAATTGAAATTTCTTTAGTGAAGCAGCAGTCAATGTTTATGTAACGTTTCCCTCCAGCTACATAAGTGAAGACACACTTTACCGTTATGGGCTGTTGAGTCCTTTCAGCCAGTTTATGGACGATTTGTTGTATTTCTTTTTCGTTTGCCGTAAGCCCTTTCTGAACTGTTGAGTCGAAGGGTTCAATGTGAACTGTTACGTTTCCAATATTCTGGATTTTCTCGTATAGGTTGCGCTCGATTTTCTCTGCAAGCTCGTGTGCCTCGTGCACAGATAACTTAGGGTCTACAAGGGCGTGAAGGGTTATGTATATTTTGCCGTGATCATAAACAACGTTTACCTCGTGGACATCTTTCACGGCTTCAATCTCTCTGACAATTTTCTCCACAAGCTCTTTCGTCAACATCTCCGTTTCCAGAGGCTCCACGTGAACCACAACGTGAGCATCACCCAAAAGCCGTTTCAAGTTCTCTTCAACGCTGGAAGCTACTTCATGGGCGTTTTCCAAGCTCATGTAATCTGGAACCTGAATCGTAGCTTCCACGAAAGTTTTAGTTCCCACTCGCCTAGCTTTAAGGTTAGTAAGTCTGGAAACATTTTCTGTGCGTATGATAGTCTCCCTAATTTTTTCGGCAAGGTGTTTTGGCACTGTGTCGCTGAGTTCCATCCCACTTGTCCTAACCAGTTCAATGCTTAGATAGCCAATAGCCCCGCTTAAAACAATAGACGCTAACGCATCTAATACTGGAAAGCCAATGGTTGCCATTCCAAAACCGAAAAGAGCCACAAGTGTCGAACCCAAATCCGCAACTGAATGGTAAAAGCCAGCCTTGACAGCTACGCTTTCCTCAACTGCCTTATGTAAAAGGCTTATCCTTAAAATGTCCACACACAAAGTGTATGCTATTGCCATAAAACCAGCAAACTCCAACCCGCGCACAATTGAAACCTCGCCTTGAATAATCCGTTGTAAAGCCCTCGCAATAAGAATTAAAGCAGTGGCGAAAAGAATAAAGCCGCCCACCAGTCCGCCGAGCGATTCAATCTTTTCGTGGCCATACATGTGCTCTTCGTCAGACGGTTTCAACGAGACTTTTGTGGCTATTAAAAGGATAAACATTGAGATTGTGTCTAGCAGTGCATGGGCTCCGTCGCTTACGATGGCTAAGCTGCCGACGGTGAGGCCTAACGTGAACTCTACCAAAACAACGCTTGTAATGGCTAATGCTGAAATTTTTAGGGCTCTAAGCCTTCTGCTGCCCAGTTGCATTGTTTAATCAAGTAGATGACAAAGCTTCGGATTTAAGGGTTGTGAAGTTTGAAGCCAAAACGTTTAAAACTCGAAGAGCCTATGTTATGTGGGTAATAAAGGTGCAAGGTGAACACTTTAACGTGGCCTAAACCACATTACAATTTTAACCTAGAAACCTTTGTCTATCGAAGCAGTTTTGAAGGAGGCATGGGTTGGTGAGTATAAGCGACATTTTAGATGGAAAACTCATCGAAAGCGAGGTTGAAATAAAAGGCTGGCTTGTCAACAAACGCTCAAGCGGCGGTGTGCAATTCCTAATAGTTAGAGATGGAACAGGCTTTATACAAGCCACAATCCATAGGGATGAGGTCAGCGACGGAGTCTTCAAGGTTGCCGATGAGCTGACCCAAGAATCCTCTGTCATAATTAGAGGGATAGTAAAGGAGGATAAGAGGGCGCCCGGTGGCTATGAAATTCGCGTAAAAGACTTACAGATCGTGCACTTGGCAGAACGCGATTATCCATTGGCGAAGAAAGAGCACGGCATAGACTTCCTCATGAACCACAGACAATTGTGGATTAGAAGCCCTAGACAAACCGCCATATTGAGGATTAGAGCCGAAGTAATCAAGGCTTGCAGAGACTTTCTTGACGGCAGGGGCTTCGTTCTGACGGACGCACCCATATTTACACCGGCCGCCGTTGAGGGAACAACAACCCTTTTTGAAGTGCCATATTTTGGAGAAAAAGCCTACCTAACCCAAAGCGGACAGCTTTATGTTGAGGCGACAATAGCCGCCTTCGGAAAAGTCTACTGTTTTGGGCCAACCTTCAGAGCGGAAAAATCGAAAACACCGCGTCACTTGACGGAGTTTTGGATGGTAGAGCCGGAGATGGCCTTTTGCGACTTTGAGGAAAACTTGAAGATTCAAGAGGAGATGGTAACCTATATTGTCAAAACAGTTTTGGAGAAACGTCGAAGAGAATTGGAGATTCTCAAGCGGGACGTAAAGCCCCTGCAGAAGGTTGAGCCACCATTTGAAAGAATCAGCTACACGGAGGCGATAGACATGCTGCAGAAGGCTGGCTTTCAAATACAATGGGGCGAAGACCTTGGAGCGCCCCACGAAAGGTACATTTCCCTACAATTTGAGAAACCAGTGTTTGTCCATAGGTACCCGGCTAAGGCCAAAGCCTTCTACATGCAACCAGACCCAGAAAACCCAGAAGTAGTGCTGTGCGCGGATTTGATGGCGCCGGAAGGCTACGGTGAAATAATCGGTGGAAGCCAACGCATCCACGATCTAAAGCTTTTAGAGAAACGAATAGAAGAGTTCGGCTTACCCAGACAAGCCTATGAATGGTACTTGGACCTGCGGAGATACGGCTCGGTTCCCCATTCAGGTTTTGGACTTGGAGTAGAGCGTACAGTCATGTGGATTTGCAAGTTAAAGCACATACGTGAAGCCATACCATTCCCAAGGACAATAACACGCATATATCCATAAAATAGGGGTGGAAGGTTTAAGTCCACTTCCAAATCTTTCTGCCGTAGAAAACTTCTGGGAGGATGAACAGCCCAGACATAGACGCGACTATTGCAATCGCCCAGTCCGTTGGGTTGTCAAGCCACACTGTGCCCATTAAGCCGAAGTATGGTACTAGAATTGTTGCTGCTACTGAAACTACCACGGCGATTATTAGATACTTGTTGTTGAAGGCTTCTCTGCCCATTCTCCAAACGCTTCGCTTTTCTGAACGACAGTTCCAAACCACGAATAACTCCTGCAAAGTTGCACGTATAAAGGCCATAGTTCTAGCTTGTTCAAGGGTCTCGCCTAACATGTAGTATTGCCAGTAGAAAAGGCCTCCGGTTAACGTAAACTGCAGGATGAAGGTCACAATTATTGAAGCGAGACGCCCATGCAGTATACCTTCATTAGGGTTGCGGGGCGGCCTCTTCATCACGTCCTTTTCAGGCGGATCCATTGTTAACGCAAGTGCTGGTCCACCATCGGTCACCAAGTTCAGCCACAATATCATGGGTGCTGTTAAGGGCAGTTCAAGGCCTAGTAGCGCGAAGGTTCCAATTAAGGCTAGCTCGTCGAAGTTGCACCGCATAAGGAAGAAGGAGAACTTTCGTATATTGTCATAGATTCCCCTTCCGCCCTCAACAGCGTTAACAATTGTTGCAAAGTTGTCGTCTGCCAAAACAATGTCCGCAGCCTCTTTCGTAACGTCTGTTCCCGTGATGCCCATGGCTACGCCTATGTCAGCTTGCTTAAGGGCCGGCGCATCATTGACACCGTCGCCCGTCATTGCAACAATGTGTCCTTTCTTTTTCAAGGCCTTCACTATTCTAAGCTTATGTTCCGGAGATACTCTTGCATAGACTACCACTTTTTCGACGATTTTCTCGAATTCCTCGTCGCTTAACGCGTCAAGCTCAGCGCCAGTAAGCACCACATCATTGTTGTCATTTGTGTCCGCTTTAAGTATGCCTAGTTCTTTGGCCACTGCCACAGCAGTAAGCTTGTGGTCTCCCGTTATCATTACAGTCTTTATTCCAGCTTCTTCACATTTTTTAACGGCTAGTTTGGCTTCCTCTCTAGGCGGGTCAATCATGCCCAGCAAGCCGACGAAAATTAGGCCGCTTTCAAGTTCGTCAGCTTCAAACTTTTCTAGAGTCTCGTGGCCAATTTCCTTGAAAGCTACTCCTAAGACGCGAAGCGCATCCCCAGCCATCTTTTCGTTTACTTCAAGGATCGCGCGTCTTCCCCTCTCGGTTAGAGCCACTGGCTTTCCGTTAGATAACACGTGTGTGCACCGTTCTAAGACTATTTCTGGAGCACCCTTTACAAAAGCCAAAAGCCTGCCGTCGGGGGACTTGTGAACAGTTGTCATCCGTTTTCTCTCGGAGGTAAATGGAACTTCGTGGATTCGTGGGTAAACTTTTTCTAAGTCTTCTTTAAGCAGTCCGGCTTTAACTGCCGCGACTATTAGGGCGCCCTCAGTAGTATCTCCAATAATGCTTTTACCGTCGTACTGCGCGTTAGTGCAGAGAGCCGCACCCGTTAATAGCAGTTGCAAATCGTTGTCGCTTTTGGGGTCTATTGGTTCCCCGTTTAACAGAAACTCGCCCTTGGCTTCGTATCCAACTCCAGTTACATCTACAACTTTGCCGTTCACGTAGATTTTGCGGACCGTCATTTCTCCTTTCGTCAAAGTGCCGGTCTTGTCGGAACAAATAACCGTGGTGGCACCCAAAGTCTCGGCGGATGCAAGTCTACGTAGAATAGCATTTCTTTTGGCAAGTTCCCTTGCGCCAAGCGCCAAACAAACGGTCACAACCGCGGGCAAGCCTTCAGGAACAGCGGAAATCGCCAATGCAACGGCAACCATAAACATTTTTACAATATCCATCTCTTCAGTCGGAGTTGCGCCGCCGATTCTTGGAATAACCTGCATGTACCTTAACAGCTCAAGTACAAAAATCACCGCGCAGGCAACTACAATAATTATCGCGAGCTTTTTGGCAAACCGCTCCAACTTCTGTTTAAGCGGGGTCTCCTCCTCCTCGACAGCTTGAACCATTTCAGCTATTTTGCCAAACTCAGTGTTCATACCCGTCGCAACCACGACGGCTTTACCCCTTCCATAAGTCGCATGAGTTCCCATGAAAACCATGTTTCTTCTGTCAGACACCGGCGTTTTTTCGTCTATAACTCCCGTGGTTTTATCTATGGGCGTGGACTCCCCAGTCAATGCAGCCTCTTCAGTTTTAAGATCCACAACTTCGAAGAGGCGGGCGTCAGCGGGTATGCGGTCTCCCGCCTCGATAAGGATGATGTCGCCCGGCACAACTTCTCTCGCGGGAATCATCGTTTCCTTTCCATCACGGAGGACCCTAGCCCGAGGGGCTGTAAGCTTTTTCATAGCTTCTATTGCTTTTTCCGAGCGGTACTCCTGAACGAAGCCCACTACCGCGTTCAAGACCACTATCGCGCTGATGGTTATGGCGTCAACATACTCCTCAAATTCCCCGCCCTTATACCACCCAATAATTATGGAAAGGATTATGGCCACCAAAAGCATAATCACGAAAATATCCTTAAACTGGCTCAGAAAAATTTGAAAGGGGGTTACCCGCTTTCGTTCAACAAGCTCGTTGTAACCAAACTTTTGCAGCCTTTTGGCAGCCTCACTATTGGTTAACCCTTTTGGGCTCGTTTCTAGGACGCCCATAACTTCTTGAATGTCTAAAGCATGCCAAGGCTTCGACATATAAAGCGCCTTCTCCAACCCATGCAAATATTAGAGTAAGATTAAGCTTATCACCATCCCTTATTTATAAAGTTCTCCCTAATTACCGGACCTTGTTACAACATAAAAAGAAAGGAACTAAGCGATCAGCAGAAGGATTAGCGGAGCGAAAACTTCGGCTACCAGCGACATCACCGTTATCATCGTATTCAGCGAGGGCCCCGCCGTGTCTTTGAATGGGTCTCCAACAGTGTCGCCTGTTACGGCTGCCTTATGGGCTTCTGAACCTTTTCCGCCGTATGCTCCGGCTTCAATGTATTTTTTGGCGTTATCCCAGAGGCCGCCAGAATTAGCCATAAACAATGCGAAAATTATGCCAGTCACAATGCTTCCCGCTAAAAAGCCAGCTAGGGCTTCTTTGCCAAGCACTATCATGGTTAGGATCGGGACTATTATGGCTAAAAGGCATGGCAGCATAAGCTCTCTGAGCGCACCTTTAGTGGCTATGTCCACGCATTTAGCGTAATCCGGTTTCGCCTTGCCCTCCAACAGTCCGGGAATCTCCTTAAACTGGCGTCTAACCTCTTCAACCATTCTTTCAGCGTTTCTACCCACCGCTAAGATCAGCAGCGCCGAAAGTAGCGGAGGCATCATGCCGCCCAAGAAAACGCCAGCCACAATTTTTGGATCCATAAGGTTAAGGGTTAGCTCTGTGCCAAGAAAGTGCTCGACCAGTTCCTTATAGGCGCCGAAAAGCGCCAGCACTGTTAAGGCTGCAGCGCCTATGGCGAAACCCTTTGTTATTGCCTTTGTAGTGTTGCCGGCAGCATCGAGCCTATCCGCAACCTCAATAACTTCCTCGCCTAAACCTGACTGCTCAGCGATGCCCTTCGCGTTGTCCGACACTGGCCCATAGGCGTCAGCCGATATCGTCATACCAACGGTTGCAAGCATGCCTACAGCTGCTATGGCGATTCCGTAAACATCGCGAACATTAAACGCTTCAGCGAGATACCAAGCGGCAATTGTGGCTGCACAAATGCCAATTACTGGCGGGACGATACTAATAATACCGTAGGAAAATCCTGTAAGGATGTTTATTGCCGCGCCGGTTGTTGAAGCCTTTGCCACCTTCTGGGCGGGCATTCTGTCGATAGACGTGAAATAATCAGAGGTTATCCCTATCACTACTCCGGCAACCAACCCAGCGACTGTGGGCAGAAACACTCCAAGCCATTGATCGTCCGGCAGTCCTGAAAAACGGGTAACAACGAATAGGAAGATGGCGAAGATTATCCATGTGGCAAAGGATCCTCTGTTAAGGGCTGCACCCGGGTTGCCTTTTATACTCAACTTAACAACAAAAGCGCCTATTATCGAAGCAAAAAGCCCAACAGCCGCAATTAAGAGCGGCAACGCTACAAGGATAGGCACGAGGGTAGGCATGCCTGCTGTTGCGCCAATTATCATGGCAGCTACAATGCTTGCAATATACGAGTCTATTAGGTCGGCGCCCATACCAGCCACGTCGCCCACATTGTCGCCAACGTTATCAGCAATCACAGCAGGATTCCGAGGATCATCCTCAGGGATACCAAGTTCAACTTTCCCAACAAGATCTGCGCTTATGTCAGCCGTTTTTGTATATATGCCTCCGCCAGCCTTCGCAAAGAGGGCCAAAGCACTGGCACCAAAACTGAAACCTAAAACCATGTTGGCTGCGTTAACTTCGCTCCATCCCAAAACAACGTTGAAAACGTAGTAGAGCAGACTTATCCCTAAAAGGGCTAAACCTACAATGAACAAGCCCATAACAGCCCCGCCGTAGAAGGCCACTGGAAAAGCTTTCCTCAAGCCATGTTTTGCAGCGTTCGCCGTTCGAACGTTTGCCTCAACAGCAGCCATCATACCAACATAGGCGGCAACAGTGGTGCACACAGAGCCAAAAACATACGCCACAGCCATGCTAACTCCACGGTAAACGCCCAAAGGATCACCCTCATGAAAAGCATAGACCGTGTAAAGCACCCCAAGAATAACGGCCATCACAACAACAAACCCTGCTAGGGTAATGTTCTGCCTTTTAAGGTAGGCCTTCGCACCCTCCTTGATGGCGCCGGCAATCTCCCGCATCCTCTCAGTGCCACTATCCTGACCAACCACATACTTGTACAAATAGCAAGCCAAACCAACAGCAGCCAAACCAGCCGCCGGCGTAAGATAAAACCATTCCATAGCTAAACCCTCAAGATCCCCCTTTACAAACCATCTGAAGTGAAGCCCCATCAATATAAACTTACTGCAGAGCTGGAGGGGATAATGTATTTC
>JAWAZC010000001.1:0-236032 GCA_038817995.1 Bathyarchaeia archaeon | reverse complement strand
AACCAGCCGCCGGCGTAAGATAAAACCATTCCATAGCTAAACCCTCAAGATCCCCCTTTACAAACCATCTGAAGTGAAGCCCCATCAATATAAACTTACTGCAGAGCTGGAGGGGATAATGTATTTCAACTTCTGAGCTTCAGTTTGCGAAATGGAATTTAATCTCAAGGTATCCTAGTAATGATAAGTCTTTTAAACAACAAGCAAGTAATCAGATTAGGGCGTGAGGAGTTGTGAATAAGACGAGGACTTATTTTGCGTTAATGGCAATTGTCATCGTGGTTCTAGCTTCGGTCAGCACATACTTTTCTCTGAAATTCTATAGCAACCTCGAGGAACTGCATAGAAGCCGAGTATATCAAGCTTATTTGGCTGCTGACGATGTTTACCGCAAACTTAGATGGTTCACAGGCCTATACTATGAAAGTATGCGTGTGATGAACGCATCGCTTAGATCCTCTTATTGTAACGAAACAAAAGTACGGGTCATAATATCGACGTGTAAACTCCTCGAGTATTATGCAGAGAGATTCTGGGTAGATATAAAAAGAGACTTCAGTGTGTTGTCTCTGTTGGCGTATCATTATAAAGAGATTCCATTTTTTAATACGACCGCCTATAACACTGTCTACACAGTCGTAAGTGAAGCCCTCGCACAAGCTTGGTGGGCGGGAACAGGGAAGGGGGATGTGGAGCTTCTAAACGAAACCCCGACACTTCTGTGGGAATTATATTACTTGTTAGGCATAGACCAAAATGAGCATGAAACACCGTCCAAAAGTAAATTGGACGGATTGGCCCGGTGCTTTTATGAATTAGCAGATTACTGGTATGTAGAATATAACCGTGATAGAAGCAACATTCCAACAGATCTCACCCAACCCCAGACTGCATTAGAATGGGTTGTTGGAAACGCCACAGCTCTACATCAAGAATTAATTCAATGGGATAAATATCGTCCACCACCAGGGTACTTCTACTAAAAGAATATGGAACGCTTAAGTAAATTGGCGCCGGGGAGGGAATTTCAACACTGTTTTCATTAACGTCTGGGTTATCACATGTTAAACATGTCAGAAACTGGACCGCAAAAGCATTTATATAGGCGAAGACTTCGAGGCAGTGTACGCCAGCAAAAACACGTAGTAGTTTATCCAAAATCTGCACTCCCGTTCAAAGAGTACTTATCGTTTATGTTCGGGCACGTGCATATCTATTTCCCGCAGTATTCTTGCCAGCAATTTTGGTTCAATTCTGAAACCTTTGCTTACAAGCTCCAGCACTATTTCTTTTGCTTCAGCCTTATCCAGTAATTCTTCCCTCAAAGCTTTCATAATTACATAAAGCGTTCCCTTGACTTTCAGACCCAATGTTTCAGCGAATGCCCTTCCACTAGATTCATCCATCAACAGCAATACGCTTGCCTTACGTGCCAACAGTATCGCTTGGGCCTCTCCTAAATGGATTTCGAAGGCATGTTCCATCATCTTTTCGCAGAGCTTAGTTTCTCTTTCATCAAGTTTTGAGATTTTTATCCAGCCTTGTTCGATGCATTCTTTTATGGCGAGAGCATCACTGAATCCTTCTTTTAAGCCCGTTTCAACGGCTTCTTTGTAAACTTCCTCTGGGATAATTACTTCGCCGAATAGTTTTTTGAGCAATGAGATTCTGCCCACTTTTGAAAGCCATATTAGAGGGCTTGTGTTGGAAACTATGGGCAAAGGAGGGTTCCTCGCTTAAGCTTTCAGCAGGTCCTCTTCTAAATCATGCTCTGAGTATTGGATTAGTATCCCTTTCTCGGTCAGAATCTTGTAGAAGTTCCACAGTGATACTCCTGCAAGATGAGCCGCCTTCCAACCAGTAATTTGTCCCCTCCGATAAAGTTCAACAGCGTGGTCTAGGCTCTTTTCTTTAATGCCGTGTTCCAGAATCTCGCGTATCAAAGCTGATCTGTCTTTTCCTTCTTTATTCGCTAATTCGCGTAGTTTCTTTATAGTTTCACGGGGCAATCTTAGGCTGATGGTTTCAGACATGAAACCCACCGTGATACAATATATATCAAGCGTATTATATAAATCATGCTGCCGCACGAGCAGCTATCCAACGAAAGAGCCAACAACCGGCGTCTTTCGAATAATCGAATATGCGTAAATCAAGGTTCTTTATCAAAAATAACCTAAAATTTACAATAAAAGGTAAAAAGACGCCGGGGAGGGGATTCGAACCCCTGCGAGCCCGAAGGCCCACTGGCTTACTTGTCTGAGCCCCTTTCAGCCTTAAACTGATCTCGAGGCCAGCGCGTTAACCACTCCGCCACCCCGGCCCAAATGTGGTTAGGAATTTCACCCTCTAAAAAGGGTTTATGTCACAAGCGATAGGTAAAGCCACTTTTTGCCCTTCGCCTTTTTCCGCTCATCCCACTCGTGCAAGATTTTAACTGCTTCATTGGCAACTTTAATGGCGTCTTCCTCGCCCGCGCCGGGTTTAAACTTGCCTGTACATCTGTTCGCGTAGACGGCGCACACAGCCCCAGCTCTCAAACCATAGATGTTTGCCAACGTGAAGAGGGTGGCGGTTTCCATTTCAAAGTTAAGCACGCCTGCCTTCTGTAGGGCGGGCATTACATTAATCGTTTGGATTTTCGTAGGGCGGTTTTGTCCAGCGTAAAAGTCAGATGTCGTAGCGGTTATGCCCACATGATAATTGCTTAAACCTAAAGCTTCAGCCGCCTCGATTAAGGCCAGCAAAACTTCGTGGTTAGCTACTGCCGGATACTCGGGCAGTATATAGCAGTTACTTGTATAGTCTAGGCGAACCGCCGCAGAAGAAATAACCAAATCACCGCACTCGATGTTTTCTTGTATTGCCCCAGAGCTTCCTACACGAATAAACGTGTGGACGCCTATAGTTGACGCTTCGTTAACAACTATGGACATACAAGCTGGGCCGATGCCGCTGGACAGGGCGGATATGGGAATACCCTTGTAAGCGCCTGTCACGCTTCGAAACTCACGATGACATGAGACCTCCCTAGCTGAATCCCAGAATTTAGCTATTTTTGGAATACGGTCTGGGTCGCCTGGGACAAGAAGGTATTCCGCTAGGTCGCCTTTTCTGCAACCAATGTGATACTGTCTTCCGTTCACATCTGCTGGGTGCATGTTATCGCTCAGCCCCAGTTTTTCTTGACTTTGGCATAACCAGGTCTGCAATATCCACACTATGCTCATATATCTGTCGCAACGCCGAAACCGCTGCTAGTAGGTAAGGCATGATTTCACCCTGTTCTTTTGAGTTTTTCTCGATGGCTTCCAATGTTTTCTCAATTTGAGCCCTCATGCTTCGAACGTTCTCAGCCAATGCTATATCGCCTTCAAAAAACGCTTTTAAAGCATCTTCCTGAGCTTCGAAAACAACGGCGTAAAATTCAACCATCAGCTTTTTAATGGCTTCGATGATCTTTGCACCTTTCAGCCCTAAGACCTTGAAGGCCGCCCGCACACATTCGTCCCCAATATTCTCAACGAGACTCGCCGTTAAGCGATAATCAAGACATTCAATAGGTTGCAAACCCAACTTTTCACTCAAACTTGGGTTTTGGATAATAGTTCTCAAAATCCTAACAAGCAAAAAATACAGCCTATTAACTTCCTCATCCCTGGCAACAACGCTTCTGGCCATGTGCACATCTCCATTGACCAATGCATTAACAACGTCCCTGTGCATGCCCGCCACTATCATGTATTCCCGCCGAAGAATCTTTTCCGGCGGAAAACTTGCTGGTTCAAGAAGACACTGCAAAACAATTTTCGAGTAATCCTCCTCAACAATTTCTAAACCAATTAGACGGCTAACTGTTTTCTTAACTATTTCCCGCGTTTCAAAGCTAATGCTTTCCTTGGCTTCCACCCGAATTATATCAAAACCAAGCAGATATTTCCCAATAATTTCACGACCTAAATATGGTCCAGGCTCTAAGACAACAACACGAGCAGGTGGTGCGGCGCCATACTCTGGGTCTATCAGAAGTTTGCCATCACTTGTTTCGTTCACGGCTACAATAGAGCCTCTTTTCAAGCCATAACGTTCAGCCCACTCTTTGGGCAAGCATACAAAAAATGTTCCGCTAGGCGTACGCTGGATTCTCCGGATTACACCCATTTTAACCACCAACAACTCTTTTGCACGGTTAGCAAATTTAAAACAAATGCGAGGCTATATAAACTTAAGTGTAAGTGTTGAAATTGAAAGGCAAAGTTACAATCGGTATAGACTTGGCGGGCAAAGAGAAAAATCCAACAGGTTTCGCTGTTTTAAAACGTACCAAAGTTGAAACACGTACAATTTACACGGACGAAGAAATTCTCAAAGCTGTAAGCAACGCCAAACCATTAATCGTAGCAATAGATGCTCCACTTAGACTTCCAAAAAAAGGCCTTCTAAGGAAAGGGGACTTGGATCTTGTCAAAAGAGGTTATCACGTCTTTCCACCGGGCTTACCATCCATGAAAACGCTTACACTGCGAGCTATAAGGCTAAATAAGTTAATAACTGAAGGCGGAATAAAAACAGTAGAAGTGCATCCAACATCAACCAGAAAGGCGCTCAACATGCCAACAAAAAATTGGAAAGAAATTCAAGAAATCTTTAGAAAAATGGGTCTAAGAGGGTCGTTAGAAGAACGAGCATTAACTAGCCACGAACTGGATGCTGTTACCGCCGCTTTTACTGCACACCTCTACCTGCAAGGTTTAACGGAGGCGGTGGGCGATGATGAAGAAGGCTGGATCATAGTGCCTAAAAAGATTAGGTGGTACGAGATAAAGCTATGAACACGCCCGCTGAAAGGCTCCAAAAGGCCGTGGAACTGACAATCATAGCAGGCTATCAACTCAACAGGGACGCCTTCGAGTTCTTGAACATCATAGCAACCACTACTGATCCAGTAGACATCATGGTTAAAGCTTTAGAAAAAATTAGAGGACTTAAGGATAGACCTTTATTCATTGAGAGAACCTTCCTCGAAGAACTTGTTAAAAAGCCTGAGCCCTCGGAGAACTCGCTTTCACCTCAAATAGCGCCTCTTCAAACATTTCAACCTGAGCAAACGCAGCATATTCTAGAGGGGAAGAGGACTTTTCGTCCATTTGCAAAAGAAGTGGAAGCAGAAATTTCCGTAATCGACGACCCCGGTGCTAATTTGAGTTCTAGTGGAACCATAAATGATTATCTAGACTATTTCAGAGATCGATTTAAGCGAATGGAAAAGTTGCTTAGACAAAGAATGGACGCGCGCAATGCGGTGTCCATAATTGACGCCTTAAAAGCTTCGCCTGGAACAAAACTCGAGATAATAGGCATGGTAACCGAAAAAAGAGAAAGGCAGCAGAAATTTCTCTTGACAATAGAAGACCTATATGCGAGTGCCACAGTACTTATTCCACAAAACGCTCCCCGCGAACTTTTAGATAAAGCAAGAACCTTACTGCTGGACCAGGTGGTATGTATAAGCGTTGTGAAAACACGGGAAAAGTTGTTGGTGGCTCAGGACATCATACTGCCAGACCTTGCACCTAAGACTCAGAATAGAGCGCGCGTTCCCGTCTATGCTGTTCTCACATCCGACATGCACGTGGGCAGTACAAAATTCCAGAAAGAAGCGTTCAACAGGTTTGTTTTGTGGCTTAACGGCAAATATGGAAACGAGAGAATGCGTGAAATAGCAAGCCACGTAAAATATGTATTAATAGCAGGCGACATCGTTGATGGCATAGGCATTTATCCCAACCAAGTCAAGGAACTAGCAGTCAAAGACATTTATGGACAGTACAAGCTGGCAGCGAAGTTCATTGAACAAATACCAGACTACATTGAAGTCGTGGTAATCCCTGGAAACCATGATGCCCCGAGAAAGGCTTTGCCTCAACCACCCATTTCGGACGATTATCTTGAACCTTTACAAGAAGCAAGAAAAATATACGCCCTTGGAAATCCATGTACAATAGGTCTCCACAAAGTTGAATTCCTTCTATATCATGGGCGTAGTCTCGACGACATAATATCAACAACGCCAGGAATGGAGTACATTCATCCAGAAAAGCCAATGACTTTGCTTCTGCAAAGTCGCCACTTAGCGCCCATATACGGAGGAAAAACGCCACTGGCGCCGGAGAGTAAGGACCATTTAGTAATAGAGCACGTACCAGACGTTTTCCACGCGGGGCATATCCATACTTTGGGTTACACGAGCTATCGTGGAGTCTTAATTGTAAATTCCGGGTGTTGGCAGGAACAAACAGATTACATGCGGCGTTTGGGACTTGTTCCCACGCCATGCCTAGTTCCGGTTATCAACATGCAAACCTTCGATGTTACTGTTATACCCTTTGCCTAAAAATTGTCAGCCTTAACTCTTGCTGGGCGACTTTTGAAGACAACAAGGTTCATAGTCTACTAGACGCTCAAGCATTGTATCATTTGAAAAGGCTTCTCTAATAAGTGTGCGCGACACTTCTAAGCGTATCCTCTTTGTTCGCCCATAACGTCCCATGCTAATTACTTGCGCATTCAACAGTCCCAATGCGTCAAGCTCGTTGACTAATGTACTAACACGCCTTTGAGTCAATGGAGTGACGCCAAGCTCCCTGCAAAGTTCATTATACACTTCATATATCTCTCCCGTTGTAGATTTATACCCATTGGTCCTAACCAAGTGAAAAACACTTAGCATTACAAGTTTGGAGTGTAAAGTCAGATTTGACAAGGCTTCGACAACGCGGTTATGCTCTATCAATTTTTCAGCCTCTCTAACATGTTCTTCTGTAATTGTTTTTGCATTCCTCCGCTCTGCAACTTCGCCAGCGACCCGCAGTAAATCTAAAGCCCTGCGTGCATCACCATGCTCAGCTGCAGCTAAAGCTGCGCAAAGGCTTAATGCACCTTCACTTAACACTCCATCATAAAATGCCCTCTGTGCCCTCTCGGCAAGAATTGTTTTTAGTTCGTTTGCATTATATGGCCTGAAAACAATTTCCTCTTCACTAAGGGAACTAAGAACTCTCGGGTCAAGAAACTCCTTGAGCCGCAAGTCATTAGAAATACCAATAATCGACACCTTACTCCGTGACAGTGTTTCATTAATCCTAGTGAGTTCATATAGAAGAAGATCACTCCGTGATTTAACCAAAGCGTCCACCTCGTCTAAAGCAATAATCATTATTTGCTTGTTCATGTCCAGACCATTAACAAACCTTTCAAAAACCTCACCTAAAGATAGACCAGTAAAAGGTACAGAGAGACGAATGCTGTTACATAGACTGGCTAAAACTCGGTATTCTGTTCCGGCCAAGCGGCAATTGATATAGCAAAAGCTAACAGGAGAGCCAAATTCTTTGGCTTTTGCTTCTAAACGGGTGAGAACATATTTCGTGACGGCGGTCTTTCCGGTTCCTGTTTTCCCGTAGACAAAAATGTTTGAACATCTGGCTCCTTTAAGAACTGGAGCAACGATCTCACCTAAACGTTTTATTTGATCCTCTCTGTGAGGAAGTTTATCGGGTAAATAATCATGCCTAAGAACTTCCCTATCCCGAAAAACGCTTTGTTCGCTGAAGAACTTATTGAACAAATCATCAAGCACACTAGCATCGTTCATGTCTCTCCTCTCGAAGCAACCATTTTCTAAGAGGAAAGATAAAGAATACCATACAAAAAACTTGACATCTAACAGCAAAACCCTAAAACCTTTAAGAAAAACAGCCAGTTCTTGATAGGGGCACCCCTCTATTTCCAATGGAAATCTGAAAGGATTCTAACATTTTCTATTCTTTCTTTTATTTCAAGAAATATACTCTGAAAGGTTAAAAAGACCGCAACAAAGTAAAAAGCTATTTGTAGAGAAAACTGTACAAACAAACTGAAAAATGTTAAATCAAGGAGAGGTCAAGAATTTTTAATTTTCTCCACTGGAAATAGTGGGGTGTCTCGGTGAATTTGTGCGGTCGTCAAGTCAAAAATTCAAGTCAAATACTCTCTCCTTCATTATTTTTTATTTTGTCCTAAAAATGAAGAGTGTCTATTTACATAACTTCTCGAGCTTTTTCATGGTGAATTCGTTCTTCACACTCGTGAACGTCACTGTGAAATATTGCTTGAAAAACGTTTTTTCTTTTTGATATCCACTTTTTAATCAATTTTTTCTTTTTTATTCTGTGAAGGAGCCACCCTTAGGTTTCTAGTGCAAACAAGAGAAATGCTATACTTTTCACTCCAATGTGTTGAGGAGAATTTTTGTGAAGTTTGAAAACCAAAATCTTTGAAAATTATTTTCTTTTTTTAATTTTAGGCATTTTTTATGCTTCTTAAATATCGAAGGTTCACCGTAACAAATATAACTTGTAAAGTGTAAAGTGAAGTTGTAAGGTGCCCCTGTACCGTGCCAGCAAGGAAAATGCGCATTGAGATATTCGATAGTGAAGGTAACAAGTACAGTATAGCTCTTGAAGGGCAAATAACTCGAGAGAAGGCCTTACGCCTGCTTGACCTTGTTGAACTTTTGGGGGGCGTGAGTAGTGTTACCCAAGAAACTACATTTACAGATGAATCTTCTAAGTTTGAAAGAGTATTATCCATTATTCGTAAAAACTTTCCAGTATCATGGTTCACTTCTAGGGAGATTCAGGCAGCGTACGAGGCAGAATTCAAAGAACCAATAGGCCTAAGCACAGTTGCCACTTACCTGGCTCGGATGGTTCAAAAGGGAATGCTTATCAGGTCCGGAGCCTCAAACCGCTTAAAGTACCGAATTTCACCAAGCTCCCCAAGCATAATTGTTAAACAAGGATCCTCAATGAGTTAAGGTACTTCTGTTTCTGCTTTCTTGAGAAGCTTTTCCATTTCCTTCTTTACACTGTACTTAAATGGAGTCTTGCTTGAATCCCTTTCCAGATAGCCCTCTTCATATAATTTCTTCATCAACCTAGCTGTATGTTCTCTACTCAACTTAATTCGGTCTTTAATCTCGGGGGCTGTTTTCGGGCCCTCTGTTGCAAGCATTTCTAAGACTGCTAATTCCGTTTCTGTTAAGTGGGCGAGCGCTTTTTCTCTCTTTATTGGTATAACTGCTTCTATTCTCGGTTCCTGGGTTACCAGTGTCCGCTCCAGTTTTTCCTCCAAATTTGAGACTTTTGATAATAGTTCTTTATGAGAAACTGTGATATCACTGATTTGCCTTTCAAGGTCATTCGTTTGTGATATAACTTTACTTAAACTTTCAAGTTGTTCATTGATCTTGTTTTCCAACGCCTTTAGCTTATCTTCAATTTCCTTTGCTTTGTTTAATGCCTCTTCGCTTCGGGTGGATGAAGCTTCAACCTTAAATACGATTTTTTCTATGTCGTTAACAATGCGTTTTAACTCTCGGCTATAACTTAAAATCATGTCGTTAAAAGCAGTTCTTGCCTTTTCGTACTCTCTTTTTATTTTAACAACCTGCTTGTAATATTCTAACCCAAAACTAATGGCTGCCGCCAATAGTATAAAGGACAAGAGAATCGCAAGGTCGAGCATTTATGTCACCCGTGTTTTGTTATAACTGTTTTGTGATTCTCACACAAGCGCATCACACGTCACATATTCATGTAGCACAACATTTAAATCTTGTGTCTCACGCGCTGATGATATCACAAATCACAACATAAACCCTTTTTAATATTTCGAGCTTTTCCCAATCCAAGCTTTTTAGAACGTTTTAGTATTCTCTCTGGTTCGTGACTTGTGACGTCACGTATCGTTTTCGGGAGAGTTTGAAAGTTTTTCTAAGCTTGCTTCAAGCTCTTCTCTCAATATTTTCAGGAACTTTAATTGCTCTTCCAGATAGGCTTCGTCTTTTGGAATGCTTTTATAGGCTTCTATATACTCCTGCAATTTGTTTGCCGCCTCGATGTATGGATCCAATTTTGTGCCTTCAAAGATCCCCAGATATCCAAGAAGAATTATAGTGTATATGGATTTTATGACGTTTTTCTCCGCCTGTTTTAATGTTCTGTTAAAGGCGCCACGACTTATTTTCGCCTTTGTTAGCCGTAATTTGGCTTTTTCTTCGTATTTTAGCTTTTTTCCGGATATGTTGTCGGCTAAAACATCTATAAGCAAAGTTTCAAGCTGAGTTCTCGTTAAATGGCTGTTTTTTGCCAGTATTTTAACAATGGGGTCTTCAAAAGACTTTTTCAACCACTGCTGAATCACATAATCCACTTTCATTTTTGCATCACCGGGTCTATGTCAGTGAATACAATTTTGTATACGAGTCTTAAAGCTTGCTGTGCTGCTGCAGCGAAACATTTAACCTTAATGGCCTTTTAAAAGCTTTTAGAAGCTAAATGCGTTTAAAAATACGCGATTTCGTATTGACATAACCAAAAAACACTGGGATAGCAATTTAAGTTTCGGGAGCCGATGTTGATCATTAATACCCAAGTGCACGGGTGTCTTCTATGGGAATGTTTAGATCTTGCTAAAGCTTTGATTGTTTCCCGATTTGTGTTTCTCGTGGGTTAGCGAATTCTAGGAGAATAAATCCGTATTTTTGCTGGGGTCTCTATGTATGTTCAGGGCAGATTGTGACAGTGACGTCACTTGTCACAGTCGGGGGTCACATGTGATTGCTTTCAACCTATGTAGCTTCTGTTTGAATGTGATTCAATTGTGATTTATGTGAGATTTTGGGACTGGTTAAGAGATGTTATTTAGAGTGTTTCCGCCTTTTCCTTTAACTTGTCGAATAATTCTGGTTGTAAATCTTTTAATGTAGGAACGAAGGCCTCCACAGGGGCTATGTCTGCATAGTCTATTTCACCGATTACTAAATCTTCCTCATCATACTTTGCGATTGCTAAGATTCCTCCGTCCGGTCCTATCAATCTGCTTCCTCCCCAGAACTGCAGCCCGTTCTCTATACCGACTAGGTTTACATAAGCTAAAAATGCGGTGTTTTCTATGGCTCTTGCGGCAGTTAGCGTTTCAAAAAAGTTGCGTCGTACGGCAGGTGACGCTGATATGCACACTATTAGTTTGGCTCCTTCAAGACGTGTCAGACGGCTTGCCTCTGGGAAGAAGAGATCATAACATATAATAAGCCCGATTTTGCCAAGTTCCGTGTCAAATGCCCCCACTTGATAACCTGGCCTGAAATATCTTCTTTCTTCGAAAACGCTGTGTGTTGGTAGGTGCATCTTGCGATATTTTCCAACAAAACCCCTTGGTCCAACTAAAACGGCGGTGTTGTATAACGTGGCTTGAGTTTTTTCGCTTAGTTCGGGCATGCCGAATATTATGAAGGATTTGTGTTTTTTGGCAATTTCCTCTATTACTGCTGTGGATGGACCTGGAATTAGTTCTGCCAATCTATAGAGTTCGTCTCCCATCATATACCCGGTTAGAGAAAGCTCTGGAAATATCACGAGGTCCGCATTATGGCGGTGTGCTTCTTCGGCGTATTCCTCAATTTTTCGTATGTTTGCTTCTTTGTCTCCTCTTTTACAGCTTATTTGGGCAAGGGCTACTTTAAATCTCTGTTTCATATTTGCACCTACGGCATTTTAGGTTAGGGGCAATTTAAAATCGAAGCCTACAGTCCTATATTGAAGTTTTATTGTCAGGGGTATTCTTCTTTTGTGCTCCATGGCTTCCCATCGTTTTTTCACGTTCTCCACTAAGTCTTTCTGCAAGCCTAGCTGCTCGGCTATTTCCTCTACTTCCATAAAGTGTTCAAGGCCATAAAGAATCAAATCGAGGACATCATACTTCAAGCCTATTTCTTCCTCCGCCGTTTGACCGGGCCAAAGCGTTGGTGAAGGTGGCTTGTTAACAATCTCTTCTGGTACGCCTATGTGCTTTGCCAGCATCCTAACTTGAGTTTTGTATAGATCCATCAATGGGGAAATGTCCGCCGCAGCGTCTCCCCACTTTGTAAAATAGCCTATCATTACTTCGGATTTGTCTGAGCTTCCACAAACAATCAGGTTGAGTTTATTGGCGTAATAGTATAAGTAGAGCATGCGGGTGCGAGCTTTTAGGTTGCCCTTACAAAGTTTGTCTTCCGGATCAAAGATTGGTATGCTTTTCTGCAATGCCTCTAGCGTTGACGTGATGTCAATCAATGCGGTTTTTATGCCAAATTTTTCCGCGACAAGTTTGGCGTGTTTTATGTCTGTGGGATTATAAGTCTCTTTTTCCGGTAGCATTAAACCTAAAACCCTGTCTCCTCCTAGAGCCATTGCTGAAAGGGCCGCTGCGGTGCTGCTGTCAACACCACCCGAGAGGCCTAGAACTATTCCCTTTGCTTTTGATTTTTCTACATAATCTTTTATGAAGCGTGTGATTCTTTTTTTGACTTCGTCCCAGTTTAAGTCTAAGACTTGCTGGGTAAGCTTCAATTAAGGCCCTCAATGCTTATTGAATTAGGCAAGTATTTAAAGGCGAAGGTGAATTAATGTTAAATTAGCCACGTTGTGAAGGATTGGAGTATGGGGCGCAGAAGAAGGAAGGTTGTTCGCATACCTAAAAAGAAACTACCAAAGTTCTTCTCATGCCCTAACTGCGGTAAGCAAGCTGTCCGTGTAGAAATGTTTCGCGAGGAGGGCCGGGCCGTTGTAAGCTGCGGCAACTGTGGCGCCAAAGAGGAGTTTCCATTTAAGGCAGCCTTAAGTGAAGTGGACTTTTACTGTATGTTCACTGACAGGTTTTATAGTGGATTAAGAAAGTCCGCGCCCGTTGAAATTGAAGGTTCAAGATAAAAGGGAAAAGCATGATAGGCGTCGTGGAGCAATACTTGACTAACAAGATCAGTTCTGAGGGGGCTATCCACATAACTCTTATAGACCCAGAGAAAGTTACGCCTGCTCAAGCATTAGCGATTGCTGAAACAGCAAAAAACGGCGGGACCTCTGCTATAATGGTGGGCGGCTCCACTTTTGTTTCGACAAAACATCTAGACAGTGTGGTTAGGGCGATCAAACGGGGGGTAGAGCTTCCAGTCATCCTGTTCCCAAACAATGTTACGGGCATTAGCCGTTACGCGGACGCCATATGGTTTATGTCACTTCTTAACTCTACAGACCCCTACTTCATAATTGGCGCCCATATTTTGGGTGCTCCCTTAATCAAAAAATATCGCTTGGAACCAATTCCAATGGGTTACATTATCGTCGGCGAGGGCGGCACCGCGGGCATTGTTGGAAAGGCTATTCCAATCCCCTATGACAGGCCCGAGGTAGCGGCGGCTCACGCCTTAGCTGGGCAGTATCTTGGTATGCGCTTCATCTATTTGGAAGCGGGCTCAGGCGCTAGAAGTCCTGTACCCCAAGAGATGATTCGTGCGGTTAAACGGTTCATAGACGTTCCCTTAATTGTTGGTGGAGGAATAAGGTCCAAAGATCAAGCGGTGGCAGCTGCCTCAGCCGGAGCGGACATAATTGTCACGGGCAACATTGTAGAAAATGGTCAAGTCAAAGACAAGATCTCTGAAATTGTTGAGGGAATAAAACGTGGCAAATCCCAAACATGAAAAGCTGTGGTTTTTGTTTTTGGTGTTGAGAAAACTGAAATAAGCTGACGTGCTAATTTAAGTGGGGATTGTTTTTGGACGTTCAGATGTCCAGCGCCTACGCAGAGTACGTTGGAAGTTTAGAGAAACAGCTTGAGCAATTATATGAAATAAGTAGGAAAGCTCGGGAAAAAGGCTTGGATCCCTCGCTTGGGCCGGAGTGTGAAGTAGCAAAGGACATGGCTGACCTTGTGGAGGGACTTGTTGGTCCCAAGGGGGTTGCCCAGAGGATCCGAGAACTAAGCGCAAAACTTCCAAGAGAGGAGTTAGCTTTCAAGATTGCCGAGGAAATTGTTTATGGAAAATTCGGCCATTTAGAGCCGGAGGCGGCGGCTGAACAAGCTATACGCACCGCGCTGGCAATACTCACCGAGGGACTCACCGCTGCTCCCGTTCAAGGCGTGGCGCAGGTTAAGGTTAAAACAAATTTTGATCACTCAAAGTATTTGGCCATCTATTTTGCTGGTCCAATTCGCTCCGCGGGCGGCACGGATCAAGCATTAACGTTGGTTATTGGAGACTTTGTGCGTCGGCTTTTGGGTCTTGATCGCTATAAACCCACTGAGGAGGAAATTGCCCGCTTCATCGAGGAGGTTAGGTTATATGAGCGTTCTGTCAGTCGTTTCCAATACCACGTCTCTGATGAGGAACTAGCCAAAGCACTTCGATGGCTGCCAGTAGAGGTCACAGGAACAGAAACAGACCCGTATGAGGTTTCTTCCTACCGTAATTTACCCCGCATTGAAACCAATCGTGTACGAGGCGGCGCGTTGCGCGTCATAAATGATGGAATCGTGGGGCGAGCTTCAAAAGTTTGGGCCATTGTGGAGAAATTAGGGATCCAAGGGTGGGACTGGTTAAAGGAAATTCGTAAAATGTCTGAGAAGAAATCCGCTGGTTTTATGGACGATATTGTTGCAGGTCGTCCTATTTTCTCTTTTCCGTCTAAACGTGGGGGATTCCGTTTACGTTATGGGCGTTCTAGAAATACTGGATTAACGGCTGTGGGCGTTCACCCGGCAACTATGCTTGTTTTGCAAGGATTCCTAGCGGCTGGCACGCAGCTTCGCTTAGAGCTTCCTGGAAAGGGGGGCATAGCGTTGCCTGTTGATTTTTTGGAACCCCCAGTGGTCAGACTGCGAGACGGATCAGTAGTTAGAGTTTCCTTAGATAATTTCTCCACTATTAGGGACCAGATTGATAGAATTCTGTTTTTAGGCGATATTTTGGTAAGTTTTGGAGATTTCCTTTATCAAGGGGTGAGTTTGGCTCCTGCTGGTTACGTGGAAGAATGGTGGGTTGCTGATTTACGGAAAATTATAGTTGAAAAGTTTGGAGGATGCTTAGAAAAAGCTGCTGGTGAAGTATGGATAGCTGCGGAAAGGCTTAGGCAGCTTCTCGAAGACCCATTCGCAAATAAGCCTTCTTTTAGAGAAGCTATGCTTTTAGCCTTAAAACTGGGGGTGCCTTTACATCCAGCTTTTACCCCTTTCTGGACAAACATTAACTCTATTGAAGATGTCAAGCGCTTAAGGGCTTGGCTGCTTGCATCCCAAGTGGAACACCAAGGCGATTTTGTCTGCAAAATTGTAGGCGACTTAGATGAAAAGATTAAGCGGATTCTTGAAACTATCTGTTTGCCTCACAAAGTCTTAGGCGGCAAAATAGTCATTGAGGGGGATGATGCAAGTTCCTTTGCCTTCTGTTTAGGGTATGGCCGCTCTGACGTTGATTTATCCAACTGTGGAATCGTTTTGGACGCTCTTACCCACCTCTCGGGTGTTACTATCAAGGATAAGGCACCCACCTTCGTCGGAGCTAGAATGGGGCGTCCGGAGAAAGCCAAAAGAAGGGAAATGAAGCCCCTTGTGCATGTCCTTTTCCCAGTGGGATTGGCAGGCGGCTCTCAAAGGGATATTGTTGAAGCTGCGGAGAAGGGCAGCTTATTTGTTGAAATTGTCAACCTTAAGTGTCCCAGATGTGGAAGTTATTCTCTAAGAATAAAATGCCCAGTGTGCGGCTTCGACACTGTTCCCGAGTTCATTTGTCCTCGATGTGGCAAAGGCGTGAATGATGGTGGAGCCTGTCCAATCTGCAAAGTGTCAGCGTATCCTTGGAGGAAACGGGCGATTAACGTTAAACAGTTGCTTGAAGAGGCTTGTAGCAATTTGGCGGTTCCGTTGCCAAAAATCTTGAAGGGCGTTAAAGGCTTAACCAACGAAATGAAAATGCCTGAAATAATTGAGAAGGGAATTTTGAGGGCGAAATATGACTTGTCCGTGTATAAGGACGGCACAATCCGTTTTGATGCAACGAACGCCCCATTAACCCACTTCAAACCAGCTGAGATTGGTGTCCCTGTCGAAAAGCTTGTGCAGCTTGGCTACCGTCATGACATTTATGGCAAACCGCTGACAAGCCCAGATCAAATTTGCGAACTGAAAATACAAGACATTGTGATCCCAGTTAAATGTGCAGAATACTTTGTCCGTGTTGCAAACTTTCTGGACGAGCTTTTGGTGAAGGTTTACGGGCTTCCGCCCTACTACAACGTTAAAAACATCGACGATCTTGTAGGGCATTTAGTTGTTGGTTTAGCCCCTCACACCCTAGTGGGCGTTTTAGGCCGCATCATTGGATTTACAAACCTTAATGTGTGCTACGCGCATCCTGTTTGGCACTCTGCCAAACGCAGGGACTGTGACGGCGACGAGGACGCGTTAATGCTAGCGTTAGATACCTTGCTGAACTTTTCCAGGAAATATTTGCCTGCGCAAATCGGCGGAATAATGGACGCGCCTTTATTCATTATTCCCGTTGTGCACCCTAAGGAAGTGCAGAGACAAGCGCATGATTTTGATGTTGCAAAGGAATACCCCCCAGAGTTTTATGAAAAGACTTGGCAGAAAGCTGAAGCTAAACAAGTAAGCCCGTTAATTGACCTAATCGACTATAGGCTTGGGACAGAAGCCCAATTTGAAGGCTTCTATTACACGGTACCCGTTTCAAATGTGAATGTGGGTGTCGAGGAAAGTGCTTACAAAAGGTTTAAGACCATGATGGATAAACTTAGCGGACAATTATCCCTTGCCGAAAAAATTGCCGCCGTAAACGCAAGAAAAGTTGCTCTTAAAGTTTTAGTTAAACATTTCATCCGTGACATTGCAGGGAACTTAAGGGCTTTCTCCACACAAGCATTCAGGTGCAAAGCCTGTAACAAGCGTTTCCGCCGTCTACCCCTACAAGGTCGATGCTCAGAGTGTGGTGGAGAACTCACTTTAACAGTCCACAGAGGTGGGATAGAAAAGTACCTAGAGGCTGCGGAACACATAATCCGTAAATATGGTTTGCCGAAGTATTATGCCCAAAGAATAGCCCTCGTGAGGGACGAGATTAACGCTCTTTTTGAAAACAAGAAGCCAAGGCAAATAAGCCTGACAGACTTTGCTGGGTGAAAATTTTTCTACTTTGCATGCAGAAGTAAATTTTGAAGGATAATGCCCAGAGAGGAATACCATCCAAACGCTTACCTAACTGTGTTCAGGAATGTTAAACCCGGCTTGAAGACAAGAACAGTAATACTAAACTTTCTGGAGAAAGCGTCAGCGGACACGAGGGAAATTGCAAAACAGACCGGTTTACCATATAACGTTATTTTGCATCATCTAAAACTTTTAGAGGCTAGAGGCATTGTGCAAAGGAAGGGCAACCGTCCGTCTGTTTGGGCTCTAACAGGGCTTGGGCAAAGGCGTCTAGGTTAAGGTTTGCTTGCCACGAAGGGGCATTGACAAGGAATCTGCCCACATTTTGGGCACTTATTGTTATATTTCTGGCAAGCTACGGCCTCAAGGTTTATGTTTGTTATGTTTGCCAATGAAGCCAGCCATGCTATGACATCTGCAAACTCGCTTTCCAAGGCCTTTTTATCATTGCTTCTAAGGGCTGCACCGAGCTCAGCAACCTCATCTACCAACCACTCGAAGGTTTTTTCCACTCCTCTTTGGGAATCTCTGTGAAAGTATAAGCGGTGCATTAATTCTTGAAATTCGGATATGTGCATAACCCTGTCCCCTTCTAAATAGCTTCTCTCGCAGTTTTAAAATCTAAGTTGTATGTATAAGGCTTTGCTGTCCCTTTGCGATTATATGGATCACTTTTACCCCCCTACGTTCTAAGTAGGCAGCTATGAACCTCCTGTGGCAATATTTTGGGTTTACCTCCATACACATTATGCAAGTCCTTTTTTGGGCAGCGACCTCTAGCAGCTTTTTTATGCCTTCTCTGAAAAGTTTGGTTCGCATGTGCCCTTCATAACCACCTTTACGATAACCTCCTAACTCTTTTCCAAGCCAAATATATTCTATGCCATTTTCCGGGAGCCATGTTTCCATGTTCTCTTTTCTAAAATGTTCAACTTTGGACGTTGGAAAACTGCGGATGTCTGCTATTACTTGAATTTCATGTTCTCTCAAAAGTTCAAGAAACATGTTTATGGAGCGATTGCTGTGTCCTATTGTCCAAACTGTTACCACGTCTAAAACGACCTTGACGGCTTTTATAGTAGGGCTTAAACCTTCTAATATGCAAACCTTTGTTCGGCATAAAACCTTTTTGTGTTCCAACGCAACCTTAATAATGAGGGGCTTCCATTATCTTACACGGCTTAATGTTGGGAACTTAATGAGCAAGAAGAAAAAAAGTGAGTCCACCCCCATGCCCGCTGCGAGCGCTGGGTTGCTTAGATTCTTTGAGGAAGAAACTGAAGGAATCAAGGTTAGACCTGAACTTCTTGTAATTGCCGCCATAGCATTAATAGTTGTATGTATTTTGGCAAGAATCTTTTTCCCTGTCTGAAGTCAGCGACGGGAAGGTGAATGTAGGACTTCTATTCTCTGAACAGCGTTTAAGTGAATAAATATTTCACTGCGCTCTTCTCTAGCAGCCACCTGTGGAATAGGCTGAGCTATGGTTGCCCTCAAAATTATGGCCTCAGCGTTTGAAAGCCATATACCTGGAGGCTCGTGAGTCACTGCAGCCAGGGTTCCCTCAAAACCGTATGAAGGATCTAAAATAACACGGACGCTTTTACCGATGTTTTTTTCCAGCATGTGGAATATTGTGGGCGGGATATTCTGTTCGGGCATGTGGTTCAGCAAGTTTTAAGTTGTGTTTGTCAGATAAAACAGTTACTCTCTTGTTTCACTGTTGATGCACTTAAAAGTGAAACTAAAGGGATAATTGTTCACTATTTCGACATATTAATATGCACAATGTGTTTCATAGGATCAATTGGCTGAGTTAGCTAATGAGCAACAGCAACTCTTTAAACCGATATCTGGATAGAGCTGTAAAGCATTACGCTTCACTGTTTACCTTGCCCTCATACGGGAAAAGTATCGTTTTCTTGGTGTTTATCTGTTTCTTGGCGAGCTTGCTTCATGTGTTAGCCTTTAGTCAATCCACTTCTGGATTGGTTGACGGCTTGCTTCTTGGTGTTGCATTGTTTGCCCTTACGGTTCTACTAAATTACTACCTGAGGTTCCATGTTTTTGCGAAGGACCCGGTTTATGACCTGAGACGTCTGACGGTGCTTTCACTTTTCTGCTGGATTTTTTGGTCGGTTTTCATATTGATTGGTTTTGTTGCCGCAGTTTTCTTGGGTTCTATATGGGCTGTTAGACTTTGCCTTCTAGGCTTCGCAGCCGTTTTGATTTTACGATTTATAGTGCTTTATGTAACTTCTTCATCTGGAATCGCACGTTTTTTGGCTGCATCCATAATACCCTCATTTGTATGTTTGGGACCGTTCACCTTATTTTGGTCAAGTATAGCAAACTTACTCAAAGTTTTCACGTCTTTGCTATGCGCCTTAGCTCTTGCTATCTTCTCAAGCTTCCTTTTTGTTGCTTTGTTAAACAATGTTGGCAAGAAAACCGTGGGATTTCCTTCTTTGTCGATTTTTAAGGCTTTTCTGCTAAACTGGATTGCAGGCCTAAACGCTCCCTTTGAAAGGTTTCTTGAAAGGTTAAGCAAAGAAAGCAGCATTAATGTTTCAATTCTACGGTTTAACACAAAAAACCACGGTATCTTCATAATAGTGCCATCCGTTCATCCCGGGCCCTTTAAAAACATTGGAAGCAGCCTTTTGCCCTCCATGCTCAAGGAATATATGGAGCAGAAGTTCGGCGGCGTTGCCTGTGTGCCTCTCGGACTACTTGGGCACGAGCTTGACCTTGCTTCTCAAAACGAGAGTCAAAAAATAATCGAGCACGTTGTTAAATCAGCTGTTGTCAAGGCTTATGGGAACAAGGCAACACCATTCGTCAAAGTTCAAAACGAACTGGCAACTGTGTGCTGCCAAATATTTGGGGAGACACCGTTCATCACCTTTTCTTTGGCACCTAAAACCACAGAGGATCTTCCACGAGAGCTTGGCTCCATAGTGCAAGAGAAAGCCGAAAAACTTGGTATAAAGGAATGTATCTGTGTAAACGCTCACAACAGCTTAAATGGCATGGTGAACCTGGAACGTGCATTAGAAGCCCTTGAAAGCGCTGCTGAAGTATGTCTACAGAAAGCAGCCTCACTGGAAAAGAAACCTTTTAGAGTGGGTGCAGCTACCGTGAAACCGAAAGAGTTCAGCTTATCAGATGGCATGGGGCACGGCGGTATAACCGTTATCGCTGTTGAAATTGGCGAACAGAGAACAGCTTACGTTGTTTTTGATGGCAACAACATGGTTTCCGGCTTGCGTGAAAAAATTTTGGCAGCATTAAAGGCCATCGGTTTCCACGACGGAGAGGTCTTGACAACAGACACCCATTCAGTAAATGCGGTGACGCTTAATGCCCGGGGATACCATCCAATAGGCGAAGTCATGAGCCATGAAAGATTAATTGAATATGTAAGCGAGGCAGCTCGCATCGCAGTTGCCGGCTTGAACCCAGCAAAAGTGGGATATCTGCACCTGAACGTTTCGAATGTCAAGGTTATTGGAAAAGAAGCGCTAGAAAAACTGTGCATGCTTCCAGATATGGTAATTAACTTGGCCAAGCGAATAGCCATCCCCTTATTTGCTGCTACTTTTCTGCTTTTGCTGACTATCCTGCTTTGGGTTTAGGTTAGTACTAACAAGCTGCAGTTTAACTTTCAAACCAAGAGTACTTACCTACCAATCCAAGAGAGTTCGTTACCTATGGAGGCAGATTTTAATAAATCAAAATGGGTTGACGAAGACTGGGAGTTTTATCGCACTTTAGCTTCCATGGAAAGGTGTGTCTAACGGTTTGTACGTGGAAAAATATATGAACCCCCTCAAGATTATGGTATAGTTTGTTGTTTAGCGTTTCAACGATACAATTAGTGAAAAGGAGGTAGAATATGACGGAGGAAAAGCAAAAGAGATCGGCGAAGGAAGAGAAAACACAAAAACCTGCGACGCAAAACGAAAGCACTGTGCTGGTTGGCAAAAAGCCAGTTATGAACTACGTGCTCGCCTGCCTAACGTTCCTCAATTCAGGCGCGCAGAAAATTGTTATAAAAGCTAGAGGCCGGGCAATTAGTAGGGCCGTTGACACTGTTGAATTGCTGCGAAGGGCGTTCGTTAAAGACCTGCAAGTCAAGGACATCGTGATCGGCACAGAAGAAGTCACTCGTCCTGAAGGACAAAAAACCAACGTCTCAACTATTGAAATAACAGTAATCAAGCCATAGAAACCTTCAAAGTTCAGCAAGAATTAAAGGTTCCAACCTACTGCCTACTTTTGATTCCATTTGTAGTTTTCCATAATAGAACAGAAATTGATATAAAGTATGTTTTCCTCAATGTAGTCCCCTACGGGCGATGTATTATGGTTGTTTACCCGAAAATTGTTGTAACCCCTCCGGGACCAAAAGCCAGAGAGCTTATAAAAAAGGATGAAAGGTTTATTTCGCCATCCTATTTGCGTTTTTATCCGCTTGTTGTGGAATCTGGTGAGGGGTGCATAGTTAGGGATGTGGATGGAAACGAGTATATAGATCTTAACGCGGGTTTAGCTTGTTTAAATGTTGGCCACAAGCATCCGAAGGTTGTTGAAGCCATCAAGAAGCAGTGTGACCGTTTCCTCCATTATTCTAACACGGACTTCTATTATAGCGAAGTTATCACGCTGGCTGAGAAACTCGCGGAAATAACACCTGGAAACTTTGAGAAGAAGACCTTTTTTAGCAATAGTGGGACGGAGGCCGTTGAGGCAGCGATAAAGCTGGCAAAGTGGCATACGCGAAAGCAGCTTTTTATAGGGTTTATTAATGCTTTTCACGGACGAACTACCGGTGCATTATCTTTCACGGCCAGCAAGCCCGTTCAGAGAAGGTATTTTTTCCCGCTTATGCCCGGTGTAACGCAGGTTCCTTATCCGTATTGTTACCGCTGTCCATTTAAACAAACATATCCAGACTGTCACTATTGGTGTGTGGATTTTATAGATGAGTTTGTGTTACAGAAGTTTGTGCCTCCAGAAGACGTTGCAGCAGTGTTGTTTGAGCCAATTCAAGGCGAAGGCGGCTACGTTGTCCCACCGCCAGAGTACTTTAAACGCTTAAAGAAACTGGCTGACAAATACGGGTTTTTATTAATAGACGACGAAGTGCAGTCTGGCATGGGTAGAACTGGAAAATGGTTCGCCATTGAACATTGGGGAATCGAACCAGACATAATTTGCAGTGCTAAAGCATTAGCTTCCGGACTGCCCTTGGGAGCAACTATAGCTAGAGCCAAAATAATGGATTGGACAGGCGGTTCCCACGCAAGCACTTTTGGCGGAAACCCATTGTCTTGTGTAGCGGCTTTAGCTGTGATCGAGGTAATTAAAGAGGAGAGACTTTTGGAAAATGCCACAAAACAGGGCGCACACATTATGAAGAGGCTTGAAGAGCTCATGGAAACAAGCGAGGTTGTTGGCGACGTTAGGGGGAAAGGCTTGATGATAGGCATGGAGCTTGTAACAGACAAAGAAAGCAAAAAACCTGCCCCTGAAATAGCAAAGGAGGTTATGATAAGATCTTGGAAGCGTGGAGTTGCCGTTGTAACATGTGGAGTTTCAACCATAAGAATTGTGCCGCCATTGAATATTACGAGAGAGCTTGTGGACGCTGCGCTTGACATAATTGAAGATGTTGTGAAAGATGTTGAAAAGGAAACAGTGAAATAGAAACCCTATAGCCTTTTGGCTCTTTAAACTTCTCTTTTTTCCGGTTTTGGTTCATGCACAAAAAGCGTTATCAAAGCGATCGAGGGCACAGCCAAAACAGTAGCCAGAACGAACGGGAGTTGCGGCGCGACTCTTTCGTAGAGCAAACCTCCTAAAGCGCCGCCCATGGCCATGGCGATGTATGTGAAAAAGTTCATGGAGCCAGTTATCTTTCCGCGGTGTTCCTGCGGGACAAGGTCGGCGAACAACGATTGATATGAGGAAAACCCTAAAAGCATGGAGAATCCCGCGAGCGGCATAGCAACCCAAAGGAGCGGATAATTTCCGTAAACAAAAAGAAGTATTGCCGGGACGATCAGGAGATGGGATAATATTAGAGGCTTCTTTCTCCCAGCTTTGTCGATAAGCTTTCCAGCTGGAAAGGCGGATATCAACATGCAGATGAAAAGGGCGATCATTACGTAGCCCCATTTAATGCGGGCAAGTTGAAGAGCCGGGTCTTCTTGGGGCGGCAACTCCGGATTTGGTTGGCCTCCAATTTGCAGTACGTAGAAGGCGTAAACCAAGAAGAGGGTTTGAATCGTGGAAAGGGATGAGCGGGTTATCAGTTCTGAAAGGAATAGGAAGAGCATTGAACGTGGCACATCCTTCCAAACGTTTATTCCTTCTCGCAGGGCTTTGGGGTAAGCGCGTATTGCTTCCTTGAATTTGACTTTCTCAGCACTTCTCAAAGTTTCCTTTAGCTTTAACCTCACGGTGGCAGCTGCGAGGTACAATACAACAACTATAGTATAAGCTATGCGCATTCCGAGCTCAGAACCAAACGTTGCGACCAAAAAAAGGGCGACCGCGGGCGCTGGTGTTGTTGAGACACTTGTTATGAGATTGAGGAGGGAAAAGCCTAATCCACGCTTTTCCGGTGGCAGAGAATCCGCCATCATTGCGTTCAACGCCGGTTGGTAGAGAAGGCAGATGTTCTGGAGGACTGCGCCAACAAGTATGAAGTGCCAGCTGGGTGCCACCGCATAAAAAACGAAGGATAAAGCGACACCAAAAGTAAGCGTCGATACAAGCCAGCGTCTACCATACTTGTCGGCCAAGTAGCCCCCCGGAAACTGAACAGACGCGAGGGCCGTCATCGAGGCAAAGGATATAATCCCGAGAATTAGAGGGCTTCCTCCGAGTTGAATAACGTAGTCCGGGTAATAGGTTCCGGGAATTTCATGAGCAAAATCCATTAAAATCCAGCTTGCAATGAGAATTAAGTAATTTCCCTTAAAGAAGGAGAGCTCGGTTTTGAGCTTTTCTTTAAGAGGCAATTTTCTTCCTTTCTCTTGAACGCGATGCTAGAAGTTCAAGGGTTTTGCTATAACTTCCTTAATTTTCAAGTCGAAGAACCTGCCAGTGTTAGCTGGCTTTATCCGAAGGGCAGTGTCTGCGCCTCTGCTAGTCCCAGCTATGGCTACTATGTCCCTGTCGACCGGTATTAGTCCAGCGTCGGCAGCCATGAGTGTAATTTCAACACAGACTTTTGTTCCTTCCCCCATGAGTCTGAGAGTGTGTGCAATAAGCTCCAAAGGAGCAAGTGTGCCAAAGTCCTTGCGTATTGCTCGTTCGGCACTACTTAGCGCATGTGTTCCAGTGAAAATCTTGGCACCGTTTTGCAATATTTCCTTTTTAAACTCTTCTTTTAACTCGCTTTCACCTGGTTTTTGGAAGCCAAAGCAGTGAGTTACCACGACGACGTTGTACCCCTTGAAAATTTTTGATGCTTTGGCGCCTGTTTCACCTGTCGTTGACGCTACAACTACGTCCCTTAGGTTTTCCCTTTCAACATAATCTTTCACAAATTCCAGCAAAGCATCGGTGTTATGTCTTCCAGCTGAATGAAAGTATGCCACCCTTTTTTCAGTGAAGCTCAACTTCAGCCACCCGCGTTTTCAAATTTCTGCGAGGCTTTTCTTAACGGTTTCCTCTTTAACTCGGTTCCACATACATTACATACCTTTGACTTATAGTCTGCTGGGTATTTCCTGTGGCAAGCTGGACAATACCTAATCCATCTTAATGGTCGACGTATTCCAAAGGTTGCAAGTGAAGCGAATTCTATGCCCAGATGCTTAGCTACGTTTTGTATGGAATAATCATCCGTAGCGATAAGCGGTGCATACCCCTGCGCTTTGAACTGGAGGGCTAAAGCCAAAACTTGTATATCTGTTTCAGACAGGAAGAACAAGTCCCCAACGGCGCTCGCTGAAACCTTAACCTTTTCGACAAAAATGACGTCTGGCTCTTTCACCTTCAATTTCCCATTCTCCACGGCCATTGCGAGTCTAGCTAAAGCCAGCGAGTTTCCTGCAAACTCTTCTCTAACTAACGGCACGGTGTACTGCTCCTCACTTATTGAGAACGGGTCAAATCCAGCTACAAAAGCAGAAGTATCCAAAATCAATACTCTCTTTTTGAACGCTTCCGTTAGGCTCTTCCTCCAACCCCGCGAAAGAGAAGTCTGCTCTTTAAACGGCTGTAGAAGTTTTCCCGGAACCTTATGAAGGTGGTTTCATTTTTTGAGCGGGTAACAGTCACACAAGTGTTTGGGGCTTCCAAAAAAGCCCTGTATGCCCCATCTACGACAACTAAAACCTTTTTCGGCCTGAAAATTTCAACCGTGATTTTGGACTCGGCGGGGAAAACTATCGAACGCAAAACGCTCAAAGAACATACGGGCGTCAAAACGAATGCATCAACTGCTGGATCCAAAACTGGACCACCTGCCGATAGTGAATACCCAGTAGAACCTGTTGGTGTGGCTATCATCACTCCGTCTGCTTGACTATCCAAAATCGGCTCGCCATCTTTCGATATTTTAGCATACATCATTTTCACAGGTTCGTCAACGGTTATCAGAACTTCGTTAAGGGCGTCTGGGAAATCTCTGTCACCAGCGGATACAGAAATTTTCGCGCATTTTTCCCTTGTGAAGTCACCCTTCAAACATTTGTCGATGGCCGTGAACGCTTCTTTAGGTGTGACTTCCGCTAAAAAGCCTCGAACCCCCATGTTTATGGCTAGTATTGGAGGTTCTGGTTTGGGGATTGCGATGCACGTTCTTAGGATTGTTCCATCTCCACCAATCGTGATTATGAAGTCTGTTTTCATGTCTTCAAGTGGCTTAAACTTCCATTTTTCCCTCACTTTATTCTCCAAGGTTTCTTCAATGTAAACGTCTAACCCTTTTTTGGTTAGGTAGTCTGCTATTTCTTCTGCCAGTTTTATGGCTTTTCTTCTGTCGAAGCGGGCTACTATGCCAGCGCTTTTGAACAATTTTCTTCCCTTTCTTGAGGCAACCGTAAATCTGCTACCTTAACTTATATATGGGTGTTGTTTAAAATTGCTGTGGTGAAACTGTAAGCTGGTGATGGTGTTTGAGCAAACCCGTTGATGTTGGGAGTCTTCGAGAGGGCGGATACATAATTGTTGATGGTGAGCCGTGCCGTATAGTTGAAATTACAAAATCTAAGCCTGGAAAACATGGCTCTGCCAAGGCTCGGATAGTTGCTATAGGTGTTTTTGACGGCGTAAAAAGAAGTGTTGTTAAACCAGTTGATGCCACGGCGGAGGTTCCTATAATCGAGAAGAGAAGTGGACAAGTGTTTGCGGTAACGCCCTCCAGCGTGCAGATAATGGACTTGGAAACCTATGAATATCTAGACGCACCATTTCCCGAAGAGGAGGATTTGAAAGCGAAACTAGCGCCTGGTGTTGAGGTCGAATACTGGCGGATACTTGGCAGAGTGAAAATAGTTCGGACAAAATAGCTTTTCGGAAACTTATTTATCCCCACCATTCCCAATCGAGTTTTTTAAAGCTTACGTAAAGGACTAGAAGGATGACCCCCCAACTTAAGGCTATGGCTGCCACTTCTAGAATTATATGTGCCTCGCTGAGATAAAAGTGGGCTGCCCATGCGCTCAGTCCGCACAAACCGACTAGGATTAGGAGGAAGGTTGCACATTGTATGGCTCTTTCCGCCGTCAAGAGTTTTCACCGCTTTTGAGCCAAATTTAAGGCGAAGTTCTGCGTTTAAGGCTTTTCATTAAGCTTATTTGAGTGTTTGTGCACTTTGATTTTGAAGCCGATGACGCGAGAAGAGCCGTCTGAAAAGTGATGACCTCTAAGGAGAGCTGAGGCTTCATTCGATGGGAATTTCATACTCATGTTTCCTTGGCAGCCTGATTTCTAAGATGCCCTTTTTAAAGCGGATTTCCATGCGATCCATGTAAACGGGCACGGGAATCTTTGCTCGGCAGTGAAATCTTTGAAACTCGCCTCGATAGTGGGTTATGCCAAAATCGTCGAAACTCACCTTTCGCCTCATTTTAGCTGAAACTTCAATGGTGTCTTTGTCAACAGGCTTGACTTCAATCGTGTTTTGCTCCGCGTATGGCAAGTCAACGGTTACGATAACCTCGTCGCTGGTCACCATTATGTCGCGGAGAGGCTCTATGGTGCATGTCCTACAGTTCCAGCTAGGCCTTTCCAAGAGGGTTTCTCTAACCCTTTCAGCCCAAGCCTCGAGGCTTTCAAAGTACTCGTCTATTAAGTCAAAGATTGAACGCCTCCTTCTGAAGCTTTCCTCAGACATCTACAACAGCCTCCATGTCAAGTAATGTAAAGTGGTATATCATATTCATGCGTTTTCCGCATCCTTGCCAGTTCTTGCTGGGTTCTTTTCATCATGTCTCTTGCCTTCAAACGGATTTCCTCGCCTTTCTCCAAAAGCTTTGAAACATCAACTTTTACACCCGTAAAGTTTGCCAAACGCTCAAGGACTTTGGCGGCGGCTTCCGGGTCTGGATACTGGAAGAAACACTGTGCTAACAACGTTAGGGCTGGCATGCCGAGGATCGCGCAGTATTGAAGCATAACTGCTTGGGGACCCACCATATAGCCCTCCCGCAATATTTCAATACCCTTATCTTGAGCCATTTTCAGCATCTCTGGACTTGAAGCCGCCGCGAAAACCTTTAACTCTTCAAGGTCCTGCCTGTCTTGGACTGGTATGCCGCTCATTGAAATCATCATCTTAACTCCTTTGCTTCTTCCCCAGTCGATCAGCGCATGCATAATTGGGTAAATTAACTCTCCTTGCAAGGCTGTTTCTGAGACTGCTAGGAGAACATTGTGGTTTCCAAAGATCCTTATTGGCGAGTGAGGTAACCCTTCATGTAAAACAATTATTGGCGGGAGAAGCTGTGAATCTATATAGGCAACTTCCTCTAAGCCGAGTTCCGAAATTAGGTGAGACGCGGCTATAACGCCCACAAGCCCCACGTCTGGAAAGCCAAAAAGCATAACAGTCCCTTTAGGAATCTCCTTTCTTTCGATTATTCTGATTTCCTCATTCAATTTTCATCCTCTTCGAAAGTTTGTTGAGTGAGTGTAAAAACCTTACGGAAACACCTTTACAATCTTGCCGCTTGCACCGCGAACTCGTCTATTTCGGCGAGGATTTTATTTATTTTGAGGTGGGCTTTCATATCCCTTTGCCAGTCTGCTGGAAGCTTTCGCTTAAACCGTCCAGCCGCCCGTTTATCCATAATGACGATTACGCCTTTGTCTTCTGGGCTTCGCAGGAGTCGTCCAGCCGACTGGGCTAACGCATTTAGGCATGGAATCGTGTTTGCGTATTCAATGGCTTTTTCGCCAAACTTTTCCTTGAAGTACTTGTAAAGTGCCTTATGAAGTTCGGTTTTCTTCGGGTATGGCAGTCCAACGATAATGACTGCTGAAAGCATGCTTCTGCCCTCCTCAGTCATGTCTACGCCCTCGCTTATCTTTCCGCGGGCAACGCCGAGAACCACGCATCTTCCATTTTTCTGCAGAAACTCTAACACGTCCAAAATTCTTGTTCGTTTTTCCTCCATAAGCGTCGGCACATCAAGCTCTACAAGTTTGGCTATATCTTGCATAACCTCGTAGGAGGGGAAATAGACGGCTATTCTGCCTCCAACCTTCTGGATTATCTGGTTTAAGTGGGCGGCTATGCGTTTCCACTGGATTTCGTTCCGTTTTTCAAATTTTGTCGTTACAGCCTTGTCAACTAAGATAAGCCTGTTCTCTGGCGGAAACGGGCTTGGCAGCTCAAGGCTTCGGCAGCGACTCCTATCCAAACCTAAAACATCTACGTAGTAGTCCATGTTCCACAACGTTCCGGACATAAGAATCGTGGAGCGCAAATTGTTTATGACACTTGTAGCCAGCGAAGGGTCTAGGCATCTGATTCCAAGCCTCACACGCTTCTTTCCGTCTCGATCAACTTCCACTTTAACATATTTGGCGTAGCTTGAACCCGTTAGGCTTACCCAGTCAGCGAGGAACTCCGCACAGCGGGAAATGTAGGAGACCGGGCTTTTCCCCATCTCGCTTCTTCTTATGCGGACAATTTCGCCTTTGTCGGCGAGTTCTTGGATAATCTCCAAAAGCCTATAGCGGCTTACGTTAAGCCTTCTAGCCAATGTTTCAATTAGAGTTTCACTTTCAATGATGTGCTCTATGTCCAATCCGTAGTTCCTAAAGACTTTCTTTCCAAAATCAATCATGATAGCGTGTAGTGCGTCTAGAAGCTCGTAGTCGTCGATTTCAAATGTTTTAGCCTCCTTTTTGGCTATTCGCACAGACCTTGATGAAAGCTCGTCGGAAAATATGCCAGCCGCGTAATAGGGAAGGCTGTGGGCTTCGTCGAAAACGCAGTTAACCTCTTTAATGCGGATACCCGCCCTTCTCAAGATGGAGCCGCGTATAGCCTCAACCAGTATGTAGTTGTAGTTGCCTACGACTATGTCTGCATAATAAGTTAAGATCCTTGTAACCTCGTATGGGCATAACCCCTTATCGCGGCAAACATCGTAAACCTCGTCTGGAAGGAGGGGGCCTACTTTCTTTATTCTGCCAATAACGTTGTATGCTTGCCAGCTTGGTTTCCGTCCATCAAAGGTTCTCTCATAGTATTCGCATGTTCTGCCAAACAGCCCCTCTTTCAAGCCCTTACAATAGTATAGAAAGTCTCTGTACTTTATGTCCCTTAGTTTTGGGTCTTCAAAAGCATGGGGGCACATTTCCTTCTTGCTTTTGAAAATTGACGCCACAAAGTTGATGTTACCGTGATCCTTTATGTTTTTCAGCTCTCTTGAATAGATCTCCAGCTGATTTTTTGTTCTTGTTAGGGCTACAAGCCTTCCGAGGGCGGGGTTCTGTTTTCTTGCCACAAAATAGGCTGTTAAAACCGAAATGGATTTTCCAGTGCCGCATGGAGAACAAAGCAAGCCTATTTTCCCGTCTCTCATAATTTCGTAGGCGAATTTTATAGCGTTAAGCTGGAAAGGGCGAAATTCGACGTATGGAAAGAACTCTTTAGCCAAGTCCTCAAAACGGTTTACGCCTTCCCGTTCTGCAACATTTTCATGGCTGATTTTTCTCGTTAGGAGGGTTCCGCAGTTTGTGCAGAAGCGGCTTTTCAAATATTCTTTGGTGGAATAGTTTTTACCGCATCGATGGCAGATATAGTGGAGGCTCTCCATCCTAAGGTTTTCACTCAATTCTCAATGTGTTTCCGCCCTTAAAGAGGTTTGCATGTTTAGGCTTAAGTGCTGGCTTGAACTAATTTGACGAGAGGTGCAGGCTCTTGTCTGGCCAGTTTAAGCCGACAGTTTTCGCCGACGTCCGCGAAAGCATGGATGTTAAAGACTACTTGAGACAGTTTGGCTGCGAGGTTTTGGAGAAAACTCTGGCGCCCGCCGACTACGTAGTGGCTGAAAACTACGCCGTTGAAAGGAAAGAAATTCACGACTTTTTCCGTTCAGTCTTTGATGGCAGACTTTTTGAGCAGGCCGAGCGGCTGGCGGAAACATATGAAAATGCCTGTCTTGTAGTTGAAGGCGACGTTGTGAGCGCCGCAAAATGTTTGCAGACTCCTCAAGCCTTCTGGGGTGCCCTTGCCAAAGTAATGGCGGAACACGCAATCTCCGTAGTTTTCACGCCAAACGAAGAGCACACCGCAATGTTTCTGTACGCGCTTGCCAAAAAGTTGCAGGCGGAAGAGGGGCGAAAAATCGTAGTAAGACATAAACCCAAAACGTACACGTTAAGGCAGAGGCAACTTTTAGCAGTGCAAAGTCTACCAAAAGTAGGTCCAGAGAGGGCGGAAGCGCTTCTAAAACGGTTTGGAAGCGTCAGACGTGTCTTTCAAGCCACGAAGAGGGAGCTTTTATCCGTTAAAGGCTTAGGTGAAAAAACTGCACAAGCCATAACTGAGTTTTTGGACACAAAATATCCTGGGCTTGAAGAGCTGTAGGTCCATTTCACCCTGTCTTTTTTAAACAAATTTTTAAATGGGTGGATCGTTTTTAACATGGAGAAACTCATGGCTTTAGAAAGGATAGGCGCTTCGCTTCATGAGGCTTTAAGGAAGCTTTTCCGGGCAGCTGTTGTGGATGAAGCGGCTGTCAAAGAGCTTATTCGTGATGTTCAACGTGCTTTGCTGCAGGCGGACGTAAACGTTCAACTTGTCTTAGATATTTCCAAGCGTATAGAAGAGAGAGCCCTAAAAGAGAAGGTTCCTCCGGGAATCTCACGCCGCGAGCACGTTATTAAAGTTGTTTATGAAGAGTTGACACGTTTCCTTGGCGAAAAACCAGTCCCCTTAAAGGTGGAGCCAGGCAAAAGAAAAGTTTTGATGCTTGTGGGCATTCAAGGTTCTGGCAAAACTACAGCTGCAGCCAAGCTTGCTAGATACTTCCAGAAAAGAGGACTTAAACCGGCTTTGGTTTGCGCTGACACTTACCGCCCCGGCGCCTACGACCAGCTTCAGCAACTAGCTAGCAGAATAAACGTGCCAGTTTATGGAGATCCAAAGGGCAAGGATCCAGTTAAGATTGCTCTCGAAGGCTTGAGAATGTTTAGCGACAAGGACATCGTGATAGTGGACACAGCGGGGCGCCACAAGGAGGAACAAGAACTCATCAAAGAGATGAAGATGCTGGAGGAGAAGATCAAGCCAGACGAAGTTATGCTGGTCATCGACGGCACCATTGGACAGCAAGCTCTCGTGCAAGCTAAGGCTTTCAACGAGGCAACGTCTATAGGCTCCATACTCATAACGAAGTTGGATGGCTCAGCGAGAGGGGGCGGCGCACTGTCGGCTGTGGCAGCCACCGGTGCACCAATCAGATTCATTAGTACTGGCGAGAAAATCGAGGATATCGAACCCTTTGTTCCATCTCGTTTTGTGGGTAGGCTTCTCGGCATGGGCGACATCGAAGCCCTTATCGAAAAGGTGCGGGAGGCTGAAGTTAAAGTTTCAGAGAAGAAAGCTAAAGCCATCTTAAGCGGCAAGTTCACATTAACCGACATGTACGAGCAGTTCGAAGCTATGCGGAAAATGGGTCCATTCCAAAAAATTCTGAAAATGTTGCCCGGTCTGTCCTACAACGTTCCAGAAGAAATGCTTGAACAGGCGGAAGACAAGCTGGAAAAGTGGCGCGTCATAATTCAGTCCATGACACCTGAGGAAAGAGAGAATCCCAAAATCTTTAACGCCTCGCGCATTCGGAGGGTGGCACGGGGCTCTGGAACTAGCGAAAAAGATGTTAAGGAACTTTTGAAGCAGTATGTTATGATGCGGAAAATGCTTAAAACCCTGCGGAGAAAGAAACGTTTGCCGTTCTTTGGAAAAGGCTTACCCTTCGATGCTGGATAGTAGTGCGTTCTAGGGAAGGCGAGCTTCGTGAGCGTTTTAGAGAAAGCCTTACAAATGCTTGAGTGCCACCCACTTTGCGACCACTGTTTAGGTAGACAGTTCGCTTTTTTGGCTCGTGGAATAGAAAACGAGGAGAAAGGAAAAACCTTGAAAACCATGCTTTTAATGGAGGCTCAAGCATTAGCCTCCGCAAAAAAGAAAGAAAGCATCCGTATTCTCAAGATCCTTGCAGCCAACGGTTTCTTTCAGTTAGCCGAAGAGGCTTTACGCAAGATGCGGCGTCAACCACCCAAAAAAGTTGCTCAAACATGCTTCTTGTGTGAAAATCGATTCGAAACGATTGACGATCTGGCTAAAAAGGCTGTTGAAAAGCTTGGCGAATACGAATTTAACACTTTCATGGTGGGAGTTGAACTGCCTGTCGACGTGGAAGAGCGGGAAGACGAGTTTAAAGCAAGGTTTAATGTTGAGTATGGCGAAAATATCAAACTAGAATTTGGAAGACTTTTAGCCAGAAAAATCTCCCATCACTGCAACAAAAAACTGGACTATCACAAGCCCGACATTGTTGTGTTACTGAATCCCATGACGGGGGAAATCCGTCTCCAAATAAACCCACTCTACGTTGCTGGACGCTACAAAAAGCTTGCCAGAGGGATACCCCAGTCAAGGTGGATTTGCACAAGATGTAAGGGAAAGGGCTGCGAAAAATGCAATTGGACCGGAAAAATGTATCCAGAATCTGTAGAGGAACTAATAAGCCCGCCATTTTTAGAGGCGACGGGTGGTGTTAAAGCGTCCTTCCATGCCTCTGGAAGGGAAGACGTGGACGCCCGTATGCTTGGAAAAGGCAGACCGTTTGTAATAGAAATCTCACAGCCTAAAAGGCGCTTCTTAGACCTCAAAAGGCTCGAGGAAGCCGTTAATGCCTATGCCAAGGGCAAAGTGGAAGTTTCTGACCTGCAAATTGTCGATAAAGACTTCATAAGAAAGGTTAAAAGGGGAGAGGCTGCCCAAAAAGAGTACCGTGTCATTGTAGAGTTTGAAAAGGGAGTGTCCGAAGAGGACTTAAAAATTCTGGAGCAAAAGTTAACCGGCGTAATAGTAAAACAGCGGACTCCGCTGCGTGTTCTGCATAGGCGGGCGGACTTAACGCGGGAAAAGTACATATATGAGGTAAAAGTAAAGAAATTGTCGCCTAAAAAAGCTGAAATGAGGGTTCGCTGTCAAGGGGGACTGTACGTAAAAGAGTTGGTGTCCGGGGATGAAGGTCGCACAACTCCGAGCGTTTCAGAAATTCTTGGCCAGAAAGCGAAGCCTATAAAACTTGATGTTTTAAACGTGATTATTTAGGTTTGGAGGAAGGTGATGTGAGGAAGTCAAAGGGATATCGGGCAAGAACGCGGAAACTCCTAAAAAAGAAGCCTAGGGAACGTGGAAAAATAAAGATCAACAGATTGCTTCGCAATTATCAGCCCGGCGATAACGTTGTTATTAAGATAGACCCAAGTGTTCAAAAAGGTATGCCTCATAGACGTTATCACGGGCGTGTTGGGATCGTTGTAAGCAAGAGAGGGCGAAGCTATGTGGTGAGCGTCACGCAAGGTGACGCTGTTAAGGAAATCATAGTTAGACCTGAACATTTGGAGCCTTATGGAGGAAGCTGATTTTGGAGAAGGTTGAAGAGGGAACTGTTAAAGAGAAGCTTCTTACGATTCCTCAAGTTAAGAAAATTTTGGAGGGTATCGGCGAAGAAAACCTCGATCAGTTTCAGAGAAGAGTTCTTGATTACGCGTCTAAGTTCTCGAAGGTTGATGCTGAAACTGCTGAAATACTCGTAAGAAAGCTTGTTGAAGAATTTGGTTTGGAGGAAGCCGAGGCCGTTCAGATTGTTAACTGCATGCCAACCAGCATTGAAGAGCTTAGGGTTTTCTTGGGGGGCGGACGCAAAATAGTTGAAGCTTCGAAATTGGAAGCTATGGTTAAACTTTTAAACGAACATAGATTGAAATAACATTCTATCCCTCCAATTTTATTGTAAGTGAAAACTTTATGAGAAAGGGAGGATGAAATGGAGAAGCGTTACGAAGAGTACGCTTATGTGCTGGATTTTCTCCCTCACGGACGCCCGGGTGTCAGGATCACTGGAAGGGCTGGTTACCGAGCGGGGGCTCTTGCTCAACTAGTAGGTGAAGATTTTTTTACGCTTTTGGAAGCCTTAGTTAAAGAAGGTGTAACCTTAAAGCCTCACGACCGCGTTTACGTCGGGAAAGAAGCTCGTGAAGAAATCACCTACATTATTGGACGGATAGGCTATGACGAGTTAACCGCCGCCGCGAAGGCGGAGCTTCCGGCTGTTATCAGTCGCATTGTGTTGAACCGTGAAAAATGGTTTGTGAACTTTTTTAACACGGCTCAGGCGATCACTCCTAGGATGCATGCTTTGGAGCTTATCCCGGGCATTGGCAAGAAGTATATGTGGCAAGTCATCCGCGAACGAGAAAAGAAGCCTTTTGAAAGTTTTGAGGACCTTCAAAGGCGTACTCAAATACCAAATCCTGTTAAGCTTCTGACCAAGAGAATTTTGGAGGAACTTGCTGGCGAAAGCAAGTATCGGCTTTTCACAAGGTCCCGTTGAAAATGAGCCTTTTAGAGGAAACGAAGCGTCTTCTTCGAAGGTATCGAATATTTCCGAAGAAGCGTTTAAGCCAACATTTCACCGTTGACTCCACAATTTTCCAGCTCATGGCTGAATACGCCGCCCTAGTACGCGACGATGTGGTCCTAGACATAGGAGCGGGCTTCGGCTTCTTGACAAGGTTTTTGGCTCAAAGATGCCGGATGGTTGTGGCTGTTGAGCTGGATTCAAAGGTGGCAGCAGCTTTGCGGGTGCTACTTAAGGACTTGCCTAACGTAGTTGTGGTTGAAGGTGACGTGTTAAACGTTCCGCTTCCCCCATTCAATAAGGTGGTTGCAGTGCCCCCCTACGGCATCTCTTCCCACCTTATCCAGTGGCTTTTCAGAAAACCTCTCCAGTGCGTTGTTCTCGTGTTGCAGAAGGAGTTCGCTCAAAAGCTTGCGGCGCCAATAGGAAGTGAAAACTACAGCTGGCTGACAGTATTGACATACTACTATTTTGACGTTGAACTCCTTGATGAGGTCCCAAGACACGCATTTTACCCACCACCCGAAGTTGATTCAACAATTGTCTTGTTGAAGCCTAAGAACCCAAGACCCTTCCGTGTGAACAATGAAGAAATGTTTAAGCGGTTTGTGCAAACTTTGTTTACCCAGCGGAATAGGAAGTTAAAAAATGCGGTTCAAGTGTTCGTCAAAAAAGGGTTCACTAGAAAGAGCATACAAACTGATGTTTCGATTCCGTTTCAGGATAAGCGTGTCAGAGAACTAGCACCAGAAGATTTCGGTGCACTGGCAAATGTCTTCTCAAGTTAAAACAATATTTTTTGCCAACCACGTTTTCCATGTATGGCCTGACGTTTACGAACCAGCGGAAGACTCTTTCCTTTTCGTGGAAAATCTTGCTGTTAAACCCGGCGAGTACGTTTTGGATATGGGCACTGGATGCGGGATCCTTGGCATTGTTGCAGCGGAAAAAGCCTCACAAGTAGTTGCTGTCGACATAAACCTTGATGCGGTGCGATGTGCAAAAGAAAATGCAAGGCTGAACGGTGTGATTGGCAAAATGTTTTTTGTTCAGGGAGACTTATTCGGTCCGCTGAAGGTCGGTGAAAAATTCGACCTCATACTTTTCAACGCGCCATATTTGCCCTCTGAACCTTGGGAAGGTGACATGTGGATTGAGCGCGCATGGGCAGGTGGAGCAGACGGCAGAATGGTTTTGGATAGGTTTCTGATGTTTTTTCCAACATACTTAAAGGATGGTGGGCGTGTCTTGTTGATGCAGTCAACCCTCGCCGACTTAGAAAAAACTTTCCAAATCTTAGAGACGCTTGGCTTCAAGGCAGAAGTTATTGCGGAGCGCAACCTTCCATTTTTTGAGACAATAGTGCTTATCGAGGTGAGGCGAGCTGACAGAACTTCTGCTTGATGTAATACAGTTGAAAAAGTATATAACTGCAGCCTTTACTATTGCAGAAACAGTTTGTAGGTGCATCTTAGATGTGCATAATTGGGAAGGATAAGTTGAAGGAGCTCATAGAAAACTACAGGTGTATATACCCCTACGACTATAACCTGCTGGATGGAGACGGCTACATTTTGACGGTTAAAGACGAAACAACGCTGCACTATCTTGAACATAAAAACCTAATATCCTATGAAATAGTGTTTACGCCACCTAACTTTGTTGCACATTTAACCGCCAAAAGCAAATACGGCCGAATGGGCTTATCCTTCCTAAATGCGGCGAAAGTTCACAGCGGATTTGTCGGCAGACTCGCTCTCGAGATTGTAAACCTAAGCAATGATCGCTGTCCAATAACCATTAAGCGGGGAGACCCATTTATGCACATTGAATTCATAAAGAGAGAAGGTGAACCATCACCGTATGTTGGTGAATACCAGTTCCAATACCTCACCGACGAAGAGATAAAAATGTACATTCCAATCCTGAAGAAGGTTTTCCCCAACTATGACGAACTCGCAAAAATATGGTTCAGAAACAAACCCCAGTTTCTATGACGATCTGCTCCTCTATGTGCTGCCAAGAAGGATTTTAGATTCATAACATTAATCTGAAACAACCGTTAAGTTAACAAACGAAAGTGTTTAAATAAAGTTGTCTATATGAGGGTACTTGAGAGGAATGTTTGATGCGTGCGCGCAACTACAGGGAGGTCAAGGGTCAACCTTACACTAGGCGAGAGTATGTTAAAGGTTTTCCACAACCGAAAATAACGAAGTTCACTATGGGAGACCCTAACGCCAAATTCGAGTACGAAGCTAGACTTATAGCCCTTGAAAGAGCCCAGATTAGACACAACGCTTTAGAAGCCGCTCGAGTGGCAACAAACCGTCTCTTGATGGATAAGCTTTCAAACAACTATTTTCTACAAGTTCATCCGTACCCCCACGTGATTCTGAGAGAAAACAAAATGATTTTTGGGGCTCATGCGGACCGTCTGCAGGACGGCATGCGGAAAGCTTTTGGAAAACCGATTGGTACCGCGGCGCGGGTGGAGCCGAACCAAACAATCATGACTGTTCGAGTGAACGCTAACGGCGTTGAAGTTGCGAAGGAAGCCTTGAAGAGGGGAGCCGCTAAACTTCCAGTTCCATGTAGAATTGTTGTTGAAAAATTGGAGGTTGAAGAGGCGAAAGCTCCTTGAAACCAGACTTAGTGGTATGGTTCGAAAACCTCAGAAAAACTGATATACCTCTCGTCGGCGGGAAAAACGCCAATCTTGGCGAAATGCTGAATGCGGGCATCCCCGTTCCTCCGGGTTTTGCTGTTACGGCGTATGCCTACAAGAAGTTCATAGAGAAAACGGGCATTGCAAGGGAAATTTATAGGATAATTAAAGAATCGGTAAGGAACTTGAATGACCCCGCCCAGTATGAGGAAGCATCCAAGAAAATTCGGGCTTTGATTGAATCGACGCCCGTGCCTAGGGAGATCGAGGACGCCATAAGGAAGGCATATCGTGAGCTTTGTAAAAGGTTGAATATGGAGAATGTTCCGGTGGCAGTTAGGTCGAGCGCAACTGCTGAAGACTTGCCGGACGCATCTTTCGCCGGGCAGCAGGAAACATACCTAAACGTGATAGGCGAAGACGAGGTTATTGAAAAAAATGTTAAATGTTGGTCAAGCCTTTACACGCCTCGCGCCATATTCTATCGAACCCAGAAAGGCTTTGCTCATGAAAAAGTCCTCATAAGTGTTGGAGTCCAGAGAATGGTGAACGCCAGAGCTGCTGGCGTTATGTTTTCGATAAACCCTGTAACCGGAGACCCTAACCAGATAGTCATCGAGGGAAGCTTCGGCTTAGGCGAGGCTGTTGTTTCCGGGGCTGTTACGCCAGACGAGTTTATTGTTGATAAAAGAACCATGAAAATAGTTGAGAGGCGCGTAGCCACAAAGAAGATTATGTACACGCGGGATCCTGCTTCCGGGAAAACTGTTCACATTGAGGTTCCCGTCGAAAAACAGAACAAGCCATGCCTATCTGATGAGGAGGTTCTTAAGCTTGCCGAGTTAGCTGTGAAAATTGAGCAGCACTACGGTAAACCCCAAGACATTGAATGGGCTGTGGACAGCGACTTAAGCTTCCCAAACAACATTTTCATTGTACAGTCAAGACCCGAAACAGTTTGGAGTCAAAGGACTGCTGAGCTGTTTGAAAAAAGGGTTGAGGTTGGTTTAGCCAAGCCTGTTGGAGAGTTAAAGGTTGTTGTTAAAGGCATACCTGCTGGTAAAAGAGGTATAAGCTCTGGCGTGGCAAAGGTCGTTTTAGACCCACGGGAAGCTGCAAAGGTTATGCAGAAGGGTGACATCCTCGTTACTGACATGACTAACCCGGATTATGTGCCGTTTATGAGGCTTGCAAGCGCAATAGTAACTGATAAAGGCGGTGTTACGTGTCATGCAGCCATTGTGAGCCGCGAACTTGGAATACCCGCTGTTGTCGGAACCGAAAACGCCACGAAACTGATGGTTACCGGCAAAGATTACACTGTGGACGCTATAAGCGGTGTTGTTTACGAAGGCATGATGCCCATATTAAAGGAATCGGCACCAGTCACAGCACCCATGGGTGGATATGTGCCTTCAGGAGGCGGAAACGTGTTTGCCCAATACGTGCCTATCACGGCAACAAAAATCTACATGAATTTGGGCGTTCCGGAGAAAATCGAAGAGTACAAGCACTTGCCCTTCGAAGGAATAGGGCTTATGCGCATCGAGTTCATTCTCGCCAGCTATATTGGCGAGCATCCTCTGTACCTCATAGAGATTGGGCAAAGCCAAAAGTTTGTTGACAAACTTGCCGAGGGAATAGCCACCGTTGCTAGGGCTATACAGCCCCGCCCAGTGGTTGTGCGGTTCAGCGACTTCAAAACCAACGAGTATCGCGAGTTGAAAGGCGGCGAGAAATACGAGATTTTCGAGGCAAATCCAATGCTTGGTTGGCGTGGTTGCAGCCGCTACATAAGCCCATGGTACGAGAAGGCTTTCCGCCTAGAATGCCAAGCAATCCGCAAATGTCGAGAAGAATGGGGTCTCAAAAACGTTTGGGTCATGCTGCCAGTGGTGCGCACAGTTTGGGAAGCCAAGAAAGTTTTGGAGATTATGCGTGAGGAGGGACTGGAGAGGTCAAAGGACTTTAAGGTTTGGTTCATGGCTGAAACGCCCTCGATTGTCATATTAGCCGATGAGTTTTCAAAGCTTTGTGACGGCTTCTCTATAGGCTCCAACGACTTAACACAAGGTGTGTTGATGATTGACAGGGATTCTGAACGTCTCGGACAGATGGGATACTTCGATGAACGGGACCTGGCGGTCAAACGTATGATTGCTCACCTCATTCGAGTGGCACATGAACATGGTTGCACAGTCTCTATCTGCGGTGAGGGTCCTTCAAACCTTCCGGACTTCACAGAGTTTCTCGTTAGGGCTGGTATAGACAGCATTTCAGTTAATCCAGACGCTGTAATCGCAACGAAACAGCTAGTTGCAAGCATAGAGCAGAAGATAATCCTCGAAAAACTTGCGGAGCAGCATGAACGGGCGCTTGGAAGGCAATTAAAAAAGCCGAAAAACGATTGGGAATGGGCTCCGCACTGGGAATAAACCCTGAAATAAGTTAAACTTTTCTTTTTAAAACATTCCTTTAAGGTTCATGGATCTTGCAAAATCGGGTGAAAACTTTTTGAAATTGTTTGATTTTGAAGAGGAAAGACTTAAACAGGAAATTGCAAAGTACGAAGCGAAACGTGTTCTCATTCAGCTTCCAGACGGACTAAAAAGTGAAGGACCGCGACTTGCAAAGCTTGTGGAGAAAACTGGAGCCTTGCCGATTGTTTCTGCAGATCCATGCTACGGCGCATGCGACTTGGCAACGGCGGAAGCTGAGAGCCTCGGCGTGGACTTGATTGTCCATTATGGTCACTCAAAGCTTTTGAGGTACGAAAAGGTTCCAACCGTTTACATTGAGGCGCGGGCAACCTTAAATGTTGCTGAAGTCGTTGAAAAAACTTTACCTCTAATTGAGACGTGGCGCAGGGTTGGGCTTGCCACAACAGTTCAGCACATACAAACGCTGGATGAGGCGAAGGAGGTTCTTGTACGTGCTGGGAAAACGGTTATGGTTGGTGATTCTGGACGCTTGAGCTATCCGGGGCAAGTTGTTGGCTGCGACTACAGTAATGCTAAATCAATTGCAGGAGACGTTGAAGGGTTCTTGTTTATAGGAGGGGGACGATTTCACGCTTTAGGTTTAGCTCTTTCAACGTTTAAGCCTGTTGTGGTTGCAGATCCCTTTGAACGGAAGGCCTATTCTCTTGGCGATGAGGTTGAACGCGTTGTCAAACAGCGATGGGCATGCGTTCAAGAGGCTCAAAAGGCGAAAACTTTTGCTGTGCTTGTGGGGCTTAAGCCTGGACAGAAAAGGCTTGAGGAGGCCCTCATAGTTAGGGAGAAACTCGAAAAAAGTGGCAGAGACGCCTACCTTTTTGCTGTTAGAGAGATAACGCCCGAAACAATTATGAACTTTCAGACAGTGGACGCTTATGTGAACACGGCCTGCCCTCGCGTTTCGCTCGACTTTCCCACAAAGTTCGGCAAGCCCATACTCACGTTCAATGAGGCGCTTGTCGTCATTGGAGAGCTTTCATGGAAAGAGCTCTGCAGAAAAGGTTTTCTCTGAGAACTTTCATGATATCTAGCCTCGGAAAGGTTTATTGACCCGTTAGACTTTCCATAAGCTCTGCAGGTATTCCGATGGAACCACAGTTCAAGAGACGCGATAGTGGTCAATTAGTACTTCCGGGCGAGCCCTTAGGCGTCATAGAGGAGTTTATTCCAGACGCTGGCACATACGTTAAGGACGGCGTTATTTATTCGAAGGTTGTTGGAAGAGCCCTTATAGACTATCTTAACAAGCGAGTTTCCGTTTTTCCATCTCGCGAGGCGAAAGTGCCAAAAGTTGGAAGCATAGTGTTGGGGCAGGTTTCAAACGTTCAAACGCAGCTGGCAGCCGTTCGTATGTTCAAAATTGGAAAACATGCGCTTTCAGGTTTTTTCACGGGCTTGCTTCACGTTGCGGATGCACATACGCGGTTTACAGAGTCAATGTTTGACATTTGCAAGCCAGGCGACATAGTTAGGGCTAAGGTTATAGGCGAAAAGAATAGAATGTACCATTTAACTACTAAAGATAGAAACCTTGGGGTTGTTTATGCCTTCTGCTCTAAATGTGGGGAGATGCTGCAGCAAAAGGGACGCGGAGGCTTGCAGTGTCCTAGGTGTGGGAACATTGAAAAACGTAAAACAGCAATAGATTACTGTAAAGGAATAATTTGAAATGTGGTGTTTAAGATGAAGGTCAACGTGTTGAAGAAAACGAAGAATGAGCTTAAAATTGAGGTTGAAGGGGCGGGGCACACGTTATGCAACCTTTTACAGAGAAAACTTTTGGAAGATGAAAACGTGGACATGGCTGGCTACGACATTCCCCATCCGCTTGCGTCTAACCCGGTTTTCTATGTGAGGACAAAAGGCAATGTAGCTCCTGAAGAAGCCATACTCAGGGCTGTGAGCAAACTCCTAGACGTCAGCGAAGAGTTCGGCAAGGCTCTGGAGAAAGCCCTTAAAACTTAACCCTTTCCCTAATTTTTGAGAGCAGCTCTGCGAAACCCTCAACTGAATCTTCAGCCTTACAGAGGGTGACCACGCACTCTTCTAATGTTATGTGGTTTTGAAGCCACGCATATACTATGAGGGCTTCGGCTGCGTCGGCCATCATGTGGCTTGAAATTCTCGATGGCATGTGTTCTCTTAACCCCGCTTTTCGAAAAGCCTTGGCGAGAACAGCGCCCTTGACCCTTGCTCCCGAAGGCTTTCCCCTTTTTGCTGAAAGTGCCAGAGAGTAAGCGAAGTTTATGAAGGCGTCTCCTAAGGCTGCCAACTTATGATCTGTCAAAACTTTTGTAAGGCTGCTGTAAACCCTCATGAAGGAGAATGTTTCTCTGAAACTTTTCATGGTAATCCTTCCGGTTATGGCTTTGTAACGCTGTACTTTATATTCTGGTGCACCTTTTATGCATGGTGGATGGTGCTTGAAAATGATTAGCGAACGTAGCCCTAGTTCAAGTTTTTCTGAGGATGCTTTAAAACAATATCTTTCCAGCATTTATGGCAATGATGTAGAGATTTGTGGCGTTTGGAGGCTTGGATGCGAAAGGGCTGAGGCATCTAAAGACTTGAAAGGCTTTGGTTACGGCGTTCCTTATGTCATAGAGTTTAGGGTTAGGGGTGAAACAAAGAAGGTTGTCTTGGAAACCATGCGGCCGGAAGGTTTCGGGCACGATTTTGTTTCAGACAGGGCGGCGATTCTGCTCTGGCAGTATTCAGCCTTTAACAAGCTTCCCCGGCACGTGCGTTCTGTGGATGTTGGCGCCTTTACTGCGGATGGTAAGGTTCTGAAGTCCCTTGGAGATTATGGCGAGTTTTTCCTTTTAACCGAATATGTTGAGGGAACCCTCTATCACGTTGACTTGGACCGCATTAAGGCAACCGGTGAGATTACCTCTCTAGACGAAAGGCGTTGTTTGGCGCTTTCAGACTATCTCGTCCAAATTCACAGCGTGAAGAAGGAAGCACCTTGGCTTTACGTGCGGAGAGCAAGGGAACTCGTTGGGCATGGCGAATGCATAATGGGGTTGCTTGACAGCTATCCACCAGACTTTAATTTTGTAAGGGAACATAATTTAATCGAGATTGAACGGGACTGCATCGTTTGGCGGTGGCGGTTAAAACGCAAAGCCCATAGATTAAGCCAAGTGCACGGCGACTTCCACCCGTGGAACGTCATGTTCCGCGAAGACACGGACTTCACGGTTTTGGACCGCAGCAGAGGCGAATGGGGTGAACCAGCCGACGACGTGACCGCTATGACTATCAATTACATTTTCTACTCGCTGCAGAAGTACGGCGAGCTGGCTGGGGTTTTTGAGCGGCTGTTCAAGCTTTTTTGGGAAAATTATCTGCTGAAAACCAACGATTGGGAAATCTTGGAGGTTGTGCAGCCCTTTTATGCTTGGCGCGGCTTAGTTGTGGCTTCGCCTATATGGTATCCAAACTTAAGCCTAGATGTAAGGATTAGACTGTTAAACTTTGTGCGGAACGTTTTGCGCACTGAAAAGTTCGATTTAGACGCCGTAAACGCTTATATGCAGTCAGCATGCTAAAATGCAAGTTATGGTTAGTAAAACATCTTTGCGGAAAATGCTTATCGCTGTGGGTTATTCCGAAAAAGCTGTTAAGGAAATCCTAGAGTGGTACACCAATGGCAAAGCTGAAAGGAATTTACGTCCTAACGGTTCTGGTGGGTCGAGACAAAACCGTTAAAATTGGCTCCCTTGGTCAAGTTCGCTTCAAAGCGGGTTTTTATGCCTATGTGGGCTCTGCCCAAAACAACTTGGAAAAACGTTTGAAAAGGCATTTTGGAGGCGTGACTAGGCGAAGGTTTTGGCACATCGACTACCTATTAACTGAGGATCATGTAAATGCTGTGAAGGCATTCTTTAAGGAGGCAAGTAAACCCGAAGAATGTTTGACGGCGCAGGAATTAGCCAAGTTCGGTTTTCCAGTGGACGGCTTTGGATGTTCAGACTGCAAATGTAGAAGTCACCTTTTCATGTTTGAGAGCCAAAACCTACTGGAGAAAGTTTGCCTCGAGCTTGGCTTCAAACAGTTCCCGCTATCTTGCCAGTGAGTCACTACACTGGGAAATGTCTGTTGCTTGAAGGATTTCTCGCCTTTTGACAACCTCTTCAAAGCTTATGTAGTCTCCGCCCACAATCTTCAGTTTCGCTTCAATCTTCTTGTCTTTTATTTCTATGACATTGTAGGAGTTTAGGAAGAAACCCCGCAGTCTTTCACATGAGACGCTTCCAGCATGAACCACTTGCAGGTTCTCTATGCGCCATTTCCACGGTCTGTGACGGTGCCCGCATAGGACTATGTCCGCCCTCCCTTTCACGAGGCTCCTGAGAACGTCACCAGCATCCACTATAGTGATTTGGTCTGCGCCAGTATCTGGCACTGGAACAATGTGATGATGTATGGCCACGATCTTCAAACGATCTCTATAGTTTTCCAGAGTATTTTCAAGCCAAAGGTTCTGTCTATGCCCAACTTCGCCGTCATCTCGGTCCGGGCGGGCGCTGCTCAAAACAATTATTACAGCGTCACCGATTTCGGTGACTTGGTTGAATGGGAAAAACTGTTTGAAAAGCAAGTAGCCTGTAGACTTATAATCGTGGTTTCCGCTTATGTAAATAACGTTTTTTGCTTTTAACCGTTTGAACTCCTCGGCTGCCATTTTGAACTCTGAGAGAATTCCATTATCAGTTATGTCACCAGTCACCACCACGGCGTCAGGTGATAGCTCATTAATCTCATCCATGGCAGTGCGGAAACTTCCATAATTAAACATGGGTCCACAGTGAACATCCGAAATCTGAACAATAAGCATAGCAATCACTTAAAGCTCAAATGGAGCGATTACTAATAAAAGTTATTTTCAACAATATTTACCAACTCGTTTTGCGAGTAAAAAATTGGCGGGGAAGCGGCTTAAATTGCGTGATGGATGGTGTGTTTGGATCACTGGGTTGCCGGGAAGCGGCAAATCCACAGTGGCAGAAACCCTAATCAAGCTTCTGCTTCAAAAGGGGATCCACGCTCAGCTTCTCTCTTCAGATGAACTGCGTAAAGTGCTGACTCCAAAGCCCACATATTCCTTGGAGGAACGTGACATAGTTTATGCAACGTTGGTTTACATTGCGAAACTGCTGACCAAAAACGACGTAAACGTTGTTATTGACGCCACCGGCAATCTGAGACGTTACAGGGATAACGCCAGAAACCAAATCCCAAGATTCATGGAAGCCTACCTGGAGTGCCCGCTTGAAGTATGCACTGAACGCGAAGCAAAAAGAACCGAAACCCGCCACACACCCAAACAAATTTACAAAAGAGCCTTAGAGGGCAGAGCGCCGACGGTGCCAGGCATAGGGCAACCCTACGAGCCGCCCTTAAACCCAGAAATAACAGTAAACACCGCTCGATGCACGCCGGAAGAAGCAGCCCAAAAAATCATGGAGACCATACTAGCGCGGTGGTACGCAAAAATCTAGAGAGGGGGGTATCAATTTTGTGGTTGGAGTGCAAGTGCAAATTTGACATGGCTTTTAATGGTAATGTTTATAACCTTAATGTTTATTTCCTAGAAGACGCGAAGCGGAGAAGCAAATGGTTAAAGAACACGCTCCGAAACATGGTTCGCTTGCCTATTTGCCTAGGAAACGCGCTAAAAGTATATTAGCCCGAATAAGGTACTGGCCGGAGGTCAAGGCCGACACGCCTAGACTTTTGGGTTTTATTGGTTATAAAGCCGGGATGACCCACACAGTTGTCATGGAGGATCGAAAACGTTCTCCAAACTTTGGAAAAGAGGTTGTCCGCGCTGCCACAGTTATTGAAACCCCTCCCCTCCTTATCTGTGGAATAAAAGCCTACATTAAAACTCCTTACGGACTGCGAACTTTCACTGAGGCGTGGATGGAGAACCCGCCGAAAGACCTTGAAAGGGTTTTGACGCTTCCGGAGAAATTCAACACTGCTGAAAGCCTGAAAAAAATGGAGGAAAATCTTGACAAGATTGCAAAAATCCGCGTAATAGCCGCCACCCAGCCGAGACTGACAGGTTTATCAAAGAAAAAGCCGGATGTAGCAGAAATAGAAATCGGTGGAGGAACAGTTCAGCAACGGTTTGAGTATGCAAAAAGCCTTTTGGGAAAAACAGTAACCCCCGAGGAAATTTTCAAGGAAGGACAGTACGTGGACGTCATAGCCGTAACAACCGGAAAAGGTTTCCAGGGACCCGTAAAACGTTGGGGAATAAAGATCCTCCAGCACAAGAGTAGAAAAGGAACGCGGAAAGTTGGAACCCTCGGACCATGGAACCCTCACAGGGTGCTTTACTCTGTTCCCCGCGCTGGGCAAATGGGCTTCCACCAGAGAACAGAATACAACAAACGCATACTCAAAATAGGGAAAGACGGCAAGGAAATCACTCCCAAAGGAGGCTTCATACGATATGGTTTGGTCCGCGGACCATACATACTCATAGAGGGAAGCGTGCCCGGACCAGAAAAGCGCCCAATAAAACTGCGCTATCCGGCAAGGCCGCCAAAAGAATTGCCAGAAGCGCCACCACAAATTACGTACATTTCCTTGGAATCTCCGCAGGGCAAATAACAGGACGTGAACCCTTATGGCTAAGACCGTGAAAGTCTTTGACCTCGACGGAAAACCCGTTGAAAAAATAATGCTTCCACCAATCTTTGAAACCCCCGTAAGGCCAGACGTCATAAAGCGGGCTGTGCTTGCCATCCAGTCCACGCGTTTCCAACCGAAAGGCAGAGACCCCATGGCCGGCAAAAGAACAACAGCCGAATCAAGGGGCGTCGGCCTTGGAATGGCCCGAATACCGCGTATTAAGGGTCCCACAGCTAGAGCTGCCTTCGCCCCGGGAACGGTGGGTGGAAGACTTGCTCATCCGCCGACGCCAGAGAAAAAGATTGTCAAAAAGATTCCGAAAAAAGAGAAGCGTTTGGCACTTTTCTCGGCTATAGCCGCCACCGCCTCAAAGGAAATGGTTGCTTCTCGTGGACATGTGATTGAAGGTGTTCCCCAAATCCCACTGGTAGTTGTGGACAAGCTTGAAGGCCTAAAAAAGACTAAGGAGGTGGAGGAAGCCCTCATAAAACTCGGTGTTCTAGGCGACCTTTACCGTGTTAGAGAAAGCACGAAAGTAAGAGCTGGAAAAGGAAAACTTCGCGGAAGAAGGATAAAACAAGCCATCGGACCGTTAATTGTTGTTGCTGAAGACAGGGGAATAGGGGAAGCTGCTAGAAATATCCCAGGCGTAGATGTTGTTTCAGTTAAAGATTTGAATGCTGAAATTCTCGCGCCTGGCACGCATCCAGGCAGGCTAACGATATGGACGAAAGGTGCAATAGAAGCCCTAGAAAAAATGTATTGCACGGGTGAAGCAGCCTAATGGACCCCTATGAAGTTATCCTCTACCCTTTGATGACGGAATCCGCGAGTCTTATGGTTGAAAGGGAAAACAAGTTAGTTTTTATCGTGAACTTGAAAGCAACGAAAGCCGACGTGAAAAGGGCTGTTGAAAAACTTTACGAGGTTAAAGTGGATAAGGTTAACATTGTTATAACCCCTGACGGACGGAAAAAAGCTTTTGTTAAACTCAGCCCAGAATATAGAGCTTCAGACGTGGCCATTAAACTGGGCATACTATAGCGGTTGTAAGGTGAACGTTATGGGAAAAAGGATTCGTGTCCAACGACGGGGGCGCGGCGGACCGACCTTTAGGGCGGCCACCCACAAGAGAGTGGCTCCTGCGCGCTATCCACAGTCGCCAGAGAACATCTACGAAACAGTGGTTAGAGGGGTTGTGGAGGAAATTGTTCATGATCCAGGCAGAGGTGCACCGTTAGCCTTGATACGATTCGAAAATGGTCAGGAATGTTACATCGTGGCACCTGAAGGCATTTTTACTGGACAGCAAGTTGAAATGGGTGGAAATGCCAACGTGGACGTTGGAAACATAATGCCTGTTGGCAAGATTCCTGAGGGCACTTTAGTGTGCAATATAGAACTTAAACCCGGTGATGGTGGAAAAATTGCGAAGTCCTCCGGAGCCTATGCCACCATAGTGGCGCACACTCCTCAAGGCACTATGATAAAGCTTCCTTCAGGCAAGACAAAATACATTAGTGACCAATGCCTTGCCACAATAGGCGTCGTTTCAGGCGGCGGCAGAACAGAAAAACCCTTCCTCAAAGCTGGCGCAAAATTCCATCTTATGCGAGCTAGAGGTCGCAAATACCCACGGACAAGGGGAAGAGCCATGGTTGCAGCAGTCCACCCATATGGAAGCAGCAAAAGAAGTGCAAGAAAAGTTACAACAGTTTCGCGGAATGCACCGCCCGGGCAAAAAGTGGGGCTCATAGCAGCTAGAGGCACTGGACGCCGGAAGAAACGTGTGAAAGAAGAAGGCGAGTAACCCAGAAGGTTTATAGGGCTTCTATCCAATTTAAGGTTGGGACAAAGCGTATGCCAAGAGAATTCACGTATAGAGGCTTTACGCTTGAGCAGTTGCTAGATATGTCTATGGACGAGTTCATAATGTTGCTTCCAGCTAGACAGAGAAGAAGCCTCCAAAGGGGTCTGTCCCCGGAGCAGAGAACCCTCCTCGAAAAAGTGAGAAAGGCAAAGGAGGCAATGCGTAAAGGCCAAACCGTCACAATAAAGACGCATGCCCGTGACATGGTCATACTGCCAGAAATGGTTGGGTTAACAATCCATGTCCACAATGGCAAAGAGTTCGTTCCAGTGGAAATAAAACCCGAAATGATTGGACATTACTTGGGCGAGTTCGCCATAACCAACAAGCCCGTCAAGCATGGAACACCGGGAATAGGGGCATCCCGCTCTTCGATGTACGTGCCCCTCAAATAGTGGCTTCCATTATGTTCTAAAAATCAATACTTCTTTAAATTGACGTCTCCAAAATGCATAGTTGGAGAGACTTTAACCTATCCATATCACATTATCAAAATGGACAAGATAGGCAGGCATGTGATCTTTCGAACCACGAAAGGACAGCAGACCGTGAATGAATGTCAAGCTGTATACTCCACACCGGAGGGCTTTTTCTCTGCAGTTTCTTTTGCCTGTGGAATCTGCGGCAACGGGATTGGCGGCGGAACATTTAAAGTTCTTGAAATGATGACGCTCTCCACGAAGACAACATTTGAGATCGACTGAATAAGCATGGGAGGCGGAGGCTTCTTTTCCTTATATTCTTCATAAATTTTTTCTATCTCTTCCTTTGTGCCCGCTATGTAGGCTCTTCCCTTAAGGCTTATTTGAGCTATTGAAGGGTTGTAGTTAACCGTCAAGACGAAGGGTACTTCAAGCGTATCGTCCGACTTTCTTTCCACCTCAACGAGATTTAGGTTAGTGTTTATTTGAATTGGCGGTATGGGCTTTCGAATATCCCAGAAACGTTCCCCAGAAACTTGTGTTATCAAAACATTAACCCTAATCATTTTAGACCAACACTGTTTAAAGCACAAACTATAATTTAAGCATGTTTATACCGCGTAAAACCACAGTGTCCGCATGTGTAACGATCACCGTGATCAGCCATGAAAAACCCTGGACCGCAACGTTCACATGTCGGCCGCAGCCTAACGACTTTATTTCCTTCAATCTTGTAAAGGGTATACACGCCTTTCTCCTTTCCCTTCTTTTTCTCAGTCTTCCCCTTTTTTTGAGCGGCAGCCTCTTCTTTTTCTTCTTTCTCCGACATTTACTGTTTACCTTCCTCCTTTGGTTTTTCCGGCGGAATATTCCTATTTATAATGTAGCTGGGTTCGATGAGTTTCGCTTGTTCAAGAGAGCCGTAAACATTGGCTATACCTATGGCCGTGTGAGTCCCCGTTTTAGTTTCCATCTTCTTGATAAAAACAAGATTTGCGTCCTTTTTCAATATTCTGGCAAGGGCGTTCTTAACTTCAAGCCTAGGTGGAGTGCTGCCCGTTTGGTTATGGTTCACTTGAAAGATTACTTCTTTGCGTTTTAGAAGCACGTTGTCGTTTTCCGCCAATATTTTGATTTCCATCAGTTTTCCCTGTAGGTTGTGTTTGACTTGATATGATATTCCATCTTTTTAGTCTTTCGCACCAACCTTCATCTCTTCCAAGATTTCAGCAACTTCAGCCTTCTTCTGCAACGTAGCTTTAACCACAACGATGCCTTCTAAAGGCTGCCCATAAACAATCAGCGCGTTTTCTGGCGCATACTGAATAGCTAGTAAGGCCAAAAGGTCTTCTTCGCCGTCAACAACTATTTTAACAGTATGAGTTGACTTGAAGGCCTTTTGCACAGCGTTTAAAGCCTCAAGCGTTATGGTCCCCGGCGGGTTTTTGACGCGTTCCTCTTCTTCCGCTTCAAGTTTGATGGGTTCTATGTTCGACCGCATGACTCTATTGTCAACAATTAGCAACTTTGGGCGAAAGTGTTTATCAACGAGATTTTTTGAAACAACATCTCCGACGGAGATCACGCATGGGGGTTTCTCCCTTTCAACTATGAGCTTCAATTTTTCCATTGTTTCCTCGTATGAGCCGCGGATCAACTCGCCTAATGGTTTCTTAAGTTTAATGCGGAGGTTCATGGGTAAAGAGTACACAACGCTCATTTATCTGACCTTTAAAGCGTAACGCCCCTTTTCTTTAATGTTCATTGCTTTGGCTATGGCGGAGTCCTCTGGATCGAATATTATTACGAGCCCACTAAAGTCGTCGCTGAGGCTTGAAGTCTTACATTTTGGACAAACATTTCCAGTAGTTACAGTGTGGCATGACGTGCAAGCTTTTTCGCTCATTTTTCACCAGCCTTCGTCTTATCCTCCTTCTTTTTAATGGTAGGCTCCTTTAGTTTTTTTAGGTCCTCCTCTATCCACTCAAGCTTGCCCAAGAACGGCTGCCTAGCTGTCACACCTATTTTGGCTGAGCCACCAGCCCTTGCCAGAGAAACTGCGGTTATTCGGACGCGGACCTTGTCACCGGTTGTAAGCTTCCTATTTGTTTCCTTTCCAATGAGCACGCCTTGTTTTTCATCGTAGGATATAAAGTCGTCCATTAACTGTGAAACGTGAAGTAGTGCGTCGACAGGTCCTATTCGGATAAAAGCTCCAAAATCAGCTATTTCGACAACCTCCCCCTCAATTACTTCCTGAAGAGCTGGATAAAACGTCAGCAGCGAAAACGTCACTTTGTGGTAGGCCGCCCCATCTCCGGGTATTATTTTGCCGACTGGACTGACTTTGACATTTATTGTTGCTATTACATATCCAAGGTTCTCGTCGACAACTCCTTCATATTTTTCCTTAACCTGCTTATAACCAACCGTGTCTAAAGGTTTCCCGAAGGCGTCTGGGGGTATGCGAATTGTATCCTCCATCTCTATTAGTTTGAACAAGGTTCACATTCTCCATCAATTTCGAGCCGCGACTTTTGTCTCACATAAATAACTGGCACACTTATATCTCTTAACCTCTTCCGAAGCTCCCTATCATTGGTGAAAACCGGACATTTCCACTCGCCAGCTACCTTCACAATAGCCTCATCCGGGTCTCCTCCAAACACTTCGTTCAAATCAACAATTGTGCATTTCTCAGCTAACTTTAAGGCATAGGTTGCCTCCCTCCTAGTTTTGGGGGAGCCCTCTGTCGCCAACTTCTCTAACTCCTTTTTTATTGGTGAAAGTAAAACTAGTTCAAAATTCCTATTTAATAGGGTCTTTAACCCGTCAAAAATATCAATTTTTAATTGAAGAGGGACAAACAAAGCGTTTGAATCGACTATAACCTTTATTTTCTCCTTTTTTGGATGATCCGCCGTTTTTCTCACCTTATCATTCCATACCCTATTAATCTCCACCTTCCCGAAATTTTTCTGCTAATGGCAACCCTCGATCCAGCTAATGCGCAAACTGGTCTTGTAAGTTTAAGCTCCACTATTTCATTCTTCACCGAAACAACTCTGCCAACGGTTATTGCGGCACCTACATGAAGTAGCAAGTTTTCATCTTTAGTTATGTTTTCAACTTTTGCTAACTCCTTTGTTCCAACAGCCCTCTCCAAAATATACGTTTCAAGGTTTAACTCTGTGAAAACGGGTGGAAGCTGTCCAATCTTTCCCACGATATTTCCGGTCAATCCATCCGCCTTTGAAAGTGAGGGGTCCAAGAGCGTGCCCACACCTACAAGCCCCCCGCAGCGGGCCTCTTTCACTTGTCTACCTCCCGCATGTAAGCTGACTATCTGAGTGTTCAGCGGTTTGTAAACGGTTTTGCCCTCTTCTTCAACGCTTATTCCGGGGCGAAGTTCAATTTCGTCATCAATGGCAAATTTTCCTTGTAGAATTGTGCCGCCGAGGACACCTCCTTCCAATTGCTCGATAGGTGTGCCAGGCTTGTTTACGTCAAAGGATCGGACAACATACATTAAAGGCGGTTTTGTTTCATCCCTTTTGGGGGTCGGAATATACTCCTCCATGGCCTGGATTAAAGCATCAATGTTTACAGAGTGTTGTGCTGAAACAGGGATTATCGGTGCGTTTTCGGCAATGGTTCCCTTAACAAAGTTCTTGATTTCCTCGTAGCTTTTTCGCGCCCGTTCCTCGCTAACTATGTCAATCTTATTTTGGGCTATAATGATGTTTTTTATTCCAATTATCTCGGCTGCGGCCAAATGTTCCCTTGTTTGCGGCTGGGGGCAAGGCTCATCAGCTGCTATTACGAGGATGGCTCCGTCCATTATTGCAGCACCGGAAAGCATGGTTGCCATCAAAGCTTCGTGTCCAGGAGCGTCCACGAAGCTCACTGCCCTAACGAAAGTTGTTTCCGAACCACAGTGGGGGCAGACAGGTTTCCTTGAATAGTTTTTAGGCGGTTCGCATTTTGGGCATTTATAAACCGGCATGTCAGCATATCCAAGTTTTATCGTTATACCACGCTTTAGCTCTTCGCTGTGTCTGGCCGCCCAAATTCCGGTTAAAGCTTGCACCAAGGTCGTTTTACCATGGTCCACATGGCCAATAGTGCCAATGTTTATTTCCGGCTGCTGCGGCAAAGCTGCAGTTTCCTCTTCACTCATTTTTCAAGTTCCTCATACAAACTTTCGCCGTTATTGAAGGATGTTTCCGAGCCGGTTAATAAACGTTGAGCGTAAGAACTCCAAAGCCTTAAAAATTTCCCAAACCAATTTTCAGCATGAGCATAAGTGGGCTACATATATCTCTACACAGGTACGGGAGGCGGAAAAACAACAAACGCCCTAGGGCTGGCCTTGCGTTCTGTCGGGCACAAGCGAAAGGTTGTAATAATCCAATTCTTAAAATGGTGGAAAAACACTGGTGAATACAAGATTCGAAAACTTCTGGCACCATATTACGAAATTTACCAGTTCGGCAGAAAGGGGTGGCACGGCCTCAGCAATCTGGGCGAAGAAGATAAAAAACTAGCTAAAAAAGCCCTTAAATTCGCGGAAAAAATCGTTAAGGAGAAAAAGCCTCATCTTCTCGTTTTAGATGAAATTAACTTGGTGCTTCATTGCAAACTTTTGGACTTGAAAGAATTTTTAGAGTTTTTGGATAAAATTCCCAAGAAAACAGACGTTGTCCTAACTGGCAGATTCGCTCCCAAAGAACTCGTTGACCGGGCAGATTTTGTAGTCGAAATTGTCGACGTCAAACATCCAGCAGAAATCGTTACAACAAAGGGCATACAGTACTAGTCTTCAGCCTTTTTGGCTTTTGGTTTTTCAACGATTTTCACGTTAATCTGAACAATCTCATCCGTTATTACGTTTCCGCGAACCATTTTTCGTCGGCGTTCACCCTCTTTTTTAGGATGAAACCCTGGGCCGCTGCTTAAGACGACGCTTCTCCGCACACCACCGTGGACATCAACCCTCATTGGAAATCCATCCTTGTCTGAACCACCCGTTATCTGTACTTTATATCCAGGTAGCCCCAAGACAGCTCCATCAAGCACGTCGCCTATTTTTTTCCCGATCAAAGGCACTGCTTGGGCCCCCTCCAAATCCACGGTTTTTGAAGTTCCATCTTCAGGATCTGAGACTATGATCTTGAACTTAGCCATGTAATATCTCTCCGACAGCAGTGTGTAGGAAGTTTAATATCCTAGCTATTAAGGGTTATGAATGTTTTCGTGGCTGGCAGATCACTCTACGTGTACTCTGTAGAGGTCGATGTCTTCTCGCATTTCTGGTGTTAACTCGAGAAATTCTCGCACCGCTCGTTCGATGTCTTTTGACTGTGTGACATAGCGTCCCACAATAATGATATCTGCACCCTTTTCTAAGGCTTCTTTGGCTGTTTCTGGAATTATGCCTCCAGCCACGGCTATGAGGAACCTTTTATCCCTGAAGGTTTGCCTTAACTCTTGGATAAGCTCCAAACCAATCGTTTTGCCTGTCTCCTCATCTATTCCTCGATGGATTATGACGAGGTCCGGAAAATCTTTAAGCGCTTTAAGCTTTCTAATAGGGTCTTCAACGTTAAGCATGTCTATGGCGGCGTAGATTCCAAGCCTTTTAGCCTCATAAATGAAGGCGTTAAGAGTTTCCGTTGGCGCTAAACCAGCGGCGATCACTCCGTCAGCGGTTTCTTCGTAGGCGATGTCCACCTCAACCTTTCCAACGTCAAGGGTCTTTAAGTCTGCTATTATGAATATGTCTTTGGCTACCTCTCGAAGGTCACTTATAACTTTGGTGCCGTAACGCTTGATGAGCGGAGTACCTGCCTCTAATATTATCCTGTCACTTCTCGGAATTTGCATTATAATCTTCTTGGTTCTCTCTAGGTCCGGAATATCCAAAGAAATTTGCAAATACGGTGGCCTCCACAGCCGCGGTACTCTATAGCCAAGCATCGGATGCTTGGCTCTATCTTTGTCATAAAACACCTTTTCAAGCGGAGGATATTTCGCCAAGGCCCTTTTCAAGGCCAACTTCGTCGCGCTATAATTATAGTGATAAATCTTTCTGTAGTCGCTTGCCTTCGGATGGACAAAGACGCTGCAGACTACGACCCAATCGTCAACTTTATCTTTTGGGATTATGCCCTCCTCTACAGCGTCTGCAATAGCCTTAGCAACGGCTGCTTGTGCAGGCCCAAAAACCTTGTTAGCGTCTTCTAGATTCCTTATGGTAACTTTTGGCACGAGCAACGTGTGAGGCTTAGGCGGAAGGTTAGGCCTAATGACCGCCAAAAGTGGCGTGTGCCCCATGGAAAGATGAGCTAAACCGTTTGCGAAGGCTTCTCCTACAGGGCCATCTTTGTCGCCTATTAACAAGTCTATATGCGCAACCTCGCTTCCTTCTCCGACAAGAGCCTCGCCGATAAGATAAGTGTATCCCCTAGAAACCTGTCGGATCTCCGACACCTCTGCTGCTGAAATACCCTCAGTGGCTTTCTCAAAATCAACATCAAACTCCTTAAGCCAAGAATAAAGAGTGTCCCTATGAACCCCTAGCACCTTAGCAGTGCCAGAAACTGTCGGCTTAGCAGGCTTGCCCGACAAAAGACTTCGAGCCTCAACTTCTTTCTTGGCGGCCTCCGTCAAAATTCTGAGAAACTCTTCCCTAGACTCCGGCTTTTTAACATCTTTACCCGACATTATCCACTACTCTCAAACTTTGTTTCTGTTGAGGAACTATTTAAATTTGTCGGATTATTTCTCGATTAAAACTAAGGTATCGACCCTTTTTACCATTTTCTGTCGGACAACGAAATTTTAAAAATGGAAAAATCTGTCGAAATTTTTCAATAGCTGTCGAATCATTTTTCCGCAATTTTTGGATGCACAAGTTGCCGGCAGTGTGGACAGTGTACTAATGCTTTGTCTCCGACAGCTTTCCATTTCTTTTTGCAGAAGGGACATTCATACCACACAGTCTTTCCGGGCACAGTAAACCATTGTCGGCTTAAGAGCCATAAAATGAACCCTAAAACGAGAGTAACATCGCCAAAAACCATGAGGTATACAAGTTTGAACGTGATTAAGTTGGCAACTTGAATGTTCTCTTCCCAGAGAAGCGACAAAAAGGTTGTAATTGGATTCTGGTTTGCTGAAAGCCGAGGATAGGTTTTCCACAAGACTAATATCCACGCCACTATCCCGGCAAGGATTAGAAGTAGGCTGAGGGCATAACCCGACTTTTGTTTACAAAGAACCTTTCTCATCATTGCCTTCCCCATGGTCGGCGCTATATGGTCTCAGTGATGTGCATTTCTAACTCCGAATATCGTCTTCGTACCTCACTTTTCAAATTGTCTATCTCTAGGCGAAGTCTGCTTTTGGATTCTGGCGCCAAATCTTTCGATTTCGCGATTTCTTCTTCAATCTTTGCTATTTCACGTTCAGCGTCATGCTTCGTCCCCTTAGTCCTCTTTAGCAAATCCACCTTCGTCCTTTCAAGTTTCTCAAACTCCTTCTTAATGTCCTTAGCCTTTTTGTCAAACTTTTGCTTCAACCTATCCAGCTTCTCTCGGTAATCCCTCTCAGAAGGGCCACCCATAACGAGCACCGCAAATAAACCATCACCAGCTACAACACCCTAATAAAATTTGTTAATCAAGAATAAACAACCAATAGATTTTAATGCTCCGGCCGGGATTTGAACCCGGGTCCGCGGCTCGAGAGGCCGCTATACTTGACCGGACTATACTACCGGAGCGCAAGCTTATCGATTTACTATTCAAACAGGGCCTCTATTAATCTGTTTCTCGCGAAGGTTTGGCTTTTCTGGTAAAATGTGTCAATTAGTCAATAAATGCTCAAAACCATTTTATAACTAACGTAGATTATTTTCCAAAAATTTAAGACTTTTGGGAACTTTTAAGAATTTCGTTAAATCTTGTCAAAATCCTTTTATAATCGATTCAAATAAACGCGTTGTATGCGTTTCGGTATATGTCCCACGCCCCATCCATGGTGGGAAAGTAGAAAACAATTACATAGCTGGATATCACTGGTTGAAAGTGTTGGATTCGATGCTATCTTTTTGCCAGACCACTGTATGTTGCCTATAATATCGAACAATTTAGTAGACGCGTGGGTGACTCTGTCTTATATAGCTGCCATAACAGAGCATGTTCGTCTAGGAACTAATGTTTCACCGATCACAAGGTATATGCCTAGCTACTTGGCTAAAATGCTTGCAACGGTGGATTATCTGTCAAATGGAAGAATTATAGCTGGTTTGGGCGCAGGTGCTATTCCAGAAGAGTTCATAAACTTCTCCTTTGGCTTCGACCCTCCTTCAGTTAGGGTAGACAAATTTCAAGAAAGCGTTGAAATTCTACTAAAGTTGTGGACTGAAGACAAAGTGTCATATAACGGACAATATTACAAGCTTAAAGACGCCGTGCTCCTCCCCAAACCCGTTCAAAAACCTCATCCTCCATTATGGTCAGGCTGTCTTGGAAACAGAATGCTTAAGATAACTGCCAAATACTTTAACGGATGGATATTTCCGCGGTCAGTGCCTAAAGCTTACCTACCAATACAAGAATTTGTTAGTCGTGTTAAAATTATAAAAGATTACGCAGCAAACTATGGAAAAGATCTAGGTAACTTCACGTTCGCTGTGCTTGGCAGTATTAACGACAGCCCAGAAATCATTGAGGAATATGAAAAAGCTGGGTGCAATTACTACATTGTGGAACTCTTTAAGGGCCCGGGGCTTTCTAATCCATATTCACCAAACGAGTACCTTAGTGTAACCAAAAAGTTTGCGCAAGAAGTGGTCTCGTCCTTTATTTGACATATTCCTACAATCAATAGAATAGTTAAGAAGGGACTATCTAGCGCTGACTGTTAGTATATGGCTTGGGTCTCTACTCATTCATGTGATGAAGTTTTATTCTTTTAGGCTTTAGGCACAAACATTATGCGTTCGGTTGCGTAGCCACTTCAAATCGCAGAGCACTTTTCTTTGCGGATTGTAGGAAGATATAGGATCAGGCAGATATTAATGTTTATATACTTTTATGGCGCTCTCTTGTTATCTAAAAGTGGTGATCATAAGAATTGAAGTATATGAAAAACATTGTAACCAGAACTAAGCCTTTGCCCAGAGAGGTTCTAGAGAGCCTAGCCAGAATGGGACCTATACGTTCCACCGTCAAAATTGATCGCCTACTGTACTTGGATAACGATGTTGTTGAGGGAGCCTTTTACATGGAGGTTACTTTGTGCCGTGAAGGAACATCCGAGGATCCGATAGAAGAGCCTCATGTTCATGACGTTGATGAAATTTTGGCTTTCATTGGAACCGACTTTGAGAACCCACGCGACTTGGGCGGAGAGGTGGAGTTGTGGCTTGGCGATGAGTTGCACGTTCTCAAAAATAGTTGCTTAGTTTTTGTTCCCAAGGGGCTTAAACATTGTCCAGTAAAGTTCAAAAAAGTTGATAGACCTCTGTGGTTTATGACTTTAGCGCCCATGAGCATGTATACAAGAAAACCGGAAAAATTAACCCCTTCAGCAGAAAGCGGCGGCGGGTTAAAGTATTCAAAGTATATAGTAACTGAGATAAAAAAGGATCTTGAACTTCCTCCACCGCCGCCGGATATGCCGCTTAGCGCCTCAAAGACAATTCGAACTCTGTACTTGGATAACGATGTTGTTGAGGGAGCCTTTTACATGGAGTGCGCATGGTTTAGCAAAGGGGTTGGAGGTGGTGGTCCCCCTCCTCATACTCACGACTTCGATGAAGTTTTAGGTTTTCTCGGAAGCGACCCCAGTGACCCACGCGACTTGGGCGGAGAGGTGGAGTTGTGGCTTGGCGATGAGAGACATATACTCACCAGAAGCTGCATGGTTTTTGTTCCTAAAGGACTTAAGCACTGTCCGCTAATAATTAGGAAAGCCGACAAACCAATTTTTCATTTCTCAGTTGGGCCTTCAAGTAAGTATCAACGATTACCTTGACTTTTAATCACCATTTTCTATGTATCCATCAATTCACCTAAAAACTTAGCTCGTAAAATCATTAAACGTTTAACCTAGTTAAATTTTGGTTTAGCCATATCTCCTTCTGCAAAAGCCTGAAGAAAACTTTAAAAAGTTATGTCGTGAAACTTGTTTCCCTTTCAGATGCGAGTGCAACATGATGTGTGCTGCTTTGCAGACGTCTAGATTTAATAAAAAGGAACGAAAATGTAACCGCATATCTCATGGAATGGGATATTAAGTGTTCAGAGAGTATGATAAAAGAATTAAGGTTGTGCTCATCTCTCAGGGAATGTACACGTTTGTCATGCAATTTTTGGCTCAGTATAATGTACTTTTTGCTCAAGCTCTAGGCGCAAACGGCACCGATATAGGATTAATAACCCTAATAAGTGGCTTGGTATTATGTCTTAGTTCACCCTACCTTGGTTTAGCTGTTGAAAGATGTCCGATAAAAAGGATGATGATTTTAGGTTTAATCCTTGACCTGACCGCTATGATCATTTTTATTCTGGCGAGTGACTGGCGCTGGCTCATACCTGCGTTTATACTGTATGGTCAGCTAGTTAGGCAAATGCCCATTGCAGATATGGTATTTGTAACTTTTGTGAAGCCTGGTCAAAGAGCAACCCTTGTTGCTGTGTCTCGAATATTTTGGGGTGGGATAGCAATTTTCGCTCCACTGTTATCAGCTGCTGTTGTAACTTATTGTGGTGGTATCAACGTGAATGGAATTCGCCCATTATACTACATTTCTGTCCCCATCCTTTCGGTGACTTTACTCATATTATACATGGGCTTGGATGAAAGTTCAATCTCTGGTAGTACGGAAAAGGGAAAATCGTCCCATGAAAAGACCAGCTTACTGAGCGAATATAGAAAGTTCCTTAAAAGTGAGAGCTACCTTAAACATTGGATTGCAATAAGATTTTTTCGGGACAGTTCATTAGGCTTGCTAATGACGTTTGTTCCTTTGTGGATTGTTAACATCAAAGGTGCAACCGCCGCGATGCTGGGTATATTATCAACTTTATCAACTATGTCTGGTTTGTTGGTGCAGATTCCGGTTGGCCGGCTTGCAGATAGATTCGGCAGAAAAAAGGCTTTCCTGTTCTTCACGGTATTTTATTGTGCCGGGCTATTTTTGTTAGCTTTCGCTCCATCGCCTGAATACTTGATCTTAGCCGGTGTTCTGGGTGCTGGAGGCATTATTGGAGGAGGTATAGGTGGAGCGGCTAATACTCCACTTTTGACCATGTGGTGGGAGTCTGTGCCCCCTGAAAGTAGGGGCAAACTATATGGACTGGAGGGCATTATAACCGCTGCTTCAAGACCTCTAGTTATTATCGGAGGCATCCTTTGGGACCATGACCTTGCAATATTAATTATGCTAATTCCGATTTTAGTTGAGATTGCAATAGTTGTTCCATTAGTTTGCAAAATTCCAGAAACGCTAAAACAATGACTTTAAAATTAATCATTTATGTTGTTAATTTCAAAGGCTCCTAAGTATTTGAGTCTTAAGCCCCGCCTTCTCTTTCAAGCAAGCTCTGAAATATTAATTTAGGGTTACACACAGCAATAACGTTTAAATATCTACGGAGCGATTAGTGGGGGGCTGAGAATTGTTTTAGGAGGCTGGGCGTTTGAAAGGGAAGTATGGCCACCTTGTTAAGAGATTAAATATACAAAAGGGACCTGGCGGGGCTCTTCCAAATCAGTTGATCTGGCTGGATAGCAAGACACTTGAGGGTCTGCCTTTAAACTTCGGAGGCGGTGACCATACAGCAACGGGATACTGGCATACTTGGGCTGGCGCCCATACACACCCTTATGACGAAGTACTGTTCTTTTTGGGCTTAGATACCCGTGACATTACGTATTTAGGAGCAGAAGTTGCTATAGAAATTGGACCGGAGCATGAAGAACATATAATAAATGAATCTTGCGTCGTAGTGATACCCAAAAATCTGCCGCATGGGCCGCTAACAACTTTAAGCGTAGAAAAGCCCTTCAGAAGTTGTCACATTCTTTTAGCGCCTGAATATCAAGTTAACTGGTTTCCTAAAGATACAAAGCCGCCCAAGACTAAAGGGTCGAAGTATAGCCACCTGATTAAACCATTAAAGGGTAGAGTAATTAGTCCAGTGAAGATGGGCGTTGGTTCAGGAAACGCCGATCAAGCTGTCTGGTTCTTTGGCAAGGATTTAGAGGGGTTAGCACTTAATTTTACGTGGGGCTTTTACAGCGGATGCGGCATATGGCATCGTGAAAAGGGTAAATCGTTAGCGCACATACATCCATTTGATGAACTACTCATTTTTCTAGGCTTAAATCCATACGATTTAAACCACTTTAAAGCAGAGATAGAGTTCGATATGGGCCCAGAACATGAAAGGCACGTCTTCAATGAGCCAACCGTCGTAATATGCCCAAAAGGTTTCCAACACACTCCAGTCATAACTAGATGGGTTGATGAGCCCTATTGCTGTTTCGTGATCTCTCTCAGTCCTGAATATAAGGCTGAATGGGTTGAATAATAATTAATTTTTTACAATTGTTTTAGACCAAACCTAGAAATTCTAAGGAAGTAAGCAAATGGCTACCCTTGAGAAATTGAGAGGTTTTGGGAAAGATATCGAGAACTTAACTTTTTTACGGACTGCACCAGTAGCTGTAAAACTTTTAAAAAGCGAGGCAGAGATACCCGATGATTCTTTGAGACCTAAAAAGGATTTAGGTGGGCATATTGCATTATGCCAGGCCTTTGCTTTAGCTCGCCGGCAAAGACTTAGCATAACTATGCTGAAGGAAGACCATTGGTGTTTTGAGCCGCTGATAGCTTACGGTCTCGTGGAGCCGCCCGAATCATATCTTGAAGGTTTAACATCATATCCATTTTTTATTTCAGACAAAGAGGCTGCTGCTAGACGCGCTAGAGAAGCTGCGCGTTTACCACTTGGCAAGTACGTCGGGTTATCATGCGCACCGCTTGAAAAAGTCAAATTTGAGCCGGATGTGGTACTCGTCTACTGCAATCCTGGGCAACTGAGGCATTTGCTTCTCGCCATAAGGTATAAGGATGGTTACCAAGTTTCCTCCAAATTTGATCCAATAGGCTCTTGTGTTAATTCTGTCATTCCATCTCTATTGACGGGAGAATGTTACATAACGATTCCAGATCCCGGTGAATATGAGAGAGCAATAGCTTGTGAGGATGAAATCATATTTTCGGTTCCTAGGAAAAGACTTGAAGATTTAATGCTTGGGCTTTGGCACCTGGAGAATTCGATGAGGGGATACAAAAAGTTCACATACTTGATAAGACCTGACTTTCCACAACCACCGTTCTACCAAGAATATTTTAGAATGTGGGGACTCAGCGGTGCTGGCGATAGTACTTAGACTTAATATATTTTCTGACAAAAAGTTATTATATTACTACTTTAACCCTATACTAAAAAGTTGAGCTACGATGCCTCTACTGGAGATAAATGGCCTAAAAACATACTACTACACTGATATCGGCGTCATAAAAGCCGTTGATGATGTAAATTTGATCTTGAGTAAAGGCGAGTGTTTGGGAATCGCTGGTGAATCAGGGTGTGGGAAAACTACGCTTGTGTTGTCTGTTCTTAGGTTAATAAAGCCGCCTGGTCGTATAGTTGGTGGCGAGATCATTTTTGGTGGAACAAACCTTCTGTCCCTAAAGTCAGAAGAAATGCGTAAGATTCGTTGGCGTAAAATTGCTATGGTCTTTCAAGGGGCAATGAATGCCTTGAACCCCGTTCACACCGTGGGGAGTCAGATTGTAGAGGCACTCATGAATCATCTTGATTATAGTAAATCTGAGGCGGAAAGGAAGGCAGTCGCACTGCTTAATTCAGTCGGATTAAATAGTGCGGTTTTTAGAAGTTATCCACATGAACTTAGCGGAGGTATGAAACAGCGAGCTCTCATAGCTATGGCTCTTTCTTGCGACCCTGATATATTAATTGCTGATGAACCAACGACGGCTTTAGATGTAGTAACGCAAGCTCAAACGCTTAAGTTATTAAAGGATCTACAAAAGCAACGTGACCTTTCAATTATCATAGTTTCCCATGACCTTTCAATTCTAGCACAGATATGTGAGAAGATCGCCGTAATGTATGCAGGCAAACTTATAGAATATGCTGACGCCGAAACCATCTATGGGGAGCCAGCGCATCCATATACCGCGGCTCTAATCAACGCTTTTCCAAGCGTCAAAGGGCCTAAAAAACCTCTAAGCATTTTAGCGGGGGAACCTCCAGACATGATAAATTTGCCACCGGGTTGTCCCTTTAATCCACGTTGTTCTCTTGCTCGTGAGATATGTCGTGAAGTGGAGCCGAAATTGGTTCACCTAGGCTCAGGACGTCATGTTGCATGTCACCTATGTGGAGAGAATTGAGTTGTTAGACGTAGTCCATCTAAGTAAATACTTCATTATCCGAAGGGGATTACTGCAATATCTGAGAAGGGAAAAACCAAACTACTTACGCGCTGTTGATGACGTAAGCTTTAGAATCGACAAGGGAGAAATCGTTGGTCTAGTTGGAGAGAGCGGCTCAGGCAAAACAACCTTGGCCAGATTAATATTGCGTTTACTTGAACCAACCTCCGGCAATATTTTCTTTGAAGGGCAAGACATACTATCCTTAAACAATAGCGGGTTAAAAGAAATCCGAAAGAAAATGCAAATAGTTTTTCAGGATCCATATGGGGCGCTCAATCCTAGACTAACAGTTCGAGACGCATTAGAAGAACCATTAAAAATTCATGGACTTTATGATCCCAAGGAAAGGGTAGACGTTATCAAGAAAATGTTGAAGTCTGTTGGTTTAAATCCACCAGACGTTTTTCTCGACAAGTATCCTCACGAGCTAAGTGGTGGTCAAAAACAGCGTGTGGTTATATCCCGTGCCCTTATATTAAATCCAAGTTTCATAGTTATGGATGAACCAGTTTCTCTGCTTGATGCGACCGTAAGAACTCAAATTCTAAATTTAATCCTCAAATTAAAAGAGGAATTTAATTTGACGTATCTCTTCATTACGCATGATTTAGCCTTAGCACGGTATATATGTAATAGGATCCTCGTTATGTATCGGGGAAAGATCGTTGAGGCTGGTGAGGCTGAGCAATTAATTTCAGAACCGTTGCATCCTTACACAAAGATGTTGATAGCAGCGGTGCCCGTTCCTAACCCATCCATAAAAATTTCCTTACCGCCAAAGACTGGTGAACTCACAGAAGCTTTCACTTATCAGGGCTGTAGGTTTTGTTCACGTTGTCCCGAAGCTGAGCAAAGATGTCGGACGGAGGAACCTCCTCTTACCGAGCTAGGAGATGAGAGATCTGTTGCATGCTGGAAACATATATAAATATTCAGTAGCAAACGTACCTATGGGAGGCGTATAGCGTGATCGTCTACCTCGTTAAAAAGCTTATCCAATACATTGTGGTCTTCTTTATAATATTAGTTGTAATATTCGCTCTTCCGCGGTTAATGCCAGGTGACCCTGCTGACTATCTTATAAGTAGCACAACACTGCAAACGGGGGAGATGAGCGAGATGTTAAGAATGCAGCTTATAGAAAGATTCGGATTAAATAAATCGATTACTGAACAGTTTATTTTGTTTGTGACCAATACCTTTTCCGGATATCTGGGCATTTCTTGGAGATATTTCCCTAAGGAAGTATTTACATTGATAATGGAAAGGCTGCCATGGACCCTGCTTATAGTGGTTTTATCGAGGGTGCTTTCATTAGCCTTAGGATATCTTATTGGAGTGATAGCCGCATGGAAGCGTGGCAGTAAACTGGATGTTTCGCTACAGATATTAGGTTTGGTCTCCATGGCGCTTCCCAGTTTTTGGGTGGGCTTAGTTTTGTTAACAATATTTGCCTTCTATGTTCCCATATTCCCAATTGGAGGTGCTTTAACGGCGGGAAAAATTTATCATAGCGCTTGGGAATACATCTCTGATGCTTTGTATCACGCAGCCTTGCCTGTTATAACTCTTTCCATCGTCACTTTCTTTATGGATGCTTTAATAATGAGGAACTCTATGCTAGAAATTTTGGGTGAAGATTTTATACTAACCGCGGAGGCTAAAGGGCTAAAAGATAGAATAATAATGTTTAACCATGCAGCTAGAAATGCCGCCCTCCCGTTTATCACAGGTGCTTTAATGAGCTTTGGCTTAATGATTACCGGCTCAGTTTTTGTTGAAACAACATTCTCGTATCCTGGTGTAGGTATGCTTTTAGCGGAGAGCTTCTTTTCCAGAGATTTCCCCACGGTGCAAGGAATATTGATTATTACATCATTGATTTTTATAGTGTCAAATTTCCTTGCGGACATAATTTACCTGTGGCTTGACCCGCGTATAAGACTAATGAGATCAAGGTGAGGTGGTGGCTATGCTAAGAAATTTTATAAGGACGTGGAAGCAGTTCAGCAGATGTAAACTAGGCGTTGTAGGGTTAATTATAATCTTAATTTTTGTGGTTATGGCGGTAGCGGCGCCGGTAATAGCTCCCTATGACCCGCAAGCTTCTTTTTTGGCGCCAATGTTTACCCCGCCTAACTCTAAGCACCTTTTAGGAACAGACGATGTGGGAAGAGATGTCTTTTCACAGATAATCTATGGCTCGCGCATATCCATAATGGTAGGGCTTCTCGCCGCTGCTATTGGAACAGCGCTTGGAACTGTTGTAGGATTAATTAGTGGATACTTCGGTGGTATTGTAGATGATATTCTCATGCGAATAACCGACATCTTCTTGATCATACCCTTTATACCGCTAGCAATAATGTTTGCGCTTTATGTTGGCCCAAGTATATGGAATGTAGTCTTGATCTTTGGTTTTCTCGGCTGGCCACCAACAGCCAGACAAATTCGCTCTTTAACATTATCCCTGAAGGAGACTCCATTCATTGAAGCGGCTCGTGCAATAGGGGCTGGTAATGGACGCATTATTTTCAAGCATATTTTGCCCAATACGACGGGGGTAATAGTTGCCAATGTTGTATCGAGAACTGTTTTCGCCATATTGGCAGAGGCCGGGCTGGCTTTCTTAGGCGCATCTGATCCTAGAAACATCAGTTGGGGTATGATGATATTCTTCGCGATGAGGAGCGGAGCTGTCCTTTATGGAGCGTGGTGGACTTATATCCCAGCTGGCTTTTGTGTAGCTCTTCTAGCATGCGGTTTTGCTTTTTTGGGGCATGGAATAACGTTGCTTCTTAACCCGAGGTTAAGAGGGCGCTAACATTCTCATTTTTGCTTTTTATCCCTAATAAGCAATAGTATGTTAATGGTGTCATGAATAATAAAATAAAATCTTGGAAATAAATTTTGAACAAACAATACGATAAGTTTTAAATATTCTGGGCGCGTTCATTCGCTTAACCGAGGGAAGAATATGAAATACCAACTAGGGAAATATTTCTTGGCAACCATTCTTGCGGCATTAATACTTAATACATTTGTAGTATCATCGATTCCCTTTGCAAAAGCACAAGAAAATATACTTCGAATAGCCTTTGACTGTATACCAAGCACATTCAACCCGTTGCTTTCCATGCGGGATATCTGCCAATCCGTTTGGTTCGGTGGCTTGCTCTATGAACCTTTAATTTTGAATCTATTTAACGGTAGCCTTGTTCCTTGGCTTGCCAAGCGCTGGGAAATTCTTGACAATGGCACAAGATACGTGTTTTACATAGACGAAAGGGCGAAATGGAGCGATGGAAAACCAGTAACAGCGTATGATGTGGAATACACATGGAACCTAACAATGACATATGCCTTTCCGTCAGCATTACGAGACGTACTGTTAGAGGTTAAAGCTGTGAACAACTATACAGTAGAATTCATAACATCGCAACCATGGGCAAGATGGTACTCAGAGTTCGGCGGCACTGCTGTTTTGCCAAAGCATATATGGGAACAAGTTGCTGACCCATTAAGCTATGAGTTCATTGATGACCCCAGTAAGCATGTCACATCCAGCGCGTTCATTTACGATTCATTTAAGGCCGGTGAATGGTGGCTTTTCAGAAAGAGGCAAAACTACTGGAAGACAGAATCCATGCCAAAAATAGATGGAATATTGCTTAGATATGTTAGTGACTTCTCATTATATCCGTTCATGCTTCAAAGAGGAGATGTCGACATAACCTTGCCGTTCCCATTCTATCTATTAGGTCAGATTGTTGGCAAGCCTAACATAGAGATCTGGACATTCCCAGTGCCAGTTGCAACAGAGGTCCTAGCAGTAAACACAAGACTTTACCCGTTAAACCTGCGGGAAGTAAGACAAGCGGTAGACCTGGCGATAGACAAGATTGAGATAGCCAACTTCTACTTTATGGGTTATGGAATGCCAGCGAACCGATGCCTAGTAAACATGGCCTATCTTAAAGAATTCTATGTGCCAGAAGCTGCGTGGCTTGGATGGGGCAAGACCAAAGAAGAGAGAATAGCAGAGGCGAACAGGATCTTAGATGAACTAGGTTTCACAAAAGGATCAGATGGAATAAGAGTAACACCAAACGGAACTAGACTAAGCTTTAAATTTATAATACAAATGGCCCCGCTCACAACTGTTAGACTTAGGGTATCCGAAGCCATTGTTGGCTACCTAAGAGAAATAGGAATTGAAATAAGCCAGTATCAGCCCTTGGCAATAATGGACTTCTTCATGCAAGCATTCCTAGCATCACAAAAGGACTGGGGATTCGCTGAGGGAACATATGGAGAATACCCTGAACCATGGTATAACCAAGTTTACTCCTACCTACTGCCTCCAGTCGGTTTGCCACAGGTGATGGCAACAGGGTTTGATGAAACAGAACCAGAGATCTGTGAGATGATAAGTAACCTTTCAAGGAGCGCCTTAAGAAGACTAAACTATGCAGATCTAGTGGAAGACGTGAAACAAATAATTAGGATATATAAAGACTACGTACCAACAATATGCATAGCGTTCTATCCCCTCTGGATATGGGCTTACAGGACGGATAGACTAACAAATTGGAAGCCCGAAATAGCCACCAAGTGGGGTGCATTCGGATACCCGCAACCCATGAGACCATTAGTTGCTAATGAACTCATTCCAGCTGGCTGGAAGCCGCCTGAAACACCAACTGAAACACCAAGAGGACTATCAATAGAACAGATAATTGTTATAGCCGTTGTAGTGGTCATAGTAGTTGCTGCAGTAAGCTATATAGCAATCAGAGCTAGACGAAGAGCCAAATGAAGATAGATTCGCCAATGCCCACTTTCTTTCATTTTTTCCTGAGCTAGTTGTCGCCAAAAATGCATATCTCAAATTTTTAGGAATCTGAAATCATCGAGGAATGTCCCATCTGAGCCTTGTCTCATTCCGGGCGTGTAGGTGTGTTTTTGCAAGTACAATGAAAATCTGCATTTAGCTGGTTCTTTGATCCTCTAAATGGATTTTCGGTTGACTCTAATCTTATCATAATGTCGTTACTATACGAAAGAGAATGTATGAAGCATATCCTATCAAAATCACACCGCTTATGACCTTAAGTATAATCCGATGCCTATAAGTCCCTCTGACTATCTTTGATATTGAACCTGCAAGCAGTCCAACCCCAACAAATGGAACAAACGCGCCCACACAGAAGAAAAATAAGGCAAAACTAAAAACGTTTGAAAAAAAGGCGGTCGTTAGTGAGGCGAACATTGGTGCTACGCATGGATCTAGAAAATAAAACATTAAGCCCAATAAGAAGATTTTAGTATAATTGAAAGCATACCTTTTAGCAATTCTTCTTATTAGGAATTTAGAATGTTCGGAGAATCTCAATATCCCAAGTAAATTAAATCCAAAAAGTATAGCGAGAAGACATGCTATTAACGTTAGATACAAATGCAAGGCTGATATTGAAAAGACTAAATTGCATACACAGCTAAGGATTATAGATGCAAGCACAAAGCTGACCCCAAAAACCATAACTTTCAAAAATCCCTCTTTTACTTGAGAACATTCATTTCCACCTGAAGTGTACCCCACTATAAACGATAGCATAATTAAAACGCATGGAGAGAAGCTTTCGAAAAAACCTAAGACAAATGCTGTCACCATTATTCCCACCTCTGTATATTTTTCCAAATTCGAATTTTCCTCTAGATTATTTGAATCGGCGAGCTGTGAATCGATTATCTCTCTCAACATTGTTTCGTTTACGCACCTTCTTCCTCCACCAAAAATTATTTTGCCATTCACTATCACCGTGTTCCAATCGTTCAAGCCAAGACCATATTGTTTCACTCTTTTCAATCCTTCATCCGAAAAGAAGAAAATATACTCGACAGCAACTTTTTCCCCGTAATCGCTCTTTATTTTCTCTAAGACCTCACTGTTATGAATGTATGCAATATAGTCCTCTACTAATCCTGGGCAATACGAGCAAAATTTGTCGTAGTATAAAAATTCAATACGCACTTGTTGCGCACACCATGCAATACCAGCAACAATATATAGAGAAATTACTGCCACGCATAGCATGGAAATAGTTCTTTCTACAGCACTCTTCCCAAAAACTTTATCATGAATTTTATAGAACATTCCACAAGCACCGTGAACGCTTCTATCGCTCTTAACCACCGTAAGTCGCTTTGAAATATTAAAGTTTTAGCAGTTGGGGCACGCCCTATTGAATAAAATGGATTGAAGACTGCGTACAAATTGCGGGCAAAAGACTTATAAATTAGCATAATATAAGACCCAAGGTATGTCCAAAATTGATTTAGAGAAACTTGCTGAACAAAGATGGCGAAGGATTGAGGCGGCTGCCAACCTCAAGGAGCCTGATAAAGTCCCGTTGGAGCTCAACTTGGATTTTGGTTTTAGAGCCAAATGGTATGGCATAACTACGTATGATTTCTTCTTTGATTACGAAAAGGCAAAAAATGCTATAATCGCCACGGCTGTGGATTTTCCAACAGATTTTCCACCCCTTCCAATGTTTGGATCAGGTTCATTACTTGGTTTTGCGCTAAGGGACCACCCAGATATATCTCAAATTGCAGGTGTTTTAACTGGGCCAATGCACGATATATTGCGTGATAAGTATACCCGTTGGCCCGGCAGAGAGATATCGCCAAACGCCGGGTCATTCCAATTTTTAGGCGGAGAGTTTTTGAAAGCTGAGGAGTACGATGATTTTATAAAGGATCCTTTTGGCTTCATAGCTGAGGTGGTCACACCTAGAGCCCACCAAAGCCTTGAAAAACCGGGATCCGCAGAGGCTATGGCAACGCTGATTAGAGTTGCTGTTGAAGGGCTCAAATATATCAAGGCCGTAGACTCTTTAGTTAATGAGCTCATTAAACTTGGTTATCCGTCATTGCTTGCTTCTATAACTTCTGTTCCACTAGATTTTCTGGGGGACTTTCTAAGAACAATTCCCGGGATTCTATTAGATTTAAGGAAAAAGCCGGATAAAGTTAAAGAAGCTTGCGATGTCCTGATGAAAGAAACTATGCCTCGCAGGATAATATTAACTTCAAAATCAACTGGCTTCGTGCTTATACCGCTTCACCTCAATGAGTATCTCTCACCGAAATTCTACTACGAGTTTTATTGGCCTCACCTGAAAAGAATTATAACCGATCTGTATAACCAAGGCGTTAAATGTCAAGTTGCCTTTGAAGGAAGGCATGATGCTTACTTAGAAAGCATACTAGAATTGCCAAAAGGTTGGGGAATAGCTCTATTTGAGAAAACTGACGTAAGAAAGGCAAAGAAAGTTCTTGAGGGCCATACATGTGTAATGGGGGGTATTCCACCAACACTTCTTTTAAATGCCACGCCAAAAGAAGTTGAAGACTACGTAAGAAAATTGTTAGAGGAAGTTATGCCAGGAGGAGGCTTCATCTTGTCAACTTCAACAGCTATACCAGCAGAAGTCCCCCCTGAAAACGTTAAATCTGTGATAAATGCTGTTGAAAAGTATGGTGTTTATAGGCGTTAGGTGATCTAAATGTCCTTGTTAAATGAAATTGTAAGTGCGTTTGCAGAACTCGACGAGGACAGAACTGTAAACCTCATAAAAGAGGCACTTGAAAAGCATACCGTCAATGAAATCTTCGATGCATGTAGACATGCTACAGACATTATTGGCGAGAAATACGAAAAGGGAGAGTATTTCCTTTCAGAGCTAGTTTTTGCAGGACACATATTCAATAGAATCTTGGAGTTGCTGCTGCCGAAACTTGAAAAGGAGAAAACTAGTACTTTAGGCACAATAGTGCTTGGGACCGTTGAGGGAGACGTCCACGACATTGGCAAAAATATCTTTAAGGCGTTCGCTGAGGCTGCCAATTTCAGAGTCATAGACCTTGGCGTCGACGTCCCACCTCAAAAGTTTGTTGAAGCGGTTAAGGAACACAAACCGGAAATCCTTGGGCTAAGTGGATTATTGACGCTGGCAATCGACGCCATGAAGAGAACCATTGAGGCTCTAAAGGCGGAGGGGCTCAGAGATAAAGTTAAAGTCATTATTGGAGGCGGTAGAGTAGACGAAAACGCCAAAAAATATACTGGTGCAGATGCATGGGCTGACTCTGCTACTAAAGGAGTAAAGTTATGCAAGGAGCTAATCGGTCTAAAAGAGTAATAATACCATCGATACCTTGCTAGCAAATCTAGTCGAAGTTAATGGTAGGGTTTAGCATAGAGTCTGACCGTATGGCTGTGTCTTTAAGGTTGTTAATAAAAGTGTTCAGGTTCGTCTTCAACTATTTTTGGTTCCTCTAATTGTTCACTAACTTCTCAGCCGTCTTTCCCGTTTATATCTTTGGAAGGAATATAGCAATATTTAAATATTGTTATAGACTTTATTTAAACGTGCACCCAACAATGAAAAGCCCCGACAAGTTTAGGGCTAAGGTCGTCAACGCGCTTGCCAACCCTGTTAGGCTTAAAATTCTTGAGTTCTTGCGTGATGGCGAGCGATGCGTATGCGAAATTGTTCCGTATGTTGGAATAGCCCAGCCACTGGTTTCAAGGCACTTGGCAATCCTAAAGCGGTGCGGACTTGTAAAGGATAGAAAAGAGGGAAACAAGCGGTTTTATTCGGTGACTAGCCCCGCTGTTTTCAGAGTGATTGATGCTGTTGACGCAGGTTTTGTGGATGCACTTGTGAGGCATGCTGTTGTGCAAATAGTTTAGGGAAAGGTGAAACGCGAAATGGTTGTGAAGGTTGAAACTTTCACGGCTGAACCGCCATGTGCAGGCTGCCTTAAGCTGTTGGAGTATGCGGACTTAATTAAAGCGAAGTATGGCGATAGAGTGGAAGTTATAAAGCATATCGGACCATGCGAAGAGTTCAGCAAATACGGCTTAACAGTGGTTCCAGCCATAGTCTTTAACGAAGGTAAAATAAAGATAATGGGTGTTTGCCCAAGCCTACAAACCATCGAGGCTGCAATTAAAGAAATGGGAGTCTAGAGCATGCCGGTAAAGGTTGAAATCTTCACTTCTGAGCCTCCATGCTCCGGCGGAAGACTGCTCCTCAAACTCGTAGAGAAAATCAAAGAGGAGTATAAGGACAAAATTGAGATTGAAATCTATCGTGGAGTGAATCCAAAACTGGGAGAGTATGGCATAAACGCAAGTCCAGCCGTAGTCATCGACAGGGACATACGCATAATAGGGGTTTGTCCAAGCGAGGAAACATTCAAAGAAGCATTAAGAGAGGCGGGCGTTCAATAGTGTCTGAAGGCGCCATCAACAGACTTAACGTGGGCACACCCGCCTACACGCCGTAATTTTCAAGAAGAACTGCTTGCAAACAGAGTAAAGTACGAAGCCAAAAAGGAGCTAACGCCAGCAGAGATTTGCGATTCGTTGCCGAAGACGAACCGCAAAATGTGCGGAGAGAAGCTGCTTCGCCCTTTGCGGCTAAACTTTTAAATGGAGAAAAACTTTGCAGAATTGCTCGATAGAGAAGTTGATGAGCCTCAGAGTTAATTGAGCTGGCTTTAAATATGTATGCAACTTCGATTGTGTGAATATTTAGAAAATGGAAGTAGAGGTGCCGTTGTCTTGCTAAATTATGGTGCGGCCGCCGGGATTTGAACCCGGGTCGCCGGCTCGGGAGGCCGATGTCCTGCCAGGCTAGACTACGGCCGCAATGGGCAAAATGGAATTAGCGGCTTAAACTTTTAATCATTACTTATTAAATGTTGCTTTGTGAGATGGTGGCTAATGGGTCTAGTTAGGTCTGGTGTTTACTTTTGGCAGGGAAGTGAGGCGTGTGCTGAGGCTGCCCTTGTGGTGGGCTGCCGGTTTTTTGCTGGTTATCCCATAACGCCTGCTACTGAGATTGCTGAGCATTTGGCGAAGCGGCTTCCCCAGGTGGGTGGCGTAGCCATACAGATGGAGGATGAGATTGCCTCTTTGGGGGCTGTTATAGGTGCTAGTTGGGCTGGGGTAAAGGCTATGACGGCGACTTCTGGGCCTGGTTTCAGTTTAATGCAGGAAAATATTGGATACGCGTTTATGACTGAGACGCCGTGTGTTATTGTTGATGTGCAGAGGGTTGGGCCGAGCACTGGTCAAGCGACGAAGTGTGCACAGGGCGATGTCATGCAGTCTCGTTGGGGTACTCATGGTGATTATTCGGCTATTGTGCTTTCGCCAAATTCTGTTCAAGAAATGTTCGATCTAACCATTAGAGCCTTCAATCTTGCTGAAAAATACCGCACGCCGGTGGTTCTCCTTTCAGACGAGGTTGTCGCTCACATGCGTGAAAAGGTTGTGGTGCCGCCTATAGAAACCTTGGAAATCGTTAATAGAAGGAAGCCGAAACCCGGAGATACGGCCTTTTTCGGTTTTGAAGAGGTTCCTCCGATGCCTGCTGTTGGCGAGGGGTTTAATGTGGCTGTTACGGGTTCAACCCACGACGAGTATGGTGTAAGGTTTACTGCGGACCCGTTTGTGCACAGGCGGCTTGTGGAGAGGCTTAACGGGAAAATCCAAAATCATGTTGACGAAATTGTGGAAGTAGAATGCTTCAACGTTGAAAAATGTGACGTGGGAATTGTGGCGTATGGGTGTACGTCACGTGCCGTGTACGACGTGGTTGAGGAGGCCAAAGCGAAAGGCGTAACCATCGGGTTTTTGAGGCTTAAAACGCTGTGGCCGTTTCCAGACAAAATTGTTAAGAGGCTTGCAGAAACAGCTGGCAAGATAATTGTTCCCGAGATGAATCTTCGTCAAGTTTACTATGAAGTTAAGAGGGCTTCTGAAGGCAAAGCAGACGTTGTTTCTCTCAACAAGATTGGAGGTGGAGAACTAATCACTCCGGAGGAGCTGCTTGAAAAAATTTTTGGGGAGGTTAGGCGTGGATGAACGAAGCGTTCTCGATCAAAAAATATCTGAGAGACTTGAAGTTGCCTTTCTGCCCGGGTTGCGGCGCATTTACTGTGATAAACGCCTTCCTAAGGGCTGTCCATGAGCTTGGCTATAAAGACTTGAGGAATTTTGTCTTCTGCAGTGGCATTGGCTGTTCTTCTTGGATTCCCTCGCCATATTTTCTGGCAGACTCTATTCATACTCCTCATGGGCGAAGCATCCCCGTGGCGACCGGTGTGAAGCTTGTGCGTCCAGACCTTAATGTGGTTGTTTTTGGAGGGGACGGCGATATTGTCGGCATAGGCTTAAGCCACTTCGTTCACGCGGCAAGACGAAATCTCGACGTCCTTGTGATAATGGTTAACAACATGGTTTATGGGATGACGGGCGGGCAAGTGGCTCCTACAACACCTCTAAAAGCGAAAACAACCACCACACCCTATGGCAATTTTGAATATCCCTTGGACGCTGTTAAGCTGGCAGTTACAGCCGGGGCAAACTATGCGGCGCGTTGGACAACCGCCCACCAGAACGAGCTTAAGGAGACGTTGAAGAAGGCTTTGAGGTTTAAAGGCTTCCGCTTTATAGAAGTTGTTAGCCAGTGCCCCACAGCCTTCGGAAGACGGGTTGGTTTTAAAAACGCCGGAGAAATGGTCAAATGGTTTAGGGAAAACTCGATAAAACTGGAGCAGGCCGAAAAATTAAGCGAGGAATATTTAGTCGCAAAAATTGTTGTAGGCGAGTTTGTCGAAAGGAGTAGACCCACCTTAACGGAGAACATTTACGCCACAATAATGGAGGCGCAAAGAATTGGGCAGAATTGAGATAAGGATTTGCGGGTTAGGCGGGCAAGGCGTAGTTTTGGCCGGGCAAGTTCTCGGTAGGGCGGCCGTTTACGACGGCTGGAATGTTGTGCAAACTCAAAGTTATGGAGCTGAAGCTAGGGGCACATCAGCCAAAAGCGAGGTGATCATCTCCGATTGTCTAATAGGTTTCCCGCTGGTAAGAAAATGCAATATACTTGTTGCTATGAGTCAAGAAGCCCTAGACCAAAATGCTAAGGACTTGAAGGATAGCGGCCTCCTCTTAATCGACGGGGGGCTGGTTAAAAATGTGCCGAAGGTTAACGCCAAGGTTTACATGGTGCCGGCGACCAAAATTGCAGAGGAAAACTTTAAGGAACGCTTGTATGCGAACATGGTTGTTTTGGGTGCCTTGAACGCTTTGGCAAAGCTTGTTAGCGAAGAATCCATGGAAAAGGCGATAGTGGAAACTGTGCCGGAAAAGTTTGCAGCCGCAAACTTGCAAGCGTATAGGAAAGGCAGAAGTTTAGAAGACATGAGGGAAATTGTTATCTTTTGAAGTGCAAGTTATAGCCATAGAGGAATTCTGGTTGAGTAGAAAAATAACCTACGCGGCTGCTGGTGTTGACCGAGAACTAAGAGCCGAAGCGAAAAAGGCTTTGCGCCTTCTAAAAAGCACTTACCGTTTTAGCCGCTATGGCGAAGTTGTACAGCTTCCATTCGGAAATGTTTTTCCATATCGCGGCGACTGCTACTTGGACCTCGTTATTGAGGGTGTTGGCACAAAAGTTCTTGTCGCCCAGTTAGCTGGCAAATATGACACAATAGGCGTTGATGGTGTGGCGATGGCTGTTAACGACGTGATCCGTTCCGGCGCTCGGCCGTTAGCCGTTGCAGATAACATTCATGCACAAGCTTCCGATCCCGTTCTGGTCAAGGAGTGGATGAAGGGTATTGCAAAGGGTGCTGCCGAAGCTGGGTGTGTAGTGCCAAGCGGCGAGATAGGCGACGTAGCAGAGCTGATTAAAGGCTTGGTTGAGGGTAAAGGTTTCGACATGGTTCTCGCGGCAATAGGCGAGGTTTCAAAAGACAAGATAATCACTGGCAGAAACTTGAAGCCAGGCGACGTCATCATAGGCTTGCGGAGTTCAGGCATTCACAGCAACGGCGTGACTCTAGCCAGAAAAATCTTGTTTAAGCAGTGGGGCGGCAAATACGAGCCGTTCGACGTTCCGGAGCCATTGGAACGGGAACTTGTTTACGAAGTTTTAGAACCAACCAAAATTTATGTTAATCCGGTTCTAAAAGTTGCTGAACATGTTAGGGTTAAGGCGGCAGTGCACATAACTGGCGACGCTTATCTAAAGTTTAATCGCCTAACCCTTTTCTCTAAAGGTGTAGGCTTCGAGTTTAACAATTTTAAGCCTCAGCCAATCTTTGACTTGATCCAAAAAACAGCCTTGGAGCTTGGCGGCCAAATACCTGACGAAGAAATGTTTAAAACCTTTAACATGGGATGGGGCTTTGCGTTGGTAGTTGATCCAGCGGATAAGGACGAAGCTCTTGATATATTGGAGAGGTCAAAGGTAAACGCAGAAGAAATAGGTTATGTAACAAAAGTTAGGGGTATCCGAGTCCTCTACAAGGGTAAACGGATCATTTTGAAATAGCTTATTTTTGCATCGTCGGTTGTGAAAGTGTTTAAATCCTCTTGTATCAGAGATTAGCCTATGAAGTTTCGCTTGAAAGTTGAAGTCAGCTTAAAACCCGGCCACAGCGACCCAGAGGGCGAAACCACAGCCCGCTTGTTGAAGGAGCTTGGATACCGAGTTGAGAAAGTTAATGTTAGCAAAGTGTACACGATTATTCTTGAGGTAGGCTCAAAAGATGAAGCCTTTGCAAAGGCTGAGGAGATGTGTAGGCGGCTTTTAGCCAACCCAACAAAGGACAACTATACAATCGTTGTTGAGGAGGAGAGATGACCCAAAACCTTTACATTCGCAGGGACACACCTTTCCCGCTTTATGAGATAAACCTTTTAGAGGCTTCAGACCAGCAGCTTTTGGACGTAAGCCGTGAGCTTGGTTTAGGCCTAAACCTTCAGGAAATGAAAACCCTACAGCAGTATTTTGGGCGTAAGGGAAGGAACCCCACGGACGTGGAGCTTCAAACTTTTGGGCAAACGTGGTCCGAGCACTGCTTCCACAAAACCTTCAAGGGCATGATAAAGTTCAACGGCAAAGAGATAGACAGTCTTTTTAAAACTTACATTATGAGGGCGACAAGGGAAATCAACGCCAAATGGTGTTTTTCCGTTTTCGAGGATAATGCTGGCATAATACGCTTCGAAAAAGACTGGGGCGTCGCCGTTAAAGTTGAAACCCACAACCACCCCTCCGCCATAGAGCCGTTCGGTGGGGCAGCAACCGGAGTAGGCGGCGTGATTCGCGACATCCTGGGCGTTTGGGCCGACCCCATCGCGTGTACGGACGTTTTAGGCTTCGGCCCGCTAGACTATCCCTATGAGAAGCTTCCTCCCGGCGTAAAGCATCCCAAATATATTTTCATGGGGGTTGTAGCCGGAATTGGGCATTACGGCAATAACATGGGCATTCCAACAGTAAACGGCGCCATATACTTCGACGAAAGCTATGTGGGAAACGTTGTCGTGTACTGCGGCTGCATTGGGCTTCTGCCGCTGAAAAAGTTTAAGCGATGCGCCAAGCCCGGCGACGTAATCGTTTTGGCTGGAGGAAAAACCGGGCGGGATGGGATTCATGGCGTCACCTTCGCGTCTGCAGAGCTTACAGAAGAGTCGGAGAAAGTTTCGAGGCCGGCGGTGCAGATCGCAAACCCCATTGAGGAGGAGAAGCTTAAAAGAGCTATAATTGCTATTCGCGATTTGGAGCTTGCCTCAGCCATAACAGACTTGGGTGGAGGAGGCCTTTCCTCCGCTGTTGGCGAGACTGCAAAGAGGTTTAACTGTGGCGCAGTGGTTCACCTTGAAAAAGTGCCGCTTAAATATCCCGGGCTGGCTCCATGGGAAATCTATATTTCTGAGTCTCAAGAGCGTATGCTTTTGGCTGTTCCGCCTGAAAACTTTGGCAGGGTTTTGGATATTTTCCAAAGTGAAGATGTTGAAGCCACAGTCATAGGCGAATATACAGACGACAAGGTTCTACGAATCTTTTATATGGGTGAAAAAGTTGCTGAGATAGATGTTCCCTTCCTTTTTGAGCCTCCGAGGGCTGTGCGCACTGCCGGGTATAGACCGCCGAGGCTTAGAGAACCCGATTTCTCAGAACCCGAAGACTTGACGAGCGTGCTTATGCGGCTTTTGGCTTCGCCGAACATAGCCAGCCGGGAAAACGTGGTGCGAACCTACGACCACGAGGTTAAGGGAAACACTGTTTTGAAGCCGTTACACGGCGAGGTTGGCGGGCCAAGCGACGCCGCTGTCCTTAAGCCTTTAAAGGATTCTTGGCGTGGTTTAGCTGTTTCCTGCGGCATGAACCCTAATTATGGAAAGATAGATCCGTACTGGATGGCGGCTTCGGCCATAGATGAAGCCATAAGAAACAACGTGGCTGTTGGCGGTAGAAGAATAGCGTTACTCGACAATTTCACGTGGGGCAACCCTGAAAAACCAGACAGGCTCGGCAGCCTTGTGAGGGCGTGTGAAGCTTGCTACCGTTTCGCCAAAGCCTTCAGAGCACCCTTCATATCCGGAAAAGACAGCCTATACAACGAATCTCCAGCTGGTCCGGTGACGCCAACCCTGCTGATAACCGCTGTGGGCATTGTTCCAGACATCCGCATAACAGTTTCATTGGACGTCAAGGCGCCCGGCAACAGCATATACCTCGTCGGAAAAACCTACCATGAGCTTGGCGGCTCGGAATATTATAGGCTTATGGGCTTTCTTGGCAAAACCGTGCCAAGGGTTCGCTCAGTTCAGGCAAGAAAAGCTTTCCGTGCGGTTACGAGGGCTATTGACTTGGGGCTGGTAAGCGCCTGTCACGACTTGTCCGAGGGCGGCCTAGCTGTGGCGGCGGCTGAAATGGCTATCTCAGGCGGCTACGGCTTGGAGCTTGACTTGCGGCTTGTTCCAGCTGAAAAAGTGCGGAGAAACGATTTCCTTTTGTTTTCGGAGTCTAACAGCCGCTTCCTCGTGGAGGTTCCAAGCGGATGCGAGCAAGACTTTGAAGCATTAATGGACGGCGTTGTCCATGCAAGGATAGGCGAGGTAACCAAAGCCTCGAGGCTTTGCATTTACGGGCTGGATGGCAGTGTTGTTGTGGATGCTGCTGTGGGCGAACTGCTTAAGGCATGGAAGAGCTTTCTTGGTGGTGGCGCGGATGAAGCGTGAAGAAATACGGGTATGCATTTTGCGGGTTGGCGGAACCAACTGCGACGTTGAAACCCAAACAGCCTTTGAAGCTTTAGGTGTTCAAGCCAAAACACTGCACGCCAACGAAGTGGTTAAACAGAGAAACATCATGGAATATGACGCCCTAGTTTTTCCCGGAGGTTTTTCTTTCGGCGACTATGTTAGGGCTGGAGCCATATGGGCGAAGTGGCTTGTCGCCAAACTAGGCAAAGAGCTCAAAGCCTTCGTTGAAAAGGGCCGCCCAGTCCTCGGCATCTGCAACGGCTTCCAAGTCCTCGTTGAAGCAGGCCTTCTTCCGGCTTTTGAAGGAATAACCCCCTATCCGGAAGCCGCCTTGGCCACGAACCATCCACCGGGATACCATTGCCGCTGGGTTTACCTAAAACACGAAAATCGCGGGAAATGCGTGTTTACGTGTGAAATTCCAGAGGGCCGTGTTCTGCGCATGCCAGTGGCCCACGCAGAGGGACGCTTTCTTTTCCCGAAAGAAAAGGAAAAGCAGTATTTAGAGAGGCTTTATGAGAACGACCAGCTTGTTTTCCGCTACTGTGACAAAAACGGAAACCATGCCAACGGCGTTTATCCAACAAACCCCAATGGCTCGTTCCATGACATAGCTGGACTCTGCAACCCAGAAGGCACAGTTTTCGGCTTAATGCCCCATCCAGAAAGGGCCTTTTATTGGTGGCAGCAGCCCGACTGGACAAGACAAACGCTTATGCCTTTTTACGGCGATGGAAAACTCATTTTCGAGAGCATGATCAAATATCTAGAGAATAAGTTTTAGCTCTTCGAGGCGCGGCAATCCCGTCCGGGCGCCCATCTTCATTATGCACCTTGAAGCAACAAAGTTGCCGAGTTTCCCACACTCTTCTATGCTTTTGTTGTTGAGCAAACCATAAAGGAAGCCTGCGCAGAAGGCGTCGCCGGCTCCGGTGGTATCCACAACCTCCACCTTAAAAGCCTCGACATGATGGCTCTCTTTCCCATCCGTCACGTAGCATCCTAGGCTGCCAAGCTTGACGGCTACTATTTTAACTCCCACCTCAAGCAGCTTTTCAGCCCCAGCCATGTAGTTCTCCTCTCCCGTCAACAAGGCGAGTTCCTTGGCGTTTGGCATTAAAACAAAACACCTTCCGATTATAGATTTGAGCCTTTCAAGACCTTTCCTAGCATATAACTCGCCAGGGTCCAAGCTGACCTTCACATGTCTTGGAAGGCTTTCCACAAGCTTTCTCTGAGTTTCGAAGGATTTCTCTCCAACAAACGATGTTAAATGTAAGAACTTAGTTTTGAAGGCATAATCCAAGTCTATCTCTTCAAAACCTATTGTGTCGTTTACGCCCGGATCCACGTATAGAGCGCGTTCGCCTTTCTGGTCTACAAAGCCCATTACAACGCCGCTTCGCCCAGTTTTAGCTCTTATGACGCCCTTCATGTTCACGCCTTCTCTGCAGAAGTTTTCAAGGAGCATTTTGCCTTCGCGGTCGCTGGCAACTTTCCCGATAAAGCCGACTTTGCAGCCGAGCCTAGCTAACCCCACAACAGTGTTGGCGGCTGAGCCGCCGCAAGATTCCTCGAAACTTATTATGTAGCCCTCCTCCTCCGGACCGGCTATTTTGTTCACCTTGTAGAGTTTGTCCACGTTTAGGGCTCCGAAGCCAATCACGTCAAAAAAGCGCTTCATGGAAACAGCTCACGCAAGTAAATCTTATACTCGCCAAGTTTCCCGCCATAATTTCCAGCCGAAATTTTAACGACGCCTTTAACTGTTAGGGCTGCCTCAATGCCAGCCTTCATGGCTTTTTTAACGGCTTCGAGTGAAACCCCATTAATCACGATTTCAGGAATATAGTTCACGCCTTCAGGAACTTTGGATTCCCTGCCTAAACGTTGTTTCAACGATGGACAGTAAGGATGGTTTGTGGTCGGGCCTATCCACGGAAAGCGGGTTTCAGGTTTCGAACCGGCGGAGCACACGTCAAACGGCGTTATCACGCCCTCCACTTTGCGGATGGCTTCAAGCGCTTTTGCTCCAGCCTCTTTAACGGCTTCTTTTGTTTTGCACATTATCCAGAAGTTGGCACCCATAACGCCTTTTGCGTAACCAAGAAACCGCTCTATCACAAAGTCTGGAACCATTATCGGTACGACAATCACTTCACGACCGTAGCGGTTTTCCACCCACTCGTAGCCATCACCACAGTGACCAACCCGCTCCATCATCTCCAGCTTGCCCAGCGGATTTGGCAAAGCGTCAAAAACAGCTGTGAAAGGTTTTACGAGAATGTCCTGCCTTATTCTGTATGAGAGTTCAATTTCAAATTTTTTAAGAGACTCGGAGAACGGTTTTTTGGGGTCTATTCCTCCCCAGAACTGGAGCACTGCGCCTTTGCGCCCATCCGGTGTTTCCTTTTCGCTTAGCCACCTTTCTATTCCACCCTCAATTCTTCCAATGACTATGGAAGGCGTGGCAGTGGCATGCAAAGCTGCTTTTCGCAGCGTTTCTTCGTCGTCTGCTGTCATTATCACGCGGCAGTATATGCCTTCAAAAGCCTCGGCGTAAGTGTCATCTACAAGGTTTTCTTTAACCAAGCGGCAGTCCCTTCAGCCCTTTTCGTTTCAGAGTTATTTTACTTTGTTGATTTCAGCTATTAAATCTTCAACCCTAATGTACGCCATGGACAACTGGAATTTTTCCTGTTCGATTGGGGTTTGATAAATGTGATAAAACGTGTTGTCCACAATAATGCTTGTTGAGCCAGCGGGCAGTTTATTGTAGTTTTTATCAAGGAAAAAGTTCTTTTCAACAATGTCCCAATATTTGAAATCCTCAGAGGAGTACAAGTGATAGCTCGTTCCGTAGTATGTTCCGAGCATCATGTACCATTTTGAGTCCAAGCGAAATACCGTTGGATTTTCAAGGGTGCCCGTCACGGCAATTTTTGTATAGTTCCATCGTGTTCCCAAGGTTTTGGCCGTTGCCAAATGCGCCTCGTATTTTGCGGCTGATATCAACATGTAATAGCCCTCTTCGATTTTCACTATATACGGATCCCAACCAAGATGCGGAGCCAAGGGCTCAGGCATGTTTTCTATAGTTAAGTATCCATGGTCGGTGAAAGTTGATGGGTTTTTGATGTCTGTTCCGATTGCTAGCCCAAGCCTTGCGAGCTTTATGTCTATTTCAACGGTGTTTTTCCAGTCGCTGTAGTATAGGTAAAATTTTCCGTCGTCTGGGTTGTATATGCAGTAGGGCGCTATCTTCCCGTCCATTTGAATAGGTGTAAAGCCGACAAATTCGTAAGAAAACAAATCTTAGTTTTTAGAACACCGGTAAGCCATACCCCGTCCTTTTTAAAATAGGATGCCACAATGTAGTAGAACCCTTCATCGTCTTTGAAGACTGTGTGGTCAGGATACCGCACAAACTCGGGGTCTTTTATGCTTTCAACATCTCCGGTGGGTGAAATTACAGGGCCATAATAAACCCACGTGGATTTCTCATGTCTCCCTGTTAAAATGTATATTGCTACAACCGCTGCTAGTATGACAATTATTAGTGTCGCCGTGGCCGTCCGTTTAGTAAGCATACCACTTATCCAAGTCTCCCTATAGCTTCACCTCTTACACTTTTCCGGAAACTTGCGCTCTCCCTTGCAAGTCTCTCCATATTCTCTTTACTTATGATTTCAACTTTTGGCAGTTTATCGCCGTATGCTTCTAGGAACTTGTTTCTCAGTTTTCGTCTCATGTCCAATGTTTTCAGGGCGTCGTGACTCCAAGCTTCGACAAGCTTTAACACACTTTCTTTGCCGTGTTTGCAGAAGACTTCTGCTAGCACCGCGGCGACAAGTGCATTTTCGGCCATAACAGCGATTTCTGCTTCTCTTACGGCGTACTCGTTGCCGTTGAAGGATATGGTTAAACCGCCCTCGTGACGGACTGTTTTAAAGGCTTCCACGTCTGTTATGCTGTCGCCAACATAAAGAACCTCGGAGAGGTTCACTCCCAACTGTTCGGCTATGCGCTTAACGGCCTCTGCCTTTTCACGCCCTCCAATAGGGTTCACTTCACTGAAAACTTTTCCGATCTCCATTTTGGCTATTTCCTCCCAGAAGATTTCGTCTAAACGCTTTATGGTCTGCCTGTGTTTTTCCGAAAAGTCTTCCAAGGCTTTCGCGTTTGGTGGAATCTCGATTACCGGCATTTTGGCTATTTCGGCCACCAACTCCTTAAGTCTTGCTTTTTCCTCTTCTTTCAGCTTGTACTTGTCTATTTCAACCCTTGTGCAGTATGTGTTTTTGAATGGAAAGTTTATGGTGTGGCACAACTCTCTAATATAGGGTTCGTAGCTTGTGCTTACAATATAGGTATCCATAATCTCTTGAGTAAACCCGAGGGCCTCCCTAACTTTTGGAATCAAAACAAGGGTTTTAGCCGAAAAAACCCGTATTTTTCGATCAGTGACGCCATAAGCCTTGAGGAAAGGCAATATCAACTTTAAAGTGTCGCCGGCCTTGTATCCGGGTCTTTTAAGCACGTCTGCTAGCACGTCGTCGTAGCGACTTATAACCGTGAAAACATGCGCGCCGTTTGGCACGTAGTGGGCTGTCAACTCGAAGGCATTGTCATTTTTTGAGATTGGGCCTTCACAATCTGAAATGTAAACCTTTTTCACCTTCGTTTTCGAAGTTCCTCCATGTGGCGTACACTTTTTTCTATATGTTGTTTCGAGGCGATGTCCGTCCTATGCCAAAGGGCTCCGCCTTTTACGGCGTTTATACCTTCTAAAGAAATGTTTCTAGCGGCTTCTATGCTATCATCTATGCCGACAACACAGACAGCCCGCGACTTTAAAGCATAAAACTCATTTCCACGAACTTCCATGGACGCTGGGTAAACGCGGATTTTGTCGCCGTATTTTCTGTTTAGCTCGTACGCTTTTGTCAAGTCTACGGGTGAGCCAACTTCAGCCTTATTTACGCGTTCTGGAAAGGCCTCTTCAAAGCCTCCATAATTTGGCGGCACCTTGTAAGTAACAACAGTAGCTTTTTTCTCAACCTCTACACCGTTTAGGTTTCCCTCAAGAATTTTGAAGCATACGTCAACAAAATCATCTTTCAAGATTGTCAGAATGTTAATTATCTCCGGGTCTCCAGGGCGACTGTTGTTTTCAAGGATTTTTGGCTGTTTGCCCGTGTGCATAAACGCCACATAAAATGGCATACCTCGCAGTCCTTGATTGTCACCCTTCTTCATTTTTTCGAAGATTTTGTTTACAATGGCTATCTCTTCCTCTCGGTCAGCTTCCGTCATGAATGGCAAGACGTCGCTTACATCCTTGTATGAACCCATTCCGCCAGTGTTTGGTCCCTTGTCATCATCAAAAGCGCGTTTGTAGTCGCGGGTTTCCGGCAGAGGCACTAGGTGTTTGCCGTCGCAGAAGGCTTGAAAGCTTGATTCCTCGCCTTCAATTTTTTCTTCCACTATGACTGCGCCATGTTTCAAGTTTTCCCAGAAATGTTCGAAAAGCTGTTCACGGGTTGTGAAGTGGTCTCCCCAAACGCCCACGCCTTTACCTGCGGCAGGCTTGTCCGGTTTGACAACGGCCATGTTGCCGAGCTCGTCAAGCCACCTGTAAAGAGCCTTCTTGGCATCTTCCACTGTCTTATAGTCTTCTGGCTTGAAGATTTTGAAGCGCGGGTTCACATCCGGAACAGTCTCTTGAAAGAGCAAGCGCTGCTGGACTTTGCTGGCTTCTATAGCATACTCTTTTGTTGGACAAATCATGGGAATGCCGGTGCGCTTCTCCACGACATCGCGAACTCCATCAATTATTGGTTTTTCCGGTCCAACAATGCCGAAATCTATCTTGTCCTTGTAGGCCTCGGCAAATCTACATATGTCCTCCACGTTTAAGTCTGGAATAACAACGTGCTGGGCCGCCTTCTTCACGTTGAAGGGGTTTCGCTGCTTATCAGCCACATAAACCTCCACTTCATAGTTGAGGCTTCTGGTGAAAGCGTCAACCATGGCAACTTCTCGTGCTCCATATGAAACCACAAGCACGCCAACCTTCTCCACCAACAGTTTTCACCTTTAGAACGCTAAATGCAAAAGCCTTTAATCTATTTTGCCCGTGCTACTTTCGCCGAACAACTCTGGAATCTCGTAAAGTCTCCCTGTCTCCTCTAGACCTTCTAAAAACCTCTTTTTAATTGTAGCGGCAATTTTTTGGGCTAGTGGTGTTGGATACTCGCCCGTTAAACATCCTAAGCACAGTTCGTCCCTTTTAAAGCCAGTGGCCTTCACAAACCCGTCAATAGACTGGTAGCAAACGGCGTCAGCCCCTATTATTTTAGCTATTTCCTCAGGCGTGTGTTTTGCGCCTATGAGTTGGCTGTAGGTTGCCATGTCAATTCCATAAAAGCACGGTCCAACTATGCGGGGGAACGTCACAAAAATGTAAACCTTTTTGGCTCCCATCATGCGAAGCTTCTCAATGGTAACCTTTGTGGTGTCTCCTCTCACGATGCTGTCGTCAACCACTATGACCCTTTTCCCTTTTACCTTTGAAGCCAAGATGTTGATTTTCTTGTCTATGGTAGTGTAACGTTCTTTTTCGAGAAGGATGAAGGCGCGCTCTGTAACATAACGATGTCTCCTGGTGGCTCTTTCCCAGCGCAGTCCAGACTCTTCGTGCACCCCAAAGGCGGCGTCGTCTCCGGTTTCAGGCATTGAAATCACTATGTCGGCGTTCTTCACAATTTCTGGGTTTTCTCTGACGAGGTTTCTGCCAAACTCTTCGCGGATCTCGTAAACATGTTTCGTGTCGAAGATGGAGTCTGGCCTGGCAAAGTAGGCAAACTCAAAGGCACAAAAAGCCTTACGACCCTTAGCCAACTGAACCCTCTCAAAACCATTTTCCGAGACCTTTACAAGTTCACCGGGTTCCAACTCAAAGTCTCTAACAAAACCATTAATATCCAAACCCACAGTTTCAGACGAAAAAGCATAAACATCCCCATCCAAACCGTGACCAGCGCACAGGGGCCTTATTCCATGAGGGTCTTTGAAGGCGAAAAATTGCCCGTCCTTGGTTATTCCTGCCACTGAAAAAGCTCCTTCAATCTCCTCCATGCAATTTTTAACAGCCTCTTCCAAATGGTTCCGCTTTTTCAACTCCATTAATAGTTTGTGGCATATTATGTCAGCGTCACATTCATAGGTAAAGTTTGGGAACTCCTTGCAGATTTCTTTCTTAAGCTGAAACGTGTTGACAACGTTTCCATTAAAAGATATGGCAACCTTAAAACCATTCTTTGACGCGACAACAGGCTGAGTTCCAGCCAAAAGTGACTTATCATCCGTTTTACCAGAAGTTGTATACCTGACATTCCCAATTCCAATGGAACCGGGCAAACGTCCAAACCATTCGTGGATAGCGCTCGCCCTGATCTTTGGAACAAGGTCTAGACTTCTGTACGCATAGAATTCACCATTCAGGTATGTGAGAAAACCGTGAGACTGATGTCCCCTGTGATTTTGCGCCCTCAAACCCCAGTAAATGTAAGGGAATATGGGTTGATCTTTGAGGCTTGCGGCGCCGAAGACACCGCACGCTATTTTGAGCTGCTCTCCCATGTCCGGTGGATAGAGAGACCGTTCTTTATCAACTTTTATGACAAATTCAAATCAAAAAGACATCGGCTTAATGCACACGGAAGACTAGAGGGAGGGGGTAGCGAAAATAAATTGAAAGACGCAACCAAATTCCAAAGGGACAACAAATCTACGGTGTAAGCCTAAACTTGTCCCTAGGATACAACGTGACTTCTCTGATGTTCCTTTTTCCAGTTAGCATCATCGTCAACCTCTCCAAACCTATGGCCCAACCCGCATGCGGCGGCATGCCATAGTCAAAAGCTTGCAGGTGGTACTTGAAGGATTCAGGGTTCAACCCCTTCTCTTTCAAACGTTGTATGAGCAACTCTTTTGAGGATATTCTCGTTCCACCAGAAGCCAGTTCAATCCAGCTCCACATGAGGTCAAATCCTTCACAAATCTTGGGGTTGTCGTCCCGCGGCTTTATGTAGAACGCCTTAGACTGCGTGGGCCAATCCGTTATAAAATAGAAGTATGGGTATATTTTTCCCAATTTTCTGAAGGCTGGCGTTGGTATGTCCTCACCCCACGGGATTTCTATACCCGTTTTTTTCAAGTCTTCCAGCACCATATCGTAGGTTAAACGTTTGAAGGGAACTTCAGGCACATTAACTTCGTGATTCAGTACGGTTAGTTCCCTGCGGCATTTCTCGTTAACCACTTTGCACACGTGTTGCATGAGTTGTTCCAGCAGCCTCATAACATCCTCGGCTGTGGCAAAAGCCTGCTCAATGTCTATGGAAACAAACTCGCTTAAATGTCTCCGTGTGTGAGACTCCTCTGCCCTGAAAAATGGTCCAATCTCGAAAACTTTCTCTAAGCTCATGACAAGCTGTTCCTTGTATAGCTGGGGGCTTTGGGCGAGGAAAGCCTTCCTATCAAAATAGTTCACGGGAAAAAGGGCAGCGCCACCTTCGGTAGCTGAGGCAATTATGCGGGGAGTGTGAACCTCTATGAAGCCCCTTTCAAAAAGGAAATCCCTTATTGCCTCCACGGCTGTGTGTTGAATCTTGAAGATTGCAATGTTTTCTTCGCGGCAAAGGTCTAATGCGCGAGCGTCCAAACGCACCTCCAGCTTTGCAGGCACTTTTCCGGTTATGTCGATGGGTAACTGCGATGAAGCCGTGCTAAAAATTCTTATCTCGTTCGGTATAACTTCAACGCCTCTATGCGTCATTTCAGTTTTCTTGACGACTCCCTTCACGCCTATGCTGTATCTCTTCTGCAAAGCGTCAGCCTTTGATAATACTTCGCTGCTAACCTTTTTTCGTGGTATAGTAATCTGCACCGTGCCTTCCCTATCTTGCAATATTATGAAGCGTATACCACCCAAATCTCTGATTTCTTGAACCCACCCAAAGAGAATAACCTCTAGTCCATCAAGCTCCGGCTTCACCTCTACAGAATAATGAGTTCTCCGCCAATCTCCAATAGCGTCCAGTTTCATAAGCACAGCCCCTAAGCTAGTCGGTAAACTCTACACGCAACGTCATATTTCGGATTTTACGGGCAATTTCCTTTAAAGCCTTAACATCAAAGGGCGGTTGTCTACCGCCTTTCCTCCTCAAAATCACCCTAGTTTCAGTTGTTCCATCAGGCAGCCAAATAGTATTTATGGTTACTATGCTTAAGGGAGCGAACAGGTCCTCCAAAAATTTCCTATCATCAACACCATTTTCCAGCACACGAATAGTCTTTCCAGTCTTCTCACTCAAGGCTTTAACTATCTTTCCACCATAACTGAGAAGACGGGGAACGTCGCCCTTGCCAACAAGTATAGCTAAAGTTTTTCCAGCCTCTACTGCCCTATGAAAGGTAACATTTTGAAGGGACGGATAACTCTCCTCTAAAGACAAAAGTAAACGGGCAACTTTCAAGTCTAACTCTGACACTTCGCCAGACTTAATTTTCTCCGAACACTTTTGACAGAGTATTCCACTTTTTAAACAGAAACTGCATAGTACAGTTTTCACCTAGGAAAGCGCCCTCCACAAATAAAGGAGGGGCGGCGGAGCCTTGGAATTTGAAGGCGTGTTATTCCTGCTAGAGGCTTCAACGTTCCAATGTTATCTCGATGGTGCTGACGTTTGTAGGTGTGCCTCCCTCTTCTCTGGGTGGCACAGTTTCTGTTCCAATGCCTACTTTCTTTATTTTGACATCTGGTAGGAATCGGCGCCTTACCACTTCAACGACGTCGACAGCACGACTTATGGCTCTTCCTCTGGCTTTAATGTTTACCTCTTTTGCTCCGCCGTGGAAGAGGGTTATGCAAGCCAGTACATAGTTCATTACCGGCTTTTTCCCGATCAACACTGAGTTGCTTTCAGACATTTTGTACCGCCTCACTCCTTGTTCTCACATTTTCTATGGCTTCATAACCTTTTTTACCGATAAATAAATATGTTGCGGTGAAAAGTTCTAGAGAAATCCTCTCTTTTGAACACTCGAAAAACAATGGCTGTGATGTCCAAACCAACAAAGTCGGCCAAAAAATATATTTTTAAGTGTGTCACGTTGATGTAACGCAAAGGAGCTGAAATAATGCCAATAGTGGATCCATTTAAAAAGACCCTAGCCCAGCAACGAAGGCTTTATGTTAAAATCTGCAGAGAATGCGGCGCCAGAAATGCCACCACGGCCGTTAAATGCCGAAAGTGTCGAAGCAAAAATCTTCGCTGGAAGAAGAGAGAAATAATAAAGTAAAAGCCTAGAAAGCATTTTCCTTAAAATTTTACAAAACGTTTTCACCAATATTTACATGAAAAGTTCTAAAAAACATATTAACACATAGTTTGCAACAACATTTTAATGGTTTTGAGGTGTAAATCAGTGTCCTGCAAGAAGAAAGCCGCTAAAAAGAAAGCTAAAGGAGAAGAAAAGAAAAAGTAAAAAGTAAATGACTTCTACGTGTGCATTTCCAGTACCCTTGTTTTTCTATAGAATCTTTAACAATGTTCCCATGTTAAAAAAAGTGTTCGCACAACCGTTTCTCAAAAGAGGTACAGCTTGTCCTGGAATATTCAGCCTATTTAAAATTTCCCCAGCAATTTTTAACTCTTCACCACATGCAACTCCAACTATGCCCTCGTAACGGTTCGTCTTCAAAATCTTTGAAACACAGGATCCTCCGGGCAATATGTACACATCATATCCTTTCCTTTTAGCGATGGTGACCGCCCTATTGATTAGGCAGTCGGGGGAACAGTTAGCGCAGATGTAAGTTGGGACGTTTTGCTCAAACGTTGCCTTGCAACGGTTGTCCATAAACTTCCTAGAACAATGCGGAAGGAGAAGCGCTTTCTTTTTGGCTTTTCTGAACTTTTCTCTCTCCAAAAAATTTCTAGCCTCCACGTCAACTAAATCTTCCAGAAGATAAATGGCATCCGATAAATTCAGTCCCGTCAACTCTTCAATCCTAAACTTTTTAATGATATCATGTAAGGCATCACCGATTCTTTTGTGCATTCTTTTCTCATAGCTTATTTTGGTGATTTCTGTGAAAAAGAACTGTGGAATCCTTGAAAGGTCAAATGTGAACTTGTATGGCATGAGTTTAAAAGTAGAGGACAGCTTTTTAAAATTTATTCAATATTTTTGTTTGGACAAATACGAAAAAGTTTCTAAGCTCTCTGAAGCACGAAACGGTGATTGATTGATAGCGGTGTTTTATTTTTCCTCTTCTTCTGCTGTGTAACCGAGCAACTCTCTTAGAGATTTAACTTCCTCCCGCAGCATATTTACCTCGCTTTCTAATGCGCTGACTCTAGATTCTGCAGCTTTCTTCAGCTTTTCAATTTCAAGTATCAAATTTGCCCGCTCGGTTTCAAGAGTCTTTATTTTTTCGCGCAGGTTTTTCAAAGTTTGCATAAGCTCACCTTTTATCACTTTTATTCTTTCAACCATGTTTTTAATGCTTACTGTTTCCTCCTTCTTGACTTCTCCCACTTTTGCCCTAAACCTTGCCTTGCATGTTGGGCATTCAAAAAGTCCAATTAATTTAGGAGTACTTTCATAGGTACCACGTAAAGGCACATTCCAAGTTTTAATAGCGGTAGGCACTTCACTTCCACACTTTGGGCACTTCACCAACTAAACAACCCATATTAAGGATGTTCACACAGACTAAAATGTGTTTTGTCGTAAACCGATATACTATAAGTCTCACTGGGAATGAAAAGAGAAGTTATAAGTTAAAGGCTTATGTTGAACATTAAACGTTCAACGAGCTCCTTGTAACGGTTTCGAATAGTAACCTCCGTTACTTGCGCTATTTCGGCAATTTCTCTTTGCGTTTTCCTCTCTCCAGTTAAAACAGACGCTATATAACTTGCAGCTGCAGCTATACCCGTTGGGCCCCTTCCGGAGGTTAATTTTAACTCTTTAGCTGCCGCTAGGATTTTATGGGCTATTTCCTCAACTTTGCCCTGCATAGTGAGCTGGTTCGAGAATTTTGTTATGTACTGACTTGGCTTCAAAGGTGGGATGGAGTAACCCAACTCCTTTATTAAGAAGCGGTAGCTGCGGCCGACCTCTTTCTTGCTCACGTTTGATGCTTGAGCGATCTCCTCTAAAGTTCTAGGCAGCCCGCATTGTCTGCACGCCAAATATATAGCGGCAGATGTTACTCCTTGAATTGATCTTCCGCGTATGAGTTTTTCCTTAACAGCTTTTCTGTAAATGAGCGAAGCCGTTTCCAGTATGTTCTTCGGTAAGTTTAGCGTGTTTGCGATTTTGGTTATTTCAGACAGCGCGAAAGCTAAGTTGCGCTCGGTTGCGTCGGAAACTCTAATGCGGCGCTGCCACTTTCTAAGTCTATAAACTTGAGCCTTCTGTCCAGGAGATAAACCCTTCCCGTAGATATCTCTGTCGTGCCAGTCAATAATAGTGGACAAGCCTTTATCGTGTATAGTGTACGTTAATGGTGCCCCTACGCGGGTCCTTTTTGTCCGTTGTTCGTCGTCAAAAGCCCTCCATTCCGGCCCTCTATCAGTCAGTTTGGCAGCGATGACGTAACCACAATTCATGCAGACGAGCTCGGCACACTCATAATCGCGCATAAGCCTTGTGCTGCCACATTCTGGGCATGCGTGCACTTTCGTCTGCGGGGTATGTGGCGTAATGCTTTCATCTTCAACTTCCACGTCACTCATTTTTCTCCCTTCTTTTTCAAGGGGAGTATATACACCATTCTGTCCATCAAAGATTCCGGTTTAGAGATTTTGGGTTTTACAGCCACATATGGTGAGGATACCGGACCGAAAATGTCAAAAATCTCTCCTATAGGTTTTAAGTTTTCATCTACAACGGTTTCTCCTAACCTAGGTAAGTTTTCTGCTTTGACAATGATATTCCTGTTTGGACTTATGTGAAGTACACGACCCAGTCTAATCAACTTTTTAAGTTCCCTCGAAAAACAAAAGTTTCAAAATGGAACATGTTATTTAAACCTTTCTACGTCGCTCGCGTAAATAGTGCTTTCGCAAGTTTTCGTCGAAACATTGATAAATAGGTGTTGTTGATTAGAACAGTGCATTTGAGGGTGAGGCTTATGTCTAAACCGTTCTACGTGAAATTTGAGGTTCCGAAAGAAGTTGCAGATGCGGCCTATGAAGCCCTGCAAATAGCCGCAAAAACGGGGGCCGTGAAAAAGGGTACAAATGAAACAACAAAAGCTGTTGAAAGAGGACAGGCAAAACTTGTGGTTATCGCAGAGGATGTTGACCCCCCCGAGGTTGTCGCTCACCTGCCGTTGCTTTGTGAGGAGAGAAAGATTCCATACGTTTATGTGCCCAGCAAGGCGAAACTTGGAGAAGCTGTTGGCATAGAGGTTTCCGCAGCCTCTGCATGTGTAATTAACGAAGGTGATGCCGCGGGACTTATTAAAGAGATAATTAAGAGAGTTGAACAGATAAGGAAAGGAGCTAAGTAATGAGCAAGGAAAAAGAGGCGACAGAAGCAGAAGAGTTAACGCCTGCAGAAGTTATCCAAATTATTGGAAGGACTGGTGTTACGGGCGAGATTACACAAGTCAGGGTGCGAATACTAGAGGGGAAAGACAAGGGGCGTATAATAACCAGAAACGTGAAGGGGCCTGTACGCCTGCAAGACATTCTCATGCTCAGGGAAACTGAGAGAGAAGCGAAAAGAATAGGGACGAGATAGCCAAAACCTTTTTTGGGGGAGAGCTGTGCCGAAGGTAAGGAAGTGTTCATTTTGCGGCAAAGAGTTTCCACCGGGCACAGGCATGATGTATGTCAAGAATGATGGGTCCATCTTTTGGTTTTGCTCGAGCAAATGTAGAAAAAGCTCCTTAAAGCTTAGGAGAGACTCCCGCAAACTTAAGTGGACAGCGTATTACGGTAAAGAGGAAAAAGGCAAAGCTTAGGATCCGTATAGAACCAACCTTACTACTTTTTCCCATAAAGGTTTGTTATGAATACACCCGATGTCTGGTGCTTTAACGTTTCCGTTGAAATAGCTATAAGCCCTTGCTCTGCACCCCCCGCAAATATACTTATTTGAACAATTTCCGCAACCAACTTCCCTGCCATCCACAATGTAGGTCTCAAGGTTTTCCCTAACTCGCAACTTCCAAAGTAGTTGGTTTCCATCCCAAATTTCCTCAAAATGGTCTTTCAAGATATTGCCAAGCACGGTTTTTTCATTCGTTGGAAAGAACACGCACGGTTTTACGTCGCCGTTAGGCTCTATGGCGCAATATAGACGTCCAGCTCCACATCCACCCAAGAAGTTAGCAACGTTTTCTACACCTTTTTTCGCTGCGTAATGGGCTTCAACCATGAATTTTTGACCAACATGCTGAGCTAACTCCTTTGTGACGGTTGCGTATTGGGGACACGTGCTAAAAAATCGATCCACTTTTATGTTTGATTTGCCAGTTTTTAACTCTTCCTCTTTGGCTTGCAGATATAGGCTGATTATCTCCTTGCCTATTGTCTGTAAGACTTGAAGCCTCTCCTCTGGTGTCAAGTCAAGTTCGACAAACATTTTTGCCCGTCCAGTTGGAACGTAATTGAAGTGCATGAATCTGACGTCTAACTCCTTGGCTAACTGTATTATTTTCTCGGTTTCTGCAAGATTATTTTTGTGCAGAACTGTTGCAATACATGTATCTATGCCTTCTTCTACACAATTTTTAACGCCCTGTAAAGCTTTTTCGAAGGCACCAGGTATCCCTCTAAACTCGTCATGCACGCTTGGCGATGCACCGTCGATACTTATTTCCACATAGTCTATTCCAGCGTCCTTGATTTTCTTCGCCATGTCTTTAGTGATCAGTGTCCCGTTTGAGGCTATGCTAATGTATGGTATGTGTTTTTTAGCATAGGCTGCCACTTCAAAGAAATCCTTTCTTGCCAGAGGCTCTCCCCCACTAAAGGAGAGGGCTGGCAAACCAACACCTGCAATTTTTGATAGGGTGTCAATAACTTGTTTAGCTTCATCCGTGGAGAGTTCGGGAAGCGTCCCGCTGCCTGCATCTTCATAACAGTGTTTGCATTTCAGATTGCATTTATAAGTGAAGTTCCAGACGACTTCGAAAGGTCCGGCTGGCACAAAGGGTATGCGTATTCCATATTTTTCTATTCCTTTCATCATTAAGCCGAAGCCTTTAACCCAAGCTCCACCGTACTTGTCTTTGATGAACTGTTTTTTCATGAAGTCTTTGTTGGCCTTCAAAAGGCGGCTCCCAATTTCGTAGAATGGCTTGGCTATGTTGCGGCTTATACTTCTACAACTGGGACATAGGTTAATTTGTTCGCCCAGAAAATCTTTCAGCGAGTTTAAGAGCAAGCTTCCATCTCGGGGGCACTCGATATCAAAGCGGCTGATAAGCCCCCTTAACAAAGGGTTCACAGTTGCGGCAAACAAGGCGTTTTCTAACATGTCCACTTGCATAATTAACCACGCCTTCGTAGATGATTGTTATCCAAGCATTGGCCTCTTAATCTTTTCTCCAGCGCACATTCTAGCTGCAAAGTATATCACTTATTGAAATGTTCCGGTTCTGGAAGGAATTGATTTATTAAGATATGCGATAAAAAGCACGTTGGAGGAAATAACATGTCTGCAAAAGACAAGAAAACGCAAAGGAAAATAGATCTTCTCGAATTGTCCGAGGGGGAAAGAGTGAAAATCATAGAAGAAATCAAGCGAAGCCTGCAACGATCTCTAAGTGAGGCAAAGTTATGTAGATCTCTGATTCAATGCAACACCGTTGTGGTCAACGGACGAGTGGTTTTCTCGGCTGAAAGTCCACTAGAAGGATTGTCAATCTATATAAAATAGTAAATAAAAAAGGGAACGCTTTAGGAAAGTTCAACTTTTTTGTTGCATTGTAAACTTCACTATCAAGAGGTATTGTTCCGTAGGGGCGTAGACTTTATAGCCGTCCACTCGCACATAGAGCGTTTTTGTTCGACCGATGATCACCCTTTCGGGTGAGTTCAACGTGGCCCCATCATAGCTGGGTCCTTGATCCCAGTATACGTAGAGGTCGAGGTCTGATGTTGGGTAAGTGCTCCAGTCTCTTAGCCAGTATAACGTGATCTCCGCTGAAATGGCTTTCTTTGGCACATTGATTTTTATCCATCCGGTGCTTTCTCCTTCAGCAATTTTCCCATTAAGTACCACATAGCTGCAGTGACCTGTTTGCGGTTTTTCGTGCCGTACCTTAATTTTTATGTGACATGATATGTTGTCAAAACTTGTCCAGTCGTTTTCTATAACTATCTTGACATATCCCGGTTCTATGGGTGCTAGACGGGTTTGGCTATCCATATACACGCCTGTTACCTTACCCGACCATGTGGTTTCATAGTCTGTAATGAGAAAGCGGGCATTTCCCCAGACATTTGCGCTGTCTATAAAGTAGGCGTATGTTGTTCTTTTTGCACTTTGAATGTAGACTTCAAGACTGTTTAGACCTAAATCCACGCCCTTCTTTAGATCGGTTATTTCAAGCTCAATAGAACCCGTGAAGTGGGTTACCTCGAATATAAAGTCTTTCTTGTGGCCTGGCGGCAGGTCGACGATGTCTGTTTCGTAGGTTCCAGCGCTGAAAATGGGTATGTTGCTTATATCTTCGAGCCATCCATAGGGAGGCAAAGGTTTGGCCACGTCGCCTATCGAGGGATCATTTATTAAGGCTTGTAGCGCGTTCCAAGCATTCAAGAATCCAGCTCCTTGGTCATATTTGCTGTAACCCTCAAGCCACACTGCACCTTTCTGAAGGGCTTGCTTGTAGTCTTCGGGTGTGGCTCCCGGAATGAATTTTTCCGCGTAGGTGTTTAATAGTGCTACGGCTCCAGAAACGGCTGGTGTTGCCATTGAAGTGCCTGAAGCCCAAGCTAAATCCTGCGGGTATGTTTCATTATGCCACGCGGACAAAATGAATACGCCTGCAGCGGCTAGTGTTGGCTTTAAGCGACCATCAGACGTGGGCCCACGGCTGCTAAAGTAAATGATTTGCGGTTTTTCACTGGTAAATAGGTAATAGCCTATTCCAAGCTCTCCGTAATAGTAATCCCAAAAAACTCGTGTTTGCACTGGGATAGCGGCAGCACCCACAGTTATTGCTGTATTTGCGGAACCCGGGCTTGCCACGGTCATGGGTGCTGGGCCTTCGTTTCCCGCTGCTGCGACGACCGTTATGCCGTGGCTTGTTATATAATCGACCAGCTGATCTTCTATGTCTCTGCCGTCAAATAGTGATGGGCCGCCAAGGCTCATGCTTATAACGTCCACGTCGTATCCTTGCTCAAGTTTCATGTTCAATGCATATTCTAACCCTGCGAGGATGTAGGATTCTGGAACACCTTCTCCAGTATGCGGAAAAACCTTAATGGCGAATAAGTCGGCGTAAGGCGCCATGCCCAAAAGCCAAACTATTTTATATCCTGGGTAGCCATAAGGCTCAGCTGAAGGTAATTCTTGTCCAGTGTATAACTCAATGCTTTGGACAAGCAAGTCATTTTCTGGCACAATTATACCGCCGGTGCCTGCAATTATCCCCGCCACGTGGGTCCCGTGCCAGTGATTGTCAGTTCTATTCCACCCTTCATATTCCGTGCCGACATCTGGGCTTAAATCAACACCGCCAATTATGGAAGTGCCGGCGAACAAGAAATGGCCTGCCCATAAACCTGTATCAATAATTACAACCAACGTATCTTGACCGTAGTCACCGATTTTCCATACTGGTGCAGCTCCCATAACCACAGGGTTCCAGTAATTGCAAAGCTGCAATTTAGCAATAACCTCTGGTGTTACGTTAATGGTTTCATAGCCACTCAAATAGGCTGAGGCGGTTTCGGGTTTCACTTCGGGCTCTGGCACCAATGGAATTGCTCCAGCCAAAGAACGCGGCTCATCATAGTAAATTTTTATTACATCCATGTTTTCTGCTAAAGCCAAAATTTTGCTGGCAGGAACTGAAGCCGCCAAAGCGTTAACGTATTGGAACTTGATTCTAACATATCCGCCCAACCCTTGAATATCGGCTATAACACTATCATAATTGTTTGAAACAGTGGCAATCAATATGTCAACTAACTTGTCACCATGAGTCTCTATCATGTTAAGTAGCGAGTGCGAAATTTTCATACATTCTGTTTGAATTGGAATCTTTGCCGCTATGGGAACAGCAAAGGCGAAGGAAGAAATCACAAGCAATGAAACTAGCATCAGAGACTTAATTCTTCCACTAGAAAAATCGAGAGTAATGTAATTCATTTTCTCCTTCCCTCCCACCTAACTGCGAAGCATTAGTGCTGAAATTATGATTTTAAACTTTTGGAAAAATCCTCGAGAATAAGTCCGATAAACATAACCTGACGGCATTATGAATTGGTAGCGGGGGGTCGATTTGAACGACCGATCTCTGGGTTATGAGCCCAGCGGGTTAATCCTGGCTACCCCACCCCGCTACATGTAAGCTGAACTAAACTTTCTTAAATCCTTTTAGGAATTTTGAGGAAACTTTTATTATTCTCAATCAGTTCTTTGAAGGTGGCTGAGGCTATGGACAAACCCTATTTCCGTAATATTTTCACTCCTGTTTTTGAGAATCCAATTTTTGTTCAGGGATTGCCCGGCTTTGGTAATGTTGGAAAGATTGCCGCTCATCTTCTAATAAAGTTTTGTGGAGCCAAACCTTTTGCTGAGATGTATGCGCCCTACTTTCCGGACTATGTTTTGGTTGATTCTGATGGTGTTTGCCGCTTGCCGAAGTATGAGTTTTATGCTGCACCCATGGAAAAGAACGATTTCATAATTATGACTGGAGACGCACAACCGTCGTTTGAAGATGTTGTTGCCCACTATGAGCTCTGCAGCGAGGTGCTTAATTTTATAACAAAGTATGGCTGTAGCTTTATAATAACGTTAGGTGGCATCCCATCTGCAGAGGAAACTGGACAAGTTTATGTGGTTGCTACCTCACCCAGATTGGCTGTTGAATTTATGGGGAAAGGCGCAGTTTTATACGCTAAAGGAAGAGTGGTTGGCGCCACAGGGCTTATGCTTGGGTTGGCCAAAGAAAACAATTTGGACGGTGTATGTCTCCTAGGCGCAACAACCGGCTTCAGAGCGGATCGCGGGGCAGCATTCTCGGTTTTCAAATTTTTAATGAAGGCTCTTGGAAATGAAGTAAAGGAAGGGTTATAAATTAAAGCTACAAACATATGGAAAAGGTTAATGGGAGAGAAATAAATCTTGGGCGCGAAAGAGAAGCAAACTTTCGGTTTAGATTCAAAGTTTTGGAGAACCTTCTTGACCTCGCTTGCAGCAGTGTTAATATTTGCGGGACCTACATACATTGTTCTTGTTTTGGTGCGAATTTTAGATTTGGATTATATGTTGTCAATGACCGTTGGGCTGGTACTTTTTCTGTTAGGCTTCGGTCTTCTAAGTTTCCTTATCAGAAAGACAATCGTCTCTTAGTCTTAGTTGGAGAGCCTCAGATACCCCAGGGCGCATCATTGTTTTCAGCGGTCAGGTTCTTCATCGGCAATTGTAAAATCCCATTTCGGGATATTAAACATTCTGCTAGTTTTCTTTAACCAGAACAAAGCATATAAAGTATGTCACAAGTTATACTAAATATGCCAATGCGAAATAAAGAAGTTAATAAGTCTCATAACTGGGGAAAAGCTTCAGCGAAGAGAACAACAATAATTTTAGACGAAGAAGAACGGGAATTTATCGACAAATTAATTCGTGAGGGGAAAGAGCCGGGAATAAAGCCGCTAATCTCCAAAATGTTGGACATTTATAGAAGCATGATGATTTATGACTGGCGTTTTCCCGGCGAATACTACTGTGGGATAAGCCGCATAGCCTTCCTAAACGTTGAGCTTGTGAATATCTTGATACAAAACATTCCGAAAGATAAGTGGTGGGAAATAGGGCGAAAAATGGGGGAGGCAGTAAAGGTGTATATAGAGGCAACCTTGGGCATTATAGCAACCGACAGAGAAAAATGGCCAGAAGTTTTCAAGCGCTTGCGGGTTCAAGGTTTTGGAGACTTTTATTTAAAGGACAAGTACATCTTGATTAAAGCGCCTTTCATTGGTGAACCTGAAGTATGGGGAGGTTTCTTAGAGGGCTTGCTTGGCATAGAATTGGACATTAAAACTTTTGCGGCGCCCTTTGTTTTTGAGATTAAGACAAGCAAGTCACAATAAAATAATTATATTTATAATAGTAGAGAATTAATCTTTAGGAACGCTTAGAAAGCTTATAACATTCCTTCTGTTTCTAAACTGTGTGAAAATAGTGAGTTAGATGTGGAATAAATATAACGGACATAACGTATGCGAAGCCCTAAGCGACCATACAAGGATCAAGATAGGGTTTAAAGCTTCTAGAATGGCAACAAAAATAGGTTTTAATAGTGACTGTTTTCATGTCTTGGAGGAGTAGCGTATGCGTGAGGCTATGCTTTACGAACGTCTTGAAGGCAAGAAGGTTAAGTGCAATTTGTGCGGCAGAAGATGCGTAATAAAGGATGGTGGAACAGGTTTTTGTCTCGTAAGAAAAAACGAGGGCGGTGTTCTTCACTCCCTTGTATATGGAAAGGCTATATCTGCCTGTGTAGACCCGATAGAGAAAAAACCACTTTCACATTTTCACCCTGGTGCTTCAGTTATGTCAATTGCTACTATCGGCTGTAATTTTCGTTGTCAATTTTGTGATAACTGGATGATAAGTCAAGAAAAACAAATCTCGGGGAAAGACTTTCCCCCAGAAGAGGTTGTGAAAGCCGCTAGGGATAACGGTTGTCAAGGAATTAGCTATACATATACTGAGCCAACGATATTTTTCGAATACGCTTATGAAACGGCAAAACTTGCCCATCAAGTGGGTTTCTTTAACACGTTCGTCACGAACGGATATATGACACCTGAAGCTGTCAAAACCATTGCCCCCTATCTTGACGCGGCGACCGTGGATTTTAAAGGCGGCGGGGACCCTGACTTTTATAAGACTTTTTCTTCTGTTCCATCTGTTGAGCCCATTTTCGAATGTTTAAAGGAAATGAAGCGTCAAGGGATCCATATAGAAATCACGAACCTTGTGGTGCCAAAAATAGGCGATTCAATAGATCAAATCACAAAGCTTGCAAAGTGGATTAGGGAGGCGCTTGGCGAAGACACACCGTTTCATTTGCTGCGTTTCCACCCAGATTATAAGCTTACAGATATTCCTTCAACCCCCATCCAAACATTAGAGAAAGCTTACGCGGCAGCCAAAAGCGTTGGCTTAAACTTTGTTTACATTGGGAACGTCCCTGGACACCCTGCAGAAAACACTTATTGCCCAAACTGCAATGAACTCTTGGTTAAACGCTTCAGTTTTGCGATAACTAAGTGGAACCTCACAAAGGACATGCGTTGTCCCGTCTGTGGGCGGGATATCCCGATAAAGGGGCAGTTGCACTCAAGCGGTTACGCCTATCCCTACGCGTTATTCTAACTCTTTTATAACAAGACGGGTGGGTGGGCTTTATGTGGAGAGTTTTTCGTCCAGACGCTGTGGCTGTGTTGGAGGATGAGCTGGTTAGAAAAAGTTTAGCTAGGTATTTCGCTGTGATGCAGAATGAAAAGCTTGCTAAGTTTTGGATAGCCAAAAAAGTCCCGGCAGATTTTGAGGAGGAAGATTCCGCTGAAGAGTTATGGCAAAAGCATGAAGAGCTTACAAAAGAATTCTGCAAACTCGAAAAAGCCTTAGATGCGAAAGAGAAAACCCTAGAAAGTTTGCCAACCCCCGAAAAGTCCTATTTAGACCTCAAGATTGAGATAGCCAAACGCATACTTGAGAAATGCCATTTCTGTGTTAGAAGATGTGGAGTAAATAGACTAAAGGACAGACTAGGTTTTTGTGGGTGTGGTGCCAAAATCACGGTTTCAAGCATATTTGAACATGTGGGTGAAGAGCCTGAGTTAGTTCCTTCAGGAACAATTTTCACGATGGGTTGTACGATGCGATGTAAGCACTGCCAAAATTGGACGATATCGCAGTGGGTGGAAAAGGGCGAAATCTACACACCGGAAAGACTAGCGTGCGAGGTTGAGGCTTTGCGTAGGAGCGGGTGCCGAAATGTAAACCTTGTAGGTGGAGAACCCACTCCATGGCTTGAGCAGTGGCTTGAAACGTTTAAACATGTTAACGTAAACGTACCTGTAGTTTGGAACTCAAACGCCTACTATAGCCCGGAGACAGCGAAACTTTTAGCTGGTTTTGCCGACGTATATCTTTTAGACTTTAAATATGGACCAGGAGACTGCGCTGAGAGGATTTCCGAAGCTCCAGGATATTGGGAAGTTTGTACAGTGAATCATTTGACCGCTAGCAATTTTGGTGAGCTTATAATCCGAGTTTTAGTCTTGCCGGGACATCTTGAGTGTTGCACAAAGCCAATTCTGAATTGGATAGCCGAAAATTTGGGCAAAGAAACGCGGGTGAATGTGATGTTTCAGTATAGGCCAGAATGGCGGGCTTACGAGGTTCCAGAATTGCGACGTAGACTGACAAGAGAGGAAATGGATAAGGCTATTAAATTTGCGAGGGAAGAGGGCTTAGTGAACTTCATAACGTGACAGTATCTGTACAAATCGAAAGCTATTTTTAGTGGACTACTCTTTCTAAGCTGGCGGTGGTTGTAAATGCCCTATTGTCCAGAATGTGGTGGAGAAATGCTTTACATGGCAGCTACCAAACATTATGTTTGCCAGAGTTGCGGGCTTTCCATCACTCAGCAAGAACTCATCGAATTACGGGAAAAGCTAAAATCTCCAGTGGAAAGTGAAGAGGACGAAAAAGAAAGGCGAAGAAAGGAATACTTGAAATGGTGGCTGAGTAGCAAGAAAAGATAGCTCTGGAGAAAGGTTTCCAACATGTTTGAATATGTACGTTTGAAATTCAACACGTTTGAATGTTCTCTTAAGAACAAAATTACCACAAAACATTACCAACAATATTAGCGCAAAAGATAGACAAGTCAACAACAAAAGAGAAATAAAAGGTCATTTTATATCCACTAGGTCATGGCGGGAAAAATGGGCGTACAAATTGAGATAATTTGTGTTGGCAACGAGCTTTTAATTGGCAAAACTTTGAACACAAACGCTCAATGGCTTGCTAGAAGGGCTACATCTCTCGGCTTGAGTGTTCGAAGAATAACTGTTGTTGGTGATGATGTGAAAGAAATAGCCAAAGCACTACGCGAAGCCCTAAAACGGAAACCTCGTTTCATAATAACTACAGGTGGCCTAGGTCCCACATTTGACGACAAAACACTTGAGGGGATAGCCGAAGCCTTGAATCGCAAACTAGAGATTAATAGCAAGGCTTTACAAATGGTTAAGGAAAAATATGAAGAATACCTCAGAGCTGGCAGATTAGATTCTGCTGAATTAACGCCTCACAGGATCAAAATGGCGAAACTTCCGGAAGGCGCTGAGCCTCTACCAAACCCCGTGGGCACAGCACCAGGTGTGCATTTAAACGTTAACGGAACGGACATAATTGCTTTGCCAGGTGTTCCAGTCGAGATGGAAGCCATTTTTGATGGATCAGTTGTTGCTATGCTTAAGAAAGAGGCCGGAGACCTGATGTTTTTTGAAGCAAGCATGTATGTAGACAGCATCATGGAGTCAACGCTGGCTCCTCTGATTGATTTAACCATGCGCGACAACCCATACGTTTACATTAAATCGCATCCAAAAGGCGAAGAGAAAAAACCTCACATCGAAATACACTTATCGACAACAGCAAAAGACTCTAAAACTGCAAAGGATCGCTTGGGCAAAGCCATAATACAGCTTTCTGAGCTTATAAAAGATAAAGGTGGAAAAGTTAAAACTTTTAAAGCCCCATTAACATGATTTCCCTGGTTGCGATGAGGAACAGGCTAGACTCTGACATTTGATGATTGTAAACTCGGGTCCAGAGCAGCCTTTCACTCTTCTTTTTGATTAATGATTACTAGTTCATAAGAGTCAAAAACTACTTGATCCGATCTATGATAGGTATGAAACAAAAATCCCTCGTAGCCTTTGCAGCTGTGATGGTCATAATCGCAATCATGCAAGTTCCATGCTATCCTGCTAACTGTTACAGCGTGTCTTACTACCTCCTTGAAAGCTTCAATAGCCCAAAGCAGTATAAGCTAAACGTTGCCGTTCCATTTTTGCTTTATGATTATTACAAAGAGATGGACCATAGACAAGTTTCTATTGAAGACTTCGCAAAATTTGTTACTCCCTATCCTTTAACAACTATCGCGGATAAACTCTGGGAAATATATAAAACACCCGAAGATTTTGCAAACGGCGTTTTAATGATTGTACACCAGATACCCTATAGCGTAACTTTACCAGCTAAGTATCCAATCGAAACAATCGTGGAGAACGCTGGAGACTGCGACCTGTTAAGCTATGTTGCAGCCTCAATCATGAAGGCAGGAGGATTAGACATCGTACTTTTATACTATCCAAACGAAGCACATATGAACGTTGGGGTTCACCTTCCGACTCCCCCGCGATACGCTAGAACGTCTGTCTATTACGTCATCTACGGTGGGCGTCGTTACTATATGGCGGAATGCACTGGAGATAACTGGATGGACGGTTGGAGGGTTGGCGAATGTCCACGTGACTTGTTAGGGGCAGAGTGTCAGATTATCCCGCTTGAGGGGCTTGAGGAAAGAATCCCTCAATTGCAAGTTTCTGCAAGTTATAAAAGTCTGCTTCCGTCAACAATTTCCTTAACTGTTTCTCCGAACTTTGGCGTACAATTGAGTTCATTTACCATTTCAGGGCAACTTCTTCCAAAAATGCAAAACAAGTCGATAACAATTTACTTCAAGGTAGGCAACTCTCCATGGAACGTGCTTGCCACGACCCAAACAGATAGTGAGGGAAGATTTTCTTATGATTGGGTTCCAAGAGAAACCGGCATATACCTGTTAAGGGCCAGTTGGTCTGGAGACGATGACTATTCATGTGCTGATAGCCCCACGGTGGCGATAACAGTAATCTCCACGTTTCTCCTCCTAATCTTTGTGGCCACTGCAGTTTTAGTTTGTTTTGGCGTTGCCATTTTCCTTACATCCTCTCAGAGCTCTTACATGGCTGAAGAACCGATACTTCCGAGAGACATGCGTTAGGAAAAACTTTTACCTTGGACTGTTCGCTGTTTATATCGCAGTATAAATTTTATCAAGAGGAATGTTGATGTTTATCGTGTTTATCATCGGAACTGCAGGATCTGGGAAATCTCTACTCACAGCGGCTTTTAGTGAATGGTTAAGGCTTTCAAAACAAGATGTTGCAATAGTAAACTTGGATCCAGGCGCTTTAACCTTGCCGTACACACCTGACGTTGACGCCAGAGATTATGTAAACGTAGAAGAGCTTATGGACCAGTACGGGCTAGGACCCAACGGTGCTCTAATAATGGCTGCTGATTTGTTGGCAGAAGAAGTTGAAAACCTTTCAAAAGAAATTGAAGACTTAAAGTCAGACATAGTTTTAGTTGACACACCGGGACAGATGGAGTTGTTCGCCTTTAGGGCCAGCGGTCCGTACATGGCCCACGAGCTCACGAAGGAACCTAAGGCAATAGTCTACCTTTTTGATGCCGTCTTCTCACTTAACCCGTTGAATTATGTGTCAAATCTATTTTTGTCGGCAGCTGTATACAACCGCTTTCTTTTACCACAAATTCACGTGCTTTCCAAATGTGATTTGCTTTCGGAGGAGGATGTCAATAAGATTGTGGATTGGTCAGCAAACCCCAAAGCACTGGAAAATGCCATTGAGCAGAAGCTTGAAGGGACAAAACGTCTTTTAAGCAGAAACATGATGAAAGCCATTCACCAGCTTGGCTTGAGATTTCTATTAATCCCCGTTTCGGCAAAAACCAACGAAGGAATGATCAACTTTAACATGGCATTAGAACGTGTGCTCGCTGGCGGAGAAAAGTATACCTACTAAAGTTCAGCGATTATCAAGAAGCGTCCAAGCAGCAGCTGCGACCCCATTTCTAGCTAAGTCTAAAGTGTCAGCGCCACTAATTATTATGACGTCATTTTCTTTGGGCTGCATGAGATTAGCAATTTGTTCAGCAGCATTTGGATAATCCCTCAAAAAATCGTCGCTTACGCTGGGAATTATGAGGCGACCGTTCCTAAATACTATAGTTACAGCTCCTTTCGCACCAATTTTAACGGCAGCATCGCGCTGCTCTATTCCAGTTTTAACTTTATGCCCACAGTTTTTTATCAAAGCGGCAACATTATGTTTTGCATTCATAAGTTCACAGTTCTCGATCTCAACTTCCTTAACTATGACTTTTTTGTATTCTTCCCAAAGTTTTCGCCCTTTCATTGTGAGACTACATCCAGCCTTTGATGTTGAAATCAATCCAGCTTCCTTTAAACGAGTAATAATAGTGCGTGTTGCTCCCTCTCCTATCTTTAACTCTTCTGAAAGTTTTGCTCGTCCAACAGACTTTTCTGCAACAAGTTCCACGGCGCGTAACAGGTGTAGTGCCGAAAAGGTTGGAGCAGGTCCAGATGCTTTTTCCTTCACGATTTTCTCTAAAAGTTGCTTAATTTTAGGAGTTTTAGGAGGCATGGCTCTCCTATTGAAAATTAGATCTGTCGGCTATAAAAATTGCCGAAAAACGCCGAGTTAGAGCGAGATTAATGTGCGTATTTTTTTGACGCTGCTTCACTTCCTCATGTAATATTCTCTTACAATGCCTGCCGTTAATGCCACAAGCCCCACGGCTAATAAATATATCAGTGGGTATATAAACACCGATAGCAACGATTCATAAGTCACGGTCGGTGGTAGCATTGAAGAAAAGAACACGGCAATCCACATAATCACAAATGTTGCAATACATCCAATACCTAGACCAACGGATAAACCATGCACAAAACTGCTTCTATCCTCTTCATGATTATTTGCTTGCTCCTCTTCCTTAACACTTGTTTCCTCCTCAGTTTGCGTGTATTCTTCCGTGGACTGCTCTTCTTCGCTTTCTATTCCCTCTAGTGCTGCCTCGTTAAACTGGGTCTTTTCAAGCTCGCTTTCCATGCAAATCGCCCTTTTCTTTGTTTGTTACGCAATGAATTAATAAAACTATTCAATTTCAGATCAGTATTCTGAATACGAATTCAGAGTTTATGCGCTCAGCCAACAATCAGCCGTTATACAAGCTCTTTAACATTAACAGATAGATATTTTTCCTTGAACCAGCTCCATGCAGAATTTATCGATGTTCTCTAGCTCATACTCCAAGATTGCGGCTATTTTGTTTCTAACTTTGTCTATAGAGTTATCATCTTTCATTACAACTTGAGCTGCCGCTACTGCTGGTTGGTCTATAGGCCTTCCTATTTCGCTTAGAAGCCATATGTAAACTTCTTCCAAATCCGATATTTCCTCATAGACATGTTGGGCAACCTTAAATGTGAGAACATTGTAAATTTTTCCAACGTGGCTCACCGGATTTTTGCCAGCAGCAGCTTCTGAGCAGAAGGGCCTATTTAGTGAGATTAACCCATTTACTCTGTTTCCTCTGCCAACTTGTCCTGAGTCTCCGCTATCCGCGCTCGTTCCCAGAACGGTCAAGTATACTCCATCAATTCCCCTACCGCGTGCGTCTAGTGTGTTTAATTGGATGTTTATGTTTTCAAAGTCGGCATTTGATCTTACAAACTTGTTAATTTCGTCAAGGATCTTTGCTTTTTTCTCAAAATAGTCTTCTTCACTGTATACATAACGGTCAACAAAAGCCATGGAGATTGTGAGGTTAAGATTATTGTTGTTTCGATATCCCATAACTTTTATGTCCTCACCAGACTCCGGAAAACGCTTTTTAAACTCCTTCGAATTCAGAAATTGCTCCGTTTCTAAAACTATTTTTTCTGTTCTAGTCATGGGTGCATAGCCAACGGCTGCTGAAGTATCGTTGGCAGGCAACACTTTCCCACCACGTTTAAAAATGTCAACGAGACCTGTCGAGCCCGGTTTCAGTTCAACTTGATATTTCACATGTTCCTCTGGATTTACAAAGCGCATGTTTTTTCTGAACCATTCTTTTGCTGCGTTTATTGCTATTTCTCTTACATCTATCTTTACATCATCAAATTCTGTTGTGGCTCTGTCACCGAAAACGAATAGCATAGGCTGTTTAATAGAACCTCCACCGAACTTGACTTCAGCTTGTCCCGCCACGAGAAGAGATTTGTCTGCATTGTGGTGTAATATTGTGCCAGTTTTCTCTAGGTATTCCTTGCTTAGACGGCGAGAAATCTCCTCCATTATTGCGTCGCAAATATAGTCGGGATGTCCCAAGCCTTTCCTCTCAACAATTTCAAGCCTTTGCTTCTCGAGAGGTGTCTGATTTAACTTTTCAACCATTATGTTTCTCACTTCAACCTCACCAAGGTAAGTTTTTGAGTTGTATATGGGAAAGCAAATATATGCTTTGCTGTATCATTTTCATATCAAGAATAACTGGTGGTTATAATTGATCATAACTGGCTCCACTCTCAAAAAACTGAGGCTAGAAGCGAAACTAACTCAGAAAAAACTCGCAGAACTTGTTGGTGTTTCGCAGGCGCACATAGCAAAAATAGAACAGGGGAAAGTTGACCCTAGGCTTTCGACTGTTAACAAAATTTTGAAAGTATTAACGGGAAGCGGAGAGAAAAAATGCAAAGATATAATGACCTGCGGGGTGATTTTCGTGAAACCTAGCGATAGCATTTTGAAGGTTAGTGAAATAATGGTGCGTTATGCCATATCTCAAGTGCCAGTGCTTAAGGGTTCTGAAGTTGTTGGCACTGTCACGGAGGAGAGTATAATACGGAAACTTGGGTTGAACGTAGCGGAAGAAAAAGTTGAAAATGTTATGGATTCACCTCTACCAATCGTGTCTGAGGATACTAGCATAAACGCAATTCGTCCTCTACTAGAAAAACGGCAAGGCGTTTTAGTTGCAAGAGGAAAGAAAATAGTTGGTATAATAACCCGTTCTGATCTCTTAAAGACAATTGGATGAATATCCATGTCCCTACAAAGTTTTAGACAAAAGGTCAATAATGCGATTATTATGCTTAGAAAAAGGGCGCCGAATAAGGTTCTTATTATCCACCACGATGATGCTGATGGTTTATGTTCTGCTGCTATAACGAAAAAGGCATTGGAACGCGAAGGGCTAACCACAGAAACTTTTTGTATAGAGAAAGTTTACGGTGAGGTCATAGCTGATTTACATTCAAAGGAGGGCATGGTTTACTTTTATGTTGATATAGGGTCTTCTCATGCTGATCTAATTTCGGAATTAAACAATGGTCGAAATCTGACAATAATTCTCGACCATCACGACCCAAAACCTTCAATGGATAACATGGTGTTGGATTTAAACTTGGAACATTTTGGATTTAGAGGCGAGACGGACTTTTCTGGGGCTACTTGTTGTTATCTTTTTGCAAAGGAATTAAACAGTGTGAACAGCGATTTAGGCTATCTGGCCCTTGTTGGAAGCAGCGAGATTCCAGAGGGATTTAAATCCATAAACAATATGATTCTGCAGGAGATGTTAGAAAACGGAATTATTCAAAAAGTAGGCAAAAGTTTAGAAATTCCTCACCTCCGTGTCAAGGTTGATGTTCTTTTTTCGAAGCTTCAAATTCTTGGAGCCGTTGGCTACTATGAAAATGGTCCAGATATGGGCATAAAAGCGTGTCTCGAAGGAATTGACGCTACCTTAGAAGATAAAGTAAACATTTTAGAGGAAAAACGAAAAAATGTTAATCGAAAACTTCTTGGAAGGCTCTACCATGAAGGACTTAAAGAGACGAAACACATCCAGTGGTTTGACGCTGGGGATATGTATACTGGCATGGGGACAAAAGTAATAGGGCAATTCTGTTCTTTTCTGTCCTATCAAACACGCCTAATAAAGCCGGATAAGTACATTCTTGGTTTCATTAATGTGCCTCCAGAGATACCTAAATGGGGAAAACTTAAGGAAAACTTCGTTAAAGCCTCTGTCAGAGTTCCAAAACCAATGCAAAAAATGATTGACCAAGGAAAACTACCCGGAGCCGTCAACCTTCTAGAAAAAGCATCCGAAGGTTTTGGAATGGCCGACGGTCACCAATACGCTGCAAATGTGGTTTTACCCGCTACCAGAAAGTTTGAGCTTCTAGAAAATGCTGAATATATACTTAAGGATAAAGTCTAAAAGCCGGCCTTGATAAGGTTGCGTGGCTTCATAATTTCTCTTAAGAAAACTGTAGCGTATGAACCTCTATAAAGCATGAAACTCATAACAACCTTCTTCTTCCTTTTAGCGGTCTCGTCTTTAGAGATTTCTCGTAAAGAAAACTTTCCTACAAAGGCAAGAGCTGGCCTCAATCCTCCTTTTAGGCTCAACTCTGGCATTCTTTTCATTTTGAAGCTTTTTAACGAAATTTTCTCTTCTTCTAAAACAGTATTTTCGATCTCTCCTTGAATCCCTTGGGAGAGCGCCTGTCTAAAACCAACCAGCGGGATAGCCAACAGCATTCTTCCAGACCTTACCGCTTTATTTATTTCATCTTTCAGTTCTTGGTTAACGATATGCCATTTTAAGGGATTGGGCAATCCTGATGGCTCAACTTCTATTACGTAATCTCCTACTTCAGCCTTGTTTATTGGCAAACCTTGAATTATTCTCCTGCTTAATACTTTGTTGAAAATATAGGCTTGATAGGCTTGTGGAAAAAGGGTTCGCAGTTTTGCTGGTAGTTGTCTGAAGGCTCCTACGAAATCTTTAGGTTTTTTCGCCAAGTGCCTAAGCATTAACCGTTCATAGTAAAGGCTCTTTGGAAAGTTTTTCATTGCTTTTTCGAAGTCCCCGGTTTTCCAGAGTTCCTTCCTTGCTTCTCTGGATTTAGGGTGCTCATTTGGGCTGGGTTTTGCAAGGAAAAGCATAACGGCTCTTCGGAAGTTTCCTTTCACTAACGCTTTTCCAACTAAATGTGTTATTGGACGGATTGTGCCGAAGCGCTGATGTCCATAAAAGTTTGGCATGCCTCCCAGCATCTTAATTTCTTCAACTATGCTTGTTATTCGCTCTAGTATTTCCCTTTTTGTATGGCTTAAAGCTCGCACAGTGATTGTAAAAGAGTTTCCCAAGAGATGATAAGGGGAAAGCTTTGTATGGAAATAGCCTATAGGCCTAACTTTTAAGCCCTTAATTTGTATTTTTTCAACGTCACTTGTATTTACATCTTCTATCGTTATATGCTGCGCCGTGACTGCTTCTGCATCTTTTATTCCAGCAATGCTTATTCGATTCGTGCTTATTCCCAGTTTATGTGCAATTGCTTTGATCGCTTGAAAGTTGTCCCAGTTCCTTTTCACCAAAACACATAGAAGGAATCGCTGTTGCGCATTGTCTCCGTGCGGCGTGTATGGCTTTATCTTTGGCGCTTCTATTTCCGCTCGCGAGCCATTCAACAAAATTTCTTCTACTAAAAAGTCTTCGGGAAAGCGTTTTATAGCACCTCCTATCCCTCTGGAGCGAGTTACGTAGACTTCGATTCCAAGACTTTTTTCCAGCTTTGAAACAAACAAGTGTAAACCTCTCTCAGAGAAGCGGGAGTTTTCCAGTTATTTTGTCCAACTTTTCGGCTGGAGCAGGCCCTATTCCTAGACACGTTATTGTTCCTGGAGGAACCTCGGTAAGCCCTTGATCAATTATCAAGGCATGTGGGAGCCCTAAGTCTTTTGCTTTCCTCTCTAATTCGAGAAGCTCTTTCTCACTTTTGACTTTTAGAACTACTTTGCACTGTCCTTCATTTAACCAATTCTCAAACCAGTCTCTATAATTTTTTCGGGCCTCTTCGGCGGCTGAAACGGCTGCATGTCCAGCTTGAGCTGCAATTTTGCCCTTACTCATTTTTAAGTCTGTTCGAAAGACAATTACCTGTTTATAGCTAAACCCGTTCACAGGCTCCCAGCCAGTAAAGTACTTGATTTGACTTGATTGCGCATATTTTTAAAGTTTTCAAGTTAAACCTTTTAGTAAGAAATATGTAAGCATCGCTAGCATCCTAGGCTTTCGCCACATGGTAAGGAGCGCCCGTCCCTGAAAGTCCACCTCTTCTAAGTCCGAAAGCTCTAGGTCCATGCGGGTTTTTCTGCAAAAACTGATTATTTCATCCAACTTTTCATCTGGCATCTCGTTAAGAAACGTTCTTATTTTTTTCATTACTCTTATGTCAAAACCTAAAAGCTTCATAAAGCGTCTTTGGTATGTACTCAAAATTTTTGACGAGTAATCGTCTCGTTTTATGGCTTCTATTGTGACGTCAGCTGCGATTTTTGCACAGTGTAGTCCAAAAATTACTCCACCACCTGTTGTAGGTTTCACTTGAGCTGCAGCGTCACCAATGGCGAGAAAACCGCTACAATAAGCCCTTATCGGCCCACAGAGTGGGATTTGATGGTAAGCTTCTCGTAAAATTTTAGCTTTACTCAATTTTTTTGAGGCAGCTGGATGTTTATGTTTCAACTTTTGAAGAAACGTTTTGGGGTTTCCCATTTTAACACCAAGCCCAAATTTTGCTTTTTCTTCCCCCAATGGGATAAGCCAAGCGTAGAACCCTGGGGCGTAAGTATTTCCGAGGAAAACTTCAACGGTGTCCGGTTCAACGTCCTTTACATTTTCGATCACAGTGTTAATGCATGTGATTAAACTGTTTTTTGGTGGAGGACATAAGCCTGCCTGCCTTAGAATTTTATAAGACGTTCCCTCTGCATCTACAACTATTTTACATGGAATCTTGAGAAAATTTCCGCCCGTGTTTACCTCTATGCCTTTTATGCTGCCTTTTTCACTGGTTAAACGTTCAACCTTCGACTTTAAAAGAAAATTAGCGCCGACTTTTTCAGCTAACTGCGCAATATGCCTATCGAAAAGTACACGGTCAACAACGCATGTCATTGGTGAGGGAAATCGTATTGAAAATTCTAGGCCTTTTGGTGAATAAATCCTCGTGCCGCGGAAAGTGTTCTCTACGACATCCTTTGGTAACGGATAGAGTCCAAGAGTTTTCAAGCCGTTAATGCTTAAGTGTCCTGCACAGTGACATGGAACACCAACTTCGCTATGTTCTTCGAAAACTGTTACGTTGATGTTTCTCTTCGCAAGGTTCAAAGCACAAAATGAACCGGTTGGCCCACCTCCAACGATTACCACGTCAGAGAAATTTCCCATACGTTGAACACGTTGCTGTTACTATGTTGCTAGTTCAATTCGTTTTTTCCCACGCGCAAGCGAAGTTGTACGTATTTTTCCAGCAATTTCGAGACGTAACAGCAACCGGTTGAAATCTCTGAAACCAATGTCTTTGTATTCCGATGCTATATACTCGAAAAGCTCAGTATCAGTCATAGCGCCCTTTTTTCTAAGAATCTCCAGTATCGCATAATGTGGGGGGTGGGGTTTCCAAATTTTTACGGGCATTAACTTCCCTTCTAAGCCACAGGTGTTGCTGGCCTTTGCACTTGCCTGATTTGCTGCATGAAGCTTTTATACCACTTCTCCATATCTGGGGTTATAGATGGGCCTATTCTTTTTAGCGCTTCCTCGAAGTCCCTCATTGTAACTTCCTTTGCATTTATGTCTCTCCTTAACGCTTGCATAGCGGCTTCTCTGCATACGGCTTCTATATCTGCGCCAGAGTAATATTTCGTCACTGCTGCTAAGGCTTCTAGGTTAACATCTTTTGCTAGTGGCATATTCTTTGTGTAAATCTTGAATATTTGTAGACGTCCTTTCTCGTCGGGTTCTGGTACGTATATCAACCTGTCAAACCGTCCGGGGCGGAGCACTGCTGGGTCAACCATGTCTGGTCTATTTGTTGCCGCTATTACGACGACGTCTTCCAATGTTACTATGCCATCCATTTCCGTAAGTAGTTGACTTATCACCCTCTCCGTTACGCCGCTATCTGTAAATCCCAGACCTCTACGGGGCACAAGAGAGTCTATTTCGTCAAAGAATATTACGGCTGGGGCTGCCATTCTGGCTTTTCTGAAAACCTCCCTTATGGCTTTCTCTGATTCTCCAACCCATTTTGAAAACACTTCTGGACCCTTTACCGTTATGAAGTTAGCTTCGCTTTCCGTTGCAACCGCCTTAGCCAAGAGAGTCTTGCCGCATCCTGGAGGACCATATAACAGTATTCCCTTTGGCGGTTTTATTCCCATCCTCTTGAAGATTTCCGGATGTTTTAGAGGCCACTCGACAGCTTCTTTGAGCTCCTGTTTTACTTCCTCTAGCCCTCCTATATCGTCCCAGTGGACTGTCGGCACTTCAATGTACACTTCTCTCATAGCTGTTGGTGTAATTTCCTTGTAGGCGTTCAGGAAGTCCTCCATTTTGACTTCCATTTTTTCTAGAACTTCAGGTGGTATACGCTCTTCTTCAAGGTTTATCTGTGGTAGGTATCGTCTCAACGCTTTCATAGCTGTTTCTCTGCAAAGCGCCGCCAAGTCAGCGCCAGTGTATCCATGGGTCATTTCAGCGAGTTTTTTAAGATCTACATCTTCAGCTAGAGGCATCCCCCGAGTGTGAATTTGCAAGATTTCATATCTACCCTGCTTATCTGGAACACCTATCTCGATTTCCCTATCAAACCTTCCGGGACGTCGTAGGGCAGGGTCCAAAGCATTCGGTCTATTTGTGGCCCCAATTACTATGACGTTTCCTCTACCAGATAAACCGTCCATTAAGGCGAGAAGTTGTGCTACAACTCTTCTTTCCACTTCACCAGTTACTTCTTCGCGTTTGGGCGCTATTGCATCTAACTCGTCAATGAATATGATGCTTGGAGCGTTTTGCTGGGCTTGCTGGAAGATTTCTCTAAGACGCGCTTCAGATTCACCGTAGAACTTGCTCATTATCTCTGGGCCGTTTATGCTGAAGAAGTTAGCCTCCGACTCGTTTGCTACCGCTCTAGCTAATAGTGTTTTGCCACATCCAGGAGGCCCGTGGAGCAGCACTCCTTTAGGCGGTTCTATACCAAGTCTTTGAAAAAGCTCCGGGTGCCTCAGTGGGAGCTCCACCATTTCCCTTACCCTTTGAATCTCCTCATGTAAGCCTCCTATATCCTCGTACGTGGTTCTAGGAACACCTTTCCCTTCGGGGGCAGGTTCGCTTAATATTGTTAGTTTCGTGTCTGCTGTGACTTTGACTATGCCGTGGGGACGAGTTTTTGTTACAACAAATGGTATGGCGTGTCCAAGCATCATGACGAGGGTTGTGTCCCCTTCGACAAGAGTCCTCTCCATTAAACGGTTTTTAACAAAGTTTGTGAAGTCCTCGTCTACGTTTAAACGCATATCAACAGGCGCTAATGTAACACTTAAGGCTTCTTTGACCTTTGCGGGTCTAACTATGACATATTCATTGATGGCTACTCCAGCGTTTTTTCGTGTGAACCCATCTATGCGTATGATGTCGCGGTTTTGGTCTTCGCTGTAAGCCGGCCACGCTATGGCTGACGTCGTTCTTTTACCAACTATTTCTATAACATCGCCCGCGCTTATGCCCAGTTTCTGCATTGTTCTTTGGTCTATGCGTGCTATACCCCTGCCTACATCTCTTTGTCTCGCGTCTCCGACGCGCAGCTGAACTTCATTTACTTTCTCGTTCACTTAAAACCCTTCCATAAATAGGCTGCTCTGTTTCGAAACAATACAATTCCCATATAAAGGTTTAACCCTTTATCGGCTTACTCTCCTAACCATTACTGTTTGCACTTGGCTTATACTGCTTATTTGCTCCAGCCTTTTTTCAAGCTCTTCCAGAACACCCGTTTTATCTTCTGGGATTTTGATGGCGCAAAGCAAGGCTTTTAAACCAAAAGCTATGGGTTCTTCACTGTACCCGTATATTGTGGCAAACTCGGGCAAAGAAGCCTCAATCTTCTTCTTTAAATCGTCAAAATTCACGTTTATGTCTGTTGGAAAAATTTTATACGTAATTACAACACTGCCCATGTATGCTTCACCTCTCAATACTAGGGACCTGTGAAACCACATTTTGGACACTTGTAAGAGCGTCCAAACTTTCGACACTTTTTGCATCGTCTTATTAATATTTCCCCGCAGTTTGGGCAGAGAAATTTTGTGGCTTCCGCCCCAGGTGGAATGGGCTTGCCACAGCTTGTGCATGTGACCAGTGTTATAGTTGTTGTTTTTTCGGTCATTCTCAACCTCTCCGGTTAAGTAAGTGTTTGTAAATTGTTAAGCCTCCTTATATTATTTTACGTCAAATATGGTTTTTGAAGGTGTTCAACGCGTAGATGGTTGTATAAAAACTTTTATTGTCATTTTTGCATTCAAAAATTGGGCGCGTTTAGATTTGGGTGTCAACCTTCGTGATTTAGTCCCTAAAACTTCTATTAGGCTTGAAGATTTAAGCGGTAAATCCATCGCAATCGATGCTTATAATGCGCTTTACCAGTTTTTGGCGATAATACGGCAACCCGATGGCACCCCTCTGAAAGACAGTAGTGGGCGCATCACAAGCCATTTAAGTGGTCTGCTTTACAGGACAAGCAACCTCGTAGAATTAGGAATTAAACCCATTTACGTTTTTGATGGCACTCCACCAGCCTTGAAGGAGGCTGAGATTAAGAGACGTATGAAAGCTAAGGAGGAGGCTTTAGTAAAGTATGAGCAAGCCCTAAGGGAAGGGCGAATTGAAGAGGCTCGAATGTACGCGCAAGCCACAGCCAGTCTCAAGGACTATATGGCTGAAGATAGTAAACGCTTGTTAGATTTGTTGGGGATTCCGTGGATTCAAGCTCCAAGCGAAGGTGAAGCACAAGCAGCCCACATCGTTAAGCGGGGGGACGCAGATTATTGTGCGAGTCAAGACTACGATAGTCTACTTTTTGGCGCTCCAAAGCTTGTAAGAAACGTTACCATTTCTGGACGAAGAAAGCTTCCGGGTAAGAATGTTTATGTTGAGGTTGTGCCGGAAATTGTTGAGCTCGATCGTGTTTTAAAGGAATGTGGTATCACCCACGAACAGCTTATTGATATAGGAATATTGGTAGGAACAGACTTCAACCCTGAAGGTGTGAAGGGTCTTGGTCCTAAAACCGCCCTAAAACTTATAAAAGAGTACGGAAGCTTGGAAAGGGCTTTGCCCCATATTAAAGACGCAGAATTCCCAGTTGATCCTCGTCAAATTAAGGAAATTTTCCTTCATCCCAAGGTCACTGACAACTATAGGATAGAGTGGAAGGAACCAGATGTTGAAGGTGTTGTAGCTTTTTTGTGTGGTGAAAAAGATTTTTCCGAAGATCGTGTGAGGAAAGCTGTTGAAAAGATACAAAAGGGTTTTGCGAAACTTAAGGGTAAAACAACATTAGAGAAATGGCTTGGATAAAACACTGTTTGATATGGAAAGGCTAAAATCGAAATTTTGTTAATCAGATCTTAAAGAACTCTTGAGGAAAATGAATGAGCGAGTTTTGGCTGGAATACTAAAACCAAGTTATGGCATGGTTGAAAATTTTTGGAAAATCTGTTTCAGAAGAGGTTGAAGTTAAGAAGCTTATTGGCTATGTCCCAGAAGAAACAGGTGCTTTTGGAGTCGCTTACCCGCGGGAGTTTTTGAATTTGTTGCTTCTGTAAGAGGTTTAGGCAACGAAGTCAATTTTAGACTTTCTAAAACTTGTCTCAGCTTTTGAGCTTACCGAATATTTTGATGTCTCATTGCTACACTTTCCATGGGTACTAAACGTAAAGTGTCGACCTAGGTCTCCCTCCTACGCAAGCATTCTGATGCGCCCATCCTACAAGCAGTGATAATCCTAGTATCCTTAGGTCTTGAAAAATAGACTGCCGATGTTTCTTGGTTTTCTAGCTTTTCTAGCTGGAGTTTCGTTGATGTCGCTTCACATCATACTTTGAAAAAGAGAGCTACTTTTGCAGTAGCATTCAGTTTAGTGCAAGCTGTTTCGTGGCTGCTGGCTGCTTATTTGAGTTGCTTTTGCTCACAAAGGAGTTTTGAACGTAGAACCGTCGCCTAGTAATATTTACGCTAATTTATCCGCATTTGTAACAGTGCTTATACCCGGAGTAATTCTGTGCCTAGCACCCATGATGGTGTGCCTCGCACTTAGTTTTTCAAACATTTTGTATGCTCTAATAGTTTTTCTTGCCATCGCCACTTTAGAACTTGCAACAGTTGTGGCTATCATCAACTTGTTGGTGAAAAACTAGGACTAAGAATTGCTAACAAACAAATCAAATTTTGTGTCCATAACGCCCAGTTAGGGGTACGAAGGCAACTCCACCAAGATTTTCTCGGCTAATTTTCCCATCAGCACTTTTTGTTACTTTTATTAAGCTTTGGAAAAAGTGCAAGCTTCCAACGGGAATGAGCATGATGCCGCCTGATTTTAGTTGTTCTATTAATGGTTGAGGAATGTCTGGCGCGGCTGCTGTTACTAGGATTCTGTCGTATGGTGCTTTTTCAGGATATCCCATTGAACCGTCGGCACATATTATTGTTACACGGTCTCCGTAACCTGCCCGCATGATGTTTTTTCTTGCAAATTCAGCTAAGCCTTCGATTATTTCAACCGTGTAGACGTGACCCCATTCGCTTCTTGGAGCGTCGCTTGGTGCCACTATTTCTGCTATTGTGGCGGCATGCCATCCTGAGCCAGCTCCTACTTCGAGGACTTTGTGACCTACTTCCAATTGGAGGGCTTCATTCATTATAGCTACCATGTATCGCCTAGCTGGGCTGAGGCCCGAAGCTATGTGGCGCTGAAACTGTCTGCCCAAAACCAATTGGAAGGGGGGTGTCTACCGCACCATATTGGCGCATGTTTTCTGGTAGAAACTTTGTCCTTGGCACGGAGCGTAACGCTTTAATAACCTTTGGAGTTCGAAGTATCCCTTCCCTTATCAGGTTTTCAATGAGTTTTTCCCATTCTGCTTCCAAGTAGTACACCAAGCAGAATATTGGTGAAGAAAGAATTTAAACACATATGTAGTCAGTTGATAGTTTTTATTTTACCGTCACCGATTTTGCTAAATTTCTTGGCTTGTCTGGGTCATGTCCCTTCTCTATGGCCATATAATAGGCGAGAAGCTGTAATGGAACGACAAAGGGTATAGGTGACAAAACATCCGGGACCCCTTTTGGAATTTCCACGTAATCGTCTGCGAGACGTTTTACTTCTTCGTCTCCTTCTTCTATTAAGGCTATTATGGATGCTCCTCGTGCCTTCATTTCCATGATGTTTCCCATAATTGTCTTGTGAGTATCGTCTTTTGGACATATGAAGACAACTGGGAAGCCTTCATCTACTAGACTTATTGGTCCATGTTTGCTTTCACCTGCTGGAAACGCTATTGAGGGGATGTAGGCTATTTCCATCAACTTGAGTCTGCCTTCGTAGGCTGTAGCTGTACTGATCCCACGTCCCAAAAAGAAGAAAACTTTTGCGTCCTTGTATTTTTTCGCTATAGCTTTAACTTTTTCCTCCTGAGTTGCGATCACTGTTTCGACCATGTCTGGAAGCTTCTTCAGTTTGGCATCTATGAAATCCATTTCATCTTGGGATATTTTTCCCCTCTTTTTGGCGAGTCTTAAGGCTAGCTGTGCGAGAACTGAAAGTTGCGCTGTGAAAGTTTTTGTGGCAGCTACGCCTATTTCTGGTCCGGATTGTTGGCAGATGTAAACCCGTGAAATTCTTGTTAACGTTGAACCAATAACGTTCGTTAGCCCAAGAACGGTGGCTGCTCTTTGACGGGCGACGTTTACCGCCGCTATCGTGTCTGCGGTTTCGCCGGATTGGCTCACCGCCAAAATTGTACTATCAATGTTAACGGACTTGCCATGTTGCTCTATAAATTCCGACGCGATTACTGGGTATGTGGCCAAATAAGCGAGTTTAGAAAACATGTATGAAGCTGCAAGACACGCGTGATAGGATGTTCCACATGCAACTAGAAAAACTTCTTTGGCGCGGTCTAGGAATGTCGCCATTAGATCCAGATAATGTTCTTGGAGACGTAAGGTGTTCCGCAGACAAGCGGGTTGCTCATGGATCTCTTTTAGCATGAAGTGAGGATAACCTTGCTTAACAGCCATTTCCGGAGTCCAATCCACTATTTTTGGTTCTCGAATAACAGGGCTTGCGTCTGCAATTTTCTTTATTTCAAAACCTTCTTGGGATAGGATCACTAGTTCACCGTCATTTATCACGACTGTCCTGTTGGTTAATGGAAGGAATGCAGGAATATCCGAGGCGCAGTAAATCGCGTTGTCCGCTAATCCTAGAACAAGAGGGCTTTCGTTTCTAGCGCACACAATTTTGTCCGGTTCTTTTGGAGAAATTACTGCAATAGCATAAGAACCCTCGAGTCTTCGCACAGCATCGAGGACAGCATCCGCTAAGCCTAGGAACGGATTGTTTTTTAAGGCTTCTTCTATTAGGTGAGCAATAACTTCTGTGTCTGTTTTTGAAACGAAAACGTGTCCCTTATTTTCAAGTTCAAGTCTCAGTTCGGCAAAGTTTTCGATGATGCCGTTGTGAACAACAGCTATCTGTCCGATACAGTCGAGATGGGGATGCGCATTAACCTGTAAAGGGGCTCCATGCGTTGCCCATCTTGTATGACCTATGCCTACTTTTCCAGGCAAGTCATCGAGGTTGTGTATTCTGTGGACTTCGTCTATTTTGCCGCTGTCCTTTTTTATGTAAAGCTTTCCCTCGTGCACTGTTGCTTCGCCGACTGAGTCGTAGCCTCTGTATTCAAGCCTTTTCAATGCTTGATGTATTATTGGCGCTGCGTTTCCATCTTTAACAATGCATCCAAATATCCCGCACAATGATTTTGCCTCGTTAGTTTTTGGCTTGCTTCAAGCTGTATCTGAAGCGCAAGCTTCTAATAAGGATTTTTAAATGAAAATTTTTCCAGCTTCAAAATTTTTATTAAGTGTTTCGCGTTTTCCAGCGCGATTTAATTCGCTTTTGTTTTTGTTTTTCTTTGAATATTTAAAATATCTTTATAATAGTTTGACATTATTTGGCTATTGTGATTAAGATTTTAATAGAGGAGTGTCCCTTATGGCTAGTGAGCTGTATGGCCATCAAAAAATTGTTGCTTTATGATGATGGAAAAAGGCGCATGATTAAGGAAATTATGGTTTTTGAGGACCCTCAAAAGTTGAAGTTGGTTCTGGGTAAGCTTAGCTGGAAAATTTTGGTTATGCTTTCTGAGAAGGAGATGTACCCGCTTCAGATAGCCCGAGAGCTTAGCGTTCACGAGCAGAAAGTTTACTATCACATTAGGAAACTTGCTAAGGCTGGAGCAATAACTGTTGTGAGACAGGAAAGCAGGAAAGGTGCAATAGCCAAATATTACCGTGCAACCTCAACAGCCTTTGGTGTGGAAACTCCTCACGGATATAAAGTCATGGAACAAAATGTTGCACTAGCGGGTGTTGCGGAACCTCTTCAAAGTTTTTTCCGTGAGTTCCTTTTGGAAAACGGGGTTTTCGATGGGAAAATAGTTGTAGGCAGCCCGTTACCTCACGGGCCTTTCAGTACAAGCGCTAGAGACGGACATTATGCTTCGCATTTAACTTTCTTCCTCGGGCAGTTTGCACGTGTACCTGAGGAGTTTGTTGTCAAGTTGGATGTGGATGTCAAGGCTGAAAAAGAAGAGAAAAACAATCTGATTCTTGTTGGTGGTCCAGGAACAAATTTGTTGACGCAGGAGCTTAACGATTACTTGCCAATAAAGTTTAATATGCGTCCGTCCGAGCAAGGCTTCTTGTTTGGTGGACTTGTTTCTTCAAAAACTGGACGGGTTTACACAGCTGACGCTATAGGGCTTGTGGCGAAGATTGTTAATCCGTGGGATTCTAATAAGCGAATCGTCGTTTTAGCTGGAAATAAGGCTGTTGGCACAAAGGCGTGTGTGTTGGCGTTAACAAACTTTTGGAAGAAGACGCTTGAAAAGTATAGGGGTAGCGAGCCATTCGCTGTTGTCATTCAAGGTCTCGATTTAGACGGTGATGGTAAAGTGGATTCAATAGAGGTTTTAGAGTAAAATTGTGAAAATTCAAGAAGCTACCGTGATGAAAGTGTAAAAGCTGGAGAATAGCTATCATGCGAGTAACCGAGTTCATAACGGCTTTCGGCCACAAAAATATCAGGGCTACTCATAGAACGACGCTTGAGATTACAAAGGAGAAGGAATTGTCAGTTAGGGGTGACTGTATAGTTGCGGTTTCAGCTGACAAGGGTTTTCCGGATTTTAAACCCGAGTTTAGGGAGCTTTTGCGCAAGGATGGTGCGAAAGTAGCCGTTGCGATAGATGTTGGTGAGATAGTTGAAACGGTGTCTGCTTTTGGAAGTTCGAGGCTTGTTTTAGCGCATCCCACAGATTTGGTTGTTAGGAAAAGTGACTATGTTTGTGATAGGACTTTAGCGATAAGGGCAGATAAGGCTGCGTGTGACCTTTCAAGGAGGTTTGTAGCGAGACTGCGGAATCCTCTGCAGAAAGTAAGGGTAACTATAACCGTTGAGGTTTAATGAATTTCAGCGTCTAGTACTGCTTGCCACTCATAGGGGGCTGTTTCGCGGACAAATCTTGAAAAGAGGATTTTCTTAACAGCCCGTCCGCACTTTTCCACTTCCGCCGTAAACAGTGCTTTCAAGTTTTCTAGATTGTCTGAACCTTTCACGAAACTATAGAAGTGTATGATCCCGCCTTCGGGCTTCAGAGCCTTGCATGCAGCGTCTGCAAATTCTATGGCTTTTTCTGGCAGATTCATTATCACACGGTCTGCTATTCCGCGTAGTTGTTGTTCTATAACTTGTCTTGCATCTCCATGTATTGGGTAGACTTTCCCATCAACTCGATTTAGTGTAACATTTTTTCTTAGGAGTTGGATAGCATCTGGGTTTTTGTCTATTGCGTAAACTTTGACGTTTGTGTGAGTTTTTGCAATGAGTATTGCGAATGGTCCAACTCCCGTGAACATGTCTATGACTATTTCGCCCTCCTTGACCATGGACGCTACTCGCATGTGTTCGTGGGATAGACGTGGCGAGAAGTAGGCTTTCGCTAGATCAACGTAGAACTGGCATCCGTGTTCTTTGTGGATGGTTTCTGTTTTGGCTTGTCCAGCGATTACCTTAAACTCTCTCAGGCGGTATTCGCCTTTTACGGCTCCAGCCTTAGCCAAAACCGTTCGCAAATTTTTGTGCACTTGGAGTACCGCGTTTCCTATTTCTGTCCCGTAGGCTTCAAGTTCTGGTGGGAGTTCGATTATGGCTATGTCCCCGACGAAGTCCAAGGCACGGGGGAGACAAGCCAGCAAGTGTGGGGGCATTTTGTCCTCTAAGGCTTCATGGATCGTTTTAGGCTGCTTTCGTCGCTCTGGAAAAGCATAAGTTAAAACTTCTATTGAGGGAACGTGTTCTCTAATTTTTTCAAGTTCATCTTGTCTAGGGTTTCTAGTCAACGGCACGTAGATGTGGTTGTTGTCTCTTTGGATTTCAAGTTCCCTGTCTATGATTCCAAGTCTATGGACGGTGGTTATCACTTTTTCGCCATAAACCTTCTGTGTTTTGAGGCAAGGAGCGGTTTTAGGCACCTCTGAACGACCTGCTGTCTACTCTATTATCTTGAAAAAGTCCCTTTCAGTTATTATGCCTACAAGTTTTTCATCTTGGACGACTGGCAATGCGCCAAGGTTTTTCTCTCTCATTATTTCTGCCGCACGTCCTACGTCTGCTTCTGGCTCAATGGTTTGAACTTCTTTTGTGGCTATCTGAAGGGCTTGTGTGTTCAGCACCTGTGTTATTGTTCCGGACTGAATGTGCTTAAAAACTTCACCTGTTCCGAAAAAGCGTATTATATCCATGGCTGTTATCATGCCGATCGCTTTGTTATCTGCGACTATTGGAATCCTTCGGAAGCCATATGTGATCATGGTTTTTTCTGCCTCGAAAATTGTTGTGTGGGGTGGGGTTGTGATCACTTGGTTTGTCATTAACTCTGAAACTTTTACTCCGCTCATGCGTCCCGCGAACATGTGAACTATGTCTCTTTCGGTTATTATTGCCCTTACATGGTTTTCTTGGTCCACAACTGGTAAGCCGCCAATGTTTTTCTCCTTCATTATCCGTATTGCTTCACCAATGTCTGAGGTGATTTTGACTGTGAAAACCTTCTGGGTCATTATCAACTTTATTGGCTCATTTATGGCTTTGAAAAAGTTCCCTGAAAACTTCTGCTGGGCAATTTCGAATTTTTTGCTTCCGCCAAGATAGTCTATAAGATCAGTGGCTGTTACAATTCCAGCTAATGTTTTTGTTCCTGGATCTGCTATTGGGATCCTTCGGAATCCTTCCTTAGCCATAATTTTGATGGCGTCGTAGATAGGAGTTGTCGGTGCCATTGTTATAACTGGGCTTTTGGCTATGTGGAGTATTTCGCCTTCCCGTTTTTTGGCTGTTGAGCTTTTGAGCGAAACCGGACCTTTTCCTCTTAAAGTTCGTCTGAAAGTTTCTTTACTCAATTTTCATCCTTTCAACGTTGCTTTAAGATCAGTTTGGCTATGTCTTCACGGTCTACAATGCCAATTAGCCTTCCATTTTTGTCGACAACTGGGGTGCGTCCGAGATATCCTTTGAAACCATCACTTTTGCCACTCTTATTGCTCTTATTGAGGGCTGCACGGCTATTACATTGATCTTCATAATTGCTGAAACCTTTGTTGGCGATCTATGTCTGCCTTTGTCCGACTCGAATGTTGGAAGCAGGGCTCCGCTTTCAAGGAGGTCTTTCTGTGTTACAATTCCTACAAGTTTGTCTTTGGCGGCGACGGGGATTCCAGCTAAAGCCTTCTCTTGCATTAGCCGCCAAACATTGTCAACTTCATCTTCCGGTGTGCATGTGAAAAATTTTGTTGACATCATTTCGGATACCGGCTTAACTAGTTTTTCCGGACTGGTTTTTATGATGTTTTCTATGAATTTTCTAAGCCTAAAACTCCCTTCAAAATTTTTTCCGTATAAGTGTTTACGACTGGTATATACCACTCGTCCACGCGAAGCATTTCTCGGACCGTTTTATAAGCGTCATTTTCTAACATGGCTGTGTATTTTGGGTTTGCCATTATGCCCTTTACTTTTATTGGCGAAACTGATGAGGATATGGTCATTACTGAGGCTCGGGAAACAACTCCAACAAGTCTTTTTTCGATATTTACTACTGGAAGAATTCTTAGGGAGAAGTCGCGGATAAGTGCACGTGCCTTTGTTGCAAGCTCATCTTCATAAATAGACGGGTGCTTTTGGTTGGCTACTTCTTTGACACGCAAGCAGTCTCCCTTTCACTCTTCTTCAACCAACTCGGCTCGGCAGTCCTCGCATAGAAAAGCACCGTCTACCTCTTTTAGGTTGTCAGACCATCCCCCGCAGCGGTCGCAATACCCGCTTAAGGCTGCTTCCTCTTCTTCTTCGCTTATTTCTTCTTCCGATGCGGCTTGTGCCATGTTCTCTCCCTCTATCAAGGCTTTTTCGTATATGGTTTCTATGAGCTCCGGCATTACTGCCAAAATGTCTTTGCTTGAAATAAGTCCGACAAGTTCGCCTTTGTAGACTACGCCAAGCCTTCTAATGTTCAGTCTGCTCATTTTTCTGGCTGCTTCATTTATCGTCTCATCGGGCTCTATTGTTATCAGGGGAGACGTCATCACGTCCTTCGCTTTAACAGTGTCTGGTTTGAGATTTTTTGCAAGAACCCTTTCAACTAGGTCCCTTTCAGTTATTATTCCTATGGGTTTTCCCTCTTTGTTCACAACTATAATGCAGCCCAGTTCATGTTTTTCCATGAGTTCTGCAACACGAACCACGGTTGCTTCCTCGTTCACGGTTATAACTGGGCTGCTCATAACGTCTCTTACAAGCATTCTTGATCTCAAACCCATTTCAGCCATTAGTTTTCCAACCGCGGTTTTCTTAGCCGTAAGTTGTCCAATCAACTCAAAATAGAAAGTGACATTTAAAACTTGTCATGTTTAGTGCGCTACTCGGTTTTAAGGGAAAGTTATTATTCTCGGCTTCGGTGTTTTAACAAGTGTGCTGGAGAGGCGTGTATGCTTAGAACAAACGTTGATAGGCTTGTAAAAATTTCAGTGGTAGGCGAGGTGGCAAGTCCCGTTTTTGGGAGAGGCGTATACAATATTTCAGCCGAAGGGGTTCCATTGGTTTTGCCAGGTGTCGGCGGCATAACCTACAATGTGCGTGTCGGTGATCCTGCTTGTGGCTGGGAGGCGGATCATGTTGAGCCAGGTGTTAGCATTGAGAACAAGGAGAATGACCCAACTTTTGGCCGTGCCGCGAACACTGCTTTAAACGTGCTTTCATGCGTTGGGAATGAGGCTGTTGTTGTTTCTGGCGACGCGAAAGGCGCTAAGGGCGTTGTCACAGGTAAACATGGCGGCATTGAACATGTACTTGTTGATTTCCAGCCAGAAGTTCTTGAAAAGCTCATGTTGGGCGACAAGGTTCTTGTGAAGGCTTTCGGCGTGGGCTTAAAGCTTCCGGATTTCCCAGACATAAAAGTCATGAACATGGACCCACGCTTTTTGGAGGCTTTAGACCCCAAGCCCGTGGGCGACAGGCTTGAGATTCCCGTGACCCATGTGATTCCAGCGGCGATTATGGGTTCCGGGCTAGGTGCAAACCAGACCTATTCTGGCGACTATGACATTCAGCTCTTTGATGAAGCAACCCGCCGTGAATATGGGCTTGATGATTTGCGACTTGGCGATTTAGTGGCGATTTTGGACGCGGATCACTCTTATGGGAGGATTTACCGTAAAGGTGCTGTTTCAGTGGGCATTGTGGTTCACACAGATTGTGTAACTTCGGGGCACGGTCCAGGCGTTACAACGCTTTTCACGTCTTCGAAGGGCAAAATAATTCCTAGGATAGACTCAAAAGCCAACATTGCTTATCTGCTTAAGCTACGAACAGATATATAAGCAAGAACGACATTCTCATTTTTAGAAAATCGTGTGAGATGTTTGTTTATGCCGTATAAGCGGAAGAGCCGTGGAAGGTCGAAAGGTGCAAAGGGTAGAAGCGGCTTTGTCCACTGTGCAAACTGCGGTGAGCTTGTGCCAAGAGATAAAGCCAAAAAGGTTACACGCAGGCTTTCGTTGGTGGATCCTGCTTTGGCTAAGGAGCTTCGCCAAAAAGGTGCCTACATTTCTGCGCCAGTTGACACCAAGTATTATTGTGTTTCCTGCGCTGTGCACTATGGCATTGTGAAAGTTCGCGCAAGAGAGGAACGCAAGCTCCGTATGGGCAAGAAGTTTTAGGCTTCGCGTTTTTCCTCTTTCTTTAGGGCTTTGTAGGCATGATAGCTTCTTTGAAGCACTGTTAAGTTTGTAAGCACCGCCAACACTATTACGCCAGCTTCTAAGGCGCCTTTCCAGAAAATTTCAATTAGGCTTGTCGCCGCGATTATTATCATTCGTTCGGCTCTTTCAGCCAAACCCACCCCCTCCATTTTTACGCTAGCGGCTTCGGCTCTGGCGCGGGCATAGCTCACCAGTAATGAACCTACAAGCGCTACTAGTCCCCAATAGGGTGTGCATAGTCCGCCCAGCATTATGCCAGCGTAAACGGCTGCGTCTGCATATCTGTCCAGCAGCGAGTCTAGGAAGCCGCCGAAAGTTGTTGCTTTTTGGCATAGTCTTGCTAAGGCTCCGTCCAGCATGTCGCAGTATCCAGAAAGCAAAAGCAAAACAGCAGCCAAAGCAAGGTTTTGTTGTCCACCTGCATAGGCTATTGCGGATAGAAACGCGAAAATTATGCCTAATGCGCTTATGGAGTTCGGTGTTAAGCCTATTTTATCAGCGGCTTTTGCTTGGGCTTTTATGGCAGACTGCACTTTAGCCTTTAGTTTTGTCAGCATAGTGTTTCGCTTTTTCTGTGTGGCAATCCTTATTTAAGAATTACAACAACATAGAGAAAGGGGATTAATTTGATCAACGTAGCCTCAGTTAAGGTCGGCGACAAGGCTTGTTTGGGCGTCAAGGTTGAGCTTCCAGAATCGCCTCCGCTTGTGTTGATTATAGCGGAGAAAGGCTTTGTTATGTGCGGCTTTCTAAACATTGAAGCAGCGGAACGTCTCGGCGTGGCAGCAGCCATGGTCAGTGGTATAAAAACCTTTGAGGATGTTTTAAACGCTGAGGTTAAAGCCGCCACGACAAAAGCCAAAAGCCTAGGCGTTCAGCCTGGAATGCGGGGCGCAGAAGCTCTCGCATACATGTTGTAACATCAATTTTGTTGCTGGCGGCGAACTGCAAAATTGATAGCCTCTCTAGGATTTTAGGTTGGGGCGAGGGAAAATGGTTGCGTAAAACCGTTTAAAGTGTCTCCCCCTCTAGGGTTTCTCATGAATTTTGACTGTTTCGTCAACCAATAGTGTCCAGTCCCTCCATAGATTTTTGCTATTTTTCGCTTCTTTCGCTGTTCATTTATAAGATGACTGTCGCTGAAAGCAGTTGATGCCATGGCATAATTTACATTCCAAAATAGTATAGTGAAAATAATATTTCCGTTATTACCCGAAGTGAAATGGGACCACGATGAGAGCGCTTGTTGCTGGTGGAGGAGGTTTTATTGGTTCTAGGCTTGTACGTGTCTTGCTGAATAACGATTGGATTGTCAGAGTTCTTGACATCCAATACGGAGAACTGGTGGATTGTAAGGATAATCTGGAGTTCTTCGGTGTCGGAAGCGACGATTTACATGGTGGTGTGGCTGACAGAAACATTGTAAGGCAGGCTGTTAAAGGCGTAGATGTGGTTTACCATTTAGCCTTGAATTGGGACGGAGCCACATGGAAGCATGAAGTTTCCTTGGCAGACTTATTTGATGTTAACATTAGGGGAACCCTAAATCTCCTAGAGGAAGCAAAGTCTGGAGGTGTTAAACATTTTTTGTTTGCAAGCAGCACTGCAGTTTATGGAGATGGAAATGTAGAAGTTGTAGATGAAGAAAGCGTCTGTAAACCAGAACTTTTCGAAGGAGATCCCGGACCAGCCTATACAATAATGAAACTTGCAACGGAACGCTTGTGCCTCCTATATTCCAGCGAACATGGGTTGCCAGTAACCGTCCTAAGGATTGGATATGTTTTTGAACCGCCGGGAGAGGGCGAAATACACGTTAAAGATGTAGTTCAAGCTTTCATTCTGGCAACATTAAACAGCAAAGCCTATGGTCAAATTTTCAATGTGACTTGTGAACCCATAGTTTCAACGAGAAGAATAAGAGAGATTCTTGACTGGAAGCCAAAATTCACAACACGCATCTGCCGCTAAACCGACTGGAGGTCATGAACTTGTCGAGGGTGTCTGTTTTAGAAGCCGTTGCCTCGGAGGTCAAAGCTTGTACAAAGTGTAGTCTTTGGAGAAACCGTAAAAACGCGGTTCCCGGCGAGGGCAATCCAAACGCTGAAGTGATGTTTATTGGGGAGGCTCCGGGCTATTGGGAAGACATTAAGGGCAGACCTTTCGTTGGGGCTGCTGGGAAATTTTTGGACAGTTTGTTGGCTGAGGCTGGTCTGCTGCGAGGTCAAGTTTTCATTGGAAACGTTTTGAAGTGCCGTCCACCCGGAAACCGTGAACCAGCCCCAGCTGAGATTGAGGCTTGCACGCCGTTTTTGGATCGGCAGATACGGGCTATCCAACCAAAATTGATTGTCACACTTGGAAATCACTCAACGGCTTACATTTTTGCTAAGGCTGGGTTGCCCTTCAAGGGCATAACGGAAGCCAGAGGAAAATTCTACCAAGCAAACGTTTTGGGTTTGGCTGTTGTAGTTTTTCCAACGTTGCATCCCGCTGCGGGGCTTTACAGCGCCAAATACAAACAGCTTCTTATCGAAGACTTTAGGATGTTGAAGGCTAAAGTCCACGAGTTAGGTTTGGCTTAGCCATTAGTCTAACTTTTTGACAACCTTCAACTCTTTTAGAACTTCGTCTGCGCTTTTGTAGGTTTTTGATGGCAGCTCCGCCAACAACTCCGCAAGTCTAACCTGTCTGCCTTCTTCGATTTCCACAAGCCTCCAACCTACTTTTTTGACGAGCATGCTTTTAGCCACAGGATAACGCGTCTTCTCTATTATGCTTTTAACGGATTCCAATCCAACGGAACTTGCCAATTTTGGGAACTTTCCAGTTGAAAGGTACTGCATGAAGCGTAAGCCGTCTTCAAACATGGCGAGATTGTTAAACAGCACGTAAACAGTTTTGCCTTTCGCCTCAAACCCCTTGGCGATTTCGCCTAGTCGTCGCAGTTCCTCATCCGTGTACTGGTAGTAATAGAGTTCCTTGCCCAAGCCGTGAAGCCTAAAATAGGCGACTTCACTCGTGTAGGCTGGCAAAACCCGGAATGGGTCAGTTACGTGCACCACATTTAGACGATTTAAAACTTGGCTTAGCTTTTCCATGGTTTCTGGTTTTTCCCATTCTGGTCCGCGGGTTTCCCAAACGAGGGTTAAGTATTCCCTGTTTACGCTTGCGAAGAATTTTTCCGCTTCGCCGAGTTTGTCCGGGCGGAAGGAGCCCGGCGTCTGTATTAGCAGTATTTTCGCCTCTAATGTTTTGCATATCTGTTTCATGGCTTCAAAGGCTTGATTGCTTGTTCTGTTCAACTGCATTTTGGCTTTGTGGCTTATATCTTGGTGGGCTTTAACCGTGAACTCAAAGTTTTGTGGTGCTTTTTCCCGCCAGCTCTTGACGGTTTCCAGCTTCGGATATTCGTAGAAGGTGCTGTTTAGTTCGATTAGGCTATAGTTTTCGAAGTAACGCTTCATTGAAGTTGGAAACCCGCAACACCCCACCTTGATCAAGGCTCAACGCCTCCCAAATCGCGTTTACGTGCTCACTTTTGGGGGTGGGCGGACTGCTCTGCCGAGCTTCACTCGCAGTGCAACGCGGTAAAGTTTACGAAGCGACTTTACAAGCTGTTCAACAGATGGTAGTGCCGAATAGATTAGGGGTATGTGGTCATATTCCGCTAATCTAATTGAATACTCGTCGGGTTTGACGCCGTGAAAAACTACAACCCGCGGCTTCAAGCTGCTCATGCGCACAAGCATCATGGGCGAGTTTTCATTTCCAATGTTTGTGAATACGAGCGCCCGCTCTGTCGTGGCGCCGAAAAGTTGGGCGTACTCAAAACCGGAAAGCGTTTCAATAGTTTTCTTGCTGTCCACAACCGTGTAGCCCAAAATCTCCTTAACGTTTAGGCTTGAGCACGCCACAACCTCGCCTTTGATGGCTTTACATAAATATTCAACCCGCACTGGAATTGGGAACTCTCGCAAGTCTACAACAGCCATGCTAGGCGAACTCGTGAGCTTGGCGAACTCGCGGATGAAACGGCTACCCCGTTCTTCGTCAATCTTCAATAAAGCCCAAACAAAACGCCGCACAAACTTTGTGCCGGGGCTTTTCCGCCTCCCGCTTTCATAGTCGCTTATTACGGAAGGCGAAAGCATCATCTTATCCGAAAGAGTTGTCTGCGAAATGCCAAAAAGCTCCCGCCACTTTCGCATAGTGGCGCCCGGCTTGTTTGATAGAATAATCTCGCCGGCAATTCGCCTAGCAAGAACCTCGCGAACACTGGGAGACACGGACATGTAAACGCCTTTCCCTTCAGCTCGCCCAATCTTCACCCATAAACATGCAAGTATAAAACTGTACCGCTAAATGGCATGAAGCAGAAACGAGGAAAACCTAACGCCATGAACAGTTTCGAATTTGAATTTCTGCAGAAATCACTTTGCCTTCCCTAACCGCGCTATGGTGTTCCTGAAGCGACTTTATAGTAAACTTTCCATTTTTCACACGTTCAATAGCCATGACGGCGGCATGGGCAGCTGCAATGGTGGTTATGTATGGCGTCTTACATTCAACAGCAGCCCTTCTAATGTAAAATTCATCGTCTTTTGGACCTTTGCCCTTTGGCACGTTGATTATTAGGCTGACTTTTCCAGACCTTATGTAGTCAACGATGTTTGGCGGTCCCTCGCTGACCTTTGGAACAACTTCGGCTGCAACGCCCATTGCAGATAGACTTTCCGCCGTCCCACGGGTTGCCAAGATTTTGAAGCCAAGCTCAGAGAGTTTTTTGGCTATTGGTAGGATGCGCATTTTCTCTTCGTCCCTAACACTTATGAAAACAGTTCCGCTTTTGGGCAGCTTGGTTTCTGCAGCCAACTCCGCCTTGTAGTAGGCCATACCTAAATCGCTGTCTATGCCCATAACCTCCCCAGTGGACTTCATTTCCGGCCCAAGCACCACATCCACCCCGGGAAGCTTGTCAAAGGGGAAAACTGCCTCCTTAACGGCCACGTGGTTAAGCTTTGGAGTTTCTGTTACGCCAAGCTCCTTCAGTTTTTTGCCGACCATAACTTTGGCGGCGATTTTCGCCAATGGAACACCGGTTGCTTTGCTGACGAATGGCACGGTTCTTGAAGCCCTTGGATTAGCCTCAAGCACGTAGACGGTCCCATTTTTCACTGCAAACTGAACGTTTATCAATCCAACAACGGAAAGCTCCCTAGCCAACTTATACGTGTAATCAATCATTGTCTGAATAACTTTGTCGCTTAGGCTGAAGGGTGGCAAAACGCACGCAGCATCTCCGGAGTGTACACCAGCCTCTTCGATGTGCTCCATGATCCCGCCTATATAGACGGTTTCGCCGTCGCAGACAGCGTCTATCTCCGTTTCAATGGCGTCCTCCAAAAACTTGTCAATCAAAACCGGGTGCTCCAGAGAAACCTCTATGGCTTCCCTCATAAACCTCAGCAGTGTTTCCTCGTCATATATTATGTCCATAGCCCGTCCGCCAAGCACATATGAAGGCCTGATGAGCACCGGATAGCCCAACTTTCTAGCCACTTCTTTGGCTTCTTCAACGCTTGTGGCGGTTCCGTTCGGAGGCTGCGGTATACCAAGCTTCTCCACAACTTCGGCAAAACGTTTCCTATCTTCCGCTCTGTCTATGCCGTCCGGCGGCGTTCCAAGGATTCGGACGCCCTGCCTCTCCAATGGTATAGCCAAGTTTAGCGGTGTTTGCCCGCCAAACTGAACTATGACGCCTCCGGGTCTCTCCCGCTCAATAATGTTCATCACGTCCTCAAAGGTTAAAGGTTCAAAGTAGAGTTTGTCGGCGATGTCAAAGTCTGTGCTGACGGTTTCAGGGTTGCAGTTCACCATTATGGTTTCGTAGCCCTCTTCCCTCAAAGCCTTAACCGCGTGAACACAGCAATAGTCAAATTCTATTCCTTGGCCAATTCTGTTGGGCCCGGACCCCAATATGACAATCTTCTTTTTCCCTGTGTCTCTAACTTCGTCTTCATCCTCGTAGGTGGAATAGTAATAGGGCGTTTCAGCCTCAAACTCAGCCGCGCAAGTGTCCACCATCTTGTAAGTTGGAATTATGCCAAACTTTTTCCTCAAAGCCCTCACGGTGAGCTCGTCCGTGCCGAGTAGGTAGGCTATTTGCCTATCAGAAAAGCCCAAACGCTTGGCTTTAAGCAAAACCTCTCTTGGAATGGTTTTGATCGTGTATTTTGCAAGTTCCTCTTCCATATCGACTATGTTTTTGATTTTGTAGAGGAACCACCTGTCAATTTTCGTCAAATTGTAGATTTCGTCTATGCTCATGCCGCTCTTTATGGCATGCCTAATATAGAAGACCCTCTTGTGAGTGGGGATCCGCAAATAATCTCGCAGCGTTTTAACGTCCGGCATGGGCTCATCTTTTCCGTCGGCGCCCAGCCCGTAGCGGCCAATCTCCAACGACCTAATCGCCTTTTGGAGGGCTTCCTCGAAGGTTCGGCCGATGGCCATGACTTCACCCACTGACTTCATCTGGCTCGTCAAGGTTTTGTCGGCGTCTGGGAACTTGTCGAAGGGCCATCTTGGAACCTTAACCACAACATAGTCTATTGTGGGCTCGAAGGAAGCCGGCGTTTTCTTAGTGATGTCGTTTGGAATTTCGTCAAGGGTCAGCCCAATGGCAAGCTTGGCGGCAATTTTGGCGATTGGAAAACCGGTAGCCTTAGACGCGAGGGCGGAGCTTCTTGAAACACGCGGGTTAATCTCTATGGCCACATAGCGGCCGTTTTCGGGGTGAACGGCAAACTGTATGTTGGATCCACCGGTTTCAACACCAACAGCCCTTATGATTTTGATGGCTGCGTCCCTGAGCACTTGGTATTCCTTGTCTGTTAAGGTTTGGGCCGGCGCCACTGTGATACTGTCTCCAGTGTGGATGCCCATGGGATCCATGTTTTCGATGGAGCAGATTATGACCACGTTGTCAGCTTTGTCTCGCATAACCTCCAGCTCATACTCTTTCCAGCCAATAACCGCCTCCTCAACTAAGACTTGACCTATGCGGCTGTAACTCAAACCCCTAGAAACTATTCGAACGATGTCTTCTCTGTCGTAGGCTATGCCTCCACCCGTCCCGCCCAGCGTGAAGGCCGGCCTTATTATGACCGGGTAGCCCACCTCTTCGGCAAACTTTAATGCTTCTTCAACCGAGTAGGCCGGCACGCTTCTTGGAACTGGTATGCCTATGCTTTCCATGGTTTGCTTGAAAAGAAGCCTGTCCTCGCCCCGTTTGATGGCTTCAAGCTTCGCTCCAATAAGCTCCACGCCGTAACGGTCTAAAATGCCTCTCTCGGCAAGCTCAGCGGCGAGGTTCAGCCCAGTTTGCCCGCCAAGCGTTGGAAGTAAAGCGTCTGGGCGTTCCCTCTTGATTATTTCCGTTAAGAACTCAACGGTTAGCGGTTCGATGTAAATTTTGTCCGCCATCTCCGGATCCGTCATTATTGTGGCTGGGTTAGAATTGACAAGCACAACTTGGTAGCCTTCCTCTTTCAAGGCTTTACACGCTTGGCTTCCAGAATAGTCGAATTCACATGCCTGCCCAATTATTATGGGGCCCGAACCAATTATCAGGATTTTACGGATATCCGTTCTTTTTGGCATTACGTATACTCCCTCATCGTTTCTGCAAAATCATCAAAGAAGAAGTAAGTGTCATGGGGGCCGGGGCCGGCTTCAGGATGGTATTGAACGGCTTTTATTGGCAACTCTTTATGTTTGACCCCCTCAACCGTGTGGTCGTTCAGGTTTATCTGCGTTAGGATTAGGCCGGCCTTTTCAAGGGTTTCTTTTGCCACCGCGAAACCGTGGTTTTGGGTTGATATGAAAACCCTTCCAGTTTCAAAATCCTTGACGGGCTGGTTTGCGCCTCTGTGGCCAAACTTGAGCTTGTAGGTTTTTGCACCCAAAGCCAGTGATATTATTTGGTGGCCGAGGCAAATGCCATACAAAACAACTTTTCCAACAAGCCTTCTCGCAGTTTCAATTGTTTCCTTAACCCTCACGGGATCGCCGGGGCCGTTGGAAATGAGCACCCCGTCTGGGTCATATTCGAGGATTTTATCTGCTGGAGTGTTGTATGGAACCAGTATTATATTTGCGTAGTTTTGCAGCAGCCGAATTATACTCCATTTAACGCCGCAATCGACGAGAACCACGTCCAACTTCTGGCCTGCCTCGATTATTTTCGGTTCTTTAACGCACACTTTTGGCACAACGTCGATTTCAGTTATGGCTGGCTGCCTCTTGGTTTTATCGATCAAGTCTTGTATGTTAGGTTCATCCCCATTCTCATAAACAACAAGTGTGCTTTTCATTGCTCCATAAATCCGTATTTTCTTCGTGAGCATCCTCGTGTCAACGCCCTGTATACCCGGAACCCCATATTCTTCGAGGAATTCCGGTAGGGATTTTTCGGAGCGCCAGTTGCTAGGCGTTTCGCACGCTTCTCTAACCACAAAGCCTTCCACTTTTATTCCGTCGGACTCGTAGTCTTCCTTGCAGACGCCATAGTTTCCGATAAGCGGATACGTCATCATCAATATCTGTCCAGCGTAAGACGGGTCTGTTAGCGCCTCCACATAACCAGTCATGCCAGTGTTAAAGACAAGTTCACCTTGAGCTTCGCCGACAGCCCCAAAACCCTCGCCGAAAAAGTATGATCCGTCTTCAAGAACGAGAACCGCCTTCTTTGGGTTTTCGCTGTTCAGCTCTGCCATCTGCAGCATCCCATCTTGACAAGTTTATCAACTTTTCGGAAAAGGAACACACTCTTAACCATAGAAACCGTTTTCAACAGTGCTTTTAGCATTTCCCAAAAAAGATTTTTTACACTCAGTTCTTCAGAATTTTTTCCAATCTCACTAAAGTGGGTCTTCACGACCCACACCGAGGATTCAATGTTCAACCATATAAACTTTTCTAAGGTCGTTGCAGACCCACGTTCAGGCCATGAAAATAATGAAGATTCCCGCAACAACCATGAAGGAGCCTAAACCTATTTTTGCCGTCACCCTTTCATGAAGGAAAACCACGCTGGTTAACGCCGAGAAAAGCGGTGTTGCTGAAGATATTGGGACTGCTTGCGATTCAGGTATATGGAGGAAGCTAAACGTTAGAAAAAGCCATCCCAAGCCTATGGCTATGATGCCGCCGGACAAAAGCAAAATTGTGTTTCTCCATCCAACCTTAAATGAGCCCAGTCCTCTCCTGCTGGCCAGCGAGTAGAGGGTGAGAAGAACTGCAACAGCGACAAGTCGAAGAGTGTTCACGGCGTAGGCTTGTTCGAAGCTTTGAGCTTTTTTCACGGCAAGATTAATCATTGAAATGCTTACGGACCATGCTATGGCCGTGAAAATGGCGAAAAATACTCCTTTTAGGTCGTGCTTTCCTTCCATCGTTCCGTTGTTTTTCTCGATGCTTAAAAGCCATGTTCCAGCAACTATTACCGCTGCTCCGGCTGCCACTTGAACTGTTATGGTTTCGCCGGCTAAAAGGTAGGCCCAAACAAGATTGAAAAGCGGGTATGTGCAAGTTATTGGAACAGCCCTTGAAACGCCCAGGGTTTTTAGGCTTAACAGGTAAAGGGTGTCACCTAGTCCCAAGCCTATAATTCCGCTTGCGCATGTTAGGAGGATGGCGTGTGTTGGAAGTTCGGCTAAAACCCAAATTCTGCCAGCGAAGGCTAGAACAGCGATCAACACTAGGCTTGTCCCCAGACACCTCACGGTGTTCGCTGGAATGAGTGGTGTTGAAGCCAAAGCCCGCTTGTAAACGACGGCTGAGAAAGTCCAGCATAAGGCTGCTCCTAGGGCTGCAAGCTCGCCGATCATAGAGGGAAAAACGTAAAACTCCTTCGTATTTAACAATTTTCAACGAGGCTGACGAATGTGCAAATTCAAGTGCACTGGTGCGTAGAGGTGGCAGCCAAATTCCCCCAATTAGCCATAAGTATAGGCACAATAAACAATGTCGTCGTCGAAAGGGAAAATGAGAAAATCCGCCAGCTTAAGCAAGCAGTTTACGCCGAGGTTAGAGCAAAACACGACATTGAAAAGCTTAAAGAAAACCCCGTTGTGCGCGCCTACAGAGACTTCTACTGGAAGCTGGACATAGACCCAACAAAAACAAGACCATCTGGGGAGGCACTGCTGCGGCGTGTCTTGCATGGCGGAGAACTGCCGACCATTTCAACGGCCGTGGACGCCTACAACTTGGCTTCGATGAAAACGATAATTCCCATAAGCGGCTTCGACATGGACGCGCTTAACCCACCCTTCAGTGTGCGCTTTGCAGAGGAAGGCGAAACCTTCACTGGAATAGGCATGGACAAGCCTCTGGCCCTCAAAAGCAACATGCTCGTCTTAGCCGACACAAAGCGGGTGTTATGCATTTACCCGCACAGAGACGCTGACCAGACAAAGATAACCGAGAAAACACGAAACATTCTGCTGATTGGCTACGGCGCGCCGGGAATAACCACCCAACAGCTTGAAGAGGCTGTTAGGACAGCTCTAGAATACATTAGGGTGACCTGCGGCGGCCAAATCCAAATGATAAAGGTTTTTAGCCCCCCGTCCAAACAAGTTTAGGGAGCCGCAGAATTGGTTTTTCGTGAAAAAATTTGGGAGATCGCCAAAAACAAGCAAACAAATATAGTCCTAGCCCTAGACCTGCCCTTTGAAAAACCGGCAAATCGCCAACCCCTTTACGAAAGGGCAGCGAAAATCATTGACGCCGCAAGCCCCCACATCTGCGCCGTAAAAATTAATCACCACCTAACCCTGCCACTGGGAGTTTTCAATGGCGTCCAAAAACTCATAGAAAAAGCGCATGAAAAAGGTCTTCTAACAATAATGGATTGTAAGGTAAACGACATAGGTGATACAAACCGCGTCATTGCCGAATACTATTTTGAGGCAGGCTTTGACGCTTTAACGGCAAACCCTTTCGTGGGGTGGGAGGAAGGCCTAAAACCAGTCTTCGAAACGGCAAAAACTCGACGCAAGGGCATAATCCTCCTCGTTTATATGAGTCACAAGGGCGCCAGTGAGGGCTATGGGCAAACGGTGATGGATGCTGAGAGTGGGCGGAAAACACCCCAATACATGGTTTTCGCCAAGAAAGCCCTAGAATGGGATGCGGACGGCGTTGTGGTCGGCGCCACCTACCCAGAAAAAATAAGAGAGGTGCATGCTTTCTTAGGCGAAAAAATTCCAATCTATTCGCCGGGCATAAGTGTTCAGGGAGGCGAAATTGAATTAGCACTAAAGGCCGGAGCCTCCTACCTCATTGTGGGGCGGGCTGTAACCCTCGCGGAGAACCCAGCGGACACCGCTGAAAAAATCAAAAATATTGCGTGGGGGTTTCTAGCTAAACGCCGTTAGAGGAAACGCTGTTACCTTTCCTTTCTTTCCCAAAGCTCTTTCTTGAGTAAGTCTCTAACCGCCGACCTTATAGCGGCGCTTCTGCTTGGATACATGTTCGCCCTAACAAGCTCATCCAAACCTTCCAAATAGGCTTCAGGTAATAGGACTGTTACGAGCTTCACACTTTCACCCGCGTATATTATGTTTATAACATGCTACAAATATAAGATTTAACCAAGCCTTCCGGAAACGTTAATGTTTTCCTGCACCGCCTGAAGCTCTTTAATTACGTTCTTAAAGGTTTTGGGCACGTCTTCCACATGGAGGGCGCGGCGGCGGAGGCCTTCCTGCACAGTTCCAGCTGCTACTAAAAGAGTGCCGAGTACGTCGCTTACGACTGGTTCTGGAAAAACGATGAGGGCTAAGCCCAGCTTTACCAGCCAAGGCTTATGACCGTCGTACCAAAGCTTCTTCGCCGTCCTCGCTCCTCGCACAGCGTCCTTCATGGAGCATAAAAAGTCGCTGTAGCTTTCGTTCAACTCCCTCAAAGCCTCCGATAAAGCCTTTAAGTTGTCAGTTTTCACATGTGAGCCTCCATTATTTTCGAAGCTAAGTGTAATAGAGAAGAAGAGTGCAGAAAAACTTTAACCGTTCACAGCGGTTTTAAACAAGGTTTTCGAGCTCGACAGGGATTTTGCTTTTTAAAAATCCAATTAAATTGTGGCGGTCCCCATTTCAGGCTTGCTTATTATTCATGAAAATTTCGACAGAGCTCACACGGCTTCTCCACCGAAAGTATTATTTTCTAAGCTTATAACTTCTGAAAAGTGTTCAGCGCCTCGAGCGGCTTTAGAGGGTCAAATTTGTCAGGAGAACGCTATGGCTTCGTTTTAATTTCTGACGTGAAATGGTGGGAAAAACTCTGTCAAAGGACCAAAAGCGGCCATAACGTTCACGCTTTTGTGCGGCGTAGCCTTGTAGGGCCTATTTACGCTGAAAAACTGCTTTTTTATGTTAAAAGGCCTCTCATGCAGATTAGGGGTTTAGCCGACTTTGTTGAGCGAGTGGCTGGCGACGCCGAAAAGCTTTGGAACATGTATGGCAGGGAAACATGCCTAGACTCTTTTGAGAGTTACATCAAATTTTTGGAAGGTAAGGAAAAAGCCACCTTCATCAGGTTTACAAATTTCCGCGAGCTTGAATCTCCAATTTCAGCTGAGGTGTTGAAAAAATTTTTAGGCATCTCAAAGATACCTAGAGGGGGCTGGTACATCAGCCGTGAGGCACTGAACCAGTTTATTCCATGAAAGGGGGAGCTAAATATGGAAAGTTTCGATCCCAAAAAATTCGTTGAAACTCAAGTTGAGGCTATACGCAAAGCCATAGGCAACCAAAAAGCATTGGTGGCTGTTTCAGGCGGCGTGGACAGCAGTACATGCGCCGTTTTAACGCGCAGGGCTATAGGCGAAAACCTTGTCTGCGTGTTTTTGGATGACGCTTTCATGCGAGAAGGCGAACCGGAAAGGGTGGCGGAAATCCTCTCGAAAGAGCCCTTCAACGTGCCAGTTAAAATCGTGGATGTCCGTGAGCGCTTCTTGAACGCCATGAAAGGCTTGAGGGATGCAGAAGAGAAACGGAAAAAGTTTCGTGAAACCTTCTATAACGTTTTAGGTGAAACTGCCAAAAAAGAGGGGTGCAGTGTTCTGGTGCAGGGGACAATTCGCGCCGATATTGTAGAGACCGTTGGTGGCGTGAAAACTCAGCATAATGTTCTTGAACAGATTGGCATAAACCCCGTGGAAAAGTTTGGCTTCAAGGTAGTTGAGCCGCTGCTCACGCTTTATAAGGAACAAGTGCGCATGGTTGCTAGACACTTGGGCTTGCCGCCCGAAGTCTCCGAAAGGCAGCCTTTCCCTGGTCCGGGATTGTCGGTGCGAGTTGTAGGCGAAATTCGCCCTGACAAGCTTGAGGCCCTCAAAAAAGCGACAGCTATCGTTGAGGGTGCACTGGCTGAACACAAGCCAAGCCAATACTTCGCCGCCATCATCGACAACGAAGAAATGTCAGAGCCTTCCGCAACCTACGTGCGGGAAACCGCGGCGAGACTTCTAAACGTGCCTTCGAGAAATGTGCACGTGAAAACTTTCAGAGACAAAGCCACTGGTGTGGAGGGCGGCAAAAGACGTTACGGCAAAATCGTAGGCTTGAAAGTTGAGACGGCTGAAGGTAAAATTTTCCAAACACCAGTTTCAAGACTTGTTTCGCTGCAGGCTAAAATAACCAGCGAAAACCCGGCCATCACACGAGTATTATACGCTCTAGCCGACACTGGCGAAAGTAAACCATATGCGATAAGCGTTAGGGCTATCCAAACAAAAGACTTCTTGACGGCGGAAGTTTCGGAAATACCGTGGAAAACGCTGGAAAAAACGGCTGAGGCTATCCTCATGAAATGTCCAAATGTTTCAACGGTCTATTATGACGTTACGCCCAAGCCGCCAGCCACAATAGAAATGGAATGATCGCTCATTGCAAAACCCTAAATAGTGGCATGCATTTCTTTTTGATGGAGATGGGATGATCCAGGTTAGAGTAAACAAGATTGAGTCCATCCGCGACCTTGACGGGAACCTTGGAAAACGCATAGAACTCGTCGAGGAACGTCCAGCACCCCAGTTTGTCATTAAACCTCAAAGCGAGGAGGCCCGGGTAGTTCAAGAGGTTTTTCAGGCTTTACAACAGCAACTGCCCATATTTCCGGCAAGGGCGCAGTTCACGGTTCCAAAAATAATTCTATTCCTTACTGAGGAGGAGTATGAGAGTTTAGGCATAGATTTCGACGTTAACCAAGTTTATGAGATAACCCTTGAAAACCAGTCCATAAAGTTTAAGAAAACCTCATAACCGTCCTTCTAATTCGTTTTAAAGCCGCATATTTTGGGTGAAAGGATAAAACGAACATCATGCCCCCTAGTGCACTACACACTTGTTCCAAGTTTTTTGTGCCTTCGCCATCATAGTAAAGCGGCACTGGTTCCGCGGTTCCGTTCTTGTAGTACACGTATATGGGCGTGTTGCCCTTAGACGCTACAATTTCGAAGTCTAAATTCAGTGTTTTGGCGGTTTTCTCGACGGCGGCCTTCACCACCTTCAGCCTCCCCCCTATGAGACATTGTTTTCGGAGCATAAACCAAAAATTTTCCACGGTTAACCTCCAACATCCAAGCCTCCCGGAGTCTGCTTCCCTTGTTTGGCTTTAAAAAGCCAGCGACGAATCGTCAGAGGCGCTCCGTGGAGAGAGTTAAGTTAAAGTGAACGCCTGAACCTACCATGTTAAATGCTATAGGCGGGTCTGAGGGCGATTCCATGAGGGTTAGAGCCCACGTGTTTGTGAGCGGGCGGGTTCAAGGAGTGTTTTTTAGACACGAAACCCGCCGTGAAGCCAGAATGCGCGGTGTGAAAGGTTGGGTTCGTAACCTTCCAGACGGCAGAGTGGAGGCAGTTTTCGAAGGCGAAGAGGAAGCCGTAAAACAGCTTATCGAGTTTTGCAAGCGTGGGCCGCCTGGCGCAAGGGTTACGGGCGTAGAAGTCAAATGGGAAAATTATACTGGCGAGTTTAAGGATTTTGAAATTAGATATTAGCTCTTGATTTTAAGGCTAAATTTTTGGTATACGGAAGTGGCTGTCTTTCCCCGCACTTATGTAGTCGCCGCCTGCTCCCCTCACTATTTGGGCTATTTTTGCAAAGTTTTCTGCGCCCAGATACTGGCGGGGTGTTATCTTAATGTATTCGCCTTTATCCTCAAAGTTCAAAAGTCCTTCCAAGTCTTCTGGGAACATCATTTTAACGTCCTCTATGCCTAAAGGCTTCTCGGCTGGAGGTTGTTCCGGCACCGGCGTCGGTGCTGATTTTGGTTGTCCAAGCTGGGCGACAGCTATGGACTTCAGCGAAGCTGCAACCATTCTTAGGTCTTCGGCTATGTTGTTCAAAACTATGAGGAGTTCCTCAACTTTCTCTGCAAGTTTTTCAAGGTGTTCCCTACTTTCGCTCATGTCGGGCTCACGCTTCGACTAAAACTTATTCTATGTAGTATTTATCAGTTAGCTGTTGATGAGCGAGAAAATCGAGATTTACGGGTTGAAAATAAACGAGGAAATTAATCTTGGCATGGATCTTTCAAAATTGATTGTTAGGGAAGCTGAAAGGCAAATTGGCGGAATAGCCGACGGCGACATAGTTGTGGTAACCTCTAAGGTTGTTTCAAAAGCCGAGGGAAAAACCTTCAATCTCGTGGAAATCAGGCCTTCCCACAAAGCCATCCGCCTCTCAAAACTCTATAAAACTCCCTCTGAAGTTATGGAGCTATACTTTAAAGTTGGCAGGATTGTCGCGGTTGTCCCTGTAAAGAAGTTTGCCCAGAAGTTTTGGCACTTTTTCGCTGAACACGCCGCCAGCCTCGAGGGAGCGCGCAGGGTTATTGAAGAGCACCCGTACTTGTTCATCATAAATGTCGGTGGCAAACTGTTAAGCTGGGGCGGAATAGACTTTTCAAATGCTCCGCCGGGACACTGCACAGCTCCACCAGCAGATCCAGATGAATCCGCCAAAAACATTAGGATGGAGATAAAGAAACTAACGGGGAAAGAAGTGGCTGTTGTTATTGCGGACACTGAATGGAAACTCGACAAGTTTGGCTCGGTGGATGTTGCTGTAGGGTCTTCTGGTATTCAGCCCGTGAAGAAAGGCTTTGGCGGCAAAGACTTGTATGGAAAACCGAAATTTGGAGGTGTTGATAATCTTGTGGATTTGGTTTCAGCGGCGGCAAACATGGTTTTCGGGCAGACAAGTGAGGCTACACCAGTAGCGATAATAAGGGGGCTGCGTTATGAGAAAAGTGAGAAAGGCGTCAAGGATATAGTCTATTCAAGGAAAGTGCTTAGAGAAGCCCTCAAAGCGGTAATCTGGGAAAGCGTCAAATTCAAACTCGTGTCTAAACTGCCCTAGAAATTGTGGGGCTATGTGCATTGATCGAGATCGATGGAAGCCAGAAAAGCGGAAGCGGCACAATACTGAGGCTATCGGTTGCCCTAGCCACCATACTGGGCAAGCCGCTCCACATTTTCAACATTAGGCATAACAGGCCGCAGCCAGGGTTGAGGCCACAGCATTTGGAGGCTGTTTTGACAGCGGCTAAGCTCTGCGATGCAGATGTTAAAGGTGCTGTTTTAAATTCACGGGAGCTTTGGTTCACGCCTAAACGCGTTAGGGGCGGAAGGTTTGAGGCTGAAATTGGCACAGCTGGAAGCATCCCCATGCTTATTATGACTGTTCTACCCATCTGCCTCTTCGCCGAAAACACTGTTCACCTTCACGTTTCGAAAGGCGGAACAGATGTTTCTCACTCGCCGACAATAAACTATATGCGGCATGTTTTCCTCCCGGTTTTGAGGCGCATGGGCATAAACGCAGCCATAACCGTCCACAAGTATGGCTATTATCCGAGAGGCATGGGGGAAGCCACACTTGTCGTTGAGCCGTGCAAGGAGCTTAGACCTCTCTGCATGGAGGAGTTTGGCACTTTAAAGGCTGTTAAGGGAGTTTCTGTATGCACTTTTCTGGCTGATAGAAGGGTTGCCGAACGGCAGGCAGAAGCTGCCAACAATTATCTCCGCGGTAAGGGTTTAACCGCCGACATCCAGATTGTGAATGATCGTTCTAATCCGTTGCAGAAGGGCAGTTCCCTCGTGCTTTGGGCTGGAACCGACAAGGGAGCGGTTCTTGGCGCAGACGCTATAGGCGAACTGGGGAAAACAAGCGAGGCGGTGGGCGTTGAAGCTGCTGAAAAACTTTACAACGAAATTAGTTCAAGGGCTACTGTTGACGTTCATTTGGCTGATATGCTCGTTCCCTATGTTGCCTTGGCTAAGGGTAGATCAGCCTACTACACGAGGGAACTTTCCGACCATTTGGAGACAAACATTTGGCTTGCCGAAATGATGCTTGGCGTTAAGTTCAAAGTGGAGAAGGTTGATAATCTTTACAAGGTTGAGAAGGTCGGCTGAAACCGTTGAAAGCAAGGGTTAGAGGAATATACGCTACAGCTCTAACAAAGCTGCTGTTAAAAAACGGCTTCGAGGTTGTTCAGCCATCCCAAGCCATAAAAACGCGCTTCGGCATAGCCGACAACAACGAACCACCAGACATTAAAGTAAAGGATAAACATGACCTCCAAGGAGTTGTGGCGCTTGGCAAAAAAGAGGCTGTGGAAACTTTCAAGACAATTTTGCACGATAACCTCGAAGATGTTATAACTAGAAAATGGAACGTATGCGTGGACGGCATATATAAGGGCTGCATCACCGGCGAAGATGAAAGAAACCTTTACGTGAAAATTGGAAACGAAACCGTAGGCGCTCTTCCCAAAACCGAAGCCACAGCCCAAAGCCAAGGCGAAATCCTTGTGCAAGTTGAACGAAAGCACATGGGCAGAAAAACTCCCGTCTTGACCACTCAGCTTAAACTCGTGGGAGAATGTGCCATTCTCATCCAAAACAGTCGAGTTGGTGTAAGCCTAAAAATCCGGGATATAGCAAAACGGGCGGAGCTTTATGCTTTAGGGAAACAGTTGGCGCCGGAAGGTTGGGGCATAATCTGGCGGGAGCCAGCTGCCCACAAGTCAAAAGAAGCTTTAGAAAACGAGGTGGCGGCGCTCACAGAAAAAGCAAAACTTTTAGCCGGAAAAGCGCAGTCAACAGCGGCTCCATCCCTTCTAGTTGAAGGCTTGTATTTCATGAGTGTTGAATTCCCAAGCATGTCAAAACGGAAACTTGACATGTTGAGGGCTTCCGTCACGCCAACATTAGATGGACACCACTTTTACAAGAGCTGCAGAGGTAAAGTTTCAGCAGCCTTGGAGATGGCTGAAAAACTCTTAGAAAAAGGACAAGACCGCGACACGGTGAAACGGCTTTTTGAGGAACAGACAACCGCCTATTTCCCAGAAGAAGGCTCAACGGTGGACGTGGAACATGTCAAGTTAAGCGGCGTTGTCTTCCACCTTGGACAAGCAGTCCTCGAAACGTTAAGCGATTGTGAAATACGCTATTATAGAACGATTAAGGCGAACGGTTTCTATGATGGGCTTGGCACCATAAAAGAGGCCGGTGATAAGGCGGTGAGCCAAGCAAGGCTGGGCGAGTGGCGCATAACAACAAACTACTACTCGAAGGATGGCTCTTGGAAGGGTGCATACATAAACATAAACACGCCTGTGGAGGTTTATCCAAACACTTTGCGGTATGTGGATTTGGAGGTTGATGTCTGCATTCGTCCAGACGGCGAGGTCAAGGTTTTAGATGTAGAGAAGTTGGAAAAAGCCTTCGAAAAGGGCTGGGTTAGCAGAACGCTTTATGAAAGGGTTAAAGCTGAAGTTGAAGAGATCCTCAAAACCAAGCTCTGCCGCGGCTAATTTTATCTAGCATAAACGCCTCTTTTTCAAGCAAAAGGGGAGCGAAAGACAGGTTGACAGTTGACCTTGTCCTAAAAGACTTGAAAGCCTACGTGGACGGCGCAGTGAAAGAGTGCTGCATGGCCATAGAAGACCGCAAAATCTTAAAAGTTGGGAAGGAAGCCCACATGCCAAACGCTGACAAAACGCTAAGCCTTAAAGGGCTTCTGGTTTTGCCCGGCTTAATCGATGTTCACGTGCATTTAAGGGATGAGGGCAAAGCCTACAAGGAAGACTTCTACACTGGAACAGCAGCGGCAGCGGCGGGCGGCTTCACTATAGTTTTGGACATGCCAAACAACGCCCCGATTACCATGAGCGTGGAAACCCTCAAAAACCGCATGGCAATAGCCAAAAGAAAAATTCTTGTCAACGTGGGTTTCTATTCGGAGTTTCCAAAGGAGACACAGGAAATCCCCAAAACAATCGCTGAAGGCGCCATGGCTTTCAAGCTTTACCTCAGCGAGCAGATGGGCGGATTAAACATAGACAATGACAACGCCTTAATGGAAGCCTTCAAGATGGTGGCGTCCAAAGTGCCCATCGCAGTGCACGCCGAAGACAAAAGCATGCTGGAAAAGGCGAAGAATGAGCTTAAACAAAAGGGGCGCAACGATGTTGAGGCCTTTCTCGAAGCGCACTCTGTGGAAGCCGAGGTCAAAGCCGTTAGGCGTCTAGTGGAAATCGCCAGAAAAACCAAGGCGAAAGTGCACTTCTGTCACGTGAGCACAAAACAAGGCTTAGAAACAATCCAAAAAGCGAAAGAAGACGGGCTGCCCATAACATGCGAGGTTACACCTCACCACCTGTTTCTTTCCGCTGACGACCTAAAACACTTTGGACCTCTAGCGTTAACCGTTCCTCCTCTAAGGGACAAAATTCACGTAGATTTTCTTTGGGAAAGCTTGAAACGCGGGGTGGTTGACGTTGTCGGTTCCGACCATGCCCCGCACACGCTTGCCGAGAAAAAGGCTGCGACAGTTTGGGAGGTTAAAGCGGGGATTCCTGGACTTGAAACAACGCTTCCGTTGATGCTTACCGCCGTAAACGCCGGTGTAATCAGCTTGGCAGACGTTGTTAGGCTGTTGGCTGAAAAACCATCGCAAACGTTCAAGCTTGACGGTTGGGGAGCTGTTAAAGAGGGCTGCAAAGCTGACTTGGTGGTTGTTGACTTGAAAAGGGAGTATCGCCTAGACGCTTCGAAGTTTCACTCCAAAGCCAAGTTCTCGCCTTTCAACGGCAAACGTGTTAAAGGCAAACCACTAAAAACTTTTGTTGGCGGAAGGCTTGTTATGGACAATGGCGAAATAGTTGCTGAGGCGGGTTGCGGCGAAATAATCTGTGGCGGAGGTTTTAGGGCTTGAAGTTTATTGCGGATGGCATGCTTGGTAAGCTTACGCGTTGGCTTCGCATGCTGGGCCACAACGTGAAATACTCTAACAAGCTTGACGACGTGCAGCTCATGGCTATAGCCAAAAAGGAGCGGAGAATCCTTCTCACAAGGGATTTGGAGCTTTACCAGCAAGCCACCGCAAAAGGCATACCCGCCTTCTATGTGGATGGGCAGACGGAAGCCGAAAACTTGGCGAAAATAGCTCAAAAATTTGGCATAAGCCTAGACATCGACATGGCGAAGTCTCGATGCCCTAAATGCAACGCCCAAGTCAAACCAATACCTAAAGAAAAGGTTGCAGGCAAGGTTGAGAAAACCACATACACCTATTACAACGAGTTCTGGGAATGCCCGAAGTGTGGGCAAATCTACTGGCAAGGAGCCCATTGGACAAGGATTAGGAAAACCCTTGAAACAGCAAAGGCGCGTTTAAGCTTATGAACGTTAAAAAAGCCTAGGAAGCGGATTTTTTCTTTTCGCCTTCCAAAAGCCACTTCAACGGTATATCTTGATAAGTGCCGTCTGGCAACGTCCGCCTAATAGTTATTGGAAGCACGCCTGCCTCAAGCTCTAGAAGGGCTATGTCTATGGGGCTGGCGTTGCTTTTCGGCGGTTCAACCAGTATTGGAGCACCCATGGCTATTTGGAGAGCCCTAGCTCCAACTATCCTGGCCTTCTCGAAACGGGTAAGTTTAGGGGGTCCTATTAGAATTTTCTTCTCTTTTTTGGACGTTTTTCATTACCCCGGCGCCTAAACTTCGGCCTCGGAAGGGCCTTTAGGAGGCGTCGGCGTCTTGGTTTTTGCAGCCGCTATAACATCGTCTATTTTCAGTATCATTGACGCCGCTTCTGTTGCAGACTTTATAACCTGTTTTTTCACGGCTATGGGTTCGAAGACTCCAGCTTCCCTCATGTCCTGTACTTTTCCAGAGATTACTTCAATTCCAGCCCATGTTTCGCCTTTCTCATGTTTCGCTCTAAGCTCTGATAGAATGTCTATTGGGTCTAAACCGGCGTTCTCGCTTAATGTGGCTGGAATAGCCTCTAAGGCTTCCGCGAAGCTTTTAACGGCAAGCTGTTCTCTACCGGGAAGGGTTTCAGCATACTTCTTTAATACGCGGGCAACCTCCAGTTCCGGGGCGCCGCCGCCAGCCAGAATCTTTGGTTCTTCAACAATATCTCGAACTACACAGATGGCATCGTGTAGTGAGCGTTCCGCCTCATCCACGATGCGTTCAGTGGCACCCCTTATGAGGATTGTCACCGAGCGTGGGTTTCTACATCCTTCTACGAAGGTCATTTTGTCCTCGCCGACTTTACGTTCCTCGACGAGACTTGCAAAGCCCAAATCCGCCGGGGTCATGTCATCCAAATTTGTCACTATTTTTCCGCCGGTGGCTTTGGCGAGCTTTTCCATATCCGACTTTTTGATTCTTCTAACTGCGAGAATTCCCTTCCTCGCCAGGAAATGCTGTGCCATGTCGTCTATGCCTTTCTGGCACAGGACGACGTTGGCTCCGACGGCTGCAAGCTTCTCCACCATCTCCTTTAACATGGCTTCTTCTTGCTTTAGGAAGGCTTCCATCTGTTCCGGAGTTTCAATGTTAATCTTGGCGTCGAACTCTGTTTTCTCAATCTCCAAGGGCATGTCAAGAAGGGCTATCTTGGCGTTTTCCACCCGTTTAGGCATTCCGGGGTGAACGACCTCCTTGTCCAAAACTATGCCGTTCACGAACAGAGTGTCTCGCAGTGATTCACCTGGCTTTTTCTCCACTTTCACGTCGTCAATGTCCACCTTGTACTTGCCGTCTTCTTTCTCCGCCACTTGAAGCACTGCTCTAACGGCTAGTTCAGCCAAGTACTCCCTGTGTTCGGCGACAAGCTTGCTTGCCATGGAGGTCATAGCTGCTTTTTTCAAATACTCCGTAGAGTTCAAGTCGACTGGTATTGCAATCGTCTCAAGAGTTTCAAGAGCCTTTTCCATGGCTCTCTTATAACCATCAATTATAATCGTCGGGTGAATATTCTTGCCTATAAGCTCCTCAGCCTTAGCCAATAGCTCCCCGGCTAAAATAACCGCCGTAGTAGTGCCATCTCCAGCCTCATTGTCCTGGGTTTTAGCCACTTCAACCATCATTTTTGCGGCTGGATGCTGCACGTCCATTTCATCCAAAATTGTGCGGCCGTCGCTGGTTATTGTCACGTCTCCGAAGCTGTCCACAAGCATCTTGTCCATGCCTTTCGGGCCGAGGGAGCTTTTCACAGTTTCGGCTATTATGCGGGCTGCCATAATGTTAGTGTGCTGGGCTTCCCTGCCCCTCGCACGGGTTGAACCCTCTTTTAACACGAGAACTGGGATTCCAGATGCGGGTACCGACAAACAAACAACCTCCCAAATGCGACTCAATGAAAAACAGCATTACAATATAAATTTTTTCCCTCAACCGCACCTAAATAACCGTTTTCTAATATAAACAACACCCGCGTAATCTTCTATCAGCGTCTCCTAACAGAGCAAAGCGGCATGAAAGTCCTCAAGAGTGATCGGAAGCCGATTTGTTAGATAATCAAAAACTATACAAGCTCGCTTACAAGTATAACGTGTATGGAATCGAACCGAAATAGGCGGCAGCCAGCCAAACCTGTGTCCTTCAAAGAATATATTGAAAATTTGAACCTTGAAAAGCTCTTTAGGAAACTCAAGGCTCCAAACCCTTCATTGCTGGCAAAGGAAGTAAACTATTTCACAACTAGGGAAGCGGATGATAGAGATAAAATTCTGTTTGGCTATTTTGGAGAAAATGGAATAAACCGAATAACCAATCTTATTTGTGAATTTTTGTTTTTATCTCCGAGGCTTCCAACAAAAGCAAAAGTTTTAGACGTCGGCGCTGGCACAGGCTTTTTCACAGTCAACATATATGATAGGGTTCAGGAAAAATTGCCAGAGGTTTGTTTTTACGCCATGGATGCGGCTCCAGCCATGCTCATATCATTGGATGAGAAGATTAAAGAGAGGAGAGCAAAAATAACACCGTTCGTTGGCATTGCAGAAAATATTAAAGGCAGTATAGAAGAAGCAGGAAAATATTTTAATGTCCCACGCAAATTCGATGCGGTATTTTCAACACTTATGCTTCATCATAGCATCGAGCCCGAAAAAGTGTTCAAAAGCATTAAAGAAGTTCTGAAAAACAAAGGAAAAGCCATCATTATAGACCTTTGTAAACACAGTTTTGAGGAATTCAAAAAAGAGATGGGCGACATTCATCTTGGCTTCGACTTACAAAGCATCGGCAAAATGGCACGCAAACATTTTTCAGAAGTTAAAATTGAGAAGATTATGAATGTGTGTTGCGAGTGTTCAAGGCGTTCTGCAGAAGTGTTCGCGGCGTTTTTGAAATAAAATAACCAGCATCGAAGCAACGTTCCTAATTATTGTGGAGGCCGCCGTGTTTCATCTCACTTGTAGGGTATGTAGTCTCTGCCGAGCAGTTCTCTTGCTATAATTATTCTTTGGATGTTCATGGCGCCTTCAGCCCCAATGTAGTAGGACATTATGCCCCGTAGCCCCATTTCCAGTGGGCAGTCTTTCGTGTAGCCCCATGCTCCCATCCAAAGCATGACGTGCTCGAAAACTTTGAAGGCGAAAGGCGGCACCTTCAATTTGACGGCTGAAATGTACTTCGTAACTTCTAATGGCGTGAAGCGCCCATGCTTGTATTTCTGGTCGTTCATCCAAGCCGTCCGGTAAACAAGCGACCTTAAAGCCTCCAACTCAGCCCACAAGTCCGCCAAGTCAAACTGGATACCCTCATATTTGCCAATTGGGTTTCCGAAAGCTTTGCGCTCCTTAATGTATTGCATTCCAAGCTCCAAGGCTCTCTGGGCTGCGCCGAGGCATGTTGCCCCTATAAGCAACCTCGCATTATCAAAGCCCTCCATGGTTAGGTAAAAGCCTCTTCCTTCTTCGCCTATGCGGTAGGCATCCGGCAGTCTCACATTATCCATAACTATGCTGCCCGTGGAAATCGCCATCCGCCCCATATCCTCAAAACGTTTGCCAACCTCCACACCCGGCGCGTTAATTGGCAAATAGAAGGCGGTCATGCCTTTGTGGGCTGCCCCCGGCGGCGGAGGCGAAGTTCTAACAAGCGTGAAGTATCCCCCGCCAAGTTTTTTGGCTTCTTCTGTCCCGCTTATGTAGGTTTTTTCGCCGTTCAAAATCCAGTGTTCGCCGTCTTTTGTGGCTGTTGATTTTATTGAGGCGACGTCCGAGCCGCCGCTGGCTTCGGTTGAGGCTATGCCTATAAAAGCTTCGCCTTGGATGGCTTTTCGTATAACCTCCTCCCTAACCTGTTCAGTGCAGTACTTGTCTGTCACGAAGCCCCATGCAGCCTCCACCAAGAAAAACACTGGCACGGCTATGCTAATGTCCGCATAGCCCAGCTCCTCAGCCGCAATACACGCGGTTATCCAATCCGCGCCTGCACCGCCATGCTCCTCCGGCACTGTCATAAGAAGTAATCCTAAGTCAGCCAAGCCCTTGATAATTTCCCTTGGAATTTCGCCCTTGCTGTCCATCTCCCTAACTTTTTCTAGTGTTAGCTCTTTGCTGCACCATTCGCGAACAGCCCTGCGGAAAAGCTCCTGCTCATTGGTGAAAGCAAAATCAACCATAACAAATCACCTTTCTGTAGCGCCCCTAACTTCACATTTTAGCGCATATAAAACTTATTAGATGAAAAGTAAAACTTCCCAACTTCTTTTCTTTTAGTAACATTTGTACCAGCGAAAGCCTCACAAAAATTTTAAATAATGATTCATAAGCGCCATATATTGCATTGATTTAATCACAAATAAGTGGGAGAAATGGGGGGAGAGTGATGGGAACATCAAGGTTGAAGTGGCATATCCTTGTCCTTGCAACGACTGTGCTGCTACTAGTACCACTTTTACATGCACCGACTGGTAATGCTTGCATTGCATGGATCACGATGGATACGGAACAGTTTTACAGCTTTGACTACATAATCCCCTCCTACCTGATCGACATTTCAGGATATGAAACATACAAGCAATTGTACTACTTGGCCGAAGTCATTGGGCCTCGTCGTTCGGGTACAAATCAAAGTCTTCCAGCGGCGATTTACATAGCTGAACAGTTTAGAAGCTTTGGCTTAAAGGTTCAGTGGCACAACTTTACGTTCACTGTTGGTAGAACAGCGATTTGCCGTGTGGTTGCACCTGAGGGATTAAGAAGAGAAATTCGGGACGTAGCTGTTGATGCGCAATCACCCGACACGAGTGGAATAGAAGCCAGAGTTACATACGTATACTTTACAAACACCACTAATGAATTTGAGACCGTTAAGGACATTATAAGTGGCACCATCGCTTTCATAGAAGTGCCCTACGAAAAATACACGACGACGTTCCGCAGATATGCGTGCCGAAAAGCCGCGGAGTACGGTGCTGTAGCTGCTTTAGTATATTCATATAACGCCGCCATATGGGGAACATCAGAGACAAGCGGTAGAGTTGACCTTTCAGAAGCTGAAAGCTCAGAATCCTCTTTACAGCAACTCCCGATCCCATTACTGTACCTGAGTTACCGCAATGGTTATCCAAGTTCAGACGCTGAATTTTTGAAAGCCCATTGGTCTGAAGTAACATTATTCATTCGCACTAACCCGGCATACAATGCCACAGGTTACAACGTTATCGGAATTCTAGAGGGCTCAATGGAACCTGAGAAGTATATCATCATATGTGCACACTACGACACTGCTGGAGCGGCAATTTCAGGAGCTGATGATAACACATCCGGAACTGCCACAGTCTTGGAACTTGCAAGGGTTTTATCAAGGTTTAAACCGTATGTGACCATCAAATTTATCGTCTGGGATTCTGAGGAACGGGGACTATTAGGATCAAGAGCATATGTTAGAGATTTCAAGGATGATATTGATAAAGGAAGGATTCTAGCAGTCTTAAACTACGACATGAATGGAGCGGGCTATCCAACATTCAAAGTTTCGCTTGACACACGACCCATGTACGGAAGTCGTCCTTGGCCTTGGGAACTATTTACAGATGAACAACTGGCAAAGTTCAATGGATTCATTGCTCATACCGAGTCAGTGTTATATGACAAACTTGAGTTGCCAAAGGGCACAGGTCCAGGGTACTTTGAAGTTAGGAATGACACATTAGACGCAAGTGATCATTACCCCTTCACATCTTTGGGAGTACCTGGCTGGCTATTGATTGGTGCAGAAAGAGATTACCCGACATATCACACACCTGGTGATAATTTAGAATACCTAATAAAAGCCATGGGTGGTTTGGACAACCTCATCACCAGTTTGAGAATTTCAGGGTTGATCGGTGGAACTTTGGCACTTGAAATGTCAAAGATTCCACAGTCTGAAGCTCTTAAGGCCGTTGGCAAATACTTCGGCAAAGCAGAATGCTCTTTAGTTCTTGAAGGAAGAAAGGCTATCCATGAAATTATGAACGCCTACAGAAAAGGTGAAGACTTCAAAGCCGTTGCAGAATCTTGGATTGGAAGGTTAAGAGAAATGACCCGTAGGTTTGTGAAAGCCTTAGAGCTGACGCTGAACATAGTCAAACCGGAGGAAAGCCATGCCCTATCCAGAGATATAAAAGTAAAAACTGAACAATTAAACAGGAAGGAGCTTTTACTTGAGATGAATATCCAATGTTTGCTTGAGTTACTGCTAAAAAGGACGAACTACTGGTACAAACACTCACAAATATGGTGTATCTGCTCAATTGCCACATGGAAAGTATGATGCATTTAATAACACCCCCTTCTTTTTAGTCTAGTAGACTGAGACTTTGGCGACGCCTTTAACTTTTAAAAATTCTGGTATAAGCTCTCCTGGAATCTTTTTTTCAACAATGAGTGTCAGCTTAGGCTCTGGGGAGAGCTCTGGATCGTCCACGATAGCTTGTCTTATGCTTAAGCCGTTTTTCGCCAGTATCATGGCTGAATGCGCTAATATGCCCGGTGTCCGCGCGTCCACGGGGGTTATTTCCACAACACCCAAGTTCAAGTGGCGGGCAATCTCCTTCAAAGAGTGTCCAGCCGACCTTAACCCCTCAAAAATTTGGCGAAGCTCCATGTTTGCTGTTATGGCTTTCACGGTTTCATTTACGGTTCTTCTGTCAACGCCTGCAGCTTTCGCTATGCGTGCTCTCGGGATTTCAATATCGTTTAGGTAAATTTTGCCGTTTTTTACCCTCAGCCCGTTTTCCACTAGAATTCGCGCCACTTTAAGCCTTTCCGGATAGTTTTCTAAATGCTTCTTTATGGTGCTCCACATACCCGCGCCCTGATGTACTTTTTTGTGCAGTAAAGTATAAATATATTCACAACAAATATGTACTTAAACGTTCAAAAATGTACATGAGGTTTGAAATGATGAGCTTCAAAGAGTCTAGAAACGAATATTTCATTCCACTAAACCCTGACGAGATTCCCACATCATGGTACAATATTCAAGCAGACTTACCGGAGCCTCTTCCTCCACCATTGGATCCGACGACTTTGGAGCCCATTGACCCGAAGCTGCTGGAGAGAATATTTGCAAAAGAGCTGATAAGGCAAGAGGTTTCAACAGAACGCTTCATAAAAATCCCCGACGAGGTTTTAGAGGCTTACCTGCGACTGCCTCGTCCAACTCCGCTTTATAGGGCGAGGCGGCTGGAAAAGTACCTGAAAACTCCGGCAAAAATATACTTCAAGATGGAGAACTTCAGTCCAACTGGAAGCCACAAAACCAACACGGCTATAGCCCAAGCCTACTACAACAAGGAGCAAGGCATTAAAAGGCTTGTAACCGAAACCGGCGCCGGACAGTGGGGCACTGCTTTGGCTTATTCTTGTATGATCTTTGGGTTGAAATGTCGCATCTACATGGTTCGCGTTAGCTACACGCAAAAGCCCGGCAGAAGAATTATAGCGCAGCTTTATGGCGCAGAAATGTTTCCGTCGCCAAGCGACCAAACCGAGTTTGGCAGAAAACTTTTGAAAGAAAACCCGAACCATCCTGGAACTTTAGGCATTGCCATAAGCGAAGCTCTAGAGGACACGCTTACCCACGAGGATACTCGCTATTCTTTGGGTTCAGTGCTTAATCATGTGTTGCTTCACCAGACCATTATAGGGTTGGAAGCCAAAAAACAGTTTGAATTGATAGGCGAGTATCCGGACGTTGTCTGCGGCTGCATAGGCGGAGGCTCCAATTATGCGGGTTTCTGCTACCCATTCATGATGGACAAACTTAAAGGCAAAACCGACACGGAGTTCGTCGCATGCGAGTCTAAGGCTGTGCCTCACACCACAAAGGGCGTCTACACCTATGATTTCGGAGACACCGCCAAACTGACGCCGCTTCTAAAAATGTTGACGATAGGACACAACTATGCATGTCCACCCATTCACGCTGGAGGCTTGCGCTACCACGGAATGGCACCGTCTATCTCTTACTTAATTTACAAGGGGTACATGCGCTCTGTGGCCTACCACCAAACCGAGGTTTTCAAAGCAGCCCAAATTCTAGCCCAAACAGAGGGTCTCATAATCGCGCCTGAAACAGCCCACAGCCTAAAATTCGTCATAGACGAGGCTTTGCGGTGTCGCGAAACAGGCGAAAAGAAGGTTATTGCAATGAACTACAGTGGGCATGGTTTGCTTGACTTGAGCGCCTACGAACAGTTCTTGGCTGGAAAACTTGTGGACTATGAACCCGAAAAGATCGAGGTTCCAACGATTGTTCCAAGAAAATGAGGGTGCTGAAAGCAAACAGTATGGAAAAACCCAGTTTAAATTAGCGCTTTTACCAATTGAGCAGCTTAAACCCCACGAGAAAGGCTCCCCACTGTACTTGGAGCTTTTGAAGCGTGAAATTCTTACAGACGGCGCCTTAAAATATCCAATAGTAGCTGATGAAAAGTCCCTTGTTATCTTGGATGGAATGCACCGGTGGCTTGCCCTCCAAAGTTTAGGCTACAAGAAGATACCAGTGTTGCTTGTCAACGCCTTGGAAAACCCAAAAATCCGTATAGGCAGCAGGCGGGTACACCGCTACATAGACAACTCCAGCAACCATGTGACAGCCAAAGAAATTATCTCAGCAGCCCTCAGCGGACAGCTTATGCCGCCCCGCACCACCCGCCACTTTTTCCCATTTCTAAAACCGCCGAGAATAGACTGCCCATTGGACGCTCTTGGAAAAGGTGTCCCAAAGGATGTTTCAAAATATTTGGTGGAAGCAACTCCTGAAGAATGTCGGAAGGCTATTAAAGGCTGGCTTGATGAAATCTCTGAAGAATTGGATTTTCTGAAAAAGAGAATTAAAGAGGTGGAAAAAGAGAGAGAGGAATTTCTGGCAAGGATCAAAAGTTTAAACAACTTTTCTTAGCCACTTTTCGGTTTTTAAAGCAAGTTTTTAATAAATTTTGAAACCAGCATAATAGAGAGGCTGAATCGTGATTCCCATAAACGCCCCGCAAATCGGAGAAGAGGAGATTGAGGCTGTTGTTAAAGTTTTGAAGAGCGGCGTGCTCACTCATAGTCTTGGCGCAGGGCCTATGGTTAAGAAGTTTGAGGAGGAGTTTGCAAAGTTTGTAGAGGCTAGGCATGCTGTTGCTGTTAACAGCGGAACTGCCGCCCTACACATGGCTGTTATGGCTTCCGGCGTAGAAAAAGGCGACGAAGTTATCCTTCCAAGCTTCACTTTTGTGGCGACGGCGGAAACTGTTGTCTTGGCCGGCGCAAAACCGGTTTTCGTGGATATAAACCCAGAAACCTACACCATATCGCCGGAGGAGGTCGAAAAGGCCGTGACAGAAAAGACGAAGGCTATAATCGCGGTGGACCTTTACGGTGTGCCATCAGACATGAAACCGCTGCGGGAGATAGCCGACAAATATGGTTTAAAGCTTATAGAGGATGCAGCTCAAGCTCACGGCGCCATTTACGATGGCAAACCGATTGGTGTTTATGCCGACATGGCTTGTTGGAGTTTTTATGCCAGCAAAAACATGACCACAGGCGAGGGCGGCATGATAACAACAAACGATGGCGAGTTAGCCGAAAAACTGAGGCTTATACGGTGTCATGGCGAACAGCAAAAGTACATGTCTACAATTATAGGCCACAATTACAGAATGCCCGAAATAGAAGCCGCCATAGGCCTCGTTCAACTGGAAAGACTGCCAAGTTTTCTTGCTAAGCGAAGGGAAAACGCCGAGAGGCTTACGGCTAAACTTTGTAAGGCGGGAAATCTGCAACTTCCCAAAGAGCAGTCTCGCTGCAGAAACAGCTGGTACCTTTATACTGCTAAGCTTAAGGGCGCTTCAAGGCAGAAAAGGGACACTATTGTGGAACAACTTAAAAGCAAGGGCATAGGCGCCGAAATCTATTATCCATGGCCGATTCACATGATGCCGCCTTACCAGAGGTTTAAAAGGCTTAAGCTTACGGAAACGGAAAAAGCCTCTGAACAAGTGTTTTCGTTGCCGGTCCATCCTGGCGTCAAACCTGAGCAAGTTAACTTTATTGCAGAAACGGTTTTGGGCCTCATTTGAAACATGTTTCTGTTAAGTTTTAATCGGATTTGGATTTTGATTTCTTATTTTGCGTTCACAACATTTATGTAATCTTTCCAAGCTGCACTGTAAAGCACTCAAAAATTGAGGATTTTAAATGAAAAAGAAAATCGAATCTCTTCTCTTAGTGTTTCTTTCATCTGTCGTTGTTCTCCAAACGGGTCTGGTGATGCATTTTTCCTTGGTTATGGCAGAAGAAAGCAGTGTGCTCTCAGCATGGACTTGTAAACCGCCAAAAATCGATGGAAACATTGAAGACGAAGAGTGGATTAACGCAGCCAAAGTCGACTTTAACATAACCAGCTATAACGGAACCATATACATTATGAACGATGGGGGCAACCTTTACCTAGCTGCAAAGATAATGGACGACGATTTTGGAACAAGTTTTTCCGACTATGACGTTTTCATGTTCTTTTTTGACAATGACAATGATGGCGTTCCAGAGAAAGGAGACGATGGACTTTTCTGCTTCACAATTACTGGTCCACCATACGACGTCTTTTATAACATAACTGAACCCAACGCGTGGCCCGGTGACGCGACTGATGGTGGAACCGTTGACGGTTATCATGATGAAACAGGCGACGGCAATTATAATTACTTCGAATGTGTTCATCCGCTTGACTCCTTCGACGACGCCCATGACTTTAGCTTGAAAATTGGGGATGTTATTGGGTTCCGCGTCCGCTATCATGACAATAAAACACTTATTGGCGACTGGCCTTCTACCGGTTGGTGTTATATTAAGATTGCTTCCGGGGACTTGGTGCTTTCGGACGACGACGTTTACACCATTACTGGCAATTATTACATGGATGGAAGCATAATTGTTACGGAAAACGCCACGCTGGTGATAGAAGATGCACGGTTGACGTTTATGCAAACAGCTTCCTTTCAATTTAACATAACCTTAAGAGGCGCCGCTGGTGGAAACCCGCGCTTGGTAATAGATAACGCTACAATTGACACATGTAACCGTCATTTTAGGATTGTGCTTTATGAAAATAGCACAATGCAAATAAACTGCGTGCAACCTGTTTCAAGCTCTCCAATATACTTACTATTGTATAATTCTTCATCTGCTAATGTTTCCGAATCCACTCTTACAGAAATATCGCTCTATAATCTTGCATCGCTTCATCTGTTTTCTTCCGGGCTTACTCTACTAAGAGCCGTTGACGAATCTCGTGCTATTATAGAAAACACAAACATTCACTATTTACACGCAGCGAACGGCGCGGAGGTTGAAGTTTCAGATTCCACAATCACTGATGCTTTAAGCATTCAATCATCAAGAACGCAATGCAATATTCAAGGAATTGAGCCCGAGCTTGTTGCTTATTGGAACTTTCTAGAAAACTGTTCAGTTATTATAGAGACGGGCGGTCATGCCCCAAATGTTTCATTAAGCAATGTTCAGGTTAACGGTTGGAGCTTTAGCTTTGCAGACGCTGTGGACACCATTATTTGTGATTCACGGTTGCATTCACTCGAGGTGTCCGGTTCTTCGGTGGTTTATGCATACCGAGTGTATGCCCAGTGGGCGGATTTTTCTGGATTTTCTAGGGTAAATGCTACGGATTCAATAGCTGATGCTATTTACTTGCATGGTTTCTCGGTGCTCTGGGCGGAAAACTCAACAGCCACGATGAAGCTTCAAGTTTACGATCAATCAATGCTATACGTTAACTGGTATCTAGAAGTTCATGTGGTTGATTCTTTTTGGCAAGATGTTCCAAACGCAAACGTAACAGTCATACGCACCGATGGAACGGAAACCGCAAGGGGACAAACAAACGCTACTGGATGGGTAAAGTTGACGGTGCTCTCCAGCATTATTAACGCAACACGCGAGTATCCACAAGGCCCCCACAACATTACCGCATCATATGAAACTTTCAGCAACACAACAATTGTAAATGTGACAAGAAACATGCAGGTCACAGTTATGCTATCAGATTTCATAGTCCCAGAGCTTCCCATGATGTTTCAGATGGTGATGGCGCTTGTTGCCCTGTCGTCTGCAGCTGTTGTACTTAGCAATAGCGAAAAAGCTAAGAAAAAATGTTAGTCGCCCCAAATTTCCCTTTCTTTATTCTTTTATTAAATGTCCGCCGAAGGCTATAGCCCATAACATCACTGGGTAGGCTATCATACGTTCCATTCCACCCTTGCCCAAACCAAGATAGACTTTTGTCGCGAACAGTGCAAGCGCTACCAGCGAGGTCAAACCCAGAATTACTGCGAAATAGGAAAGCGGCGGCTTCTGGTATTTGTAGGAGGCTATGGCGGATAAGGCGCCGAACAAAAAAGCGATCAAAGAGACTGTGGTGTGTAGTATGCCGAAGTCTTCTGGGAATGTTCCAACGCCCATGGCGCCAACACCGCACAGAACCAGAAAGCTCAAGAAAACTTTGTTGCGGACAAAGTCCCTCAAAAAGTAGGCGCTAATAGTCACTAGCAACCCAAGTAGAAAAACTGACGTGTTGAAAATAGGCGCAGAAACAGCGTCTAGTTTTCCCAAGTCGCTTATGTAGTTATTTGCGATGCTGTAATTGGGGTATATGCATTCGGCAACCAACATGCCAAGAATGAATTGAACGGCACCAACGAATATCAGGGCTCCAGCCACTTTACCATCAGGCCGTTTCATGCTCTAAGAATGTTTCGTCCAGTTGATAAGCTTTAATGTCCGTTGAAAGCCTTGAGCATCTCGTCAATGCACTTTCCAATGTTTTCGCCTATGTATCCGCCTTCCAAAACGAAAAATGTTGGCTTTCCAAAAGAAGCCAGCATTTCTCCTATCTTTGCATATGTTTTTTCAGTTAACCCCAAAGAGGCTAAGTCTCCGGCATAAGCGTCAAAGCCGGCTGAAACAGCGATAACCTCGATTTTTTGCATATCCACTTTCCGCAAGGCTTCTTCAAGGGTTCTCAGATAGACAGCTTCCCCGCAGTCGGCTGGCAATGGAAAGTTTAGACAGTTTCCTTCTGAATAGGCCCCAGTTCCGGGATAGTGGGGATATCGATGCAGGGAAACGAAAACAACTTTCGGGTCTCCTTGAAAGATTTCTTGTGTGCCGTTCCCGTGATGTCCATCGATGTCCAAAATCAAAGCGGGCTTGTCTAAATGTTTCACCGCTACGGCAACGTTGTTTATGTAACAGAAACCCTTCGTGTAGGCGCCTAAGGCCGCGCCGTATCTGCCAGCATGGTGTCCCGGCGGCCTCATCAGCGAAAAACCGTTTATCTTTGCGGCTAAGATAGCGCCGCCAGCGGAAAGCTTCGCATACTCGTAAATGTTCTTGTAGGCTGGTGTATCCGGGTCTTCTATGGCTCCTTGTTTAAGCAGTTGAATGTAATCAGCATCATGAACCTTCAGCAAGTCTTCTTCGCTTGCCGGTTTTGGCTCCACAAACTCGTAGCCCCTTTCCTGCAGCATTTCGTAAGCCTTCTGAACTCGCATTGGGCTTTCAATGTGCCAAGACCCGTACTCCAAACATTTCTCAGAAAAAACTATTTTTGGCTTCAGATTTTACGCCCCCTTGCTCAGCTTATTCTTCTACGACGTTTTCGTCTGTTATAAGCTTATACGTTAGGGGTTCAAATTTACTGTTAGCCTATTGAAAAAGGCGAAAGCCTAATGGTTTCGGAAAACCCCCTAGCCGAGCTGAGGAAAGAATGCGAAGCCCTACTTAAAGGGGCTATGAAAGACCTTAAGATAGAGCCCTCGGTGAAACAGTTCTCTTTTGAGAAGCCTCCAGCTTGGGAGTTTGGGCAACTTGCCACCTCCATCTGTTTTGAGCTCGCGAAGCAAATAAGCGAAAAACCATTGGACTTGGCGCAGCGGCTAGTTCAAGCCATGAAGAGGGCGAAGTTTTTGCTTGTTAAAGATGTTGCGGCGGCTGGTGGAGGCTACATAAACTTTCACGCTAACTTTGAACATTTTTCAGCCTTAACCGTAGCGTCTGTTCGGCAACTGGACGCCGACTATGGTTTGGTTAAAGCTGAAAAACCCCAAAAGATAATTGTTGAGCACACAAGTGTAAACCCGCTTCACCCTATTCACATTGGACAGGCAAGAAACCCTATGCTTGGCGACGCCATCGCCCGCATGTTATCCGCAAGAGGGCACATGGTTTTCCGTCATTACTATGTGGATGATGTTGGACGGCAAACTGCCGTAATCGCTTATGGATACGAAAAACTCGGTAGACCAAAACCCACAGAAAAACCGGACCACTTTATAGGAAAAATTTACACTTTAACCAGCTGCCTCGTCGAGATAAACAGGCTTAAACGGGAGCTTGAAAGGGCGAAAATGGTTTCATCCCAAGAAGAAATAGCCAAATTAAACCGGGAACTCGACGACTGGGTGTCTGTAGCCTTCGAACTCAAACAAAAATATCCAGATCTTTTCGAAAAACTGCTCGAAAAAATAAACGAGGATCCGGACCCCGAGAAAAGCATAGGTGAACTGAATTGGGCGTATGAGGTTGGAGAAGAAAGGGCGAAAAAGCTCATACGTGAAGTTAGTCAACTTTGCCTTGAAGGGTTTAAGGAAACCCTAAGCCGTGTCGGCGTGTTTTATGATTCTTGGGACTGGGAAAGTGACCTTGTATGGAGCGGACTTGTTGCAGAAGTCCTCCGGAAACTGAGGCAAACGCCTTTCGTCACAGTCCTTGGCAGTGTTTTAGAATTTGAGGCTGGGAAAGTTGTTGAAGCTTTGGGTTTGCGGGGGAAGCTTGGTTTAAGAAAGGACTATGAAGTGCCAAGCTTGACGCTTGTGCGGGCTGATGGCACAACGCTTTACACGACGAGGGACATAGCCTACACCATTTGGAAGTTCAAGAAAGCCGAAAAATGCATAAACGTCATTGGCATGGAACAGTCCCTCGCTCAGCTCCAGCTGAAAATAGCCCTATACGCTTTGGGTTACCGGGAATACGCCGAAAACCTTGTCCACTTCGCCTATAACTTGGTGACGCTGCCGGGCTATAAGATGTCAAGCCGCCGAGGACGATACATAACGCTGGACGAGGTTTTAGACGAAGCCACCAGAAGAGCCTACGAAGAAGTTTCAAAACGCTCGCCACATCTTTCTGACGAAGAAAAGCAGAAAGTCGCCGAAATCGTCGGTGTTGGGGCGGTTCGCTACGCGCTCGTGGAGGTTGACCCCGCCAAACCGGTTGAGTTCAACTGGGACCGAGTTTTAAATTTCGAAAAAAACAGCGCGCCATACATCCAGTACTCGCATGCACGGGCCTGCAGCATACTACGCAAAGCTGCAAGGAAGCCCGAGAAACCAGACTACAGCCTATTAAGAGAGAAGCTTGAACAGGAGCTTGTATTCGCCTTGGCAGAGTTCCCCGAAACCTTCATTGAGGCAACTGAAACCTTAAAGCCAAACCTGATAGCCGATTATGCCAACGCTTTAGCAGATAAATTCAACACGTTCTACAATGCCTTTCCAGTGATTAAGGCTGAACCGCTTGAACTTAGCGACGCGAGACTGGCGCTGGTTGACGCCGTACGAATAGTTTTGAGAAACACTTTAAACCTTATTGGGATAACGGCGCCGGAGAGAATGTAGCCAAGCGCCTTTATGGTGCACCTTGAATTATTGCAACGGCTGTGCTTGTTCCGATACGGTTGGCGCCTGCCTCAATCATGGCCACTGCATCCTTGTAGGTTCTTATGCCGCCGGCAGCTTTGACCCCAAAGTCTTTTCCAACCACTTGACGCATGAGTCTTACGTCTTCCACGGTGGCGCCTCCGCCGAACAAACCAGTCGAAGTTTTGACAAAGTCTACACCCGACTTCTTAACAATTTTGCAGGCAATTATTTTCTCCTCATTTGTTAGCAACGGCGTTTCAATTATCACTTTCACGATTATATTGTTTGATATACGTTTAACCGCCGCCACAGCTTCAATGTCCCGTTTAACAAGCCCATGATCGCCAGACTTAAAAGCGCTCAAGTTCATAACCACGTCAAGCTCGCATGCACCGTCTTCCACAGCCTTAACCGCCTCAAAAGCCTTAACGTCTGGCAAAGAAATACCGAATGGAAAGCCGATGGTAGAGCCAACCCTAACATCTGTGCCCTTTAATAGGGAGGCAGCTAACCGCACATAAACAGGGTTCACCATAACACATCCAAAGCCATACTGGACAGCCTCACGGCAAAGTTTCTCAATCTCACTTCTAGTGGCTGTAGCTTTAACAAGCGTAGAATCAATGAGTCTGGCCAGTTGACTTCTCGAAATAGTCAACGATAACACCACCCCATCCAAGACTACACATCAATTTAACAATTTCTCCATTAAAAACGCTAAACCACGTTTTAATTATCCTTTACCCTAAAGCTCTTTTGTTACAGTTAGATACGACGCGACCAGATAACGACTGTTTGATTATGGAAATATCAAGCTGTTCAAGCAAAGTTTCATATAGTTTCAATGTTCTTTTGTCTAAATCTTTCACGTCGCAAAGCAAGGTAAAACAGCATTGCGGAACGTGAGAAGATGGCTGAGGAACTCGGAGCCACGCTGGACCCTACGGGCTTAAGCAAGTACAGAGATAAAATTATCAATGGTCCTGTTGTTAGCACGTTTCTATGGCTTGGGATTCCTCCGTTTTTAAATCAGCTCGTGTTTATAGCCTATAACGTTGCTGATACTTACTGGTTAAGTTGCTATGATGAGTTGTGTGTATCTGTTCCTAGACAGGTTTTTCCCGTATTAATGTTGTTTCAAGCCCTCGTGATGGCTACAAACGCTGCGTGCCTAAGCATAGTTTCACAGTATGTCGGTGCAAAAGCCTACAAGAACGCTAGCCTAGAAGCCTCACGTTTCTTCACAGCTGCATGTCTCTCCGGAATTGCGCTAAACATAATATTCCTAACCCTTAGAGAACAAATTTTTTCGTGGCTAGTCTTCACCCCACCAGAAATTTTTAATGAAGTTATGACATTCTCCGCTGTCACGGCCTTTGATGTACTTTTTATGTCTATAGCCTTCACCTTCACCACGCTGCTTCAAAGCGTGGGAGATACTAGACGGCCAGCCATAATTAACATGGCGGCTGTTGCTATCAACATAGCATTAGACCCTTTCCTTGTTTTAGGCATAACTCCATTCCCACGTTTAGGAGTTGTCGGCGCGGCCCTCACAGACGTTATGGGTAAAATAATTTCGATTAGTGGTCAAATGTACATACTTAGAAAAAGCTACCCGATGTTAAAGCTTAGATTTACAAGGGATTTTAATTTTGAATGGGTCAGGCTTGTTTTAAGAATAGGTTTTCCTGTTTTATCTTTCGGCACAATGAATGGAGTTGCATTTGTCCTGCAGCAAAGGCTTATCAACATGTTAGGCATAATTGTTACAACAGCATTCTCTATAGGCTTTGTGATAATACAGATTGTTGACGGTACGCTTTTCGGGTTATGCCAAGCCACCGCCATAATGGTGGGGCAAAGCCTAGGAGCAGCCAACTCTAAAAGGGCGCGGGAAGTAGCTCTTAAGACAACAGCAATAGTGTTTGTTATTGTTGCAATAGGGGCCGCCGTTGTCTATCCATTTAGATGGTCGATTATAAGTATCTTTACGAGCGACACCAACATAATTGAGGAAACACAGCGATTCCTACATGTGATGTTGCCGTTACTTCCTTTCTTTGGAATTTGTATAAACGTGATGTCTGTGGGAAGAGGATCAGGACACACAGCGATTCCAACAACCATCGAAATTGTAAGGATATGGACAATAAGAATAGTTTTAGGATACTTTTTAGCGTTCACATTTGGCATGGGCTCCATGGGGATTTGGATGCCCTTTTCATTTAGCAACGCCATAGGCGGAATAGCCCTCGCCATCTGGACAAAATATGGAAAATGGGATAAAGCCGTAGTAAAAACAACATAAAATATACATAAGTAGGGTTCTCCAAACCCGTTGTGCGGGCGCGCTGTTGTTGCTGGAGCTGCTATTTGATTTTAGGCTTTATATTCCGGCTGCCTTGCTTGACAATAGGGGCACTCCCCCGAAGTTATCGGGATTTCTCTTCCGCATTTGACACACCTTTTCACGAAAGATTTTGGTGTACGCAAGTGGGTACCTTTCGACACCATGTCATAAAGGCTTGGAGGACTTTTCTGTTTTTCAAATAACGTGACAGTGGAAACTGCCAATAGAAAGATTGCCAAAAACAAGATTCTAGATACGTCGTCAATATTGACGATGCCGTCGGAGAAGCCATAAGAAATTGGATGAATGCAAGAAATATGAGCGCAAGGACCTAGGGAAAGTACTACCGCAATTTTGCTTTTGGCGGTTCGATTTCTATAGCATTCAGCACAAACATACAATCTTCCACTCTTAATATCTAAAACGTAGAGGCAGCGGGTGCAAAAGCTTTGACCACAATCGTTACATATCCCAACAGCCAATGTTTCCGGATGGTTAGGGCATCGTCGAACAACCCCTCCAAGACTTGGCGGGACAAGAATCGTGGCTCCGCAATATCGACACTTAACTTGAACAGTGCCAGCTGGGATAGTTTCCCTATATAGCGCCCCACAGAAAGGGCATACGAGTGATGCTTCTGTTACATCTGAGCCCAAAATTATTCGGTTACACACTAATTTAACAATTTAGGGTTAGGAAAGTGCCAAACTGAATTATGGAAACAGAACCCGAGCCCAAAGAAGTTTCTCAGCACTATGGCCAGCTTATCCTTTAATAGGCCACTTTACAAATATTCCAGAGAGTTCTCTTTGCAAAATTTTTACAATGTTTTTAGGATCTGAAGATGAAGTAGGTATCGCAAGAAGCTAATAACTAACTTTCAGCAGCTCTAATCATAACAAACCGGACATAACTTAAACTTATAGTAGCTTGTCGAGGTGATTAAAAATATTTACGTTTTCAAGTTTATGATTTCAAAGCCGATTTTTGTTTGAAACCTCTGCTTGTTTTGGCCGTTATTACATATGGAATTATGTAGTAGCCTTGCACGTTATTGGGAAGTGTTAGGTGACCGCTTATAGTGACTTCCGATGGATTCGACGCCCTTTATGGCGTAGGCGGGCCCGGTGGGATTTGAACCCACGTTCTCCGGCTCCGAAGGCCGGCGCCTTAATCCATACTTGGCCACGGGCCCCCTTTTACTCGAAGTGTTATGCTCTTGCATTGTTAAAAGTGTTCTGAAAACCTTAAAAATAATGATTGAATTTTATAACAGTCTAGAGGGCCCAGCGGGCCGGTAGCTCAGCTTGGTTGGAGCGTTCGGCTGATAACCGAAAGGTCGCCGGTTCAAATCCGGCCCGGCCCACTTGCAACTTGAAGCGTGATGAAGCTTAAGCACATGGGTTTCTAGCTCTTCCTCCTTTCGTCATCGTATTAAGAAACGCAAAATGACCAACATCCTTCACAAACGTCATGCATAAAGTATTTTAATTTTTTATCTACTGAAATAAATACTCCTAGACCACTATGAACGTTTAAATGTTGCTTGGAGGATTGTGGGTGGATAGAAAAATACCTCCAATTGTTTCAACCGACTGGTTGGCTGAAAATTTAAACGCACCAAACCTTGTTATAATTGACATTCGGAGCCAAGAAGAATATTTGAAGGGACACATTCCAAACGCTGTGAACGTCCCTTTTGAGATTCCTGAGTCGGCTTGGGTTGTGACGAAAGGCGGCCTCATGCTAGAGCTCCCCCCAAAAGAAAGCCTCTTCCAAACCATAGGCTCCATCGGCATAAAAAGGGATTCTCTCATAGTTGTTGTCGGCAAAATAGGGTCTTGCCCCTGTCCGTCTGGAGCATGTCCTTTCCCATTAGCAGACGCGGGCAGGGTTGCGACAACCCTATTATACGCGGGACTAAAGAACGTCGCCATACTAGACGGTGCGCATGAAACATGGGCTGATGAAGGGAGGCCATTAACTACCAACGTAGTTAAGCCCAGTCCAACGGTGTACGAGGGCGTCGCAGACGACGCGTTGATTGTTTCGAAAGAGTACGTCCTAAACAAGGTTAAGTCTAAAGATCCAAAAACCGTTTTAATTGACTCAAGGGATCCCGATGTTTACTTCGGGGTTACTGTAGAACCGTTTTCACCCGTTCCAGGCCACATTTCGGGCGCTAAAAATCTGCCAGCGGCATGGATTTGGGTTGAAAACCGGAAATACCGAGATACAGAGGCGTTAAGGGCAATGGTTGAAGCTGTTGTTGGCGATGATAAATCCACAGAGATAATCCTCTACTGCGGAGTTGGCGGATACACGTTTACATGGGGTTTTATCTTGAAAGAAGTGTTTGGATACACTAACGTTAAACTTTACGATGGATCATACGAAGAATGGACTACAATTGAACCTCGCGGCCCCGTAACTGTGTACAAATGGGAATAGAATAAGCAGACAAAAAAGTCTAACGTTTTGGTGCGTTTTTCTTCACACGTTTTGATGTTTAAATTCAAGCATTAACTTTAATTGTGCGCCCATCCATGACATATGTGCGCTGCATCAAGATTTTCGGTAGAATTATAAAACATGAATGCTTCAACTCCTAGTTATGGGGTTAAGCCGGGCTCAAAGACAAGCCACTATTGTTCTTACGGCTGACGAAAGCCTCATGTCAGACTTTAAGAAGCGTATACACTATGGGTTTGCACCTTGCTTTCCGACGAGCGTTCTCATGGAATCTGAACTAAAAAAGTTCTGTCCACCTGTGATGTGCTACCCTGACGGCAGGGTGAAGTTAGCGCCCCTTTCCCTACGGGTGGTTGAATCTATTTTGCACAAAACGGGGTTTAAGCAAGGAGATTACGTAACCGTCTATCCAAAATATTTGGACAATTTTGTTGGACCAAAAACAAGAATTATTGGCGTTTCAACCATCGACCCGCAAGGACTCGGGCCCCTTACAAGAACGTTGCATTCCCTATATGGTGGTGAACCATACACAAAGAGACTTTTCACAAGAATCATGAAGAAAGTCAAAGCCCTGAAGAAAAGGCATCACGTGAAAGTAGTGGTCGGGGGACCTGGCGCTTGGCAACTTTCCTCTGAGACAACACTTGACAAGTATGGAATAGACCACCTCATAATCGGCGAGGCTGAAAACGTCGTACCCCAACTGTTCAAGGAGCTGGTTGAAAGAAAAGCAGCCTCCTTTCCGAGGGTAATCAAGAGTAAACCCGCGGACGTTGAGGATATTCCCCCAACAATCGGGGCTACAATTAACGGTCTCATAGAAGTAAGCCGGGGATGTGGAAGGGGATGTGTATGGTGTTTCTCCTCAACCGCTGGCGGCATGCGTTGCCTTCCATTGGACACCATCAAAAAGTCGGCTGAAGCCAACGCTAGGAATGGGGTGGTTGACCTTACCCTGCAAAGTGACGACGTCCTCCTATACGGGTCAAAGCCAAAAAGGCTAGTTCCCGACTCAGACGCTGTGTTAAGCTTACTCAAAGAGTTGTATTCAACTGAGGGAATCAGAAGCATCTCTTTCCTCCATTTCTCCGCCGCTTCGATAGTAGCTGAACCAGACATAATACCAAAACTAACCGCTTTCATGAGGAACCACGACAAACGTGCACGTAAAAACTTTGAGGTGCAAATGGGAATTGAGACTGGAAGCCCCTATATTATAGAGAAATACATGCGGGGAAAGGCGCTACCATTCAAGCCGGATGAGTGGCCAACCATCGTGAAAGAGGCTTCTCGAATTCTGAAGGAGAACGGTTGGTTCTGCTATGCCACGCTAATTTTAGGTTTGCCCGAGGAAAGAGTCGAAGACGTTGCACGAACCCTTGCGTTGATTAAAGCCCTTAAAGATTCAAGCATGGCCTTTATACCATTGTTCTTTGTTCCGGTTGCAAATACCCAGCTAAAAGAAAACAGCAACTTTTCCAGTGAAACTCTTCTGCGAAAACACTTTCTCCTTATCCGCGAGCTTAAAAAGCACAATGAAAAAATAACCCTCCGTTACAAAAGGTATAAGCATATTTTGGATTTCTTCTGTTTCATCGATAACGTGGAAGCAGACGCACGGTTTCAAAACCAGTCTATTGGAGATTAAAGGGATGAAGCTTGGAAACGGGCACCAGCGCCGACTTTGACGTCGTTGTTGTTGGAGGAGGCCCCTCTGGAGCATTGTCCGCCCTAAAATGCGCCGAATTGGGCTTTAAAGTTCTAATACTTGAGAGGGAACCAGGGCGCAGCAAACCTTGTGGAGGCTTACTTACTCCGTCCTGTAAAAGTGTTCTTTCAGAATTGCTTAGAATGGAAATTCCCAGCGATTTGATGTGTTCTCCAGCTTTTCTTAAAGTGCTTTATGTTTCTCCAAACTTTAAGGAAAGAGGTTGCATGAAAAATTTTAGGCTTTTAAACCTTCGCCGTGGCTTGTTTGATAAGTGGTTACGTGGGCTTGCGGCGGAGGCCGGAGCCAACATTTGGTATAGAACGAGCTTCATAAAGCTTGCTGGTTTAGAACCTATTCAAATAATTGCGAGAAGGGATAATCAAACAATTAAGGTAAGGGCGAGATATCTAATAGGGGCTGATGGAGTTTATTCGAGAGTTAGAAGCCAATTATACCCAAACAAGAAAGTTGAAACGGCGCTGGTTTTACAAGAATATTGGAGGGCGGACGGCAACTTTGAAGACTGCTTTTACGTTTTTCTGAGGGGCGAGCTCACATCAGCCTACAGCTATGTTATCCCAAAGGACGCGTTGATTGTCGTTGGGTTTTTCGCTCCGAAAATGAACTATACTACACTCAAAGCTCGAGTTGAAATTTTTAAGAAGCTGCTGCGTGAAGAGCTCCACTTCGAACTCCACTCGCTAAAAAGAAGGGAAGTTTGGGCAGTTCCATACGGTTTCATCTTAGAGGGTGTTGGAAATATTGTCCTAGTAGGAGATGCTGGAGGTTTCTGCAACACTCTAACAGGGGAAGGCATCAAATACGCCCTTGAAAGCGCGTTGGCCGCCGCTAAGAGCGTGCGAGAAGCTGCGTCAAGTAAGGAAAATTTAGCCTCACTTTATAGAGAAAAAGTTATAGAGCTTTCCAGCTTCCTAAAAAAGGTTCACCAATTAGCAACTAGCTTAACCGATGAGGATAGAAGACAGTTTGTTAATTTTGTGTGCGCCAAGCATTGCTAAATTTCACGTTTAACATTTACCGGTGCTACTTTCGTTTAAGGTTATGTATCTTTTATACACTTGGTCTCTGTAGAGTGTTTTGCCTTCAACGTTCGTTATATTGAAGGTGCAGAAAGGAACGAGTCGGCCGTCAGGCGTAACAAGGTGTATGCAGCATTTTTTGCATCGTTTTGTGTCGATGTTCCAAACATCTTGGAAAATCATTCCCGAAATTGACAAGTAATACTCCTGTAGGCACTCAGCAAGTTCGCCGAAATCACCCGTGTAAAACTTGCATGAACACGTGCAAGCAGACTCGCCAACAGACTTCCAATAGTTTCTTATTTCCTTCCGAGCATGTTTGGGGCCAGACGCAACGTCTCTACCACTACCATTTTTGAGTATATCATTCTCAGACGGAAAATCCGTGATGGGCAATAGGCTTCTTCCTTCCGTTAAAATGGAGACGTTAGTGAATGAGCAGTGGGCCTCGCATCCCCTGCCCATATTAATAGGTACAAAATTGCTTGCACGGATTTCTTCATTGGTTTGTTTTTCAATGGCGTTAAGCATGTCTGGAATTGTAATTCTTGAGTCATTGTTTGGTTGGTACGGGTACCTTCCAAAGTAGCTGATGGGTTGAAAATGCACACCTCTGACTGTGGGTACCCACCTCTTTGCAAATGTTATCATGTCCCCGATTTGATGGAAGTTAATGTCCTTGACCACTGTGGGGACAAGTACGACGCCTATTCCTAACTCGGCACAATTTTTTATCGCTTTGACCTTAACATCCATGAGGTTGATTCCGCGAAGCTTTAGATACACATCGTCGGTTACGCCGTCAAACTGAAGGTATATCACATTCACACCGCTCTCCTTTAAACAGCGCAGGAACTTCTTGTCTTTGGCTATCCTGATACCGTTTGTGTTGACCATTATGTGTTCTATTCCTAGCTTTTTCGCCGTGTCAACAATCTCTGGAAGGTCGTCGCGAATTGTCGGTTCTCCGCCGCTTATTTGAACCGTTGGAACTGTGTTTTTGCATTCGTAACGCAGCACGGTTTTAAGCATATTCTCAACAGCGTCTATACTGGCGTCGTAAACGTATCTTTCATTGGCGCTTGCGAAGCAGACTGGGCAAGTTAAGTTACATCTGTTAGTGACCTCAGCGACAATGATGCACGCTTTTCGCAGATGTTGAGGACATAATCCGCAATCAAAGGGACAACCCATGCTTACTTCTGTGGCGTTTTCTTCTCCTTCAAAACGTTCAGGCTCCCAATCGTTTAGTTTGTCCCATAAAACCCAAGATTTAATCCCTTTCCAAACTAAAACCCTGAAACTTCCATGAGCTGGGCAGGACTTTTCCATGTACACATTGTCGTCGCTTTCGCCGACAACTTTTGCGGGTATTCTGCGTAAACAAATTGGACAAAGGCTTTCAGTACTCCTTAACAGCATAACTTGATCCACCACGCTAAAACCTTAACTTTTCTCGTCGAGTTGAGGCTTGTGAGACACGATTAGCATGTAACTTAAAAAGTCTTCATCAAACAGTCTATCCAGAACCCTTTGATTTTCAATGCCTAAAGCGGAAAAGTCGCTGAATAACAATTTAAGCCCCAAAGCTACCAGCTTTTCCGAATGATCCTCAACGTGGGCAACCTCAAACCCAGCTTTCTCCAATAATTCACGGAGTTCACTTAACGTCATGGCGCCCGCCACGCATAGAGCAAACGTTAGATTGGTCCTCAACTCCACCGGCAAGTTTTTTTTCAAAACTATGTCGGTTAAGGCAAACGTTCCTCCGCTCCTTAACACGCGATGTATTTCGCTGAGGGTCTTCATTTTGTCCGGAAAGAGGTTAAAGGAGCATTCACACATCACAACGTCGAAACAGGAGTTTATGTAGGGCATTGCTTCAGCGTCGCCTACCGTAAGCTCAACCTTCTCAAAGATCGATCTTGATGAGCTTCTCTTAAATATCTTGGCAAGTTTGGCTGAAAGATCGAGGCCAACAGCACTGCATCCAAATTTTTCGACAAGAAACCTAACCGACGCCCCTTTGCCAAATGCTAGGTCAAGAACCGTGGAATTGCCGTTTATTTTTGCAAGTTCCGCTGCTCTGGCAGTTAAATCCAGTCCACTTGGATGTAAAACATTGCCGATAACATCCCCGATTACTCCCTCGTAAATTTTGGTGGAGCATACCTTCAACCGATTGGACAAGACTTTCCCTTCATTTCGAGTGGCTGTTTGTATCCCTATGATGATACTTTATCCCCCCTAACTCACGTTTCGTTCACTTAAAACTTTCGCGGAGAACTTTGTAACAAGTAGATCAAATAATGAAATTTTGAGTTTTGAACATTGAATCATAAAATGGCGCAGTTTGCTTTAAGAAAAGGGCATAACGTGCCGGAATGTTAATATGACCGAGAGAGACGGTTTTAGAAAAAAGGGTATGAGTGATGGAAAAGGAGAACACTGGTTATTCGGCGACTGTGGATGAAGGTTTTATTGTTGAAATTTTGAAGGAAGAGGACTGCAAAGAAGTAAGGGACTGTATCCAATGCGGAGTTTGCACCGGTGCTTGTCCCCTTTCACCCCTTGGAAGTCAAAATCCGCGGAAAATTGTAGCAATGATCCGCGAGGGGCTTAAAAACAATGCGTTGGGAGCGTTGGACCCATGTTTTTTATGCGGTCAATGTCAAATGTTCTGCCCAAGAGGTGTGAAGCTTAAAGAGGTACTACTTAAACTGAGGGAATTTAACTTTAAATCGAGGAAGGTTTGCGAGGGGCTGCAATTTGTAAATGAACTTTTAACCAGTCAATTTAACCCCTACATGCAACCTCCGGAAACACGGACACAATGGATTAATTCAACCGACATAAGCTCGCCTTTTAAAGATCAAAGTAAAGCTGTCTATTTCGCCGGGTGCACGGCCTCTTACATGGATGTGAGCCAAGAAATACCTCGAACCATTGTTAAGCTTTTGACCCGTTTAAATGAAGACTGGACGTTGCTTAATGAGGAATGGTGCTGTGGAATGCCTTTCCTTTATATAGGCAATGTGGACATGGCCCGTGAATTTGCCATCCACAATGTAAAGGAAATAGAGAAAAAGGGAGCTGAAACCGTGATCACGGGCTGCCCCACGTGTTGGCATACGTTAAAATTCAGGTATCCAAAACTTCTGAAAACCGAATTAAAATTTAATGTAGTACACATAACTGAGTACATTGTGGACAAATTAGCCAATGGGCATATTGAAATCTCCAGGAAAATACTTGAAAGGGTCACTTACCACGACCCCTGCGACCTTGCAAGGTACTCAATGATAAGTCTTCCAAGGGAAATTCTGAAAAAAATTGCAAGCGACTTTGTTGAAATGCCCCTACACGGCAAGGATACTCTGTGTTGTGGAGGAGGAGGGCTGATGGAGGCAGTAGATTCAAAACTACGCTCAACGATTACCATGCGGAGAATCAAGCAGGCTGAAAACGTGGGAGCAAAAATTTTAGCCACTTCCTGTGGAGGATGCAAATATTACCTTTCCCAAGCGGCGGCAGACGCAAAAAGCGAGATCCAAGTTAAGGACATCGTTGAGCTGCTTTATTCATGCATGTAACTAGGGTGATTTGATGTCTGAAAAACCCGTTATTGGAGTGTTCATATGCCATTGCGGAGGAAACATAAGTGATACTGTGGATGTAGAGAAGGTTAGAGAGGCTGTTTCAAAACTTGAAGGGGTGAAGGTAGCAAAAACCTATGAGTATGTGTGCAGCGATCCCGGTCAGGAAATGATTCGAGAAGCCATAAAAGAGCATGGTCTAAACAGGGTAGTAGTTGCTTCATGCTCACCGCGGATGCACTTGGAAACTTTTAGGCAAACTCTAGAATCCGCAGGCTTGAATAAGTATCTGCTAGAAATGGCCAACATTAGGGAGCAGTGTAGTTGGGTTCATGATAATAAAGAGGTTGCAACATCCAAGGCGATCGACCTCATACGCGGAGCTGTGGCGAGAGCCAGACATCTTGAACCCCTAGAACCAAGGAATGTGGCCGTGAACCAGAACGTTCTGGTGATTGGGGGAGGAATAGCCGGCATAATAACCTCCTTAGAATTGGCGGACAAGGGTTACCAAGTGTATTTGATTGAACGAAGCCCAAGCATAGGCGGTCACATGGCCCAGCTTAGCAAAACATTCCCAACCTTGGATTGTTCCCAGTGCATTTTAACACCTAAAATGGTTTCCGCCGCGCAGCACCCGCGCATTAAAATTATAACCTTAGCAGAGTTGGAGGCTGTCGATGGCTCTCCTGGAAATTATAGAGCTCTGATAAAAAAGCGTCCTAGGTTTGTAAAAGATAACTGTAGGGCATGTGGAGAATGTGAAAAAGTATGTCCCGTTAAGGTTCCTAGCGAGTATGAAGTTGGATTGGCCCCTCGAAAGGCCATTTACAGACCCTTCCAGCAAGCTGTTCCCAAAACCTACGTTATAGACAAGGAACACTGCTTACATTTCACTAAAGGGGTTTGCGGCCTCTGCCAAAAATTCTGCAAGGGAAACGCCATAGACTTTGAACAGAAGGAAGAAACCATTGAACTAGACGTAGGCGCCATTGTTGTCTGTACTGGATATGATCTGTTCGATCCGAGAAAGCTTGAAGAGTATAATTTCGGCAATCATCCTGACATAATAACACACCTCCAATTTGAACGTCTGATGGGTTTGGGTCTACGTAAGCCTTCAAACGGTAAAACGCCAAGAAAAGTTGCTTTCGTGCTGTGTGCAGGCAGTAGGATGGAAAACACTGATAGAGGTGTGCAGCACTGCTGCAGCATAGGCTGTATGGTGGCAATAAAACATGCCATGTTGCTTAAAAGAGCGGTGCCTGACGCTGAACCATGCATTTTCTACACGGATATTAGGGCTGGGGGAAAGGGATGCGAAGAGTTTTATGGCAACGCCCTAAAGCAGAACATTCGGTTTGTACGGGGCCGTGTGTCCAGAATTATTCCCAACGGAGAAAATCTTGTTGTTAATGCTGAAAACACCTTACTTGGAACCTTCGTTGAGGAAAGCTTCGACCTCGTAGTGCTTGTTTTAGGTATAGTTCCTAGCGCAGGCACGGAGGAACTAGCCAAGAAACTGCACATTCAGGTAGGGTCCAACGGTTTCCTCTTGGAAAGACATTACAAGCTTAGGCCCGTGGATAGCCAACGGGAAGGAATCTTTGTTGCAGGATGCGTCTTAAGCCCCAGGGACATAAGAGAAACAACTCTTGAAGCCATGGCCACAGCTTCAAGAGTTGCAAGCTTCCTTGGAAAGGGTGAAATGGAAATTTCACCAGAAGTCGCCTATGTCATGACTGATAAATGTGACAACTGCGAAGCGTGTATTACAGTATGCCCAGTTAACGCCATCCAAAAAACCGAGCGGGGTGTGGAAATAGATCCAGTTTCATGCATTGGGTGCGGTATCTGCGTTCCAAGATGCCCAAAAGGTGCCATAGACCTCAAAAACTCAACAGAAGCCCAGCTGATCGCCCAGATCCGGGCAATATGTGAAGGCGGTGAACCCCTGAAAATACTGGCTTTCCTTGAAAAGGAAATAGCATATGGCTCCGCAGACCTAGCCGGGCAGAACCGTGTCTCTTATCCACCAAACGTGAAAATCATTCCAGTTCCAAGCACAGGACGCATCGGTCTGAAACATTTAATAGAGGCGTTTGCCTCAGGAGCCGACGGCGTACTACTTATCGAAGACCATGGAGGCGTGTTCAAGGAGGAAGCCCTAAGAGAGTATATTGGCGGAGTAAAAAAGGTACTAAGCAATTACAAAATTGAACCCTTGCGCGTAATGACCTTTTCCACAACACTTCCAGAGTACAATAAAGTGCAAAATGTCTTTGAAACGTTCACCTCAAGAATTCTAAAACTTGGACCCATTTCAGAAGAAGTCCGGGCGAAGATTAAAGCTGAATTTTGCTCCACACAAACTTAGGAAACAACAAGACGAAAAGAGGCTAAAAGCACTATGTCCGCAGGTGATTCTTATTGATAGATGTTGTTTTGACGATTTTATGTTGGGTCTCTGCTTTTGTCATCTGGCAGATAAACAGATACACGTTTAAGCATCCAACCACGCGTCTAGTTCCAAAACCTCTGAGGCACACGTGGTTTGCGGGGTTAAGCGTGATTCTCGCTATATTTATTTTTTGTCTGCCCGGGCTCCTTACAAGCTTCTGGGTTTTATCAGCGTTGTTTTTCTTGGCTCTTCTTATAAAATTCAGAGATAAAGGGCTTAAGTTGCTCATAGAAGATTTAAGGATGCATAGGCGAGATGGGAGAGGCTTATTTCAGCATAGCGAAAACTGTTACATGGTTGGCGGAGAAACAGCCACTTTTATGAAAAAGTATTTAGAAAGCCATCAAATCAACCCGTTTGATCAAAATTGAAAGGAAATTTTACTTGGATTTAGCGTCAATTAACTTTTCGGCTTTCAACACCTTTGCTTTTACAACATCTTCTGTCAAATATGATGCGCCGCACTTTGGGCATCTCATGCCTTCGATGGCACCACTTATGCCCTTATACTCCATGGTCACGGATGCACTTTTCATCGGCTCTTTGCACTTAAAACAGTGCCACTTTATAGTTTGCACTCCCCCAATCTTGCTTTCCTTAAACTTTGCCCTAAAAGTGTAAGCCGTATGAATTTTATATGCGTCGCTTCCTTCAACTGGCGAATACTCCACGTAAATGGTTCTTTCCCCAACAATTGCTTTCGCTAAAAACTTTTTCTCTTCAAGCATGTACAATTTTTCTCCTGAAGTTTCACAGACGTGGATGACCTTTTTCACTTCATCGTCTGATATGCCTATCGACTCCATCATTTCCATGGCGTGTTCCGTCTTCTGAAGTTTTATCTTCTCATGATCCTCCGCTGCGGGCAAACTTTGGGCGGTCATGAAACAATACCTGCGCACGTCAGATTCAAAAGCCAAAGATATAAGCATTTCTGCCAAAAACGTTAAAAAGGTAGGGTTATCTCAGACATTGAAACCAAACAATGATATGAAATTGCTTGATGATTTTTCCCAAGAGTTGTTTGGGATATGTTGTCGCGCATTTTCCTAAGCATGGAAATATAAAAATATTCACGCATCAACTACTACCCTGAGGTGAATCGTGTGGAGTTCATGGATATAGTCCTTAAACGAAGGAGCATCAGAAAATATAAGCCAGACCCCGTTCCCGAAGAGAAATTAAAATATGTTCTAGAAGCGGCTCGACAAGCCCCTTCATGGGCTAACCAGCAATGCTGGAAATATATTATTGTTACTGATGAAGCTATTAAGAGAAAAATAGGGGTAAGTGCGCCTCCTCCAACAGTTTTTCCACTGTCTTGGGATAAATCGCTTTTACCAGAACCTAAACCGCCCATGAGGCCGAGGGATTGGGCTGCGCAGGCTCCTATAATCATCGTTGGCTGCGCTGACCCGGCTAAGTCTGGTAAAAAGGAAGGAAAGGACTACTATCTTGTTGACATGGGAATCAGCATGGAACATTTAATTTTGGCAGCTGCTGAACAAGGATTAGGGACATGCTGGATAGGAGGCGGATTCAACGAGGCAATAGTCAAGGAAGCTTTAGGTATTCCTGAGCACATACGCGTGGTCGCTCTTACCCCCTTAGGGTATCCCGATGAGTCGCCGGAACCTAGGCCAAGAAGACGTCTTGAGGACATAGTATGCTATAATAGTTGGAAGGAATAGTAACCGAATATTTGCAATGATACTTGCAAGGTTAGCCTGAAAGCTTCTCAGCAGCTTCTTTAAGCCATTTTATAATCGGGATTTTTCTTGGGCAAGCATCCATGCATTTACCGCATTCAGTACAGGCGTTAGCGTTATGTTGTTCAGCCTTATAGTGAAAACGTGAAGTTTCAAAGTCTCCATAGATAACTGCGTCGTTATATAGTTCGAAGATGCGCGGGGCATCAATGCCTACGGGACACGGCATGCAACAACGACATGTAGTACAATTAACTGGCTTCAGCTTCATATAAGCATCCTTAACTTTACTGATTAATATCAGCTCTTGCACGCTGAAGCTATTTGGCTCAGCAAGATCTGCCAACGCTACGTTTTCCAATACTTGCTTCATTTCGCTCATTTCAACGACCACCGTGGAAACTTCAGGATGGTCCCATACCCAACGTAAACACCATTCAACTAGAGAGCGTTTAATTGGGAAGCTTTCCCAAATCTTTGCGATATGTTCCGGCGGGTTTTTTATGAGTTTGCCTCCCTTGAACGGGCGTGTGGCGATCACAGCGAGTCCGTTTTGAGCGGCATACCTAATTCCACTAACCCCCGGATGATGTTCAGCATCCATGAAACTGAACTGGAATTGACAAAAAGACCAGCCACTGTAAGCCTCTATTATGTTCCTTAAAAGCTGAAAATCGTCATGGAAAGAGAACCCGATTTTATCGATTCGCCCATCTTTTATGGCGTTTTCTATCCAACGCAGAATATCTAAATTAGTTACTTTAGACCAGCTTTCTCTGTTTAATTCTCCTAAAACGCAAAAGTCGATTTTATCCGTTTTAAGTAACCGAATTTGTTTTTCCAAGTAATTGTTAAAAACGAACTGAGAGCTCATCAAAGGCACGGGTAACGTAACTGCAACCTTGACTTTTTGCCGGTATTCCCCATCTAGAGCTTTGCTAACAAGCACTGCCAACCTTTCGTACTCTGTGGGATTGTATGGATAACCTAAATCAATGTAGTTTACACCGTGGTCTATAGCGTAATGTATCATTTCAATGGACTCAGCTTCGTTTTTTAATGGTAAGCAGCTGGCACCAAGAGATAACACGGAAACATTAAAGTTCAGACTGCCAAATCTACGGTACTTCATGTTAAATCTCTCTTTATTTGTTTCTTATTTGACGGTAAAAAGGAAAAGGGAGTGGCATTTTAATTTAAAGGCTAAATGCTGAATGGGAGCCAATGAGTTTCGTGCTCGATGCCCAGGCAGAACACTATGAAACCGTAGGGTTTGTCAACCCACCATGTTATCTCTGGGCAGTGGACGAGCCCCCTTGGAGCTATGACCGCTGTTGGCACGTTAATAAGATGTCTTTCTAATTCATCGCCCAAGTCAAACTCTACCTGTGCTCCTAGGTAGTAAAGGTTGTTCGGATCTAAACCAACAAATATTAATGCTTCGTCAACAGGATGTACATGAGCACCTCCACCAGGCATTCTGTGCCATATGCCACACTTGCTATAGAAGCCCCACGAAATGTTAGTTTCAACACCTTCTAAGTCGTAGCCGTATATCCACAATAACTGATCAGCGTTTCCGGGTCCCACGAATTTACTGGGGTACATGACACCTCTTTCGTCCACGAAGCCTGGCATCTCCCTATACTGCGAAAGCGTTTGTACAGAAGATCTGAATTTTTTAATTAAATGCGCGTATTTCTTCTCCGTAGATTTTGCTTTTTTAGGAATAGACATGGCCTTGTACTCGGGGCCCAAACCAACGAGGTAATGCATTATAGGCTGTTCAAGGCTGTTAACTTTTATTGGGCCATGTGGTGTACCCTTTGGAATAACCACAACCGTTGGTTCGTTGAAAACATATTCTTCTGGATTCTCTCCTATTTCTATGGATATTTCTCCGTGCATTTTCGTTATGTCACTTGTGTCGATTCCAGCGAAAACCAAAAGTTCATCGTAGGGATGCACTAAAGCCTCATCACTTTTGATGGGGTGGCAGACGATTCCAGCTTTCCTGAAAAACCCGTAAGAGAAATGGGCGTTGAGACCCTCAAAATCTTTGGACTCCATCCATATGCGCATGTCTGGGTATAGCCCTTCAGGTCCCATCTTGACAGGCATCGGTTTTACAAAACGTGCGTATTTTTTCACCATTTCCAAACCCCTTAAGACCCGTTGAAAGGCTCCAGTAAATGTCATAGTTTTTTTATTTAAACTTTTAGGGATGCGTAGCGTGTTTGTTATAGTTTCGATTTGCAATTACGCTTTTGATAGTCCAACAGCTTTATTCTACGAACCTAGATTTTAGGTTTAATCCGGCTTCATATGGGTTTTAGCTTGTGTTTTTTTGTTGTACGTTTGTTCAAAAAAGTTTATTAAATATTAAGATTTTGAATGTTGTTCGGAGCGTACCAACATGTCGTCCATAAAACACGGCGAAAACTCATATCTCTTAGAAAAAGAGAAAACAAACTTTTCAACATGCAGCGCCTGTGGGGAGATTTTCGAAAAGCCTATTTTGGCAACCGTATTGTCCAGCGGCTCTTCGAGGGTTTATTACGCCTGCCCTCGCTGTCTGACAAAAGTTAGGGAAGTTCCCGTTCGAAAAGCCAGCGAAGATGACGGAGAAGTCCCTGTAAAAGTTGTTAAAAGCCAAGGGGAAGCTAAAGGGGGCTGTCCACGTTTCTTCGGTTTTTTAAAGAAGCGTCCTAAGAATATGCCTATACCCGACGAGTGCTTGACGTGTGATAAAATGATTGAATGCCTCATGTGAAAACCGCAAGCTTCAGTACTTAATAAAATTTAAGTGTCGTTTTGTACATGGGAGTTTAACGGGGCTATAACGTTTGCTTCCGCTTAAAGATTTAAATCGCCCTTTAAAAACGCCGCACGTAAACCGTTTGTTGTTAATTGTCAATGTGGTTGTTTTTCTGGTTTATTGGCTGTCCGATAATGGGTTTTTCTTTCCAACAAAATTAGCCACTCAAATAGTAGCCCAAATTGATGATAAATTTGTAATGGTTCCCCAACACGTCGTCCAAGGAGAAAAGCTTTACACGTTGGTTACATGCATGTTTATGCATGCCGACTGGTGGCACTTGCTTGGCAACATGCTCTTCCTTTTTATTTTTGGCGACAACGTTGAAGACATCTTCGGTCATGGAGGCTATTTGGTTTTCTATGTTGTATGCGGGGTGTCAGCAGCTTTCGCTCACATAGCAAGTCTGTACTTGGGTTTAACTTATCCAGCAGACCCCACAATAGGCGTTGTAGGCGCTTCTGGGGCGATTTCTGGAGTTTTAGGCGCCTATTTGGTGTTGTTTCCGAAGGCAAAAATTTTGACTTGGGTCGCCTATTTCATACTGCCGATTCCCGCCATACTGTTTTTGGGTTTCTGGTTTCTGCTCCAGTGGCTTTACGGCTCATTCGAAGTTGGCAGCCCGGTAGCCTATTGGGCGCACATAGGCGGCTTCATAACGGGCATGATTCTGGCAGCAGCCTTCGGACTCGAAAAGAAAAGGGAAAGGGACAGAAAAATCCGCCTCTAAAAGCCATTAGTGGAAAATAGGGGGTCTGCCCGTCATGAGCTCCTCATACGCATCCATCAGACTGGGACGGCTGCATCATCCCCTCTAGAAACAGTTAGGTTTGTGCGATTAATACGTTATGGTTTAAAGGCCATACTAAGTTCCAGTTTTTTGCGGAGTTTTTTAATGGTTCCAGAAACTGTTAGGATATGCACCGCTGCTGGTTTGGCGGCTACCTCTGTTATGGTGGCTATGGCTGCTCTGATGTTTTCGATTTCAGCGTGAGCCACACGGATGATTGCAAGGTTCTTCTCCACGTCATACTCGATCAATGCGAGGCTCGTTTTGCTGGCACCATATTCACCGTAAAGCCTTAACACGGCATCCCAAATAGCATCCATCAACTCTTTCTGGCTGATTTTTCCCTCTGAATCAATTTTCAAGGCTAAATATCTACGCCTAATCTTTGCTTTCATGGACAGTCGCTTCCTCTACGTATTATGCGGATGCCTGGCGCCACAAAGTTTGGATTAAGCTTTTCACGGTTTCTTTCAAAAATTGTAAGCGGCGTTTTTGAAACCGCATCCAAAGCCGTTGGCTTGTCTAAGTCGAAGAGCGTAGTCAACGCTGCCATCTCCAGCGGTTTCCGCATCTGCAGTGTGTTTGTGGCTCCGCTTGAAATAACAATAGGCACATGGTAATCTTTGGCAATGGCAACCTCCTTTCTCAAAGCCGCTAAAAGCCTTATTCTAGTCGGACCTTTCAGCATAAGAAGCGGTTTTACGTCGATTTCGAGGGCGGCGACGCTGCTGGAAGCTAGTTCCGCCTCCGCTTTGTCAAAAAATCTTCGACGGGAGTCTGTTGCTGGAAAATTTAGTAGATCCACTCTATGGTCTTTTGCAGCTTGCCGCGCCACTTCTTTTGTCTTACAAACCACAGCAATCACTTCCACAAGTCTTCTGAATTTTCTCAGCTGTCTCAGAAGTTCTCTGGGCGTTTGCGGCTTCAAGTCGAGGCGTGAGGCAAAATCCAGTCTATATTCTTGGCAAATTAACCTCAGCTTTTTAGCAAAGGCTTCCACAGAAGCCGTTGGAAGCGGCAATGCTACTAGGCGGTAGCCGAGTTTTGTAGCTTTGGCCAGCATGTGCCTCGTCTGTTCAACGTCACTTAGATTCGGTTGTAAGTGAAGGTCGGCAAAGCGACGTTTCATGGGATTATCCCAATTCCCCGGCAGAACTCCACGATCTCTTTTGGGTTCATCCTTCTAAAATGGATTCGAACATGTATGGGGTCCGTTGTGCAAAGCCTAATCTCGTTTAGACAGGCGGACTGCTTGTCCAGCCTCAGGTATAGGCACCCTCTATCAATGTGCTGTTCGATCTCGTTGGCTAAGGTTTCCTTGTCCAAACTGTTAAGCGACGAAGCAAGCTTTTGCAGAAAAGCTTTCACGTGGTCCTTTTCTCTGATTTTCGTCTCAAAAAGCATTATTGGGTTTCCATGATGTCCTGTTAGGTTCGATCGTTTAAAAGTTAAATTTTCAGCAACATTCTGTGGAAACGTGTTTCGCACGGCTGTAAGAACTTTCTCTTCGTCTTCTGTGGCGTGGGCGAACACTCGTATTTCAATGTGGGCTACTGGCATTTTAGAAGACAAAACGGTTCATCACGTCTGGCTTTTTTCCCTTTTTTCCTTTTTAATTTTCTCCTTCTCTTTCTTCTGTTTAGCTTTGCGAACTTTGCGCTCTATCTTCTCTTCGAGTTTAGGTTGTTTCTGGGCTTCTTCTTGCTGTTTGGCTTCCAAGAGTTTCCTAAGTTTTTCAACGTTTTCCTCATGAACCGTTCTTCTTCTAGAATCTATTGGTATTCCAAGTTTTAGGGCTTGTTTTGGTTTTAATCCAACTTTTTTCATTTCGTCTAGGCTGAAGCCTTTTCCCACGCGCTGTTTTCCGCCTTTTTTAAAGACCAGTGGTTTGAAGATTTCCATGGACTGCTACTCCTTTGTGGCAGCCTTTTTACTCGGTCTAGCCTTTTCCGCTCCTCGCCCTTTCTTTCGTAGTCCCCTGACCTTTTTACCCGCGCTTGTTAGTCCTCTAAAAACGCGTCCTTTGTGTTGCTTCTCGCAAATCCAATTTATGTCTTTGTCCGATTTTATGGCTGGATGATGGGGATCCACCATTATAACTTCAAACCACTTGTAGCGTCCGTCCTCGCCAACCCAATAGGAGTTTAAAACTTCAAGGTTTGGAAACTTCCTTGCGGCACGTTCCTCAGCTATAAGCCTTAAACTCTTGGCTGGCTTATACTTCTTGACACCCATCCGTTTCGGTCTTCTGCCCGACCTTGGACGTTGCTTGCGCAGTCCACCGCGTCGCACACGAACACGAACTACAACGAAGCCTTGTTTAGCCTTGTAGCCAAGTGCTCTAGCTCTGTCCAAGCGTGTTGGTTTGTCTATACGAACCACGGTAGGCTGTTTCCTCCATTCCACAAGTCTCTGCCGCATCAATTCATCAACATAGGACTCGTCCGGCTTTTTCCATGCCTCTGCGATATACTTATACGCCAATTTTTCACCTCACACTAGTTTATGGTTCAACCATAAGGTTACATCCCAGCGGACTTCAGTCCGCCATTCGGCTTTCAATGATTCACCCAACAAAATAAACTTTTCCAAAAGAGCAAACGGCTATCTCGGCTTATCCTCAAGCAAAGCTCTTTTAACAAGCAAATATCCACTTTGCCCCCTCCAAATAGTCTCAGTTTCGACGATTTTCATTCTTTTTTCAAAAAATGGAGCGTCAAGCACTAAGGTTTCATATTCGCCGCCCTCTCCTACCACCGAAACACCGAACCGTCTATTCAAATTGGTCAAAGCTTCAACAGTTTCATGATCAATCCTTCGCCCAAGCCACTCTTTCGAAAATCCATAAGCGTAAACACCAGTGATGATTACTTCAAAATTTAGATCCAAAATTTCCTTCAAAATTTTATGGGGATCTTGCCCCCAAAGAGGCGCTATAAATTCGAGGTTTAACTCTTTGCAGATTTGCTCGATTCTCGTTTTTTGGTACGTGGATGCTATTGCACCACAAACCAAACCTTCTACGTTAAGCCCCGCAATAAGCCTCTTCAAGTCCTCAATTTCGGTCTCTTTTGTTCCAGAGGTTTCACCCTTAACAAGGGGTAACCCTACAGCTTTGGCGAACAAGTCCATCAAGTGCATGTTTGGATAATGGAACATCCAACTATCTTCTTGCAGCGGAATCATGCTTACAAGGCATTTCACAATGTAACCGCCTTCCAGAACTTTGTAAAGTGCAAGAGTGGAATCCTTTCCACCGGTGGCCAAGACAGCAACTTGCATGTTGGTTCTACTCTAAAAGTTTCGACTTAGCCTCGTTAAACAACGCTTCGGTTTTTAAACGCCACTTCTTAAATTCATTCGGGGTTTTCGGATAATTCCTGTAGTGGGCTTTAACCTTGTTCATAAGGTTGACGGTGATCCTCAACTTGTTGAGGAAGCCGAGACGTCTAATCCCCCTAAAAACGCGTTTGGCTGTCTCTGTTATTTTTAGGTTGAAGTCCTCGCCTAAACCAGCCTTCAAAACGTCCTCTTCTGTCAAAAGCTGGTACTTCATGCCATAGTTCAAGTCTTCATTCTTGCATGTTATAAGCAAAAGCCTAAAAACGTCAAGCCCCGCCTGCTTAGTCCCATAATTCTCCATGTACCTAACATTGTACGACCACAAGCCTTCTTGGCTAACGTCGCCCTTCTCTAACGCTTCGGTTATAGTTTTTCCAGCCAAATAACCGCCAAGCATGGATGGCCCTATGCCGCCACCATGGATTGGGTTCACGAGACATGCGGCGTCTCCGGTGATTATTACGCCGTTTCCAACCATGTTGTCCAGCGGCCGCCTAGTAGGGTCGTACCATGCACCGCCGTCCAGAAGAAGCGAGCCTTCGAAGATCGGCTGGGTTAAAACGTGCCTGTAAAACTGTTTCTTTGGGTTTGGAAAGTTGCTGCGCATGCAAACGCCGAGGCCAGCGTTAACCTTTGCGCTGCTCTTGTAGAAAAGCCAAGCGTATCCCCCCGGCGTCATTTCTTGGTTCAAGTAGATTTCGCAGTAGCTTTTTTCCTCCACTTCCTGTTTGAGCTGCCTTATTTCTCTGTAGCAGGCTTCCACGTCTTCCTTTGAAATTTCGTTTTCCACCATCATTTCATTTGGAAGTTTTCTTCTAATAACAGCCAAGAATCCACTGGCATCCACAACAACTTTACCTTCGAACCGGACTTTCTCGCCGGTCTTCATGTTTTTGGCCGAAACACCAACCACGTAACCTTTTTCAACTATTGGCTCAAGACACTGAGTGCAGTCGTACAGTGTTGCACCTTCATCTAAAGCCAGCGTCAAGAGCCACTGTCCAAAAAGCCGCCTGTTAAGCAAATAGCCAGAAAAATCCTCATGCTTAACAGTGAAAACTGTTTCCAAGTCGGGCGAATAAATTCTGACGCCTTCGATTCGCCTTTCAAGCTCGCCGTGTTGTGGCGGGCTCAACCCCAGAGCCTTTAAATGATGTTCGCCTAAGGCATCTCCGCAAATCTTTTCGCCTATTTCCTTACGGCTTTTCCTTTCAATCAAGCAGACGTTCAAGCCGGCTTCCGCTGCTGTTTTTGCGGCCAAACAGCCAGCTGTCCCAGCACCAACCACTATGACGTCATACTTCATCTCCGCAAGCCTCCTTTCTGTTTTTGGTTGGTTCATAATTAATGTAACTACTTTTTACTTTTCTGAAATCCTTTTAACGGTATTGGTATGGCAGTTGTTTCCTTCAAAGTGTCGAAAACCATACACGTTAAAGTTTTTTCTATACCCTTGACTGTGCGAAGCTTATCCACCACAAACTTTCCAATAGCGTCTACGTCCTTCTCCTTAACCTTTATCAGTATGTCCCAGTCCCCTGATATTATATGGACTTCTTGGACTTCCGGAAATTTTGATATTTGTTCTGCAATAGCCCTTTGGGATAAAGGCGCTTCTTCCTTGTTTGTTCTGTAAGAGAAGGATGCCAAAATGAAGGCTGTAACACCAAAATCTAGCTTTTTATGATCTAGAACAGCCTTGTACTCCTTAAGGATTCCCAGATGTTCCATCCGTTTAATTTTTGCAAAAACTGTTGTTATCGGCGAGCCTATTTCTTGGGCTATTTCTCTAGCCGTCAAGCGGCAGTTTTCCTGCAGTAAAGCAAGTATAGCCAAATCCTTTTCGTCAAGTTTGACTTCCATGTGTAAAAATTACAGAAATTCAAGCTTAAATAGTTATCTGTTTGAGAAAAATACATAATTTCAAATAAAAATTTAATGGGCGCTTGAACATCTAAACTTCCGCGAGCGGGAGCCATAGACGTATCGGAAGGCCTAAAAAGAAGATACTTAACTTTGAGGGACAGTGGGTTAGCCAACGTTTTTCAAAGTAGAGACGATAATATCTCAATAAGGGCTTATGCCACGTGTGACGACGTTATGGACTTAAGTGAGAGAATGCTTGCCAAGTCATAGTGGGTGGGAAGGCGAAATGCCGCAAAGAGCCCGGGGGAACGATGCGGTGCCCTGAAGGTTTCGAAGAGGCCGTTTAAACGATACATCTACCAGGTTCTTGAGGTTTTCTAAGATGTGGGCATTTATGTCAAGTACTGTGAAGAAATCCCATGGGAAGCGGAAGAAGCCCTCTCTAAGGTTCATAGCGAACCTTTCTGGTAACGAACTACCCCCGCAACCGCAAGAAGCTTTTACTTGAAGGTTGGCATTCCACCTCAGCTGGTTTCGGCATAGGTGTTGAAAGGCTAACAAGGTTTATCTGCGGGCTTGAAAACATTTGGACGGCGTTCCATTTCCGAAAGTCGCGGAATACCCTTTTCTATAATAACAAAATTGTGATAACACTGTTTATCCAAGATATGGATTGCTGATTCATAATTGTTAATTATATTTTTGAAGGTGAGGGGAGCACGTAAAACCCAAAAGGAAGTCGCGGGCAGATGATGAAGAAAGTTACTATCAAAAAAGGTTCGGTCTACACAATTGACCTCACAAGGATTGAGGGGGATGGAGCCTTCCCATGCCCCAAATGTGGGGTAATAATATCTCCGGACGATGAAACTGATGAAGTGTACGAGATTGTAGAAACAATTGTAGAGGGGACGGAGCTAGCGGAACTTGTTCTTCAATGCAAAAGGTGTGGGAGCACTATAAGGCTTGTAGGTTTCCTTCAACAGAAAGAACTTTAGGTGACTATTTTTCCCTTTCAAATTTTTGACTTATAGCTACAAAAACAAGCCATAAGACAACTCCATAAAAAGCGGCGTTGAAAACTGCGTTGAGCCACACTTTGTATTCGGCTTCGATGTTTCTGACAAAGCTGGAAAGAATGTTTCCCGGAAACATAGGTGTGGGAATCAAAAGTGAAGCCGCTAAGAAAATTATGAAGAAAACTATTAGGATTGGAATGCCCTTCATGGTTTTTCGTCCATGTCTACTCTGATGGACATCAAGAATATTGATATTTAATAAATGTTGCTGTAGAATTGGCCAACAAAACTACAACCTGAAAAGCTCCCTCAAAAACAGTATGAAGGCATAGATTAAATCGAAAATAAATGATGATAGAATAAAGATTGCTACTAAAACAATTACCAAAAGCTTTCTACCCGTTGAGAGCTCAGAAACATCGTCGAGGGGGCCGGGGTGTCTATACATGGACATAAACATGACGAAAAGGGCCATGGGCCAGCTTACAATAACCAAGAAGGCTATTGAAAGGAATGTTAAAACGGTTCTAGCTTTTTCGCCGAGCAGGGATCTGGCAACATGACCTCCATCAAGCATTGCTGCTGGTATCAAATTAAGCATTGTGACAAACAAACCCACCCACCCTGCGAAAGCTACAGGGTGGAGTCTGATTGCTAAATCATAGTCTGGTCCGGGGGAGGGAGGTATTGGGCCTTGAGGTCGTGTAAAGTGTAGGGCTATTCTGAAAAACAGTAGGGGCGGCAATGTTGAGGCGTCTGGCTTTATCCACTCGTAGCTTGAAAACGGGATACCTATGATGGTGGCTATTGCTGACACTATGAAGCCGAATATTGGGCCGCTTACGCCAATGTCGAAAAGCGAATCCTTGTTGGGCGGGAGGGACTTCTGCATTATCACAGCTCCAAACGTGCCAATGCCCAGAAAGCGACCGAGGGGCGGCGGTCCAGGAATGAAGTATGGAGGCGTAGCCTCTATTCCCTCCTTGTTTGCTGTCAGTTTGTGGCCTATTTCGTGCAGTCCGAGAACCGCCATTATGGCTATAGTAAAGGTTGCTCCTCCGATCAATGGGTCTGTAAAGCCTTCAGATAAAATGTAACCGGTTAGGAAGGTTGTTCCTACGGTTGCGAATAGGAGCAGCCAGTTGACGAGAACGTTGCTTGGCTTGGAGGGTGGCTTTTGTAAAATCTTCAGAACGATTCTTCCGTCTATTTTTCGCAGAACAGCCATCAACTCCATGGGCTCTAACGCCCTCAGCAGTCTTAGGAAGGGCTGCTTTGTCTCTTGGGGCTGTTTCAGGTAGAATGTTGGGATGCCGTGTTCTATTAGGGCGTCTTCCACTTGGAAGTGGGCAGTAACCATTTCCTTTAGTTTTTCGAATTCTGTCTGTGTTGTGTTTGGCTGTTCTGTGGTCATGGCTTTTCTTTTCGCCTTTTGTTTGGCTGTTTTAGTAATGGTGTTGTAGTAGAAAAGTTTATTGGAAGCTGGTCGGTTTTGGGTTCGGATTCTGAACCCCTAAAAACTTTTTAATAACAAAACATCACAAACCCTTCTGAGCGTGAACAAAATGAATAGAGAAAAAAGAATACTCTCCCTAATCGTAACCAGCATACTGTTGATTTCAACGTTAGTTGTATGTGTGCCGATGGCTAGGAGCGGAAGCTTTCGCGAAGAAACAAACCAATACTTCTATGGTATAATGACACCGCAACTTGTCACAGCAGGCTATGATGGCAAGCAAGTAAAATTCCAATTTAGCATAACATCAAACACAACTGAAGGAACAGCCATCGACTGCATTAATGTGACCTTGCCATTGGGCTGGGAGGCTGTCAGCGTTGAATGCAACGCTACATGGACATTCGATAATCAAACTAGTTATGTGAAATTTAATGCTACCTTCGACTCAGAGCTCACGAATGGTACCAAGCTTTTCTTCAATATAACGGCCCGCGTGCTCGTAGGGGTAGGCAAATGGACAATTGAATGCTACGATGATATGGTATCGCTTGGTTCTGTTACCGAAAAAGTTGTTGTAACGCCATATTTTGACGCTGAAATTTCACCAGCGGTTGTAAAATCTGGCTACACATACGTTTTCGTGTTAACTGTAACCCATAACACAACGTTAAGCTCCATATACCAAGTTGTTGTACGATACCCAAGCGCTAGTGGCTGGGTTTTCAGTGACATAGTCAGCTATCCGCAATACTGGATATTCTCTCATGATCCAGTCACACGGGAAATTACATTCACGGCTACTGGAGGCAACTTAATATCCCCCGGAAGGTCGGCGACCTTTTCAATTGCAATGACATTAAACAAAGGAGCTTTGGACGGTACATGGGCGGTTACAGCTGTGAACACGGCTAACCAGCAAGCCACAATTGATTTGACGGTAGATGTGGACGACGATGCGCCGATAGTACGCATAAGTACGCCAGAAGATAATGCCCGAGTGTGTGGAAACGTTTGGATAAACGCGTCCATCTCCGACGATAACCTTCAAAGCTGGGCAATCAAAATTAACGGGACACAAGTGGCAACTGGAACAACAGCCACAGTAGCATACCGATGGGACACTCTGACCTACGCTGATGGGCTCTACACAATTAACGTTACAGCTGTGGATGTTGTCGGAAACATAGGCTACAATAGTGTCACAGTAACAGTAGACAACACTCCGCCACAACTAATAGAAATCAAAGTAAAAGCCTACCGAGACAGCGAGGTAATTGGCGAATACAAACCAATAGGAGACACAATATGGATTCCAAACGCAACTGGCATCAGAGTTTACGCAGCATTCTATGACACGGGAACCTTTGGAGCGCAGTCATACGTGTACTTTAATGTATCGGCGGAAGCTTTTGGAAATGCAACTTGGCTACCAGGGTTAGCTCCATATGATGTATCTAGAGTGACCAGCCTTCCGGTCAAAATAAACATAACCGATGACTTAGGAAACAGGTTTGTTGGCACATGGTATGTGCGCAAAGACCTTAATCCACCCTCAGTCCCCACCTACACGAAATGGCAGCTAATCTGCGGCGGAATAATAATCTGGGGACTAAACGCCACTGACGCTGAAAGCACAGTAGTAGGCTATAACATTTACGTAAACACCACTAGAAACCCTGTAACTACCAGTCAACTAGCCAGCACTGTATGGACAAACGTAACAACAAATCTTTACAGTTTCTCTGGAGCAGTTATCATTGATCTTACGGGTGCTAAATACGCAAATATTAGTGTAGCTGCTGTGGACGGAGCTGGAAACGAGCGAGTAAAAACAGTTTATGTGGGAGCAATACCGAGCGGCACATGGTATCCAATAGAACTCTACCCCGGATGGAACCTTATATCACTGCCCCTCGTGCCAAACAGCACGGCAAGAGCCGACATATACGCCTTAATATTAAAACAGGGAGCAGCTAGTGTACAATTCACATACACATTTGATAATCAAGCCAAACAGTGGACCCTAAACCCGGCGACCTTAACCCATGGTAAAGGCTACTGGCTTAAACTAAATGCTTACGACGTTCTCATTGTGCAAGGAACGCCCAAAGAGGATTATTGGAGCCTAGAACCAATCTACTACCTACTCTATAAAGGTTGGAACCTTGTAGGTTACACTGAAATGGACGAATACTCTGCCAGCTGGTACTTGTCAAGCCTACAGGAGCGCACTTACTTCCGATACCTGTTCGTTTGGAACGCCCAAAGCCAAAGATGGTTCATGGTTGACACAATTGACACAAAAACATTGACGCCGGGGCAAGCCTTCTGGATACTACTCTACGAAGATCAAACCCTTGTTCCACCGGTTCCATCACCCTAAACCTCCTTTCTTTTATATCTATATCTATTGGGAGGATGTCAATATGGAAAAACTTAAAATAACAACAATAATTCTTTTAATAACTGGAATACTACTAGTAAACCCATTGATTTTAACAGCCAAATCCCAAATTCCACCACTGCCAATGATCGTCTACGGATATGTCTTCATTCACCGGATAACCTGCGAAAACGTCACGGCGCCCGCGGGGCTCCACATTTATGCCAAAGTTGGAACAGAAGTGTTACAGCCAGTTGAAGGCTCCCAAGACGTGACAGACGAGAACGGCTATTACATGTTAGGTATAACTGGACCAAGTGAAGGAACACCCATCGACCTCTGGGTAGAAAAAGTTTACGTAGAAACAATAATTCTTCGGTATTACACTGACATGGCGTTAAACCTCACAGTGATGGATACAATACCACCAACAATCGAAATAATCTCACCAATGCAGGGTGAAATGTTCCCACCAAACCAGCAGGTATGGATTAATGCAACCTTAACAGATGATCTCGCCATAGATGTCGCAACAATAAAGTTAACACTAAACGGAACGGTGCTGTCACCTGCCTACAACCCGCAAACAGGATTGCTCTACTACCAGACAAACCCGCTAACCTCGGGATACTACATCGCCAGCTTGTCTGTTAAAGATTTAGCTGAAAACTTAGCCACGAAAACGTGGAGTTTCAGAATAGCTGAGGCTGTTCCTCCTGAACCACCGGTTCTAGAAATAATTAGTCCGACAACAGTTAATCCCGTTTATACTCAAGCTGACAGAACAATTCAAGTCACATACCAGTACACCGAGGCAAGTCCCAAAAATGTTACAATCAAAATTTACAACTCAACCCACACGCTAGCTATAAGAACGATAACAGGCTTGAGTGGCGGAACAAACGTCCAAAGAACAGATGTCATGCCGATACCAGCCGGAGCAGCAGACGGTTCCTACCATCTAAACGTGACAATCTGCAACATTCACGATTTAGGCGCAACGGCAAGCCAGCTGAACGCCGTGAAAGTTGACAATACAAAGCCGGTGATATCCAACCCCTACCAGGACCCGCCAGGGCAAATGGTTCAACCGGGTGAAACAGTTGATATTGAATTTGGCTACAACATAACTGTGAGGGTGAACATTACAGAACCTAACATCGAAAAAGTTTCCCTCTACTACAACATTTCAGCTACAGAGTGGGTGGAAATCCCAATGACCCCCGCAGCAAGCGGCGAATATGTCGCCACGATACCTTCCAGCAGTCTTCCGCTATGCACAACAATCCAGTACTACATTAAAGCCGTGGACAAAGCTGGAAACGCAGCTCAAACTCCAACGGCGGGAATATACTTCGCATCTCACGTAATCCCTGAATACCAGAAAATCACGTTGGCAACTCTACTGCCAGCAATCGCATTAATAATCGCTTTAACAAGGAAAGCAAAGAAAAACCCTTAACCCCTTATTTTTCAGTTTGAAGATCTCCGTTATTTTCCGAAAATTTTCCGGTTCCGGGAAATTTTCCTTTTCTCGTTTACTTTGTAGATTTGGTAGAGTTCGAAGCTTGACCCGCAGCCTTTACATTGAACATAAGCGTGGTCCCGTTTAAAGCCAAGCCAAAAGCCTTCGCTGGAACCACATTTTGGGCAATACGTTATCTGACTTGAAACAGCCAAAATCTCTTCAAGTTTCAAGGTTTCCCCAATCTCCAAAAGAGAGAAATCTCTAAACAAGATTTATAGGTTACTACTTAAACCAAAATATTTTCTAGCTGCCCCTTAAACACAACCCTGATAGAGACCTGCCAATGAAGGTTCAAACTTTCACCGTTGGAAAACTGTTCACAAACTGCTACATTGTAGCATGCCCCCAAACAAGGGAAGCCATAATAATCGACCCAGGATTAGAAACTATCACTGAAGCGGCTGAAATCTTCAGGTACATAGATGGAGAAGCGTTAAAGTTGAAGTTTATCATAAACACTCATGGGCATCCAGACCACATCTGCGGCAACGGATTTGTCAAGGAAAAATTCAAAGCGCCAATCCTAATCCACGAAGGAGACGCCAACATGCTTGGAACATTCGCCGCAAAATTCTTCGGCTTCAAAAACTCGCCGCCAGCTGACATCCTCCTAAAAGACGGAGACACCATAAGTTTTGGAAGCCTAAACCTTAAAGTAATGCACACCCCAGGCCACAGCCCCGGTAGCATTTCGCTCCTAGGCGAAAAAGAAGTATTCACCGGAGACACTCTCTTCGCCGGCTCAATAGGAAGAACAGACCTACCTCAAGGTTCAAAAAAGGAAATGAAAAATTCTCTCAAAAAACTGACAAGTCTACCAGACTTCTTTAAAGTTTACCCCGGACACGGTCCGCCAACAACCATTGGAGAAGAGAAGACAAACAATCCATTCCTAAACTGGAATTGGGAAATGCCTCAAGACGTCTGAAAGGTCTTTTTCAACACCCAAAGCGCACCTGAAAACCCTTTTCTAGTACTTTTCATGTTAAAACAGTTGCCTGCTTAAACTCAAAAAGTATTGGAAGTCGATATTCTCAAGTTTAATTCAAAATTCATAATCCTTAAACAAACTCTGGGTGAAAGGATACTCGACAAACTGTAAGCGGATGCATTCGCATGATGAAGAATAAACTGAAAAGTTTAGTAATTCTGGTCACTCTAACATTTAGCATCCTCACCCTTCCACTTGAAAGACTGTTCCCTGTTGTAAAGGCAACCTATGTGGAAGGAGAAATCAGCATAGACACCGTTTGGACTCTCTTGGACAGCCCCTTCATTGTTTGCCAAAACGTCACTATAAAAGAGGGCGTTACCCTAACCATTGAGCCAGGCGTTGAAGTAAGGTTTGGCGGGGGCCCCTTCACAATCATAGTTAACGGAAGACTCATCGCTAAGGGCACTGAGGAAAACCCGATAAAGTTTACATCAAATAAGGAAAATCCCATGGCAGGCGACTGGGCGACGTTACTTTTCAATGGAACAGGTCAACCTCCATCTACGCTGGAGAATTGCGTGATTGCGTATGGAATAGACGGCATAACCGTAAACAACGGCAATGTGACTATTCGAAAAAGCGTCATACGATCCAGCCTTAAAAATGGAATTACACTGTTAAACGGCAGCGTCGCCATTGAACAATGCATAGTGCAAAACAACAGAGAAGGAGGCATAAAAGTTTCAGGCGGAAACGTAACCATACAGAACAACAATATAACATTGAACCGTAACGGCATATCTTTAACCGGAAACTTAGCAAACTCCAGTGTATTAATATCACGAAACCGCGTTTTCGCCAACAATAACAGTGGCATACTCTTGGAGATGGAATCTTCTAGCAGCAGCATTTCCATAAGAAACAACACAGTATTTTTAAACCGCTACGGCTTTCTCATTCCAACAAACGCCTCCACGTTTATAACGCGCAACTACATTTACAATAACACTTTCGGCGCCTTTTACCAACAGGGAAGCCACACAATTCGCTTCAACAACATTTGCAATAACACCGTAGGCGTAGATGCCTCGCCTGATGCTAGGGTAAATGCCACCCAAAACTACTGGGGGCATAAAAGCGGGCCATACCATGAATCGTTAAACCCGTGTGGGAAAGGCAACCCTGTTGGCGGAAACGGCGTCAACATAGACTTCATCTTCTTCCTAACCGCCCCAATAGACCATAAAAATTCTCCGCCCACGGCGATTTTGTGGACGGATAAAACCACAGTGGCTTTGGGTCAAAACGTCACGTTTGTTGGTACATGCTCATACGACGAGGACGGGCGGGTTGACCGGTACTTATTCGATTTCGGGGATGGACAAAACAGTGGCTGGACAACTTTGTCAATATTCTCTTACACCTACGGCTCTAACGGCTCGTACAATGTAGGATTGCAAGTTATGGATGATTTCGGCGACGTAAGCAACGTTACTACGTCAACAGTGCGCGTTGTAAGCGACCTTTCGCCGTTAACAGTTTCAATTAGCCTCAGTAACCACACAGTAGACTATAACTCGCTGGTCATCGCCACCATTTATGTTTCGTTCAACGGAACACCTGTAGAATCCGCGAGTGTAAACCTTCTTGCCGCCGCGAAAGGCTTTTACGCAAACTTGACCGATTCAACAGATTCCACCGGGCACTGTACATTGACGTTCACAGCCCCAAACGTCAGTGACGTAACCCATATAAGGGTTATGGCTAGAGCCTCAAAGGAAGGATACGCTGACGGTTCAGACCATGGGTACGTGATGGTTCTTCCACCCCTGAACGTCAAAATAACCGCTGAAAACGCAGTTGTTTACTCTGAAGAAACTGTGAGAGTCGCTGTGAACGTCACAGACACCTACATGAAACCCGTTGCAAACGTTAGTCTGCACGTATTGGTGGACAACCAGACGGTTGGAGAGGGCGTCACGGACACCTCTGGCACGGCGTTTTTCAATTTCACGGCTCCAGTAGTGTATAATCTCTCAACTTTTACAGTTTGTGTTGAAGCCTTTAAAGAATTGTATGCCAGAGGCTCCGGCACATGCCAGATTGAAGTGCATCCAAGAATACTTTCAGTGAACATTTATCCCGAACTATCGGAAATCATGTCGGAAGAATCAACTAAATTGTTTATCCGCGTTCAATGGATAGACTATCCAACTCCAGCTCAAGTCTACCTTACTTCGAACGCGTCTGACTACGTGATCCTCAGCCCAGACTTCGACATGACCGATTTAAACGGCATGTTGGAGGTTATCCTAACCGCGCGGCAAATAACAGCCAACATGACAGTGATGGTAAATGTCACCGCAGTGAAAGAAGGTTATGTAAGCGGCAAAAACTGGACTTACGTGCATATCAGGCCAAAAATTTTGACGGTTCACGTAGACGTTAACCGTGAACTTTTAGTTACCGATGAGGAGGTTACGGTTTCTGTCCATGTTGAATGTGAAGGGGTTCCAGTGGAAAACGCTAGTGTCACGCTTTCCCTCAACTTTCCAGCGTTCTTGCCTTTAACAGCTTTCACAAACGCTGAAGGCAACGCCACATTTGCCCTCAACGTGGTAGTCCCCTACGACATGGTTGTTAACATGACCGTGAAAGCTCAGAAAGAGGGCTATGTTGAAGGCTACTACACACTGATGTTAAAAGCTAGACTAGCTAACCTCACGGTGAACGTTGACATATTCAACAATGTTGTTAAACCCGGTGAACACGCAAAAATATACGTTTACGTAGGGCGTGGTAATAGACCTCTCGAGAACGCCTCCGTTACAGTAATACCGAGTCATGGAAGCTTAACCTCTGTTAGAGCATACACCAATAACGCTGGCTACTGTGAAGTACCAATTTACATTCCAGTAGGAACTGAACCTTCATACGTTTATGTGACCGTGAATGTTACCAAGTATGGATATAACAGTGTGGAAAAGCCGAACTGTGTCTACTTCCAAATTGTTCCAGAGACGACGTTTCCATGGTTTATCTTGTTGCTTGTGCTGATTCCAGTGGCGCTTCTGGTGGTGTTTGTGGTGTTGGTTAAGCTTGGCGTGATTGTTGTTTCGTTTGGTGAAGAAGAGAAAGAATCGGAATGATGTTTCGTAAGACGTAATATTTAATACTGACAGTGTATAAGTATATAACAGAAATACACGGAGAAGAAAGGATGCCCAAGCTCCAACTCAAAGAAAGACTTTCAAAACTCAGAAAGATAAGAATAAAATTCAACATCGGCAAGTCTAAACAGGTGGCTATTCCACCTCCACCGCCAAAACCCTTGCCAAAGGGGTTCAAAGTTGTTGAGCGGTACCCTCTCTACGAGCCTTTTGCTCATGTAGCTATTGTTCAAAACCCAAAGACAGGCGAATACAAGTACATTTTGGACGAGCTTCAGCTTGACCCACTTGAAAGAAGCGTTTACAATCGCATACTAGAAATCCTTTTGGCGGAAATAGAGTCTCCTAAAGAGGAGATAGCTGATCCGCGAAAATTCTTTGCAGAAGAAGCCAAAAAGATTGTTGACAAGTACCGCATAAGCCTAGGCTGGCTTCCAGACGTTTCATGGTACAAAATCCTCTATCATGCCGAAAGAGACCTTGTAGGCTTCGGCAGAATAGACCCCCTCATGAGGGATCCGAACATCGAGGACATTTCATGTGATGGTGTCAACAAGCCCGTCTACGTTTGGCATAGAACCTACGAAAGCATCGAAACAAACCTGGTTTTCGAAACGGATGAAGAGCTTGACAACATGGTTGTAAAGCTTGTGCACATGGCTGGAAAACACGTGAGCTCAGCCTTTCCAATAGTGGACGCCTCACTGCCCGGCAAGCACAGGCTGGCAGTTTGTTATAGGCGGGAAGTAACCCCCTTCGGAACAGCCTTCACCATCAGAAAGTTCAGGGAAGACCCCTACTCAATAATAGACTTAATCAACCTCGGCACATTCTCAGAGGAGATGGCTGCATATTTCTGGCTTTGCCTTGAAAACCGCGCTTCGGTAATGGTTTTGGGCGGAACAGCCGCCGGAAAAACTACGGCCCTAAACGCTTTGGCATGCTTAATCAAGCCTGGAAGCAAGATTATAACGATTGAGGAGACGGCGGAGCTTAACCTCCCCCACGAGAACTGGGTTTCCCTGATAGCGAGACAAAGCTACGGCTTGGGCGGAAGCAATGTGGGCGAGGTCACCCTCTTCGACCTTGTGAAAACCTCTATGAGGCACCGGCCAGACATCCTCATAGTTGGCGAGGTGCGAGGACAAGAAGCCTACGTGCTTTTCCAAGCGTTGGCGACAGGCCACGGCGGCATGTGCACAATGCACGCTGAAAACTTGGACTCTGCGGTGAAACGTTTAACCCAGAAACCCATGGACATAGCGCCAGCCTACATTCCATTGATGAACATTGTTCTATCCGTTCAACGAGTCCATCTGGTGAAGGGTGGTGAGAGAAAAGCATACCGTCGGGTAATGAACGTCAACGAAATAGCCGACTATGAGGATTACCGCACAGTTTTCAAGTGGCACCCTGCAAAAGACGAGCACATTCCATCGCTCAACAAGAGCGTTATGCTTGCCAATATCTCAGAACGTTTGGGTGTAAGCAAGAAAGACCTACAAGACGAGATCGAAAAGCGCAGACAAATTATCCACTGGATGAGAGAACGCAACATAAGAAGCTACCGTGACGTAGCCGCAATAATCGCCGAATACTACGCGAGGCCAAACCAGATTTACGAGAAGGTTCTCGCTGGGGAGGAGGTGAAAGCCCTTGCCGCTCCTAGAAGCCCTTGAAGCATGGTCTTTCCGCATTTTCGGCCGAGTGGCCCCTTTCTTTCTCAAACATGTTGTCGAGTTTAAAGATTATCTGGAAAGGGCGAAAATTAAAATTTACCCCGAAACCTATGTTTCGTTAATGCTTTTCTTGGCAGTCTTAACAACACCAGTTTCTATTCTCGCCATAATATTGCTTTACTTCTACGGCTTCATACCTCTCGTATTTCTTGTTCCGCTTCCAATCTATATCATGATAGGCTTCTTCCTAATTCCATTGTCGAGGGCTGGAGAGAGGGCGGCAAACCTTGAAAGAGAAATGCCCTTCGCCGCCGCCTACATCAGCGTCATGGCTTCCGGAGGAATAGCCCCCTATACAAGCTTCAAACGGCTTGCAGAGGTGGAACTCATGCCCGCTATGCGAGCTGAAGCGAGAGAAATAATAAAGGACGTTGAAATTTTCGGCATAGACCCACTAACAGCCATAGAGAATGCTGCCAAAAGGAATCCCTTAGACATTTTTAGGGATTTCTTAGCCGGCTATGCTTCCACGGTTATTATTGGTGGTGATATAGGCCACTTCCTAGAAAGGAAGGCTGAAGACATTTTCAAAACGAGAGCGTTGCGAGTTAAGGCTGCAGCGGAAAGGCTTGGCATGCTTCTTGAAACCTTCATAATAGTCATGGTTTTGATGTCACTTTGTTTCTACATTCTCTTCAGCGTTGAATCTATATACAGCGTAGGCATCTCTATGTATTCGGGTATAATCCTCTACACGTACATTTTCACGCCCATGCTTTCGCTAATGTTCATTTACTTAGCCCACAGCATGCAACCCAAAACACCAGTCGTAGACATGCAACCCTACAAAGCCTTTGGAATTTCAAGCATTTTCGGCATACTGCTACTACTGTTGCTGACAAACTTTTTTGGCTACATGCAACTGCCATTCATCAGCCAACTCCAAACCATAGTGGACCTACCGGTAGCCATTGCCTTGTCGCTGTTCGTAGCCACTTTTCCAGCAGCCATTGTACACCAGAAAGTCAGTAGCAAAAAAGCCAGCTTAGAACAGGGCATCGCAAGTTTCCTGAGAGACTTGACCGAAGTTAGGAAAACCGGGCTTTCTCCGGAAAAATGCATTGAAAGCCTTGCCAACCGAGACTACGGCGAGTTCAGCAAGGAGCTCCGCAAAATAAGCTCTGAAATCTCGTGGGGAGTTCCCGTTAGAAAAGTTATTATGGACTTTGTTAAGCGGGTTAAAAGCTGGATGGCCCAACTCGTCATGTTCCTTCTTGTGGAGACTATAGACGTGGGCGGCGGCACAATAGCCATGATCGAGTCCCTTGCAAGATTCAACAACCTAACCCAAGAAGTTGAAAAAGAAAAGAAGATGGCTGTCCGCCCCTACATTATGATGCCATACTTCGCCGCCATCCTCCTAGTGGCGACAACTGTGATGATGATAGGGTTCACTTCCGGTACTCTGGGCGTGGCTGGGACGGGAGGCCAAACAAAAGATTTAGGACCTATGATAACAACTTTCGTTACATCAGCCATTTTCCATAGCTATTTAATTGGCATAGTTGCCGGCAAAATAAGCGAGGAATCTATAGCGGCAGGCTTCAAACACGCCGCGATACTCGTTATCGTTGCTGTTCTAGCCGCCAAGCTGGTGCCAATGTTCGTGAAATTCAGCGCCTAAAATGGTGGGGAGGGGAAGATCTTGAAAATTAATAATTTGAGAGGCGCCAAATGGAAAAAAGACAGAAAGGCTGTCAGTCCAGCCATTTCCACGGTTATCCTTACAGGCGCCATAGTAACGCTTTTGCTGGTAACAATAGTCTTTGCAAACAACTTCCTAAATGCAAGGATGGCTGAAAACGAGTTCAGCGCCATGAAACAGTTCATGCAGACAGTCGCCCTCCAAATAGACGATGTGGCGTGGATTCCCGGACGTGTACAAACAATTCGTTATGCAAGCAAGTATGGCCATGTAAAACTCGAAGAAAACACGTTAACCTACAGCGTTTACACATATGATGGAACAAGCTACAAGTTTTTTGCAAATTTCACAACCGGCATCTTATTGTTCAACGTGCCGATAAGTAGCTACTCTCTTGGTAACGACTACTATGATAGAGTTTTTCCATCGAGCGGTTCATTTCTACAAAAGGGTACATCGGCATCCATAAGCCAAGTTTTTGTCGTTGAAAAACTACCCATGGCCGATGGCAACTATATTAGAATAGTTGTGGCACCATGTATAAGGGTTTTAAACTCAACCTTGGGCACGACAAAATACTTCAGATTCTTTTTACCCATTCTTGTCCTTGGAGGTAACCCCCGTCTCTCCCAGTCGGTAACCCTTGCTGGCAAGTCGGTTTCCGTTAAAACTGGAACATGTAGTGGCATTAGGATAACGGTTAACTTTCCAATGGAAAGCTTCCAGAAAGGATTCACCGAGGATTTTTTCAGATTTGAAAGGACAACGGAAATTTTCAATGTTCCAAGCGGATCTATCATAGAATTTTATACGGGCACCGTGGTGGTTTCCATTGGACTGTATGGTTAGGAGGCATCCGCTATGGCGCACATAACTATCGAGTATGTCATAATGCTTCCCATTCTAATAATGCAGATTCTACTGTTTCCCTTAACCGCAAGTTGGCTGATGAACATATGGGTGAACTCTCGAAGAGCCCTTGCTCTGCAGGAAGTTGCAAGCCACCTTGGAAGCGTCATCCAACAAGTCTACTTCACCTTAAACCATGAAACAATAAAAACAGGCAGCGTAACCCAAAGGCCAGATGTGCCGCCGTTAATAGAAAATCTTCCCTATACTGGGAGTGCCACGCTTAAAAATATTTTAGACCCGATGATTATGAACTCCAGCAAAGTTTTAACCATAACGCTCCGGTTGAAAGGAACAGGAACAACAGCAACCACAAAAGTTCTTCTGGGACCAAACGTTGTCTGGCGTGAGTCCACCTTCATAAGCAATTCCTCGAACGCCTGCATAATTGCCCAAAAATTCCAGAACAAAACCATCCTCTTGGCTTTTGGAGGTTAACCCGACTATGGCGGGTTCGACAATAGATCATTTAATTGCAATGACCGTTTTCTTAGGGGCAATACTGATTTTTGTTGGTTTGTTTAATCAGACAATCCAAACAGCAATCCTCTACCAGAGAAATAGGTATCTCGCTACAAAATGCAGCGACCTATTAGACAACATACTCCTAAACCCTGGCATACCTGAAAACTGGGGAAGAAGCAACGTCACACCAACAAGCTTCGGACTGCAAGACCCTGAATTTACACAGTATAGACTTAGCCCATTCTCTTTGATGAGGCTTGTTTCTTCGGTTGGGCGGCCTATATACTACCCGAGAACCGGGAGATACTACAGTAATATAACGGTTGGTTGGGGAAGTTTTCTTTTCGTATCATACGCGGAATGCGTAAATTACACAACAGTATCAAAATTGTTGGGCGTGAATGGATCTTTTGGCTTTCAGTTAACAATAGAACCGATAGTAAATGTTTACATTTCTAAAGTTTCCGTTGGAAAGCCATTAAAGCTTATGGTTAAAGTTGTGGGGTCGGGTTTTCCGCTCGTCAACTCTCCTTTAAGTTATCTTTTCTTCTTTGTTCAGAAGAGTAATAAACAGTATCCTCAGTACTCTGTAGAAAGCGGCGTGGCTTCCACCAATAATGAGGGAAACGTGTTGCTAACATTTTCAAACGTAGATGGGGAGGGAGACTCATACGCTCTTATTGCCTATGCACATTTCTGTGGACTTGTTGGTATAGGCTATTTCAGCCATGTGACAACATCCCTCGATGAATACATAGTTCCCATGGTAGATAGTTTCGAAGAGAGAAGGGTGCTTCTTGCACACAGCTGGGCGGTTAAAGAACCTCGAGATAAAACATCCCAGTCTGAATTAAAGTATAATGCTTCGTTTGTAATATTGTCTGAGGATTTTACATTACGTGAGGTGCCTCTTGAAAATTCAACTGGAAAAGTTGGACACGTCGTTTATGGGCAAGGCAGCGAGAAAGCGTACGGTATAATCACTATTCCCACATACAACCCTGGAGTATTAATAGTGACTTATAGGAAAAGCGCCATTGAATATGGTGTAGTTTTAATGCCTTGGGGAATAAGCTCTCTTGCTTTCCCTGTGGTTTTTGGCGAAAACCCCATTGGAAAGACCTGGGTTGCAACAGATATCCGGCAAGTCATAGTTAATGGTGTTGCATACCAAGCTAAACTCGCCTTATGGAGTCTTGAGGGGTACCAGGTGATAGGCTGATGATGCGCACGATAGAAGTCTTCCTAGTCATAATCATAATCACCGGAGCCTTCATCATAGCCTCCTTCTACGCTGTGCTGCCAGTTCCGAGAAGAGTTTCACCCCTAAACCTTCGAAGGCTAGCCCTCACAACGCTTCAGGTTTTAGACGCAGACTATTCTTTAAGCGACGTAGTCTTCAAAGACCCAGATGACCCAGCTTGGCGCCAGCTTCAAGTGGCTCTTTCAGCGCTTCTGCCCCCAAATATAGTTTATAATCTGACTGTTTACGTTGTGCGGGGCGAAAGTGGGGAACAACTTTACATACCCTTAAAGTTTATTTCGAATGCTGAAAGCCTCGGCATACAATCTGAAGCCTCATCCTATCTCGTTGCCTCTTCCAATGTTACCTTCAGGGTTATTCCGGAAAAGATTGGGGAGCGGGAAGGCGTGGGCGGAACTTTATATATATTGAATTGCAGCGACGCTAGAGGATGGTGGATTACAGGCTATACAGCCCACACCCTAGCCCAAGACCTATACAATCTACTATCGCCCTACTTCCGAAAAACAATAATGGTGCAAAACACAACCCAACTCGCAAAAATACTGAGCGGGACCTCCCTTCAAGGCGAAATAGTGCAAGGCGCAGTAATAATAAACACTTTCGGAGAAGCTGTACCAATACCAACGGAATACTGTGGATCTCCATATTCCACTGATACATACGCATTTTATTGTCATTTTCTAGGCCAAAAAGTCCGCGAGTACAATTGGACTTGGGTCAGTATAGTAGGCTACCCCTTCTATTACGTGACAAATACAGAATATTTTACAGGATTATATGACCATAATAGGTATGGAATTTATGGAATGAAAAGGGTCGGTCGATCAAATGATGTATATGGCGGTCAATCTGGGCTAAGAGCTTTTTTCCAAGGATTAACCAATAGAAATTATCAATATAACAGCAGTCGACTCGCATATGACGTTGGCGAAGTATACCTTAATAAAAACACTAGATATTACTGCAATTATTATGGGATTTATCCCTCTTACAGTCAAACCTCAACAAGGGCTATATCAAAATCAGTATTGACAGATTATCCTAACCTTGTTGTTGGCTTACTTATATTCGATGAAAAAAACAATTGTTATCCTGGTGCCCTTTTCAACTACAGGAGTGGTGGCAGAATTGCGGGGTCATTATTAGCGCTAGGTTTAACAAGAACGCCCGATATTCGGCTGACTGCTATTGGGGTTCTTTCTTATTACAAGCCTAGACTTCACCCATTAGATTACACCGCCGTTAATGCTACTAGACTTGTTGTTTTGCAGCTTGGACAAGTAGGAGGTGTATAGCCATTAACCATAAAGGCCAATTTTCGCTTATTGCCGCCTTGCTTGTCGCTGTTGTACTCATTGCAACTGTTATAATCACCTATTCCGCTATTCGAAGTAGCCCAGTTTCAGACATACCGCAAGTTTTAAGCGCCATAGATGAAACCAACTTTGCTCTTAAACAGGTTTTAGGCTTCACAATAGGCTATTACGGGTCAGTGCTACAGGTAACAGGCAACACCACTTACGCAAAAATCCTAGCTGAAAACTACCTCTACAGTGGACTTGCCAACATAGCAAACATGCACCCAGACTGGGGCGTATCATTTAATGTAGAAACCATGGACTTGCAAGCTCGTTGGTTCGAAAGAACAAGCTACAGCATGGGTAACCTAAAAGTAAGTTATAACTTAACAGGTTTAGGAATTTATGGGATATCCTATGAAGTTACATGCAAATCAAACATAAATGTAATTGGCGCTGTAGATAACAAGGCAGTTTTAAACATAACAAAGGATGAAAACGAACCGCTACTAAACCTAGGAAAAAGCAACTTCAAATTCTACAAATACAACTACGATAAATTATCATGGGAACTGGTCAGCCCAACAAATGAACCAGAAGTAACATCCAAAGGAACGTACTTCATTAACTTGCCTCCTGGAGTAGATCCCGACTATTTCATGGTTCAAGTAGAAGACCCAAGGGGCATAAAAGTTATAGCTTCATCCTTTAACCGCTATTCATTTTCAGTTAAATGGAACCCTGAAAGTGTAGAGACAAAATACGCTGTAATTGGTGACTCCAACCTTATTATTGGGCCTCCTGATGGAGCATATGCCACCATAACAAAAAATAGTAATTGCCAGGTGAGCAAATATCAGAACGGAACTGGAATAATCAAGCAAGTTTTCTTTAAAATTATCTATTACGGTTCAGGTAATGGCGAATTAAGATGGCTTTGTCAACTGCCCAATGGCACTTGGTATGACATGGGCGCGTTAGAACAAGGTGGTAGTGCAACGTCTCCAAAAATCGCTTCTTTTAATGCTACAGCACTGTGGCCTCAATGGACGTGGAGCGACCTCAACAAAACTGTCATTCAATTCAGGAACATGCTTAACACGAATGCCTATGTTGACGCAATATATATAACAGTTTTGATTGAAAAAGAGCTTTATTCGTACCTTAGAGACGCAACAGTGGTTGTTGAATTGCTGCAAAATGGCACGTTAAGATGGTTGGGTCAAAACCTTAAAGTAACAACTAAGGTTAAACCGATCCCGCCGATTCCCATTAAGTCGATACACGTTAACCAGACAATAAATGGCGTAAACTGTGAGGTTCCATTTCAGATAGAGGATTGGGTTTCTGACTACAGAATACCGTTGGGCTTGGCAAGCAATATGAGTGTTTTCAACAATAGACACATGTTAGTTTTTCTAATTAATCCAAACGTTTCAAAGATTACAATTTGGTGGAATGGAGAGGATAAAGCAGTTCAAACACCTCTCGCATATACAAACAAATACTTCAGGTATAGATTCGTCAACGACACAATACCCATAACTATAAGCAACGGAATTCTGAACTTAACAATCGACTTCTCAAGGCTCGATAACGTGAATTCGTTTAAAGTGATATCAAGGGTAAATACATTTTCTGTTACAGCAGTATTTATGCGCATCAACAACAGAACTGCTCATTATGGACATTCTAAACCTATGTACTCTGTTTTAAACGGTCCCGTAAGAGCTATTTTACATCACGAAGTCGAATGGCCAGATGGCATTCCCAACTGTCCAAATGTTTACGCCCATATTGTATTAGCGCTTCCAGCGAATGCTACATACTATACGTACCAACTGCGCCTAATTTTTATGCCCTCCACGTATCCCTCAAGAAATATTTGGGACTTGTGTCCAATAAAAATAACAAAAACTTCAACAGGTACCTTTTCTACGCTAACAGAAAATGGAGTAGCGACAGATGGCTACCCGATTGTTTCTATAACGCCCGGTACTTTCTATAACGCCTCAAACGTTTGGCAACATCACTGGAGCCAGTTGAATTCTTCCTTAACGAGGGGGTTTGGAATAATGTTTCCAGACGATTCTAATGTTAAGCTTTATTATTTCGATCCGTTTGTGGGTGATAAGACAGGTTGTTTAAGTGTCTTAGTTTCGAGTTCTAGCAAAACCATCGAGTTCTCACCAGTCAAGCGTTTTCAAGTCTCCAATTTCGCGTCCAGTTTGGACATCTGCTGGCACGGTGCTGTGGTTACTTTTGACAGCACCACGCCCATATATTACGTAGTTAACGGTGTTCCGTCGGGTTTGTGGGTTCTCGTGGAGTATCCGCCTATCATAAGCGTTGCTACTGAAGGCTGATTTTGAATGTGGATTTCAAGTTCATATGAGTTAAATAAGCAATCGCCAAAATTCCTAACTAACGTGAAAAGGTGGCACTCATGAACGCCAAAACTCTGCTAAAGTCTAGGATGGGTATATCCCCAATCCTCGCCACACTCCTACTAATCGTAATAGCCGTAGCAGCCATAGTTGTAACCTACGCTTGGATAATGACCTACATGAGCAGCGCCGGACACCAAGCAGGCGTACAACTTACCCTCGACACAGTAAGCTGGCCTAACAACACCACCATAAAGCTTTACATAAGAAACGTGGGAACATCAGACGCCGTAATAGACGCGGTGTACATAGGCACATCGGCTACAAACCTTACCCAAGTAGGGAGAAATCTAAACACACATGTCACGGCAAATGGAGGAACAGCAGAGGTTACGATAAATTACACGTGGAATCGTGGAGTAACTTACTACTTCAAGGTTTCCCCGAAAACAGGAGCGCCATTAGAGTTCAACAGACAAGCACCATAGCATTCAGTGCTCATTTAAAAACAATTTTCTCTTTTAAATCTAAGTCTAATTTTGCGGCGGTTCTAGTCCACGGGCGAATTGAGCTTAAAAAATGTTAAAAGTGGTAAATGGCTATCGTTAATGCGGATGGCTCGAAATGCAGGTGTTTATTGAGGCTGTGAAAGTTTGCTTGTCTTTTATTGCTTCTCTTTATGCTTCTTGGAGCGACTATAAAACCCGTGAGGTCAGTGACAATGTTTGGATTCTCTTCGCCCCACCAGCGTTTGCCTTAACCTTTGCTGAACTCTTTCTTTTCGATTTTTCCGCTTTGTCCCTTTTCGGTTTATGTTTTGTTTTGACGGCAGCCTTCGCTATAATACTGTTTTATGCCGGTGGTTTCGGCGGTGCAGACGCCAAGGCTTTGATGTGTTTGGCTTTAGCTTTGCCTTTTTATCCGGAGAAGCTTTTTTCGCCTTTTTCCGGTGAAGTTTCACCTATTATGCAGATGTTTTTCCCATTTACAGTTTTCAGCAATGCCATAATCCTTGCAGCTTTAACGTCTGTTTATTTTCTCGTCTACAACTTGACGTGGTGGTGGAAAACTGGCAAATCTCTATTTGAAGACGAGCAGAGAAGCGAGTCTGTTGGCAAGAAAATCTTGGTGCTTTTGACTGGTTACAAGGTTTCATTCTGGAGGGTTAAGGAGAAATGGCACCTTTACCCCCTAGAAGATGTGGAGAAAACCGATAGTGGAATTAAAAGGAAGCTTGTGATTTTTCCAAGGGATGAAAGCCGAAGCGTCATAATTGAGAGGCTAGAAGAAGCCGTCAAAAACGGTGAAATCCCAGAAAAAGTCTGGGCGACTCCTGGTTTGCCGATGCTTATATTTATCACGGTTGGGCTTGTGGTTGCGCTTCTATATGGTGATATGGTATGGAGCATGGTTCGCTTTTTCCTAGAATGAAAGTCGGTAAAATATTAATTCGCCGAGCTTCAAGTTGCTTGTATGGTAGACTGAATTGTTGGACGAATATCTAGAAGAGGTTAAAACTTTCCTGAAAAAGCTAAACGTCAAAAGAATATTCAACGTCGTTGTTATGCCGGATTTTTTCTTAGATAGGTTTGTGAGTTTAAATTTTAACTTAGGGGCTTTTACAGAAGCCGTTGCCAATGTTATTGGACGGAAGGGCGGAAGCATCGATGGAATAGTCCAAAGGGACTTTCGAGGCGGAAACGCTGCGAACACCGCTTCAGCCCTATCCCGTCTAGGCGCGGAGGTCACTCCAATAATATGCACAGACGAGTTTGGTTTTCAGCTCCTAAAGTTTTACCTGAACTCGCCAAGAATCAACTTATCTCACGTCAAAATAGTTGAAAAGCCCTCTATAACTACAGCCTTAGAGTTCCGAAGTAACAGTGGTAGGATAAACGTTATGTTGAGGGATATTGGCTCGCTAGCTGAATTTGGACCAGAAAACCTCTGCTACGAAGACTTTGAGGTTATTAGAAAAGCCGATTACGTTTGCGTTTTCAACTGGGCTGGAACAAGAAAATTTGGAACAGCCTTGGCTCAAACAGTCTTCCAACATGTTAAAACGAAAGGTAGGGGTAAAACCTATTTCGATACCGCTGATCCAACTACAAACAAGAAAAAAGCGCCAGACTTGATGAGGAAGGTTTTGCAGGCAAGTCTAATCGACATTTTAAGCCTAAACGAGAACGAAGCAGTCTTCTATGCTTCCCTCCTAGACCCGAGTGTGAAAAGCCTTAGACAAAAACTTAGCTTTGAAGAATTAGCTTTAGAGTCCGCCAGAACGCTGGCTAAACACCTAAATGCGAGAATAGACTTGCACACTACGAATTTTTCCGCAACTTTTGCGGGTGAAACCCTAACAATGGTTCCGGCTTTCAATGTTTCAGTTTTAAGAGCCACCGGAGCTGGCGACGCTTGGAACGCTGGAAACATATTTGGCGACGCTTATGGTCTTCCAAATCATGTTAGGTTGACGTTGGCGAATGCCGCTGCCGCCTACTATATTTCGAATCCTAAAGCAGAACATCCCACCCGCGAACAGCTCATAAAATTCTGCGATAAGCTGAGGGGCAAATGGAAAACCAAAACAAATAAAAGTTAGGCTCCTAAAAGAAACAACAAAAGCTGGAGATGTTCCGCGGTGCCAACCGAAATCTTCGACGTAGACAAATTTGTTGAGATTAGCGAAAGAGCAGAATATTGCGCGGTAAAACGCTTAAAAAATGTTGTAAAACTGAAACTCCGTACACCAAAAATGCTCTACACGCTAAAAGTTGACCCGTCAAAGGCTGAAGAAGTCATCAAGAAACTAAGATGTGAAATCCGCGAAATATAACCTCCCCATTTCTGCTAGAAGCTCCGTTTGCTCAAGTTTATTCGAGGAGAGATAAAATGAAAATGGGGATATGATTTGTTCAGCTTCTGAATTTTTGAAGTTTTTTTAGGAGCTCTTTGTCGCCTTCATAGTCTCCGGCACATGTGGCTATTACTCCGTCCACCAACCCATCAAGTTTGCTGGCGACTTCTTCGACTTTTTCCATGGTGGCTGTGGTTGGCCAACCTATCATTTTGATCATTTCAGCATTTTTCGCTGTCCCGATGAGGAAGTATGTGTATACTGGCTTGTTTAGACGTTTGCATTCTTTGGCCACTTGTTCCAGTATTGTAAATGTTTTATCTTCGAGCCTCATGAAGAAGACGAAGTCCCATGGCTCTCTGACACGGGTTATTGTTTCCTCAACTGTTTTGCGGGCGGTGAGCAAACATCCCAGCCTAACGTTTTTTAGACGTACCGTGTTGCGCAGGAAGTCTCGGGCTTCTTCAGAAGACTTGAACATTTTTATTGGCTCACCGTACTTCGGTATGTCCCCCATAGTTAAGACAAGTCCGTCAAGACCAACAGCGTCAGCGGCTAGGGCTAAACCTCCAACCTCAACTGGTCCCTTATAATGTAATATGAAGATTGGTATTACTATTTTTTCTGGATATTTGGTCTTGAGCACGCATCCTACTGCTGTTCCGCTAGGTGCTGGCATGCCTGCGGCGCTATCTGTTACGTTCCATCCATCAACTAGGTCTTTTACCTCTTCGGCAAGCTTCAAGAACTTGCGGGTTGGAACAAACTCGTGCAGTATTTTCATTAAGCATCATCTCTTGCCTCTAAGAGTTTGAACTGTCGAAATTAAAGTTTTGCTTGCCAAGTTTATTGAAACTTCAAGGCGAAACCGTTAGAAACATGTGTGTTTATTTTTACCCTTTTGTGGGCTATGTTATGAATGTTGTTCAAGTAATAGGGATTGAAGGCATACCCATCGTTAAGCCCGGAGACAATATTGCTGAACTAATCTGCAAGGCTGCGGAAAAGCAGGGCACTCCAATACAGGAGGGCGACATAATAGTGGTAACCCATGTGGTTGTATCTAGGGCTGAGGGGCGCATTGTGAATTTGAATGAAATTGTGCCTTCAGCCTTTGCAAAGAATATAGCCGAGCTTTATGGCAAGGATCCGGCTTTGGTTGAAGTGGTTTTAAGGGAGGCTAAAAGCATCAGGCGGATGGTTGACGGCAAAATAATAACCGAGACACGGCAGGGTTTTATTTGCGCCAATTCTGGTGTAGATAAATCCAACGTGCCGGGAGAGAACTGCGTAACCCTTTTGCCAGAAGACCCAGACGCTTCGGCCAGAAAGATTAGATCAGAAATTAAACGGTTGACTGGTTGTGACGTGGCTGTGATAATTTCTGACACGCATGGTCGCCCCTTTAGGGAAGGTGAGATAAACGTTGCAGTCGGGGTTTCGGGAATCAAGCCCATAAGAGACCGTAGAGGCGAAAAGGACTTGTTCGGGTATGTTTTAAGGGTTAAACAAACGGCCGTTGCGGATGAGCTGGCTTCGGCAGCTGAACTAGTAATAGGGCAAGCGGACGAGGGGATTCCTGCGGCAATTATTCGTGGATATAAGTTTGTAAAGTCCGAGGATGCTAGGGCAACAGAGCTTGTTAGACCAAAAGATAAAGATCTTTTCATTTAAGGGGGCATTCTTGTGGACGGAGATACCGTCAAACTTAGTAGTGTTGACTGTTTAGAGATAGTTTGCCTCATGGATAACTGCATCGATCTTATGTCATCTATTGATCGTGGGGAGGTTCAAGGTGTCAGAAGCTGGGTTGAAAAACGCATGGGCAGAGAGTGGGTTAACAGAAATTTTCGTCCGCCGATAGCGGAGCACGGCCTATCCATGCTTGTCAAAGTGTTTCGCAATGGTGAGTCGCACACTGTTGTTTTCGACACGGGGATAAGCTCAAATGGGGCGGTTTTAAACGCCAAGCGCATGGGTGTGAACCTTAAAGATGTGGAAGCCATAGTTCTGTCGCATGGGCATTACGATCACTGGGGTGGCTTGTCAAATTTTGCTAAGGCTGTAGGTAAGAAAGGTTTGCCAATAATAGTGCACGAAGACATGTTCAAAACTCGCGGGGTAGCCGAAAAGGATGGTAGCGTAAGAAAACATCCAAACTTTCCATCTGAAAGCCAAATAAAACCAGCAGTTTATGTGAAAACAAAAAATCCACACTTGCTGGCGGAGAAAACAATACTTGTTACGGGCGAAATTCCCCGCCAAACAGACTTTGAAAAGGGCTATACGCAGCAACGCGCTCTTATAAACGGTGTCTGGCAACCTGACCCTTGGATTTGGGATGACAGGGCCTTAGCAGTGAACGTTAGAGGCAAGGGGCTTGTGGTTATATCCGGTTGTGCTCATGCTGGAATCATTAACACGGTTCTTTATGCCAGACAAGTCACCGGTGTATCGAAAATATACGCTATGGTGGGCGGTTTCCATTTATCTGGAAAAAACTGCGAGGAGCGAATAGGCAAAACTGTGGAGATGCTTAAACAGTTTAGCCCGGACATCGTTGTGCCCATGCATTGCACTGGTTGGAGGGCTTCCTTCGCCATTGCGGAAGCGATGCCTAAAGCCTTCGTCTGGAACAGTGTTGGGAACCTCTACACGTTTTAGGCTTGATCGTAAGCACGTTGCTGCGTGAAAAGTAAAGATTTAAAAGCGAGGTTTTTGAAAATATGCATTCCAAGTTGTGTGGAGTTGAAAGACGGTGATTAGGGAGAAAAGGCAAACTCCTTTCTTTAAAAATAAGCTTGAGTCGATAGAAGTTAAAATTCCAAAGAAAATTTCTGAGCTGCTTGCTGAAATGGCTAAAACTGGATTTCAAGGCAGAAAACTTGGCGAAGTGGTTGAAGTCTGGGAGGATATGCTTAAAGATGATGTAGTAATCTTTTTCGGGTTTGCCGGCTCCATGAGTACCACTGGACAGTGGAAAATTGTAAATTGGCTCATTAAGCATCGCTTTGTAGACGTAATTGTTTCCACGGGCGCGAATATTTCAGAGGATATTCTAGAGGCTATGGGTGGAACCTACTGGCAAGGCCACCACTTGGTTGATGACGATAAGCTTCTGCAGTACAAAATTGACAGGTTTTATGACGTTTTTGCCGACGAGCTTGAGTATCGTCAAATGGAGCGTCTCATCGCTGATTTCATGAAAAAGTTGAATCCAAACCGTAAGTATTCTTCAGCTGAGTTTCTCTATCTTTTCGGAAAAGAGCTTTCCCAGATGGGGATTAGGAGCATAGTTGCAACGGCCTATGAAAATAAGGTGCCGGTCTTTTGCCCAGCAATTGTCGACAGCGGCTATGGGATTGCTTACCTGCTTAACAGGAAGGCTGACCGCAACTTCGACATAACCATTGACCAGATGAGGGACTTCGAACAACTTGTGGATATAAAGGCTAAGGCGGCTCCCGAAAGCGGTGTAATATATATTGGCGGTGGTGTGCCAAAAGACTTCATCCAATTAACCACCGTCGGTAGAAGTCTCACGGAATCCAGAAAATACGAGCGGATTTACCCCCACAAATACGCCATACAAATAACCACCGACGCCCCTCACTGGGGCGGCTTGTCTGGATGTACCTTCGAGGAAGCTATTAGCTGGGGAAAGGAAGCCAAAGAGGGACGCAATGTGCAATGCTACTGCGATGCGACAATAGCCTTTCCAATAGTTGTCCACGCCCTAGCGGAAAAAGTTGAGAAAAGAGAGAAGGTTCCAGACTTGTCTTGGCTGTTTAATGGTTTGGAATAAGGTTTCGGCGCAGCGAAATGGAGAAAGTAAGAGACTTCGAACTTTCGAAAGGTGTTTCCGCCGGCTCTCTTGTACGACAGATGCTTGCAAGCGGAGGCTTCACAGCCAAAAACCTCGCCATCGCCGTAGACATCCTCGAAACCATGTTGAAAGAAAAAGACATCATCAACTTCCTATCTTTCCCAGCGTGCATTGTTGCCACCGGAACCCGCGGTGTAATCCGAGAAATGGTTAAACAGAAATGGTTTCACGTTATGATCACGACATGCGGCACTTTAGATCACGATTTGGCGAGGTGTTACCGCGACTACTATCATGGAGACTTCTACATGGACGACAAAGAACTCCACAGGCGGGGCGTAAGCCGAATAGGCAACGTGCTTGTGCCAAACGAGAGCTACGGCGAAATCATCGAAGAGAAAATGACAGATTTTTTAAGCAGCATTTACGCTGAGGGCAAACGGGAGCTTGCTACTTACGAGCTTTGCTGGGAAATTGGCAGGCGCTTAAACGAAAACTCGATACTATATTGGTGCTGGAAAAACAATATTCCCGTGATCGTGCCGGGCATAACCGACGGCGCGGTAGGCTATCAGCTGTGGCTTTTCAGCCAAGACCACAAAGACCTAAAAATCAACGTGCTAAAAGACGAGCAACTCCTAAACGACATGGTTTGGCAAGCCAAAAAATCCGGAGCCCTAATAATAGGCGGAGGCATATCAAAACATCACGTCCTATGGTGGAACCTGTTCAAAAAGGGATTAGACTACGCGGTTTACATAACGACCGCCGTCGAATACGACGGAAGCCTGTCTGGGGCACGTCCAAGAGAAGCCATATCATGGGGCAAAATTCGTGAAAAAGCAAAAACAGTAACAGTGGAGACAGATGCTACAATAGCTCTTCCGTTGGTATATGCGGCATTGCTTGAAAGGCTCTAAACGGAAATTTTGGCAATCGTTATTTACATGCTTTATTGCTAATATGAATTTCCGTTTCTGAATTTTAAAAATAACGAAATAGAATTAGGGTCTACAATCTCTTAGAAGAAAGCCTTAGATGTGGAGCGGCATCTTTAGTTCACTATTGTGTTTTTAAACGTTTATATGAAATGAGGATGTAGTTTGAGACGTGGTCGTTTGTTTGAAAACTGTAGAAACTCTGACATGGAAGAGTTAGTCATATCGGCTAAAAGTGGTGTTTATGAAGGTGGCAGTTTCTGGCAAGGGTGGTGTTGGCAAGACTTTTATTGCCGGCGGCATAGCTTACGCCCTAGCTAAAAAAGGTTTTAAAACAATTGCCATTGATGCTGATCCTTCGCCCAACCTCGCCTTAACTTTGGGTTTGTCGCCTGAGGAAGCCAGCCGCATGATGCCCATATCTGAGAACAAGCAGCTCATTGAAGCAAAGACAAGCACCGGAATATCCGGTGTTTATCGCTTAACGTTTACGGTCGACGATATTGTGCGCGATTATGCTGTTAAAACGCCTTTAGATGTAAACCTAATAGTCATGGGAACCGTGCGTTCCGTGGGTGCTGGGTGCACATGCCCCGCTAATGCTGTCGTGCGTTCACTTTTACGGCATTTGGTTGTCGAACGTAATGAAGCTGTTGTCTTGGACATGGAGGCTGGCGTAGAGCACATGGGACGCGGCACAGCCCAACATGTAGACGTTATGCTTGTTGTTGCTGATGCAAACATGAAGGCGCTTGAAACAGCCAAACGCATCCATGAACTGGGTGTGAAGGCTGGAATGAAACAAATATTTCTTGTCGGAAACAAAATTATGAACGACTTACAGAAAACTGTTATTGAGCGGTTTGCATTTGAAAACGGCTTGGCTATTTTGGATTATTTGCCCTTCGACCAGAAGGTTGTGGAGGCTGAAATGCGGGGTGAAACACCCCTAAAATATGAGGATTCAGCCGCAGTAAAGGCTGTCGAAAGACTCTGCGACAAGCTACTACAAGCAACACATTAATAGGCTAAAAAACCATGATATCAAACACAAAACGGAAAGTGTAAACATGACGAAGATTCTGGTTACCATGGGCAGAGGGGGAACAGGCAAAACAAGCTTCGTCGCCTTAATGACAAAATACTTCATTGAATCGGGTGAAACACCGCTGCTCTTGGTAGACGCTGACCCAGACCAGAATTTGGGCGAGATGGTTGGCGTGGACCTTCGCGCAACGGGCAAGAAGACCATTTCAGAGCTTCTCGTGGAAACTTTCATTGAAGGAGGTGGAACCACTGTTGGTGTGCCGCCTACAGAGCGGATTGAAAGCCGCATTTGGTCGCATGGTATGTATGAAAGCGAACACTTCGACTTCATTGCGCTTGGCACAAAATGGGTGGAAGGTTGCTATTGCCTTCCAAACGCCGCTCTAAAAGGGGCTTTAGAATCGCTTACAAAAAATTACAGATACGTTTTAATAGACTCGCCTGCCGGCTTAGAACACCTTAACAGGCGGATAACATCTAAAGTGGATGATGTTTTCGACGTAATAGACCCGTCCAAAAAATCTTTTGACCACGTGGAACGTGCTTATCGAGTGGCAAAAGAAGTAAAAATAGAGTTCAAAAACTTCTATGTAGTGGGCGGTTTCAGGTTTCACGAGAACCTTGAAAACCATGCAAGAAATGTTTTACCCTTCAAGTTTTTGGGAAGAATAGCTTACGACAAAAACGTTGAAGAATACGTTCTCTCTGGTAAATCTCTACTTACATTACCTTCCGACACACCAGCTTTTCTTTCAGTTAGGCGAATTATGGAAAACGCTGGATACAAAAAGGGCTAAACTGAACTTTCTTGTTAGCGCTCAGTTTCATAGCTTTGTTTTAAACATTTTCCAGAAAAGCTTAAAACATCGGTTGATGACATTAAACTTCTACTCTCGGTTGTGTTCACCTTGAGCAAGAAAGGACTGCACGTTAGAATTGGGGAACTAAAATCAGACTTGGGGCTTATTAAAAACCTTGAATTGTCCATTGGCAGAATAGTTGAAGAAACATGGGCTGAACCGATGGGGCCTACGCCTTTTCCGTCGCTTACAACTCTCCGCGAATGGGACGTGAAGCTTTTACAGCGCTATAAACCGTTTTACTTGCCTTTCTGTGATGTTTGCTGCCTTTGCACTTTCGGCAAATGCGACTTAACTGGTGGAAAGCGTGGGGCATGCGGCATAGACATGGCTGCCCAACAGTCCAGAATAGTGCTTTTGGCGTGTTGCATAGGTGCTGCAACTCACACTGGACACGCTCGCCATCTGGTGGAACACTTAATTGAAAAATATGGTAGACGGATGCGTTTAGATGTTGGCGGGTTAAACATTCAGGTGGAAGCTCCCGTAACAAGGCTTGTTTGCGGTGTTAAACCTGAAACCCTCGGAGATTTGGAGGACATTCTGGACTATGTAGAGACGCAGATCACCCATTGCCTGTCCGTTTGCCACACCGGGCAGGAAGGCAGCAACCTAGACTTTGAATCCAAAGTTTTCCATGTGGGCATGCTGGACCACGTTGGTATGGAAGTTGCCGACATAGCCCAAATAGCTGCTTACAATTTTCCGAAAGGTGATCCGGATGCGCCTCTCGTGGATTTGGGCTACGGCACAGTCAATATCGAAAAACCCGTCATTTTGTGCATAGGACACAATGTTGTTCCATCCGTTGGCATAATCGACTACATGAAAGAGAACGGCTTAGACGGCGAAATAGAAGTTTGTGGTTTGTGCTGCACGGCCCATGACATAACACGCTACTATAACCGGGGCAAAATTATTGGACCTATCTCTTGGCAACTACGCTTCATAAGAAGCGGGGTTCCAGATGTCGTTGTCTTGGATGAACAGTGTATTCGGACAGACGCCTTCTATGAGGCTCAGCGGATTAAGGCGCCTGTTATAGTGGCTTCTGAAAAGAATTGTATGGGTTTGCCAAACCGCACGAACGATCCAGTTGACATTATAGTGGAGGATCTTGTAAGCGGTAAGGCTCCTGGCGCTTTGATTCTTGATCCAGAAAAATTGGGTGAGGTTGCTGTTAAAGTCGCCTTGAAGGTTTCACCTTTAAGGAAAAAGTTTAAGGCTATTCCAGAAGTTGATGAGGTTCTGCAGAAGGCGAAAGAATGCCGTCAGTGCGGCGACTGCCGTAGGGCGTGTCCCCAAGATTTGCGTGTTCCAGAAGCCATGAAAGCCGCCATGGAAGGTAGTTTAGCTAAGCTTGCAGACCTTTACGACTTGTGTGTTGGATGCGGCCGCTGTGAAGAGGCATGCCCGGTAGGTTTGCAAGTCCATAGTTTTATCGTGAAGGCTGGCGAGAAAAAGCTTAAAGAGGAAACCTACAAGGTGCGGGCTGGAAGAGGCCCAATTCAAGACGTGGAAATCCGCAATGTTGGAAGCCCCATAGTGCTCGGCGAGATTCCAGGCGTTGTGGCTTTCGTCGGATGCGCCAACTATCCGAAGGGCGGACTGGAAGTTACGGAAATGGTTCGTGAGTTCGCCAGCAGACGCTACATCGTTGTGACTTCTGGATGTGCTGCCATGACCGCGGGCATGTATAAGAACGAGGAGGGTAAAACGCCATACGAGGAGTTTACAGGCGAGTTCACGGCTGGAGGACTGGTAAACGTCGGCTCATGTGTAGCTAACGCCCATATTGCCGGCGCAGCCATAAAAATCGCCAACATATTCGCCAAAAGAAACCTACGCGCCAATTATGAGGAGATTGCCGACTACATTCTTAACCGTGTGGGCGCCGTGGGCGTCGCGTGGGGAGCCTACTCCCAGAAGGCTGCTTCAATAGCTGCTGGCTTCTGGCGTTTAGGCGTTCCAGTTATCGTTGGTCCTCACGGCATCAAGTATCGGCGTATGCTTTTGGGCAGGGCTGATCGTGAGGAAGACTGGTATGTTTACGATGCTAGGACAGGCGAAAAAGTGTATGTTGGACCAACGCCAGAGCACTTGTTCTATGCGGCTGAAACCAAGGAAGAAGCCATGGTTATGATTGCAAAGCTTTGCATGCGTCCTAATGACACGACGAAAGGCCGCGCCATAAAACTGACCCATTACATTGACTTGCACAAGCGCTTGTATGGAACTATGCCGGAGGACATTCACCGTTTCGTGCGCACGATCGCCGACATACCCGTAACGATGAAGGATGAAATTGTAAAGATTCTCGAAGAAAAGGGCTGGAAGGAAACGGTGATTCCAGACCCGACGCTGCTACCTAGGCTTATAAGGAAAAAGAAGGAGTAGGAGGAGTGGCGCATGGCGGCTGAACCTTGGCAAACGGCTGAAATTCCCGGACCCAAAAAGGCTTCTGTTATAACAAAGCCCGAAGTCGTTGTTGCCATGATTAAGCGTGCGCAGCACCCAGTCTTAGTGGTTGGACACAAGGCGGCTGAAACAGATTTCGACGGCGGAAAACTCGTAGACTTCGTTATAGAATTTGCGAAGAAAAGCGGGATTCCAGTTGTAGCCACAGCCCACATGATAGGCGAGTTTACGAAGCGAGGCTTTAAACCAGCTGCTTTCATGCCGGCGGTCGATATTGGCAACAGGCTTGCTGACCCTTATTGGACTGGCGTGGACGGCAAAGGGCAGCATGACCTAGCCTTGTTTGTTGGGCTTTACTATTACATGGAATGGACTATCCTATCGGGGCTGAAGCATTTCGCCAAACACTTGAAGACTATTTCGTTGGATAACGTTTATCACCCTCATGCAAGTTGGTCTTTTCCAAACCTTTCCCACGAGGAGTGGGTGAAAAACCTTAAAGTCATTTTAGAGAAAGTTTGAAGGAGGCGAAATGTAAAATGAGCATGTTTCAAGACATACCTGTCGATGTAGGCGTAATATACGAAGGTGAACGCATCCGCAGAAAAGACATGTACGTGGAACTTGGCGGGCCAGACGTTAAAGAAAAGTTTGAGCTTGCCAGAGTTAAAAAGCCAGAGGAAGTTGAGGATGGAAAAATAACCGTTATCGGGCCAGACATTAAGGACATGGAGGAGGGTAAAAGTTACCCGTTTGGCATTCTCATTGAGGTTGCGGGCGCCAAACTTGAACCAGAACTAGAAGGTGTTATTGAAAGGCGAATCCACGCCTACTGCAACTACATTGAAGGATTCATGCACTTAAACCAGCGCTACGACATTTGGCTGAGGCTTAGCAAGAAATCCTTCCAGAAAGGTTTAAACTCGTTTCAGTATATTGGAAAAGTTCTGCATAGACTCTTTAAAAACGAGTTGCCAATAATCGAGAAAATGCAAATAACCTTCATAACGGATGCCGAAAAAGTTAAAGAACTTTATCCTCAAGCCCTCCAGATCTATGAAGCGCGGGATGCGAGGGCAAGAGGCCTCAAAGACGAGGAAGTGGACAAGTTTTATGGCTGTATTCTCTGCCAGTCCTTCGCGCCGACCCACTGTTGTGTAATAACGCCTCAACGATATTCCAACTGCGGCGCGATAAGCTGGTTTGACGCTAGAGCTTCAGCCAACATAGACCCGAAAGGCCCAGTGTTCGAAATTGACAAGGGCGAGCTTCTCGACCCTGTGAAAGGCGAATATTCAGGTGTTAATGAGACCGTCAAAAAGAGGACTCTTGGCGAAATAACAAGGGTTTGGCTTTACACGGCTTTCGGCTATCCTCACACGTCTTGCGGCTGTTTTGAAGCTGTTGCCTTCTACATTCCAGAAGTGGACGGCTTTGGCATAGTCCACAGAGGCTACAGAGACGTAACAGTGAACGGGCTGGCATTCTCAACTCTTGCAGATTCAACAGCCGGTGGGCGGCAGGTGGACGGCTTCCACGGCATATCCATCGAGTACATGCGTTCTCCTAAATTCCTGCAAGCTGATGGCGGTTATAAGCGGGTTGTGTGGATGCCGAAAGAAGTGAAAGAACGTGTCAAAAACTTCATTCCAGCAGAACTCATGGACAAAATCGCCACCGAAGAAGACGCCAAAAACATTGACGAGTTAAAGGTTTTCCTTAAAGCCCGCGGTCATCCAGTTGTCGAGCGCTGGAAAGAAGAAGCCGTAGCGGTTCCGGAAGCTGTTCCAGCGGAAGCTGAAGCAAAGGAGGAGGCTGTGCCTGCAATGGCGCCTGTTGTTACGGCGGCAACCCTACCTATTACGGCTGGAGGATACAAAATTATACTAAAAGATGCGAAAATCTACGCCAAACGGGTCATAATTAGGGCAATTAAAAGCGAAAAAACCGAGAAAAAGTAAAACAGGTGAAGGAGCTTGGCTGAAAAGAAGGAGAAAGACGAAACCATATTAGGGTTGAAGCTGAACTCGCGGTTGCTGGAGCTTTTAGCAAAACTTCAAGAGGTTGAGCTTGAAGACTTCGAGTTGGAGGCTGGTGAACTAGAGATTTGGTTTCAGCCCGGAGCCGTAGCCGCCCCTTTAATTGCACCGCCAAAAGCCGTTGCACCGCCAGTTAAGGCTAAACCAACCCAGATACTGGAGGCGGAGTTTGTTCCACCGGCGGAGACCTACCCTGGCAAGGTTGTTGAGGTTAAGATTGGCCGTAAAGGCGGCAAATCCGTTATCATTGGAGGCGAAACCACCCCGGCATTCTACACTTTTGAAAGGCCTCCACCCCACCCGCCAGTTATATCTCTTGATGTTTTTGACATAGAGGTCCCTTTGGCTAAGGCCGTGAAAATGCATGTTAAAGACGTATTAGGCGACCCGGCGGCTTGGGCTAAGCTGGCCGTGGACAAGTTCGGCGCAGACCTTGTAACAATCCACTTAATCAGCATCGACCCGCTTGTGAAGGATGCCTCGCCCAAAGAGGCCGTTAAGACTGTTGAAAATGTTGCCCAAGCTGTTGACGTGCCCCTAATTATTGGAGGCTGCGGCGACCCAGTGAAGGATGCAGCTGTCTTTGAAGAGGTTTGCGAAACCTTTGCTGGCGAACGCTTTTTGATAAGTTCTATAACACGGGACATGGATGTGGAGCGCTGCGCTAAATTCATCAAGAAGAATGGGCAGGTGGCCTTGGCTTTTACGCCTATGGACTTAAACCTCGCAAGAGAGCTGAACCGTCGGCTCTACGATTTTCTACCAAAAGAAGACATAGTAATGGATCTGACTACGGCGGCTTTGGGCTACGGTCTGGATTACGCCTTTACGAACATGGAGCGCGCCCGACTGGCGGCTTTAATGGGTGACCCTGAACTTGCGCATCCCATGTCTTCTGGAACAACAAACGCTTGGGCAGCCCGAGAGGCTTGGATGAAAATGGCTCCGGAATGGGAACCCCGCGAATTAAGAGGCCCCCTATGGGAGGTTGTCACTGCTCTGACACTGTTGCTGGCTGGCGTGGACTTGTTTATGATGATGCATCCGGCCGCCGTGAAAACGGTCAAAGATGTTATAGCTCAACTTATTGGCGGCAAGTCCGGCAACGCAGAACGCCTCGTTGAATGGGTTACAGCTAAAGTCTAAATTAATATATATAGGGGGTTTAGGCGAAAAATGAGTGGAAAAGAAGGCAAAATTGGTGTTAAGGAGCTTAGCCCCATAGATGTTTACAAGCTTTTGCCCCGCACGAACTGCAAGGAGTGCGGCGAAGAAAACTGTATGGCTTTTGCCACAAAAGTTGTGAACCGCGAAGTATCCATCGAAAAATGTAAACCGCTTTTGAAGAAGGAGTTTGAGAAAGCCTACCAACAGCTTAGGGATATGCTAAAACCCGCCGTAAAGGAAGTTGTTATTGGCACAGGTGAGAAAGCCGTTAAAATCGGCGGAAAACTAGTGATGTACCGTCACGAACTCACCTATTTCAACCCAACAGCCATAGCCATAGACGTCACGGACGAAATGCCTGAAGATGAAATCCTAAGCCGCATAAAACGCGTTGAAGAGTTCCGCTACGAATACATTGGGCAAGTCCTAAAGTTGGACATGGTTGCTGTGCGTTCCACATCCAACGACCCCGACAAGTTTAAGGCAACGGTGCGCAAAGTAGCCGAAAACACCAAACTGCCAATGGTGTTGTGTTCGCTAAACTCAACGGTTCTTGAAGCTGGCTTAATGGCTGCGCCTAAAGCCAGACCGCTTTTGTATGCGGCGACAAAGGACAACTGGCGGGATATGGCTGAATTAGCCCTCATGTATGATTGTCCCCTAACCGTTTTCGCGCCCGGCAACCTAAAACTGTTAAAGTCTCTGGTTAAAACCCTCGTCGAGTATGGCGTGCAAGACCTCGTGCTGGATCCTGGCACTTTTCCGGGGGACGGTTTAGCCGATACGCTGAACAATTTTGCCATGATACGGCGGGCAGCTTGCAAACGTGGAGACGAGCTTTTGGGCTTCCCGCTGATGGGTGTTCCAATGACCGTTTGGCTTGACAGCGCTGGCTTAGCCCCAGAAATTGTGAAGTGGCGGGAAGCCTATTTGGCAGCAATGCTTATAGTGCGGTTCGCCGACATCCTCATAATGCACAGCCTAGACGGCTGGGCGCTGTTGCCAAATGTTGTTTTAAGAGCCAACATTTACACGGATCCCCGCAAACCAGTAGCCGTTGAGCCCGGCTTAAAAGTGCTTGGCACACCAGACGAAAACTCGCCAGTTTTGTTCACAACAAATTTTGCTCTAACCTATTATACAGTGGCTTCTGACATAGAATCAGCAAAAATAAACGCTTACCTGCTTGTGGTTGATTCCGAAGGCTTAGCCGTAGACCCCGCCGTAGCTGGGAGAAAAATAACAGCCGAAAAAATAGCTGAAGCCCTAAAAGCTTCAGGCATAGAAAACAAGGTTAAACACAGAAAGCTGATAATTCCAGGAAAGGCAGCGCGTTTAAGCGGAGAACTTGAAGAACTAAGCGGATGGCAAGTAATAGTGGGCCCAAAAGACTCATCGGAAATACCGAAATTCCTACAAGAAAAATGGCAAAATCCCTAAAACATCCCCTATTTAAAACTTAACTTACAATGTCATAGTAAAATTTTCGTGACATACACCTGCATTTTTAAATTGAGCTTAAACCATTAAACCGGGCTGTATGTACTTCACTAAGCGGATAAAAATAGCCATAACAGAAGTCGCGCCAAAATTACCAATCCATGTCATAAACATGTTTGAGGAACGTGACGGAGTGAAAAAGCGGGGACAGGCACCTTTATGCGTGTCAACGGAAATTCATAACCGCTTTTTCTAGACAAGGAAAACTTTCAGAGAAATTGTGGACGCTCTAGCAGAAACCTAAAAGGCGAAAGCATTCCTTTGAAACATACGCTTTCAAGCATTCATGTAGGTGAACTAGCGTTAACCCTTGGACTAACATGGAACAAAGTAGTATCTCGACCATTTGGGCCATTGACGTGTTTGATTAGCTGGCTGGTCCTCAAACTCCACTTTTAGTTCCATGCCCACCCTTACATCGTTCAGCGATGTGTTTCTAATAATCCCCGGAATGTTAATTCCATCCTCTAGTTGAATTATGCCAACAGCATATGGCGTCATGTTCTGAAATTGAGTTGGGGCCACGTGGATAATCGTGTAGGTTAGGAGTTTGCCAGTTCGTGGGAGTTCAATCCATTCAAACCGTGTTGATAAACACTTATTGCAGATTGGTCTTGGCGGTAAGTGAATCTTCCCGCAGTTTAGGCATTTTCCGCCCATCAATTTTTTCTGGTCAACATACTTATAGAACTGTTCAATAGTGAAGTTTTGCAACTCTTCTGTCATGACTTCTCATCCTCTCCTGTAAACGTGCACTGTGGCAGTGGCACCAGAACCGCCTACATTGTGGGTTAAACCAATTTCCGCGTCGTCTATTTGCCGTTTATCTGCTTGTCCGGTGAGCTGTAAATATATTTCGTAGGCTTGGGCTGTTCCTGTTGCACCCACCGGGTGGCCTTTCGCTTTTAAGCCTCCACCCGTGTTTACAGGTATTCTGCCCTTGAGGGATGTTTCGCCGCTTTCTGCTAGGCGTCCGCCTTCGCCGGGCTTGCAGAAGCCTAAATCTTCGTAGGCGATTATTTCGGCTATCGTGAAGCAGTCGTGTACCTCAGCTACGTCTACGTCTTCAGGCTTTACGCCGGCCATTTCGTAGGCTTGCTTCGCCGCCAGTTTTGCAGCCTTAAGCGACGTGAAATCCTCCCTTTCATACAATCCTATCGTGTCGCTTGCCTGTCCCGTTCCAATTATGTGGACTGGAGTATCTGTATATTTTTTGGCGATCTCCGGCCTCGTAAGGATTAAACAGCTTGCGCCGTCGGTTATCGGTGAACAGTCAAAAAGCTTTAATGGCCAAGCGATAACCCGCGAAGACAAAACTTGTTCAATGGTTATTTCCTTTTGTATATGCGCTTTTGGATTCAAGCTTCCATTATAATGGTTTTTCACGGCAACATGAGCCATTTGCACTTCTGTTGTGCCATACTTGTGCATGTGGGCTGTGGCCATTAGGGCGAACAATCCTGGAAAAGTTAAGCCGTGCCACTGTTCGAAGGGGAAGTCCGAAGCCATGGCCAAAAACTCCGTAACTTCAGAGGTGTCTCTGTGAGTCATTTTCTCAACACCGCCAACCATTACAACGTCGCATAGGCCTGAAGCTATCGCATATATTGCTGTCCTAAGAGCTACTCCGGAAGAGCTGCAAGCCACTTCAACCCTTGTTGCCGGAATATGCAGCAGTCCAGCCCAGTCCGCCACAGCGGCGCTAGTGTGTCCTTGATGTTCAAAGGATTCCCCCATGTGCCCGATGAAAAGGGCTTTTATGTCCCTTTTAGGGTCTAAGCGTGGGCAACGTTCATAGGCTTCTTTGACGGCTTGGGCGAAGATTTCGCGGGCGTACAAGCCTTCAAGCTTTCCGAATTTTGATTGGCCTGCGGAAACTATTGAGGCGAGGGGTTTGCCCTTCAAACGCAACTCTCCCCAACCTAAGTTAAAAATCCAAGTGTTCTAAACAGATATTTTTGGGTTTCTGGAAGTCAATTTTGTTGCTGCCGAGAACTACAAAATTGATAGCCCTATACTTTCGCTATCCAAGGTTTTGTCAGCGTTCTCTGTTTACTTTCCCCACCCTTCTTCCAGATATTTGCGTGCACGCTGGTGCATTTGAAAGTTTAAACCTCTATGCTAAAAGAAAGGTTTAAAGTACAATTCAACCTTTTAGAATACAGGCGTAGTTAATGGATTGGCTTATTGTCCTTAACCTTGTGCCAGTTATATCGTACGAGTCATTCGCCTCATTCATGCAAATAATGATTCTTTTCTTTTCAACATGGTTTATTGAGGCTGGACTGTTGTATTGGGCCTTTAAGCCTGTAGACACCTACTTTTTGTTTTTTGCTGTTGGAATGGCGAATGGGGTCACTTACATTATTGGAGCATGCATTTACCTAATCCTTTATGGAAACCCAGCAAACCCCATAGCCTTCTCGACAGCCTTGCTAATTATCGGTGCAACCACTCTGATGTGCGTACTTCACTGCGCATTCCAAAAAAGGGAAAAACCGCCGCAGAAACCATGTTACTAGCCTGCGGAGAAGTAAATAGCCACCGGCTTTTCCAGAATTTGGCTGATGTTTTCTGTTTATTTTCTCTACCCCTCCCCTCTAGAGAGAAGGCTTTGCCTTTTGCTGTGGCTCAAACCTACTTAGCTAATTCCACTTTGAATTCTCTTCTTATGGTTTTGATGTGCCTAAAATGTTCGTTTCCTGTTAGAAGGGTTAAGCCTCTCCTTAGGCACACGGCGGCTATCAAAATGTCTACTGCTGGTATCGGCTTACCCTTTTTTAGAAGGGAAATCGAAATTTTTAGGGCTTCGTCGTAGTCTTCAACGTTTGGGTATATGATGCCTAAATTTTTGAGTTCTAGGGCTTTTGGGAACTCAATTATGTTTAGAATTGTTGTAAAGCCTTTAGCGTCGCTTTTGCCACTTTTTAGTAGGTTTATTAGCGCGCTTGTGTCGTAGACGGGAGTCTCTTCCACTCCAGTTCCCTCGCCTTGTTGTAAAACTCTAAAGCTTTTTCTAGGCTTACGTCGCTCAAGTCGAGGCTGGATTCCCTAAGCAGTTCCATGAGCTTTTCAGAAGGGACAACGCCCCGCTCCATGATTTCCAGACGTCGGACATAATCGGCTAAAGCCTTCCGCACAACTTCGCTCCATCGAACCTCTGAATACTTTTTCATCTTTTTATACAATTCTTCTGGAATGGAAACTGTTATGTTAACCATACAAGTTTTTATGTAAATTCACATTTTTAAGTGTTTTCACAGAAAAACCTTTACAAGAAAGAACGGCCACAAAAACTATGATAGTACACCGTGAGGTTTACACGACTCTTGAGTTTGCTGATGTGGTTTGACCCTTGGCGTTCACCGCTTTGCACTTGCCCGCCTAAGTTAACGTTTAACCCCTACACTGGATGCGACCACCGATGCGTCTATTGCTATGCTACAAGCTATATTCCACGCTTTTTCGAGTGCCGCCCCAAAAAAGATTTGCTGCCAAAGCTGAAGCGGGAAGCTACCAAACTGAAAGGCGAGCTGGTTTCCATTTCGAATTCCTCAGACCCTTATCCAACAATGGAGGCTGAAACTGGTTTGACTAGGCGTTGCCTCGAAGTTTTGGCGGAATGCAATTGCCGAATCCAAATAATAACTAAGTCGAACATTGTTTTGAGGGATATAGACCTTTTAAAGTGTGTGCCTTCTATGGTGGCTTTAACAATAACGACGGACGATGAGGAAACGGCCAAAATTTTGGAGCCTTATGCGCCGCCGCCTGCTGAACGCCTTAAAACGGCTGAGAGGCTTTTGGCTGAGGGCATACCGGTGGCTGTTCGCGTAGACCCGGTGATCCCATACGTGAATGAGAATCCAGAAGCCTTGGTTAAGGCATTAGCTGAAATAGGTGTTCGTCACATTACGGCTTCCACTTATAAGGTTAAACTGGACAACTGGCAGAGGCTAAGCTTAGCCATGCCAAAAACCGCCGAAAAACTGAAGCCTCTCTATTTCGAGAAGGGCGAAAAACTGGGGAGGTACATTTATCTGCCAAAAGAGTTGAGGCTTAGGCTTTTGGAGAACCTTGCGAAACCAGCCAAAAAATATGGTTTGAAGTTTGCCACTTGCCGTGAAGGCTTGAAAGGCTTAAATACGGCTATCTGCGACGGCTCATGGCTCTTGAAAGAGAAGCCTTAAACTGCTACCAGAACCCACCCTTAGACACTATTTTGACTTCTGCCTCCAAAGAGCCCAAACCAACCGTTGCAAAAGTAAAATTGTACCGCCCAACCGACAGTTTTATCCATTCGCTTGAGTATGTTGTTTGTCCGCTCTGCGAAGCGGCATGGCTCCAGACGACGTTTCCATCATCTAGAATTTCAGCCCTCCACAAAGCGTTGCCACTTTGAACATGCACCTCCACTTTTACATGTTCATGGAGGAATGGCACTTCAAACTCCACGCGTTTGACATTGGCGCCTATGGTAAAGGAAACTGGGAAGCTGACTAAAATCCTTGGATAGGTAAGCGCCAAAAACGCAACAAAAACCAAAATGACAAGCGCAATAGCTATTCCAGCAACCTTCTTTTTAGAGAATGGTGCCAACGCTTAACCTCCATTCAAACTCGAATTCGGAACACTACCTAATCTGAATTGTGAATGCTGAATCAATATCAACCCTAAACAGAGACTAAACCAGTCGCAGCCATAACCATGAGGATTATGCCTGAAAAGATTAAGATGGCAGCCAAATCCATGACGAAAATTGCCAACGGGTTCATTTCAAAAAGCATGTTCGAACCATGCAACAATAGCAGTACACCAACCACCATGAGGACAAAAGCCACCAGCAAAACCCTCAAAGAAAAACGATCTTTCTCCATGGGCAAGTGTTAAATCCACAGAGCGATAAAAAATAAATGGTGAAATAGATGTCAAAACCTAAACCTAAAGATGAGGAAATACTGCAAGTTTTAAAAGAGATAAAAGCCTTGTTAGAGCCCAAACCGCCACCTCCACCACCGCCACCGCCGAAAGGCCTATGGAACGAGTTTATAGACTTCATTTCCAAGTATAAGGTGTTAGGACTCGCCGTGGCTTTCATTATGGGTATGTATGTCGGCCAAGTTGTGCAGTCCCTTGTCAAGGACATACTCATGCCACTAATAGGGCTGGCAATTCCAGGACTTGGAAACTTATCCACCTTCAAAATTGCTGTTCCGCCAACAGCCCTAGACGCTGAAGGCAAACCATTAGATCCAAACTGGACAGGTCAACTTTTCGGCATTGGAAACTTCCTTGTATCAATAATAACCTTCATAATAGTGGCCTTCGTTATCTTTCTAGTAGTGAAAATTACTAAAAAATGGGGAATTGAGTAAGGCTTTTCGCAGACTCCCCCCTTTATTTCTGTTGTTGTGGAAAGGATGATTGTCAGGGAAGTTTACGCTAAAAGTATCCTATCTAAGTCGAAGGTTTTAGATTATGTTGTAAACCCTTACATTGGCTGTGAACACGGCTGCACATACTGTTACGCCCGCTTTGTCAAGAGGTTTACGGGGCACACGGAGCCTTGGGGCGAGTTTGTAGATGTGAAAATCAATGCGCCGACACTACTTCAACGTGAGGTTCGTCACAAAAAGGTTGGACAAGTTTGGGTCAGCGGCCTCTGCGATCCCTATCAACCTCTGGAAGGGCAATATCACCTAACGAGAAAGTGCCTTGAAATATTGTTGAAGAAAGGTTGGCCGGTTACTATACAAACTAAATCCACTCTTGTGTTACGTGACATAGACCTCCTAAAAAGCCGTGGAAATGTCGAGGTTTGCTTAACAATTACAACGGCTGATGAGGCGATTAAACGGATTTTTGAACCGAAAACTCCTTCCATCACGGAGCGGCTGGAAACGCTGGAAAAGTTGCATTCAGCTGGCATAAAAACGTGTGTGATGATCGCGCCTCTGCTTCCAAAGGCTGAAGGCTTAGTCGAGAAGATTGCTGGCAAAGTGGATTACGTTCTACTAGACAAAATGAATTATCACTATGCAGACTGGGTTTACAAGCGGTATGGCCTAGAACAAGCTATTACCAACGAATTCTTTGCGCAAAAGAAAAAGGAGTTGGCTGAACTCCTCGAAAAAGAGGGAATCCCCTACAGGTTTGAATTTTAAAGGTAAAATTCTTATTTCCGTCCGGATTTTGACAACTATGTCAAGCATGAGCTTCCACTATGTTAAGCTTAAGTTTGGAGAAAAAGTTCGTTTTAACTGTTTGAGATGTGGACGGTGCTGTAGTAGCGGGCCGAATGTTGGGCTCACCGCCTACGACATTCGTCGAATAGCGAATTTCTTAAACGCAGACTGGAGAACGCTTAAAGGAAAATATGTGGTGGCCGTCGTGGCTGACATGGTGGCTATTCCGACATTGCGTGGCAATCTACATGGCGAATGCGTGTTTCTGGAGCGTGTTGACGGAAAAACTTCATGCAGCATCTATCCAGCCCGCCCCATGAGGTGTAGGCTTTACCCCTTCATGCCATACAGTCCCAGCAATAACGAGACAATTTATTTGGACACGTGTTGTCCTGGAATAAACGTTGAAACAGAGACAGAGCCCCCATGGGAATGTATAAAAGAGTATTACGTTGAAGTTAAACTCCACTATGCAAGGCTTTACCAACTTGTTTTTCAAGAAGGGTGCGAGCCCTTAGAAGCGCTGGAAAAAACAATTGAAGACTGTGCTGGAGAAGCGTAGCAAACACTGACCGTGAAAACCTTTAAAACCAGACAGTTATAAAAACTTTGAGGAAACGCTGAATTGTTACTCGTTAAAGACGTCATGATAACAGACGTTGTCACAGTCGAACCAAACGTTAGCGTTAGACGCGCTGTGCGAGCTATGAACGACTTTGAAATAGGCTGCCTAATTGTGGTTGAAGCTGGCCGCGTGGTCGGCATCCTAACCGAAAGAGACGTGCTTAAACGAGTTGTGGACGAAGGCAGAAACCCAGACAAAACCCCTGTAAAAGAAGTTATGTCCAAGCCACCCATAACCATAAATCCGGACGCAGACCTTGAAGCCGCTATAGAACTCATGTTTAAACACAAAATCAAAAAGCTTCCAGTAGTTGAAAACGGCAAACTCGTTGGGCTTGTCACGTTTACGGACATCGTCCGCGCCCAACCCGCACTAATCCACACCATAAAAAGGTTTATGGAAGCTTACGAGGTGCCCAAAAGCCTAAGCAAAGTCGTCAAATACTACGTTGTGTAATTCATCGTTGCTCAAATATTCTTGCGAAGAAAGCTTTTATTTCATCAGCTGATGTCGTAACTTCAACAGTAAGTTTTCCTAGATCAGTAACTCTATAAATTCTCTTCCTTCCTCTTTTAGCTACAAGTTTAACCAAGCCTTCCCGTTCCATCGAGTATAATTTTGAATACACCGTTCCGGGGCTTAAAAGCAAATTAAACTGTTTTTGGATAAAAACTAAAACGTCATAGCCGCTAAAAGACCTATCTATGAACTGAGCCATGATTATGATATCCAAAAAATCTGCTACAATTCGTTCAACAAATTTTCTCTTTATCTCGGAAATATGAGAACCGTTGACAACGTTATTGAAAACCATAGACGCTAAACAGGCAAGGAAAGATATCATCTTTGCTTAAAAGTTGGAATAATCGTTCGAATTAGAATCAGAACTGATAGACTTGGTTGCTGTGACGACGATGGTCGTGTTTCTTTTTGTGCAGTTTTCTTGACACGAAACCTTTGTTCACATAAACGTTCGTGTAGTAACCGCGTGGACGATTTAGCCGACTTAATAGTTTTGGACTCTAGAATCTACACGCGTCGTCCAATACCGTTTAGACTTGAAACGGCGAATGGAAGCCTTTGATTCTGTTGATGCCCTTTCTTGTTTTGGTTGTAGCTAATGTAGCTAGTACAGCAGTGATCGCAAACAGCATCGCTGCCAAGCCCGAAAGTTCTGGAATGACTTCTGTTCCGAATATTTCAATTTCATGTGTGCTATGGGCGTATGTTACGTGAAAAATGCATTGGGCTTCATTACAAGTCTTCGTGTAGTTGACACCCTCTATTAGTTGAATTCTGTCCATGTGTAGGGTGAAGTCTCCCCAAAGAAGATTTAGCGGGACGGTTATGTCGCAGAAGCCTCTCGTTCCCGCAGGCCCAGTTATGTTAAAGCTTATTGACTTGGCGTTTATGTTGAACTGAAACTGCGAGATGGAGGAGTTACTGGACACTTCCACATTTATGTTGCTGTAAGCCGTGAACCTTCTCGTTATGGGTTTTGTCGGCACCATAAGCGGAAAATAATCAATGTTTTTAGAGTTTATGACGTACTGTGTGTTCCATAAGCCGGAACCGTCGAGTTCCGTCGCGTTGGGATATTTTTCCTCATACCCGCTCCAGTAGTTTCCGCCACTATGAAAGCTGCTATTCCAAGAGTTGCCGATGCTAATCGATTGATAGCTTACATGTTTTGTGTTGTCCGCGAAGTTGTTGTGGAAGAACAGGTTGTTTTGGCCGTAAAGGTAAACTCCGTTATTGTTGTTTATTATGCTGTTTTCGAAAAAGGTATTTTTCGAACCGCCTGCAAAAATTCCTTTTTCCCAGTTTTCCATAATGTTGTTTTCGGCAATTGTGTTGCGTGAACCTGTTACATAAAGACCGTATTTGTAAGCGGTTATGTTGTTTTCTAAAATGTCGTTGTATTGTGCTCCGAGGTATACGCCGTATTCGCCTGAACCTAATACTTCATTGCCATATACCGTGTTGTTTGATGAGTATTCTAAGCTGATTCCTCGTTTACCATTTTTTCTAAGAAAGTTGTTAGAAACGTTGTTAAAATCGCTATAATACATGTAGACGCCAACATGGGTTTCCGTGATGTTGTTTTCTGAGACCATGTTATTTGAAGATGTTTCAAGTCTGATTCCGTCTCCAGTCCAATGATCCGTTACTACATTGTTCTTACGGATAAGATTGTTTGATGAATGGTAGAGCACGATGCCGCCACCTCCCCAAATTAGTTGTTCTCCATTGTTAGTAACGTTGTTTTCTGAAATAGTGCAGTCGTTTGAGAATGCTAGCAAGACTCCTTCAAGATTTCTTTCCAAATTTAGATTTTCCACAGTTATGTTTTTGCAGTTTATGATAGCCACAAATCCTGCATCTGAAGGAACAGTATCGTTTTCTCTATTAATCCAGTAATAAATTGGTTTCCCATTAACAGTGTTTGAAACGTCTACGTCATTGTATAGCTCTGCCGCCGTATTCCCTGCCCAGCCATAGTTTAAGATTCCGAAGTTTAGGAGACTATTGTTTGCAATTACGTTGCCTTTCAAAGTGTTAGGTGCAAAGTCTTGTTGGCTTGCAGGCTGGAGAAAGAAACCTATCTCGTTTTCGGCTACGTAGTTATAAGACACATTGCAGCCTCCACCTGCAGAAGCGACGGAGACGCCTATTCCATTTGCACGCTTGTTCCGTGTCACGTTGTTTTCATAAACGTTGTGAAAATTACCTATAACTGAAATTCCTTTTGCATTATCGGTTATGTTGTTCCAATATACGCTGTTGCGTGAATCGCCTAAAGTGATTCCGTCATTTCTGTTTGACGCTACTGTGTTGTTATGTATTAAATTATGATGAGCATAATTCAAACCTGTTACGTCGATTCCGATGCCGTTTCGCTCTATTCTATTCCCATGAATCTCATTATATGACGAGTGGTCAACACTTATGCCTGTGCTTGAAAGGTAGACGGTGCAGTTGGATATGGTGATGTTTGATGAATAGCTTAGGTAAATGCCATATGATGAGGCACCTGCATCTATGTTCAAATTCTTTATTGTCACGTTGCTCCGATTTGATAGGCGTATTCCATCCGCACTTGCTACTTGGAGTATAAACCCTGCACCATTAAGGATTATGTTGTTTCGCTCTATGACTATGGTGTCGTAGTTGTTGCCAGTAAAAGTGTAAGTGACGTTAAACTCGTCTTTAGCTATGTTTGCGGTGGGCGGGTCAATGGATCCGTCGACTCGAATATATATGGTTCCACCTGCCTCCACATTGGGCGTTTTAAAGGCGTAAAATAATGTGGAAACAAGCATAAGCAACATTATGAGCCACAATTTTCCAACATTTTTCATTTCCATCTCCTCCCTCTTCAAGTTTTGTTGAGAAAAACGCAACCCTCAAAATTCACCTACCCTTCAAAAGAAGAGTTGGCAAATTCTAGCGAAGCGCCTTTCTCTGCATATAAGATTTCTACAAAACTTTTATGTTTTTCGGATTAATATTCGGTTAAAGCCTTCTGTTTCCATTCCTCTTCCTTTTCGAGCCTTTCCAAGGCTTCTTTTTTGATGAAGCCGCCCACCTGTTCCTTAATCTTCTTCGCCAGCTTCGGCCCGATCAGCGGAAGGTTCATCAAGTCTTCGATTTGAGCGTGTTTTAGGTCCTCTATTGTTTTGTATCCGGCGTTGTATAGTATGCGGCCTCGCACTCTGCCTACGCCTTCTAGGCGGACTATTGGAAGAAGCTCTTTCTTTACGCCTTTTTCCACTCTCTCCATTAGTTCGCTGGCTAGGGGTGGTATTTCCTTGTTATTGAATAGCATTGCCAATTCGTGGGTGGCGTACAAAAGCCACTTGGCGCTTTCGATTGTTCGGTATAGGTCGCCGGGCTGCACGCGGTATTTC